>DBXM01000016.1 GCA_002309655.1 Mageeibacillus sp. UBA1212
TGACCACTTCGATACGCTTCCATATTTTGCGTTCAAGCAAAGACTTAAAACGCGGACATTATTGTACACCATTGCGTGAAATAATGCAACACCTTTTTTCTGCATGTAGCAATTAATCCGGTCACGCACTCAGAAAGCGCCCTAAAGAACCTTTTTAAAATGATTTTCTTCTCAGTTCTCGAAACTTCCGTGAATCCGTGCCTTATAAACATCACGTAAGCCGGGTTGTCGGCCGCAATGTCATCATAGAGCTCGGTAATTCCGTTCTCCTTCGCCGCAGCGCAAAGCAAATCAAGCGCGGTCCCGCCGAAGCCTCTTCCTCTGAATTCAGAATATACTATGACGTTGGCGGCATAACCTTTCAGCTCGGGATCATAATGGTACGCAACCTCTCCCGCAAAATGCCCGGAATCGTCTTTCAGATACCGGTAAAACCGCTTTCCTTCCGGTTTCACTATCCAGAAATCATACCATTCCCGCCAGTCCTCTTCCGGAAACGGAATCGTGCCGCCCCAGGCATGGTTGTAGGACATTGTTTCACTGTCAGCAAGCATCGTCTGCCGAAACCAAAGATCCTTGTATTCTGGAGTGAATAGCGCGAGCATCCTTCTCCTCCTTAATATCAACGCCGTGAACGGTAAGCTTCCGGTTCATTTGCCGGTAATTTTATGCGTGGAAACGCTATTTACGGTAAAGATCGTGTTCTTTTCAAAAACACCGAACGCAAACCCGAGCTTCAAAAACAGGGGCATATTTTCGTAGGCTTCAAAGCTGGTTCTTTTCAGAAAGTCGTCGACGGTCAATTCCTCGACGTAGCCGTAAGGGTTGGCAACGGTTATCCTGTCGTTCGGGATGTCCATGCCGGTGATCAGCGAATAGTGAAGCGTCCACTCGTCTCCGTAGAGCGCCGCCCACTCAAAAGGAACCGGAACGCCCTTCGAGAGTTGGTCGTAAACGAGATCTATCAGTTCGGCGTTTTTGAGATACTTGCGCATTTCCGTCTTGTACTCCGGGAAGCGCTTGTTCATCTCTTTCTCGAAGCTTTTTCCGGTAGACGTGACGACCCTTCCGTATTCGTCGTAAAGGCTTTCCTCGGTAATTCCGCCGCCGCGCCAGGCAGAAAACATTTCGATGACCGCGTACCCGCAGGACACGTCCTGCGCAATCACATTAACTCCCTCAACCGAAACCGGCGTGGCGTACTTCGCGTCCTTGAAAACGGACGAATAATCGTCATGAACGGCTGACGTTCGGACCTCCAGCGCGACAAAAGCGGCGATGACGGCAATCAAAAACGCGGCGATTACCGACGCCGAAAGTATCAATATTATTCGTGCTCTTTTGCTTTTAACAGTTCTTTTCATTTCCGTTAAACCCCGATTTTTAGCCCATTACGGATCCGTTGTACTTTTTCTGCGCAACAAGTATTACAACAACACCCGTGAAAAATCCCGCAGGCAGCGGAATCCACCAGAAAGACGAATAAAACAGGTTCAGCAGTCCCGTGACGAAGATTCCTGCGCCGATGAGTATGATTCCGATTCCCATAAGCCGCGTATAAGCCGGAATATCTTCTTCCTTTACATGCTTATAGTGGTAGTCGTGCAAAAGTGAAATCATGCGCTTAGCCCAAAGAAGGACTCCAATGACAATGCAGACCGCCGCTACCGCAATTTCAATTATCGCCGCCAAAATCATAAGTTTCCTCCGCTAATTCCGGTTGTACGCGATAATGGTATTCCTTTAAAGCGGATTTGTAAAGACAATAATCACCAGTTCCGGAGAATCTCTGAAAGCTTCCGGTCGATATCGATTCTCGTTGCCCTGCACTCCTCCGGGAATTTCTTCCCCGCCTTGAACATCAGACTCACCAGGAGCTTCGAGACGACCGGCAGCATGCTTTTCAGCATGGATTCGGGTAATTAACGGCAATTTAAATTCTAGCAGAATACTGTTGTCACCCTTTATCTCCCGAACAGTCCGCTCTTTTTGTATTCCTCAGATGAAACGGAGACAAATGCATAGCCTGTTTCGTTTATCACCTCTTTCACCGCCTCTTCATCGATACTGTTTGCGGTTAGGAACGTTGCTTCACCCCTGCTTCTCGACGCCTTAACCTTTTTCGCATCCGGGAATGCCCTTCTTAACGTGTCGCAAATATACGCTTCGCACATGCCGCACATCATTCCGTTTATTTTAACCGTGATTTTATTCATTTTTCCACCTTGAGTTACTGACAGCTCACTGAACATGTAAAAACAAATGGCTTCAGCACCACAATGTTTAATGTATCTATCCGAGCGCCACGTCAAGCGCCATCATTGCGGTGAATCCGAGCGCGAACATCACCACGCCGACGTTCGAATGCTCGCCCGCCGCCATTTCTGGAATGAGTTCTTCGACGACAACGTAGATCATCGCCCCGGCCGCGAACGAGAGCAGATAAGGCATCGCCGGTACGAAAAGACCCGCAAAAAGAACAGTCAAAAGTGCTCCGACAGGTTCCACAGCACCTGACAGCACGCCGTCAAGAAATGCCCTGCCCTTCGACTTTCCTTCCGCGTGAAGCGGCATCGAGATAATCGCACCTTCCGGGAAGTTCTGGATAGCGATACCGATCGACAGCGCCAGCGCGCCGCCCGCGGTAATCTCGGCTGAACCGGACAACAATCCCGCGAAAACGACACCAACCGCCATTCCTTCGGGAATGTTGTGAAGCGTTACCGCCAGCACCATCATCGTCGTCTTTTTCGCCTTACTTTTCAGTCCCTCCGCCTGTTGCGCGTACATGTGAAGATGCGGTATGATTCTGTCGAGAATGAGTAGGAAAAGAATTCCAAGCCAGAATCCAATGAAAGCAGGCAGAAACGCCCACCTTCCTTTTCCGGCGGATTGGTTCATTGCCGGAATCAGAAGGCTCCAAATCGACGCAGCAACCATTACTCCGCCCGCAAATCCGGTAAGCGCCCGCTGCACTGTCCTGCCCAGTTCTTTCTTCATGAACAAGACACATGCCGAACCGAGCGCCGTCCCTATAAACGGAATCAGTATTCCTTCAGCAACTTTCAGCCACATATAATAATCTCCACAAAAGACATTTAAATATTGATAGTCGGCGACAGTTAGCCGCCGCTAACTATATTAGTGATTTAAATACGCTTTGTCAATACCGTTTTCGATAAGAAAATTAATTTTGCTAACAGTTGCCAGTTCTGTTGATTTATCTTGATTCCAAGCCGAACACCTTCTCGGCGTCGTCTATGTAGATATCACCCTTCCCCGCCGCGTATTCGACCATTTTGCAGAACTCTAACGGTCCGTATTCAAGACCGGTCGCAGACCTGACCTTGCCGCCTTCCGCAAAAACTTCCAAGACTTCAGACGGGTCGAACGCGTTGTGCACAACAGTCAGCCGTCCGTTCTCTTCTTTAATATAAAGGCAAGGCTCGTAAGGGTGGCATGAAAGCATGAGCTTCCTGCCGCCCGAAATCAGGAACACGCTTGCGGTGTCCTGACCCAGCGTAAAATGCGAGTCGCGGTAAACGGCGGTATTCAGGTTTCCTTCGTTTTCGTTATACGGTTTGAAATCGACCCACTCGCCGTCCTTAAGCGTTTCGTAAACGCCCCACTCCGGATTTCCGGCGTTCCTGCCCTTCACGCGAAGCGGTATAAAGGCGTCGTGTTGGCAGTCCGGCAGCGGGTCGTCAAGTTCCTGCCAGCCGTTTTCGTCGACGAGACCGTTCAAGTCATCAAAAAGCTCTTCGGATGAATCGTACAAATAGTCGGCGGAGCTTAAAACGGCTTCCGGCGAGTCATACGCAAACAAATAGAAGCCCTCTCCGGTCTCGAAAAGCATTATTTTATAAACCAAAGTGCCGTCGCCACTTTTAAAAGGCTTCCTGAGCCGCGCCCACATTCTCATCCCGGTTCACTCCGCAATTCAATCAATTCACGTACAATAATTTACGGTTTCAGCCGAACATCGCAATCTCGGCCGAATCCAAATACTGGCACATGGACAGGTTGAACTTCTTATAGTCGGCCTCTTCGAACTCTTCGGTGACGCAGCGCACCGAAACCCTGACAAAGTCGCTCTGGTTGTAAAACGTGATCATAACAGGCACCTGGATGATCTGGGAAGTGCCCGTAATCGTGATTCTGCCGTATTCCTCGATCGAAAGCACTTCTTCGGCATCATTTACAGTGATGTCTCTATCGCCGTCCGCGTCGCCGACCTGCAGCTCCGGGTCGTCCGTATACTCGTAAATAAGAGACACCGCCTTTAAAATGCTGTCCCAGCCGACTCTGTAAGTCAAATTCCATTCAGAATACAAGTACGGCAGCTTGCCGTCTACCTTTTCAACTCCCAAAAGTTTCATGGTTTTCCTCCAAAAATGAACATTATTGCTCCGGATACTTTCTGAGCAGCCATGAAAACGCCTTCGCGGTCCTGAGGTCAGCGTCTTTGAAATGGTTACCTTCGTTCATCTCGAGAACGCATTCCACACCGCGCTCAGAAAGTGTTTCGTGAATGTCGCGAATGCGGTCGCCCACCGTCGCCATAACCGGATTTCGCGTCTGCTCCTCCCTGTCTCCCAGACTGAGATAAACGCTGCCGCAATTGATATTGTTAGCCTTTACAAAATCCGAAAATCCGGGAAACCACACGGACGGAGAGGCCGCCGCTACTCCCTCAAACAAGTCAGTCTGAAAAGCCGCCCAGAGCGAAAACAGTCCGGCCAGTGAGTAGCCCCCGATGAAATACGTTTTCGACCTGTCGCCGCAATGTTGCAGAATTTGATCGAGAGTATTTGCGGCGCCGTCTCCGAAACCATTCTTTCCGAAAACCGGCGGCGCATTCCACGGCGAGAGGTTGTTGTTCCAGTCATTAACCGGGAACGCCTTAAGCATGAAGTCCTTTCCGGAAAGCTCCTTGATTAGCCGAACCTCGCTTTCAATCGTTGAAAGCTCGTATTCGTCTACCGGCTGCACAAGAACGTACTTTGAGTAAATATTCCCGAAATCAAGAGACACGATCATATTTTTAGCCTAAATTCAGGTAAAATCCGCAGCCTTGCGGATAGCCGCCGCCGTCTGCTCGGCACACCTTTTATAGCCTTCCTGCGTGAGGTGCAGAAGATCCGGGCACTTGTAATAGGTCGGGCTTTCGAGGCACAGCGAATAGAGGTCGTTCACCGCGACGCCCTCGCGCTCCATAAAATCGACCGCCGCCTTGTTGTACTCGGCGACCCACTCGTTTTTGTAGAAGGTTCGCGGAATTCCCTCCTTCATCACAGCCTGCGCCGCCTCCTCGGAGAGAATCGGAGTCGAAGTCGCGAATACCGGCACCGCGCCGTTCCGCCTGATCTCGGCGAGAATCCTTCCCAGAAAATGAACGTACTCAGGAACCGGGTGGATCGCCTCAACCATAGGCGCCTCAACGTTCATGTCCCAGTAACCGTTGTTCCAGTGAACCACGTCGAACCGGCCGCAGTGCCTGAAGAACTGGTTGGCCTGCCAGAGCGTATAAGCGGCGAACCGTCCGTTGTCGGCGTCGTCGTAAACCACTTCAAACTCGCCCGTAAGAAGCTCCTTCACGTATTCGTCGTAGCCCATTCTTATCGAGTCGCCTAAAAGAAGCACCCTTTTCATTTATTCCGTCCTTTCTTCCGCAATCAACTGCGCGTGCGTTTTGGCGCTTGCGCGGCGGAAATCTCTTCAATTTAACCGGTTTCATTATACCAGCAAAGCGGTGCGGTTTTCAAGTTATTTCGCCGGCGGAGCGTCCGGATGGTGTGAAAAAATATTGACTGGAGAACGCGGTTTTTATAAAATAAAAGGCGAAATAAAAACCCCGGTTCGACACGTTGATTAATAGCTCTGATGGGGACTTGACACATTGAAGAAAGGTTCCGGAACGGTAATATGGAAGTAACTTTCGCGAAAGAATTCACCGATAAAAGCCTGCACATCCGCGCGATGTCGGAAAGCGGCGACGAGATGGCTTCGGGAACGTTTGCGCTCAAAGAAATGCGGTTCGGCGGAAAATATATAACGACGCTCGCGGTTTGCGGGCTCGAGACCAAGCCGCAGTACAGAAGACAGGGCCTGATCCGCCGCATGATGAATATCGGCGAGACGTTCGGCCGCGAGAAAGGCGCCCCTATAGCGGTGCTTCACGCGTTTTCGTCCGATTTTTACAGGAGATACGGCTACGAGCGGGTCAGCGACACCGTCATTACTTCGTTCCCGATTGAAACGCTGGGTTTTGTTCCTTTTTTCGGAGGGCTCGTCCCGCTGACAAAGGCGCTCGTTCCCGCGTTCGTCGCGTATTACGACCGCTTTTCAGAAAAGCGCAACCTGATGTTCAGACAGTACGCGGAGACGGTTGATTGCGCCGGCACGTGCGTTCTGGTCGAGGACGGGAAAATCACGGGGCATCTTAAAATCGACAACCGGAAGCACTTCGACGGCGTCAACCGCTGCGACCCGGACGGCCTGTTCGTGAAGCAGATCGGCTTCCTGTCGCCTGACGCCCTAAATAAACTCTTCGGATTTATGAGGATGTTCGAGGGCGAGCAGAAACGTGTCGTTCTTTGCGACACCGGGCCGGTTCCCGAAGTGGATTCGGTTTTGAAAAGCTACATGGAGACGCGGTACTCGCTGCGGCCGGATATAATGGCGAAGGTGTTGGACGTTGAAAAAACTCTGGCACTGGTGCCGTACAGACCGGGGTTTTGGACGTTCACGATCAAGGTAAAAGGCGGCGAGGCGGAAACGGACGGCATTTATTCGGTATCCGGGCGCACGCAGGAACATTCAACGTTTGTTGCGAAGCTTGACGAAACCCGCTCCGTGGCGCCGGACATTACCATGTCCCCCGCCGCCCTCTCAAAGCTCGTTTTCGGGTTCGACTCGTACACACCGGAGACGTTTTCGTACCTTCCCGGCACTGAAACAGGCCCTAATGCGGGAAAGGCGCTTGACGCGTTCCCGAAGCAGATCAACGGCTGGTTCGAGCATTTTTGAGACAAAACCGGCCGGAATGTCGCAAATCCCGCCGGAAAACATATTTGAAAGATACCAAGGAGATGTAAAAATGAAGAAAATTCTTGCTGCGGTTCTGGCAGTGATTCTGGTTGTTGCTCTGACTTCTTGCGCTTACTCGGAGAGTTTCATCGGCATCGGTATGGTCGAAAACCGCGCCAACGGACACGTAAAACTCAGCTTTATGTCCTTCAAAGGCAAAAAAGTCATCACGATAAGGTGCGCCGAGGGCGAGTCGGTCTTCTACGAGGCGTCGCTTGAGAGCGGCTCTATGACGGTGAGCTTCGACGTAAAAAAGGAAACGGTCGATTCGTTCACGTTGGAGCCCACCGAAGGTTTTTCCGGCGTCACCGGACCTTTTCAGAAAGCGACCGTATACATAACCCTTTACGCCGCGGAAAAGTGCGAGAACGGTTCGTTTGACTTCTGGACCGAAGCTCCCGAGCCGGTGTAAAGCGCCGCCCTGCCTTAAACAATCTTAAGTTACCGGCGGACAACCGAAATTTCTTGAAAAACGCTCTTCCCGGTTATATAATTCACGTATAATTCTCATACGGCGGTACGAGTATGGCTGACAGGAAAAACAAATGGGTTCAACCCCGCCATAAATTTGTGAGGAATCTGGTCTATCCGGTTCTTGTACCTATAATTCTCATAAAATACGGCCTGAAAGTCGACAAATTCAAAAATAAAGGCAGGCAGTACTTCATCATGCTGAACCACCAGACTCCGATGGATCAGTTCTTTGTCGGCATTTCATTTTCCGGCGCGGTTTACTACGTTGCGACCGAGGACATATTCTCGAACGGGTTCACTTCCCGCCTGATCAAATGGCTGATTGCCCCGATACCAATCAAAAAGCAGCTCACCGACTTCAGGGCGGTCAAAAACTGCCTGCAGGTCGCCAAGGAAGGCGGCACTATCGCCATCGCCCCCGAGGGCAACAGAACGTACAGCGGAAAGACCGAGTCGATTAACCCTGCCATTATTAAGCTCGCGCGGAAGCTGAACCTTCCTGTCGCCACCTACAGAATCGAGGGCGGCTACGGCGTGCAACCCAGGTGGAGCGACGGAACGCGCAGAGGCAGAATGCACGCATACGTTTCGCGAGTGATCGAGCCTGAAGAATACGCCGCGATGACAGACGAGGAGTTTTTGAAGGCAATCACCGACGGCATTTTTGTCAACGAGGCTCAGAAAGAAGCCTCGCCCAAGGGGATTTTCAGATCGAACAGGCGCGCGGAGTACATTGAGCGCATCGCCTACGTCTGCCCTTTCTGCGGGCTTTCGGAGTTTGAAAGTAAAAAGAACACTTTTAAGTGCCTGAAGTGCGGGCGCACCGTCAACTACGGCGCGGACAAGCGGCTTGAAGGCGTCGGATTCGACCTTCCCTTCGAGTATTTCGGCGACTGGTACGACTTCCAGAACGAGTATATAAACAATCTCGACCTTCTCGCGCACTGCGAGGAGCCGCTCTACCGTGACGAAGCGAAGCTCATCGAGGTGCATCTTTACGAGTCGAAGGAGGTTCTCGACAAGGCCGCGAAGCTGGCGCTCTACGGAAATAGGATCACCGTGAACGAGGGTACGGACAAGGCGCTGTCGCTCGATTTCGACGACGTGAAGGCCGCTTCTGTGCTTGGCAGAAACAAGCTCAACATATATTACAAAGACAATGTTTACCAGTTCAAAGGCGGCAAGAGGTTCAACGCGGTCAAGTACGTGAACTTCTACCACCGTTATAAAAACATTACCAGAGGAGACAACGATGGAAAATTTCTGGGACTTTAACGTTTGGAGCGCGTTCAACATACTGGCGGTGCTGCTTATCAGCCTGCTGGTCGCGAACGTTCTGAGAAGGTCTATAAAATTTCTCAGGAACTCGCTGATTCCGGTCTCGGTGCTCGCCGGCGCCCTGCTGCTGCTCGTTGCGTCGGTTTACAAGCTGATAACCGGCGAAGTGATGTTCGACACAGCTTTCTTTGGCGGAAGCGGAAGCGTCTCGCTTGAGATCATCACATATCACTGCCTGGCGCTGGGTTTCATTGCGTCGACCTTCAAGCCCTCGGGCCAGAAGCTCAACAAAAAACGCACCTCCGAGATCTTCAACACCGGTCTGCAGACGGTATCTACCTATTTAATTCAAGCGATAGTCGGTCTCGGCATCTCGCTGCTGGCAATTCTTGCAATTCCAAGCTTCTTTAAAGCGGCGGGAATTCTTCTTCCCTTCGGCTACGGCCAGGGCACGGGCCAGGCGCTCAACTACGGCGGTATTTTCGAGACTGAATACGGTTTTGACGGCGGAAAGAGCTTCGGACTTACTATAGCTGCGCTCGGTTTCATCAGCGCCAGCATCGGCGGCGTCATCCATCTTAACATTCTCAAAAAGAAGGGCAAAATCAAGGTTCTTGACAAGAAGGACGCAGCGCTCAAATCCGAGGACATCGAGAGCGAGAACGAGATCCCGATGCAGGAGAGCATCGACAAGCTGACGATTCAGATCGCACTTATCGCCCTCGCCTACGTCGTCACGTTCCTGCTGATGTTCGGCCTCGGGAAGCTCGTTCCGGGCATGAAATCGGTCATTTTCGGCTTTAACTTCCTGCTGGGCGTCATTTCTGCGACCCTTATCAAGCTTTTGATGAACTGGCTGAAAAAGATCAAAGTCATCAAGAAGGACTACGTGAACAGCTTTTTGATGACGCGTGCGAGCAACTTCTTCTTCGATCTGATGGTCGTCGCGGGAATCGCCGCAATCAGGCTGAGCGCGCTCAAGAACTACTGGGGCGTCATCATTATCATGGCGTTCGCGGGACTGCTGGTCACCTACTTCTACAACCTGCTGGTGTCGAGAACGCTCTTCAAGGACTACCCCGAGGAACAGTTCCTGATGATGTACGGAATGCTGACAGGCACCGCCTGCACGGGAATCATCCTGCTCCGCGAGATCGACGGCGAGTTTAAAACACCGGCCGCCGAGAACATGGTCTACCAGAACTTCCCCGCCATCGTGTTCGGCTTCCCGATGATGCTGCTGGCGACGCTGGCGCCGACGAAGCCTATAATGACGCTGCTGATTCTGGTCGGTCTGCTGGCGTTTATCGTGATTCTTCTGTTCAGGAGCAAGATTTTCAGGTTTAAGAAAAAGGCGGCAACGTCTGCGCCGGATGCAAACGTTGTCGAAAACGTAACCGTTGAAGAATCCGGGTCGTCCGGTGAGACGGAAGAATGATTCTGAATTAACTGTTTGTGCGGAAGGCCGCGCCCCCCTGGTTTTATTCGGGGGCGCGGCCGCTTTATATATATGCATTTAGACGCGCGGAGAGGCGCTTTAAAGCGCTTCTGCTTGCAGAGGTTAAATTTACCGTCTTTTAGCGCAGAAGCGGTTTGTGGCCCGTTTTTGAGGCTCTAACGGTAAAAGGAAAGCCTGCAGTGACTTGGAATGTTCCCGCTACAGGCCACATCTTAATTATATTGAGGCAAAACATCAACTGCTTGGCGGACAGAAATCAACATTCCATTCATCAATACTGATCCCGCCAATTGAAATAAGTACAACATCATCCCATCTGTCTTTCAGGGAACGTCCTTCAAAAACAGGCGCATCAAACAATTCTTTCGCAGTCTTAAAGTCGCATCCGCCTTCCACGTCACAGTATCCGATCCAATATGGAGACTCATACTGCGGCTGATACCCTATGAAATGCTCCGCTTTCCGAGCGTCGTCTTTGAAGGAAAAAGACGTTTCATCAATGTTGATATGCTTTTCATCAAACAGTTTGAAGAGTATTTCAAATCTCATTGAAAGCCCCATGGTTCACGTAAACGATAAATAAATTAATCGGTCAGTTCTTCCTGTCGCTCCGGATCATCGCGTGCCAAACCTCGTCGCAGATTCCGAGATTGTTCCTGCCGGCAACTCTGAGAATTCCTTCCTGCTTCATGCCGGCTTTATCCATAACGCGTCCCGATTTCGGATTGTTCACGTCATGGCAGGCGGCAACACGGTTTACTCCGACGACATCAAACAGAAAATCCATCACGGCTCTTAACGCTTCCGGCATCAGTCCCTTTCCCCAGTATGCCCTGCTCATGCAATAGCCCATATCAGCCGTCTCTGTATTCTCTTTAAGCTTGACGACAGAAATGTTACCGATGGCCTTCCCGGTTTCTTTAAGCTCCATGACCCAGTTAAAGTATCCGCCGTCTTCATACCTTTGTATCCAGTCAGAGAGAAGGCTCTTCGTCGCGTCAACATTCGGATGCGGCTGCCACGTCAGGAATCTCGTGACTTCGGGATCGGACGCCCAGTTCGCATACATATCCTCCGCGTCCTCTAATCTGAATTTTCGAAGTATCAGTCTGTCCGTCTCAATTGTTTGCGTTCCGACCTTATTCAATCTTCTCACCCGCCGTCTTAAAAGTTGAAATACCTGACGCACGCTCCGAGGGCGGGAACGGTCACAGCCTCGCCTTCAACTTCTACCTTTTCGTCTGTGTCCTGCGGATTCACGAACAGCTGCGCCACCCTGCCGTCTTTCGTCTCCCACGCGGAAGTGTGGATCGATGGCAGCACGTGGAACTCCCTGGGAATGAACTTCGTACCGAAAACAACTTTTCCGCAAGTCATCTTTTTCGGCTTTGCCATCCTTCCGCACGAAAGGAAGTCAAACGCGACGTCTTTATAAAAAGCGGTCAGATTCCGGACAAACCGGAGCGCCTTTTCGCCGTCCGGGAATACAGAAAAATCGCGAAGTCCCCACGCGGAAGAGATCCTGCCGTCGTAGGAAAGAATCAGCGTCAGCGCGTCGCCGGCCGCGAACGAATATCCGATCCTGTACCTGAGCGTGTCGTCGCTGTCCTTAAACGGGTTGCAGCACTGGTTGCCCATGAAGTTTCTGATATACTCGTGGTAGATGAAACTGTAGAGCGGCACCGGTCTTCCGAAGAAGTAGTTGAGTTCAAACCGGTTGTCGTTAAAAGCCAGGTTACCGATGAAGGGTTCTGCCG
Source organism: Mageeibacillus sp. UBA1212 (assembly GCA_002309655.1). GTDB lineage: Bacteria > Bacillota > Clostridia > UBA1212 > UBA1212 > UBA1212. Next base: position 12,058 of record DBXM01000016.1, read on the forward strand.
CCGCCGACTCGCACCCGAGAATCATATTTCCCGCTTTTCCGCGCCAGTCCTTCTGCAGACGGTCCATGTTTTCCGTCATCCATGCGCCGGGACCGGGGCCGTGGCCGTGATTCCTGCTGTAGCAGAAATACTGTCCGCCGCCGTGATTCTGGTCGAGAATCTGCGCGTAGTCGACGCCGCTCTCAAACACGGGAACGTACGCCTCCGTTAGCAGCTCGCGTCCCTTTTCCGACGCCGGACAAGTGTCGTAACCGCTTCTCTGATCTCTACAGATGCGGCTAATTTTCACTTCCCCATCAGGTCCGGCGCACATCGCGTCCTCGAGTCCCTCGTTTTTATAATCTTCCTCGCAAGAATAGTCCCAAAGGTTGCTCTTAAGAGTGTACCCGAATCCGGAACAGTAAACGCCGAGAAGGTCGCCGCGCCTGTGAAGCTCCTCCGCGAACTTTTTGAAATTCTCCACGCCGCCGTAGGGAGGCCAGACGTAAGGCGGCGCCCACGGAGCAGTTCCTTCCCAGTGCATCAAAAGCACGAGAAGTTTCGCGCCGGTCGCCTTTTCGATACTCTCCAAAACCGGAAGCGCGTTCGTGTAAGGGTAGAACAGCGGGTTCTCGTTCATCTCGTCGGTGTCGTGCCTGCCGCGGACCGGATAAGAAACGACCAGCGGGGATTCCTTGTACCAGGAGGGAAGCTTCGCATTTTCGCAAATCTTTTTGACTCCGGCGGGAAGATTCCGCTCGAACCATTCCCTGTACTCGCTCGCCGCCGACTCCCAGGAGCCGGCTACCGCCTTCCAAACAACCGGATAAGTTGGCGCGAATGGCTCTCCGAACTCGGTGCCGGCAAAAAGCCTCATAACAAGCGTGACGCCCTCATTTTCGCGGTAAAAATCAATTTGTTTGGGTGCGCGAGCGGTATCGCATGCGCATTCATAAAGTCCCGAATCTTCCCACAAATAGGCAAGAAACTGCGACGAGACCATGTTCGGGAATATCGAGTAACATCCGAGCGAAGGGTATTCCGGCTCCCAGTAACCGAAGTCGGTCGCCTCCCTCGCGGCAGCGTCGTCTACGAGAACTCCCTCGTTGTAAGGCAGAAGCACCGCACCGCCGTCGCCGTTCGTGTTATTGGCGGAAAGCTGCGGCAGGTTTATCAGCGGGAAGTCGCACCTGTCGACGAAAAATCTGTCGTCGCGAAGATTGATCGCGATGTTCCACAGTATCTGTCCGCCGTCAGAAGTGACCTTGACCGTTACGCTAAGCTTATTGTTAAACCCGGGAAAATCGAAAAGGAGGTCAAAGTCGCTGAAAACCGCGCCATCATCCGATTCAACGACCGTTCCCGCGTCATACGCAGTGAAATCGTGCGCTTCGCCAATTCTGTCCCTCAATCTGAAACGGAACAGCGGCACACGGCCGCACACACGTTCCTTCCCTCCGATTACAAGGGACGCAATCTCGCGTTTTGTAAAATCGATGCCCAGTTCGAGCCCTTCTGTTTTGATTTCAAACATGTCAATCCTCCGTTATTCTTCCAGCTTTGAAAGGTCGAGCGAATACAGGTCGAAAAGCGAGAACGGAATCAGCCCGCCGCCGTACTTTTTCGCGCCGCCCTCGAAGCAGATCAAAAGCTTTCCGCCGCGCACTTCCGCATCCTCGCTCATGTGAGGCGCGCGGACCGTCTTAACGTAACGTGCGGAATCAAGAATCATCATCGGTATCTCTTCACCGTTAAATGAAAACGCCAGGTCATTCCCGCCTTTAACCGAATAGATTTTGAGTTCCGAAGGCTTCAGGCTGTAGGAACAGGAAAGAACCGCGTTCCCGTTTCCGGTCATCGCGAAGCCCTGCACCTTGTCGCAGACAGAGTAAACGAAAGAAGGCTTCTCCGGCGTGGCGATTCCGAACGTGCCGTCCTCGCTGAGCTTGTACGCGAAAACCAGCGCGTAGTGATATGACCCGTCCGCAAGCTGTATTTTGTGGTCCTCTTCGGTCTCGTAGCCGTCCGTGTGAAAATCGCCCACGTAAAGGTATTCGCCGTCGGAGGAGCAGAACGACGCCCTGCACGGCACCTCGATATGCCCCTTGAAAGCCACAATGTCGCCTTCCCGCGCGTTCATGACCTCTTCCCGGTCGAGAACGAAAAGCTTCGAGGCGTTGCTTATATAGAGGTAGTTTCCGGCCGCGGTAATGCCGCCCGCGTGCCCGCCGTATTCGGAGCCGTCTTCTCGCTGAAGAATGACCTCCTTGCTCCTGCCCTTTTCGTCGAAAACGTACAGTCTCGAGCTGCCGCTTCCCTGCATGTACCCGCACACGACGGTGTTCGTGTCGCCCTCAAACGCGGTGGCGCCCTGCGGAATGAACCCCTTCGTCATCGAAGGAATCTTTGCGACTCTTGTTGCGGCGGCGTAAAAATCCGGGTAGAAGAGCCTTCCGCCGGCCAGGCAGAAAAACGAATAGACCGCGCAGATTGCAAGAATGACGAGAATGACCGTCAGCAGCACATTGCCGCCGTTTTTCTTTTTAGACTTCTTTTCTTTCATATCTTTTAGGCCTCAGTAGCCTGCTCGCTCTCAGCCGCCTGAATCTCTTTCACGAGTTCCGACATGTAACTAAGGATTTCTTCCCTGACCTCTTCGTAATGCTCCGGATGCGCGGTTCCCATCGCATCAATGTGGCCTTCTTCGTAAGAAATCGAAAGCTGAAACCACTCGGCGTCTTTTTCTTCGGAGTGCCTGTCGAAGCCCATCCACTCGCACATGTCGTACTTCCTGACGATCTCGTCCAGACGCTCGAACCTTAGCTGTTCGTCGGAGACCGTTCTGTGGTAAACGAACTTGCCCTCCGGGAAGTATTTCCCGTCCGAGTATTCGACGGTGACCTCGAAATTCGTGCGCGCGCCGGGTTTGGTGTGCATCAGAAATCCGTACCTCGCGCCGCCGGACCTGGAGTAGAAGCTGCACAAAAACGAGTCAATTTGGCCGTTCACGCCCTTTTTGACCGCCTCAAGGCGCTTTTCCTCGATCATTTTTTCCACGTACGGCTTGAAAAGCTCGTCGATCCGCTGCTTGAATTCGCGGTAGCGCGGCGGGAACGAGTTGGAGCCGTTCGCGCGCATCGAAGAGCCGTCCTCGAAGTACATAGAGGTCGAGAACCCGCTTCCGTCGCAGACGTAAATATTGACCATGTCGAATCCGTTCCACTCGCAGAGCTTGAGTTCCCTGTAGATAGCGGTCAGCCCCTCGAGCAGTTCCGGTCCGGGCTCCGTTTTCATCTCGCCGTAGTCGGGATAGAGCATCGACTCGTATGCGAACACCGCCGGTTCCTCTTCTGCGTTGAACCTGTACCAGTAGGAGTCTCCGCCGATGGTGCCGTCGTAGCTGAAACGGAACGACTTCAGCTTTGCGTCGGTCGGCACCGCACCCTCGCCCGCGCCCGGTGAACCTCTGTCGCCGAAATCATCGGGATCCGGCTGTGGGGCTTCAGGCGTCTGCGGCGGGCCGGTCTTTTTCTTTTTGAAAACAGATTTGATTTTATCGAAAAGTGACATGTTTATCTCTCCGTTCTTTTAAAAGTTGTTTCAATCGGAAACGGTTCGCCGTTATTGATTCTTTCTCTTCGCGAGCACGCAGACAGAAGAAAGTACCGCAACTATCGCGAATGCGGAACCGCCGATCATATTCCCGCAGCCCTTCTTTCCGGAAGGCTTTTCGGTGGCCGGAGCCTCGGTGGGTTCTACAGGCGCTTCGGTGGCGGGCGCTTCGGTGGGAGCCGGCTCGGGAGTGTCAGTTGCCGGAACCGGCGTCGGCGTCTCGGGCTCGGCTTTCAGCGCTTCGTCGCCTTTCTGCTTATATAATTCTATGAACTCGTTCGCGTCGCTGACGGATGCGAAAAATCCAAAATAGTAGAGGTAGTAGTCCGTGTCGTTGTCGGTGTCGCAGAACATGTCGAAGCGGCAGTCCTGAATGTCGCCGCTCCAGGTTCTGGCGCGCTCGAAGTTGAGAACGACGTACTGGAGGCCGTCGGTGTTTTCGTACTTGTAGTGAAGGTTTTTGTTCTCGGAATAGGTCGAGCCGCCGTCGGACTGGTAGTAGAACGTGCCTTCAACCTGCGTGTCGCTGTTGAAAACGTTCCCGTAGTCGAAGCCGGCGATAATGACGGCCGCTTTGCAGGTGTCGGCGGAAATCCCTTCAAAGTAAGGAACGTCGCTGTCGAGGGCTATCTGTCCGAAAGGCATTACAACGTTCGGGTCAGGGCCGCCCATCACGCTGATGATGCACGCGTTCTTTTCCTCGTCGTAGTCAATCATGCCCACGTGCACGTTGTTCGTGCTGTACATGAAAAAGTCTTCGACCTTCTCGTAGGAGTTGAACCGGAGCTCGGAAATCGATTTGTTCTCGGCCGCGGAGGTTTCTCCTTCAGGTGTCGCTGTGGGTTCCTCAGTTTGAACCGCGTCGGGATCCGAGTAGTAGAACTCCACGCCGTCAAGGTTGGGCGCTGAGATCTCAACCACGTCGCCGTTGTCGATCTTCACAACGTATCTCACGCGGAATTCGGCGGGCAGTCCCGCGGTCTCGAAGGTTATCTCGTATCTCGCGGCGTAGTCCATTCCCGCTTCGGCGGCCGCGTCGTAAACAGGCTGCTCCGCTTCTACCGTGAACGAATCTGAAAGAACCGGATCGCCGTCGTCGATAACGTACCCGAACTGCACGATTCCGTAGGTCGAGGCGATCCAGCCTCTTACGGTGAGCGTCGTAGCGTGAACGTTGACGTTCCCTCCGGTTGAGATGATATACTCGACAGCTCCGCCGTCCTGCGTAATGTGCTCGCCGTCAACCTTGATTGAATCCCAGTGGCCGTAAATGTCGAACGAATACTCTTCGGGGTTCTTCACCTCGTTCGCGAACGAGATGAGCGAAAGGCACGAAAGGGCCAGCGCGAGAGCCAATACTAAAAGGATCAAACTTCTTAAAGGTTTCATATTTCCTCCGGAAAATCGTAAAAATTATACCGCGGACGTGAAATTGATTACAGCCGCGTCCGCTTATAAAACAGGCGCCCGCACTTAAAATGATCAGGCAGCGGGCGCCGCATTGCAACTTTAAAAGATCAGCTCAGCTTTTCGCCGTTTCTGACGCGCTGCATCAGATCGATGACTCTCTCGGAAGGAGAAATGAGCGCCGAGAGAGACTCGTTGTAGTTGAGGTCGTCGATAATCTTGGCGACGTATTTCGTCATGTCGACTTTGTGGAACCACTCGCAGCCGTCGAGCTCGGGGCGCAGGTACGTGAGGTTGGTCGCGTAGACGCCGTCAATCAGGCCGTCAGCGTAGTACTCGTCGAACACCTGCGTGCCGCCGGTGAACAGAGCGTAGGTCACCAGGAAGAACACCCTTTTCGCCTTGCGCTTCTTGAGTTCCTTCGCAATGTCCAAAATCGACTCGCCCGAAGAGAGTATGTCGTCGATGACAATGATGTCCTTCCCCGCCACGTCGCCGCCGATGAACTCGTGGGCAACAATCGGGTTGCGGCCGTTGACCAGTTTTCCGTAGTCCCTGACCTTGTAGAAGACGCCGAGGTCGAGCTTGAAGATCGAAGCGTAGAACAGGTTTCTGTGCACCGCGCCTTCATCAGGGCTTACGATCATCGTGTTGTCGTGCTCGAATCCGAGGTCCGGAACCGTCTTCAGCAGCTCCTTCAGGAACTGATAGTACGCGACGCCGTTCTCGAATCCCACGTGAGGAATCGCGTTCTGGACGCGTACGTCATGGGCGTCGAACGTGATTATGTTGGCCACGCCGTAGTTGGAGAGTTCCCTGAGCGCCTCCGCGCAGTCCAGCGACTCGCGGACCATTCTCTTGTGCTGGCGGCCGTTGTAGAGTAGCGGCATGATGATGTTGATTCTCTTTGCCTTGCCGTCCGCAGCGGAGATGATCCTCTTGAGATCCTGGAAGTGATCGTCCGGCGACATGTGGTTCGTGAACCCCATCATCTCGTACGTCTCGCTGTAGTTGCCGACGTCGCAGAGAATGAACAGGTCGCGGCCTCTGACGGTCTCGTTGATGATACCCTTGCCCTCGCCGTTCGCGAAACGCTTTGTCTGAGCGTCGACAATGAAATTCGAGTCGGAGACGCCCATGCTCTCAAGTCTCAGCTGGACAATCCAGTCGTTGACCTGTTTTGTGAACTTCTCGTACCCGCGCATTCCTATTAAAGCGAGCGGGCCGATCGGGAATGAAATGTTGCTCTGTGACGATCTTACTATCTCCATATTGTACCTCCGTGAATTACAACTTTGGTTTTATTTTTGAATTTGCTTGAGCGGTTAACCTCCGAACGAGTAGAGCCAGGTATCCTTCCATTTGATTCCGCTCTTGGATTTGACGAACGAGCCGTCCGCCGCTATCTTGAACCAGCACACCGACACGCCGTCCGGATTCTCGACGACCGCACACTCGGTGGCCGGCGTCGTTCCTTCGATTACCAGGAATACCTTCTCGCCCGCCGCGTTTACCGCCACGTCCGCAACGATGACCGCGTGTCCGTACGTGACCGATTCAGCCGCCTCGTCGCTTATAAGCTGTGCCTGGGCTTTCAGCTGCGAAGCCGTCGCGATGAAAATGTCGCCCGGTTGAATGTCGTTTATGCTCTTCTTCGTGAACTGCGTCGCCAGCGAATCGGTGTTGGCGTAGACGTAGACCTCTTTCAGGTAATTGTAGAAATTCGAGTAGGAATAGTCGTTCTCGTTGACGCCCGGTTTGTCGGTAGCGAGCTCCCAGCGCACGTTCCTGCCCTCGACCACGTCTCTGTAGCCCTTCGCCCACGTGACGAAGTCGCACCTGAAGCCGCTGCTGTAGTTGAAGACGATCTCATCGAAGCGGCCCTGACCGTAAAGGAACTCGCCGTAGAGCATTATCGCGGTGTCGGCGCACTGCTGGTTCTTGATGAGCGGGTCGACCTGTGCAAGCACTCCGAGGTCGGAAGCGGTGTCGCTCTCGGCGCCGGAGAAAAGCAACGCCTTGGTTCCGTAGGGCTTCAGAGGATAGTTTCTGAGGTACTCGCCGAAGCTTCCCTCGGGAATTTCCACTCTGGTATAGCCCTTGGGCGGGTTGAAACGCGTGGCAATCGTCATCGCGTCTTCGTTGACGGGAATCCACGGCTCCTCGGTGGGCTCGGGCGTCGGTTCGGGCGTGGGCTCTTCCGTGATTTCAGGCGTAGGTTCGGCCTTTTTCGGGTTGAAAGGCAGACCGCCGTTTTTTAAAACCGATATTTCAAGCACAATCAAAAGGACTACCGCGAGGATCGCGAGCCCGATGAGAACGTAGAATAGTATTTTGTGATTCTTCTGGTTAAGCGTTTCAAAAGCCATAGAATTCGTTGCTCCGTAAATTCAAAATTAATCGTCTGTACTGTCGTAGACCCACATTCCGTTTTCGAAATGTCCGGTCTTTTTCTCTTCCGCGGGTTTCTGCTCTTCTTCCTTGTCCTTCTTTTCCGACTTGTCCGCCGCTTCGTTGTCGATCATATACTTCTTGAGCACCGGGTAGACGTAGAACATGTTGATCAACCCGATAAAGCACGGCGTCAGCGCGGCGTAGAAAATCAAAACCACCGCGAAAACGATGTAGTTGTGCGTGGGCAGCAGCGCCACGGGAAGCGCGATCAGCAGCGCGTCGAGCAGAATGATTCCCAGGTTCGGCAGCCACTTGACCATGCAGAGGATAAACGAGTTCCTGTACAGCTGCTTCAGCGACACGTTGAACGTGACCATCATCGGGTACAGGTAGAGGTTGAGCATCGTCAGCAGCACCGCGAAAAAGATCGTCACGAGCGCGATAATAAAGAGGATAAACCAGGGAATCGCCCCGCTGTAGACCGGGTTCGCGGGGTTCGCGATGACCATGTAGGCCATTCCGTTCAGCAGAATTATCAGGCCCGCGAACAGGTTGATGAACATTGTCTTGAGGCCGAGCTTGAGGTTGGTTTTGGACTTGGTAATAAAATCGTGCCAGAGGAAAACGGGTTCCTCTTTGTAGAAGCTTTTTAAAATGAACGTGAGACCGGCGTAGAACGGGCCGGACGAGAACACGGGAACGCAGGTGAAGAATATCACGAAGAAAAGCAGCGCCTTGAAGTAGATCGCGTTGGCCGTGACGTCTTCCGCCAGAATTTCGGAAATATTCACCGACGTGTCGAACATGTCGTAAAGCGCGACCGTGCCTGAAAAAGCGGCGGTAACGAGCGCGATCACCGGCAGCGAGAAGAGCACGTAAATAAAGTTGATGCCGAAAATCGGAAAGCGCTTGTTCCAGAGCACGATAAAGAAGCGCACAAAAGCAGGTTTCGGTTTCTCGTTTTTGTCGACGCCCTTCCCCGGTTTTGTGAATCTGTCTGCACTGAAAAGCTTCATTCCCTAAAATCTCCGTCAGTTTCTTCCGCTTTGCCCGAATATTATTTTCATTCGACTTCCCGGACGTTTTTATTCTAACACAAACGCGCGCGATATACAACGGATTTTTCGCTTTTCGCGTCCGTTTTTTTGCCTCTTTTCTGCCGGCTGACGCTACCGAATAGGATGCTCCGTTGCGCCTTCACGGTTGACAAAACGCCTCGGGAATTGTATTCTTTATCCGTCAATTTGAAATTCAGGAGGAACGATTCCGTGAAGGGTCCCGAAATAACCAAAAAGAAGATCAAAACCATTCTCAACAAGCGCTTCGTCTACTGCTACGACATCCAGTACGAGGAAGGCCGCCACTACTACGCGGTGTCCCGCCGCAATAAGCCGCGGCTGGTGTCAATTATGGACGATGACTCCGCTCAAAAATTCATTCCGGACGCGGTCACGTGCTGCGTTATTATAAAAAGAGACGGCGCGGAGCCGGTTCTGCTGCTCGATTACGAATTCAGATACCCGTGCGGTCGCTTTCTGCTCAGCGGACCAGCCGGCCTTATCGAGCAGAAAGACATCGAGCAATTCGGTTCGACTGAGGAGATCATAAAAGAGACAACGCGGCGTGAAGTTTTCGAGGAAATCGGGCTGGTTCTCGACGACAGATGCGAGATCAAGATCATCAGCCCGCTGGTGTTCAGTTCCCCGGGTCTTACAGACGAGTCGAACGCTTTGACAGCCGTCATCGCGGACATCGGGTCCGACAAGCTTGAAGACCGCCTGTCCCAGGAAGGCGCGGAAGGCACCGAGTGCTTCGACGGATTTTTCACGGTCACGAAAAAAGAGGCGCAGGAAATTCTGGCCTCTTCGAGAGACGCCCACGGGAACTACTTCTCGGTGTACACGTGGTGCGCGCTGATGTATTTTGTCTCGGGTCTCTGGGAATAAAATAATTGTGACGCGTTAATAAAGGAAAAGGCCGCTGCCCCGAACCAGTCAACCGGCGAAAAGGCAGCGGCCGTCTTATTTATTCAAGTATGCTCAGTCCTCTTTCTTCTTGGCGAGGAACGCCGCGAAGCAGACAACCGCAACAGGCACAAACGTAAGCGTTACGACAGAGCCGCAGCCCTTCTTCCCGTTTCCGCTGTTGCCGGAAGGCGTCGGCGTGGGCTCCTCGACAACGGTTCCGACGCTGTTGAAGACGTACATGAACCTGCCGCCCGGTGCGCAGTCGCCGTCGGTGTAAGTCGTCATGATGTCGCCTTCCGTGAGGTTCGCGTCAGCCCACTTAAAGTTGAACGTAAATTCCTCGTCGTTAAGGCCGATCATCGAACGCGGAATCTCGACCTGCATCACGTTCCCGCTGACCGTGTATCTGACGTCGCCGACCTTCTCCCAGTTCCAGCCGCCGGTGCTCTTCTCGAGAGCGAGGGTCGTTCCGGTACCGGTCTCGCGGCCGATGATGTATTCGAAGTTCTCCCAGTCCACCGAGTCCCCGGTCGCAGCCTGCATGTCGAGAAGGAGGCGCATCCAGTTCTCGTCGGTGTAGGCAGTGATGTCGGCGGCGGTCTCCGCGTAGAAGTAGACGTTGTTGTCGTCGTAGGTCACCTTTGCCTTCACGAAGTCGTTCCTGGTGCCGGGGTTGTTGTATTTGAGGTTGGACCAGCCCTTGGCGTTGTCGCGAACGTATGTGTCGTTCAGGTAGTCGGTGTAGACCGTGATGCCGTCGTCGTTCCAGGCTGCCGTTCCCGCGGTGATATCCACGGTCTTGGCGGTCTTCTGGGTGACCGGCGTGCTCATGCCTTTAAAGCGGCGCACGTTGTTGACAAGTTGGTAGTAGTAATAGTCCTTGAGATTTCCCTTGGAGGGCTCGATGTCTCTGGAGTTCGCGTCGTCGCACTGGTCCGGGAAGCCGTTCTTGACGCCGCCCCACTCTTCGTTGCGGCCCGCGATCCACTCGTTCCAGCCGGTCACGAAGACGATCTCAGGGTCGACGCTCTGGGCGTAGTCCCACTGTTCCTGGAAGTTGATTCCGTAGTAGTGCGCGTTCTCCATCTTCGAAGAGCAGACGATGTCCTTGCCTCTGTATTGGTAGGTGTACGAGTAGTTTTCCTGCATCGAGAAGCCTCTTCCCGTGTTGTAGGGGCCGTTCATAGCGGACAGCGTCATCGTCTTGTAGTTCGCGTTCTGCGCGACGCCGACGGTGGTCATCTCGACGGTGCCGTCCTCTTTCTTATAAAGGGCCTGCGGATAGACGTGAAGCCAGCCCCACCAGGTGTTGTCGTGGTCGCCGTTGAAGTACTCGGGCTCGCCGCGCCTGAAAGTGAAGAAGTTGTAGATCTCATTCTCGTACGGGTCGGATCTGTCAAGACTGTCGCCGATACACATGACCATCGGTTTGCCGTCCAGATAGAACCAGAGGTCCTGATAGAGACCCGCTTTATAGATTCTCTTGTAGATCTGCTTAAGCTCGGAGCGGGTGTTTGGCTTATCCCAGAAAGGCATAATGAAGCCGATCTGAGGAGTTTTCACGCCTTCCGCGCGGGCTTTGGACCAGACTTCGAGCAGGTTGATGTAGGCGGGCTCCCAGGTGAGGTCCTGGTTTGTGCAGTCGAAGAGCACGAAGTCCACGCCGGCATCCGCCAGAAGTTCGGCGTGCTTCCTGAGCACGTAATCGTCCGTCTCCTGGTAGTATCCGAACAGCGGCTCGTTCCAGAAATAGGTGCCGACGTTGTTCTTCTTCCAAATCTTGTGGTTGTAGTCGTTCCTGGCCTCGGGGTACTCGTCGAGAATCAGCTGCACGTTCGTGGGTTTGATTCCCGCGAAGTTGTAGTGCCAGGTCCAGTAGAAAATGCCGACCTTCTTCTCCTTCTTCGAACCGGCGTCCTTGTACTCAAGCGACGGCCTTCCGAGTCCGTCCACGAACGCCCACTGCGTGGAATCCACTCCGAGCTGCGCAATCATGCTGTCCTCGGCAATAACCGACTCCGGCGGTGCTTCGGCGGGTTTTCTGTCCACCTCTGAGGAAACTTCAAGCATCGAAGCCTTTGAGCCGCCTGCCGCGACGATTTCGCCCACAGGAGAGCTGTTGTTGTCAATCTCGTAAATGTAGCCCTTGAAGCCCTTTGCGGCCGGCGAATAGGTGTTCACCTTGATTCCGTCGCCCTCTTTAACATAGAGCTCGAGAACGTACTCGCCCGCGGGAACGGTGCCGACTCCGAGGCTGTTGAAGTCCAGCGAAACGACGTCGCCGCGCGACCACTCGGAAAATTCCTGACGTGCGACCGGCTCGCCCTTCTTGGAATCGGGAAGGTTCTTGTTCCACTTGTAAAGAGTGAGAACGATGACCTTGTCCTTGCAGTTGGAGTTGATCTCGATGCCCGCCTTCTGGAAGCCGACCGAGATGTTGAACTGAAGGTCCAGGGTCTGGGGAATGCCGAGCGTGACCGAGGTTTTCTTGCTGGAAGAACCGTTCTCGAACGTCTCGATAACGTCAGCCGCGCGTGAGCTCAGCGAAGGAAGCGCGAAGCCCGCGAGGACCGCGGCGGCAACGACCGCCAGTATTACTTTTGCAAGCTTTCTTTTCATTTGAATCCTCCTGAAAAAAAGTCTCATCAATCTATTATATCAAACAAAGCTGTTTTTCTTTCCGGCAAACGCGATCGCAACCACGCCCGCGAAAAGCACCACCGCCGCAAACGCGAACGAACCGTAAGCGCCGAAGCAGCCCTTCTTTGCAGGCTGGACCGGACCGGTCTCGGGCGGTTCCTCGCCCGGGACGCTTGACAGAAGGAACGCGAATCTGCCGCCCGGAGCCGAGTCGCCGTCCGTGTAGAGCGTCAGAATGTCGCCGTCCGTAAGGTTTGCGTCCGCCCACTTAAACGAGAGCTTGAACTCGTCGCCTTCAGCCCCGACCATGCTTCTCGGAATCGCGATCTGCATCACTTTCCCGTTCACAGTGTAACGCACGTCGCCGACCTTCTCCCAGTTCCAGCCGCCGGTGCTTCTCTCAAGCGCCAGCGTCGAATCCGTTCCGGTCTCGCGGCCGATAATGTACTCGAAGTTCTCCCAGTCGGTCGAGTCTTCAGTGGCTGCCTGCGTGTCGAGAATGAGCCGCATCCAGTTCTCGTCGGTGTAAGGCGTGATGTCGGCGGCGGTCTCCGCGTAGAAGTAGAGGTTCTCGCTGTCGAACGTGGCCTTGAGCGTCACGAAGTCGTTCCTGATGCCCGGATTCGTGTAGTGAACGCCCTTCATGCCGTCGTTGTCACGCACGTAGGTGTTGTTGTAGTAGTGGTTGTAGGTGACGACCGTGTCCTTAGACCAGGCGTCGCCCGGGTTGTTAATATCAATTTGGGTGGCCTTCGCGTAGGGAGTGGCGGAAGCGCCCTTAAACTTCCTGACGTTGGCGGCGAGCTGGTAGTAATAGTAGTCCTTGAGGTCGCCCTTTGAAGGCTCGCAGTCGCGGGAGTTCGCGTCGTCGCACTGGTCCGGGAACGCGTTCTTGACGCCGCCCCATTCATCGTATCTGCCGGCGGTCCACTCGTTCCAGCCCGTTACGAAAATGATGTCGGGGTCCACCGACAGCGCGTAGTTCCACTGCTCCTGGAAGTTGATTCCGTAGTAGTGGGCGTTCTCCATCGACGAAGAACAGACCACGTCCTTGCCTCTGTAGGTGTAGGTGTAGCTGAAATCCCTCTGTTCCGAGTAGCCCCTGCCCATGTTGTGGCCGCTGTTCATCGCGGAGAGCTTTCTCGTCTCGTAGTTCGCGTTCTGGGCCACGCCGACGGTGGTCTGCTCAACCGTTCCGTCCGCTCTCTTATAAAGCGCCTGCGGGTAGATGTGGAGCCAGCCCCAGTAGTCGTTCGTGTTGTCTTCAAGCCAGTAGCTGGGCTCGCCCTGCCTGAACGTGAAGAAGTTCTTGATGTCGCGCTGCTCGTCGTCGTTCTCGTCGAGCATTTCCGAGATTCCCATTATCATCGGCTTGCCGTCGAGATAGTACCAGAGGTCCCGGTAAAGACCGTTTTTGTACATCTTGTGGAAGAGCTGTTTGAGCGACGAGAGCGTGAAGTCCTGATCCCAGAAAGGAAGCATGAACGATACCTTGGGTGTCTTCACGCCTTCCGCGCGGGCCTGCGACCAGACCCTGAGCACGTTCATGTACTGAGGCGTGAACACGTTGTCGCCGTTGGTGCAGTCGAAGAGCACGAAGTCGATTCCCGCGTCGGCGAGCATTTCAGCGTGCTTTCTGAGAACGTAGTCGTCCGACTGCTTATAGTAGCCGAAAACCGGCTCGTTCCACCAGAAGCAGCAGCCTTTATAACTGTCCCAGATCTTGTGGGTGTAGTTGTTGACGCAGTTGGGGTTTTCCTTGAATATCGCCGTGACGTTGGCGGGTCTGGAATTTCCGGAGAACTGCTCGTGCCAGGTCCAGTAGAAAATGCCCACCGTCTTGTTTTGCTTCGTGTAGCCGGTCTCGCTGAAGAGAGGAAGCGTCCTGCCCAGACCGTCAACAGCCGTCCACTGCGTGGGGTCTACGCCGAGTTGCACGATCATACTGTCAGCCGCGATTTCGGGCTCCGCGGGCGGATCCAATGCGGGTTCACGCTGCGACGCGGAGATGTTCTTCACGAACGAGCTCTTCGAGGCGGTTGTTTCAATCTCCATAAAAGGAGTCGCGTCCTTGGCGTAGCCGTCCACGTAGGCCATCACTGTGGCGGAAGCGGGTGTGTACATGTTGAATTTGTAGGAACTGCCCTCGAGGGTGTAGATCTCCAGATAGTACTCGCCGGCGGGAATTGCGGAGCCGTTCGAAACCGACAGAACGTCGCCCTTGTTCCACTTGGAGTACTCGGTTTTGGCTACGGGGTCGGCCTTTTTGGAGTCTCTAACCGAGCCTGCCCACTTGTAGAGGCTGACCGAGACCTTCTTGCCGTTAGAAGATATGTTGATCTCGATTCCGGCCTTCGTGAATTCCGCACCCGCATTGAACCGGCCGCCGAAAGAGTGGTCCTCGTCGAAGGTAACGGTGGTCTTCTTGGAAGAAGACGAGTCGTTGTAGAGCTCTATCGTGTTCGCGGCGTGAGACAATCCCGCAAAAGTTGACGCGAGAATTACCGTACAGATTACGACCGCAAATAGTTTTTTGGTGAATGAAGCCATTACAACCTCCTGTTTGGAAAAATCAGTAAAATCGGGAACGCTCCGTCCCGGGGCAACTGTTTTTTGTCATTATACCATCAGGGAGCACAGCTTTTCAAGTTTTTTATATAAAGGAAGGCGGCCGCGAATCCGCGGCCGCCGCATTACAAAGCAGCTTGTCCGGTTTTACTTCTTCTTTTTCATGACGAACGGTACCGCCGCCAGCGCGACGATCAGCAGCGTTCCCGAAGCGACCGTACCGCCGCAGCCCTTCTTCTTTGAAGGCTGTTCGGTGGGTTCCGCAGGCGCGTCAGTTACAGATGGCGCCTCTGTGGGAGCAGCCGGCTCCTCGGTAACAACAGGCTCGTCAGTGGGTTCCGCTGTGGGCTGTTCTTCCGTTGCAGGAGGCTCAGAAGTTTCGGGAGCAGCGGTCTCTTCCCCGCCTGCCGCCTTTTCTTTCAGCTCGCCGTACTCGATGTAAATGTCGTCGAAAACAAGCTCTCCGCCGGTTCCGTCAAGGTCGAAGCGGAGCGCCGCAACACCCGCGAATTCCTCGGGGTAGATCGACATGCTGCCCTCGATCATTTGTCCGTCAAGGAAGATTGCGTAGCTGTTGGTGTCCTTAAAGAAAGCCGCGCCGATCGTGACGAATTTGTCCTTTTCGAACGTTCCAACCGCCTGTCTCGCGGAGTTCAGAATCGCGACCTTTCCGTCATTCGAAGGCTCCAACCTGATAACCATACCGCCTCTGTCGGTGCTGTCGGTCACTGTTCCGTCCTCGCTGACGTTGGTCACGCACATGTCGAAGCAACCGGTGAGGTTCTTAACTTTTACCGAAAAATAGACTAAAATGTCGGCGTCCGGGTCATCCGCGGCGGGAATCATCCAGAACCTCATATCGAGGAAATCCTTCACCGCCACCGCGACTCCGTCAAAATCGCGGTCATTGTCCACCGGCATCACGAAGGAGGCCGGATTCACGAACGGAGTTCTCGAAGAGCTCAGGAAAGGCATCTCCTCAATGTAGCTGAACGTCTGCGATTCCTTGTTAGGCTGCTCGTAGTCCGAGCCCGCGAAGAGTATCTCGAAGTCCTCGAGGTAGTAGTAATCCTCGCCCTTGAAAGTGTAGAGCTTATCGTTGCCTTCCTCCGGCGAGCCGCTTCCGTAAACCGTCAGCGAGATGTCGTCGAAGTAGACCTCGTTCACGTGACAGCTGCCCTTCTGGGATTTCGAGATGTCGTTCTCCTCCGCCCAGTCGTGGCAGTCAATGCGGAACGCGGTGATGTTGGTGAGCTTTCCGATGTACTTGTAAGTGCCAATAAGCTCTCCGTTGATGTAAAGCTTGTACTCGTCGCTTCCCAGCGTGAATACAGTCCTGACCACGTAGTCGGTGTCAGCTTTCAGGAAGTCAGCCGCCGCAATCGAGCCGCCCTCAGGATTGACGACATAGAGAACGTCCTTTCCTGTCTCATCGTCGGTTCCGGACGAGAAGATGTTCCTGGTGCCGCCGCCGTAGTCCTCAACCGTCAGCGACTCGGGAATTCCCGCCAGAATCACCGAAAATCCGTAGTTTCCGAGGGCTTTGTATCTGAAACTGAATGTGAAGTCGACCTCCGAGCCCTCGCCGAACGCGCCGATGTTGAGCCCGGTCACGCGCATGTCAGCAACGCCGCCGTCGTAGCGCATCAGTCTCATCGACTTCGTGCCGCCTACACCGTTCGCGCTGATCAACGCCCCGCTCCTCTCGCCGTCGCCGATAAAATCGTTAAAACCCTCTGGTTTGTTGCCCTTGGCGTCGTTAAAAACGTTCTCCTCTGTAGCCGCATCGGCAGCCGGAAACGACTCGAAATCCTGGGAATAGATCACGGTCCCCGCCTTATCGGCAGCGCCCTCCTCGGCGGAAACGCAAAGCCCGGCAACCGGGAACGCGATAAAGCACGCCGCGAGAATCAGCGCCGCAACCACAGAAATTCTTTTGTTCATTATTCAAAATCTCCTCTCATTTTTTGACAGCGGCTTTTTAAGCATCAGCAAAAGCGCAGCGCCCATGAACGCCACCATTAGCGGTAACGCGCCGGCACCGGCAAAACTGCCGCAGCCTCTGTCGTTGATTTTTTTGGTTTTGATATTCGTAAACGAAAACGCGAATCTTCCAACCGGGGCCGAGTCGCCGTCGGTGTAAAGGGTCATAATGTCTCCGTCTTTAAGATTCCCGTCCGCCCACTTGAAGCCGAGGCTGAACTGCTTCCCTTCAAGTCCGAGCGCCGCCCTGGGAATTTTGATCTGCAGAACGTTCCCGCTTACCGTGTAGGCGACGTCCGCCACCTTCTCCCAGTTCCACCCGCCGGTGCTCTTCTCGAGAACGAGCGTTGACGACGTGCCGGTCTCGCGGCCGACGATAAACTCAAAGCCCTCCCAGTCTTTCGAATCGGCCTCTGCAGGACCTGCGTCTATAATGAGGCGCATCCAGTTCTCGTCGGTGTAAGGCGTTATGTCGTCGGCTGTTTCGGCGTAGAAATAGAAGTTCTCGCTGTCGTAGGCGGCCTTGAGCGTCTTGAAGTCGTTCCTCGTCTTGTCGTTTATGAGATGCGTTCCGGCGTATCCGTCGGCGTCGTGCTCATAAGTATTGTTCGTGTAGTGGTTGTACGAAACGACGCCTTTCGAGTTCCAGCCCTCGCCTGTCGAAATGTCTACGCTAACGGTCTTTTCGGCGGAAACCGGTACCGAAACGCCTTTAAAACGCCTGATATTCGAAACGAGCTGATAGTAGTAGTGGTCCTTGAGGTCGCCCTTGGACGGCTCGATGTCCCTGGAGTTCTCGTCGTCACACTCGTCCGGGAAGCCGTTGGGCGTTGATCCCCAGACCTCGTTCCTGCCGGCGGTCCATTCGTTCCAGCCTGTCACGAAAATGATCTCAGGGTCCTGCGCGATCGCGAAGTCCCACTGCTCCTGGAAGTTGATTCCGTAGAGCTTCGAGTTCTCCATTCCCGTCCTGGCGGTAATTTTCTCGCCGCGGTAAGTATAAGTGTAAGAGTAGTTCGGATCGCGGGAATAGCTCCTGCCCATGTTGTGGGCGTTGTTCATCGAGTCGCACTGCATCGTCTCTGAGTTGGCGTTCATCGCGATGCCGACCGTCGTCATCTCCACGGTTCCGTCCGGATTTTTGTAGACCGCCTGAGGCGTAATGTGAAGCCAGCCCCAGGTGCCATCGTCGGAATCACCGCCGAAATACGAAGGATTTCCGGCCTTGAACGTGAAGAAATTCCTCAGCTCGTTGTCCAGCATGTCCTCCGGGCTGAGCCCGCTCGAATGGGCCATCACCAGCGGCTTCCCCTCCCAGTAGAACCAGAGGTCCTGATAGAGCCCGTCGCGGTAGATCTTCTCGTAGATCTGCGTGAGAGACGACCTGGTGTTCTCGGTGAAGCCGAACTGCAGCATGAACGCCACCTGCGGCGTGTTGATTCCGTCCTTTCTCGCCTCCGACCAGACCTTGAGCAGCTTCATATATGCGGGCTCCCAGGTGTAGTCGCCGTTGGTGCAGTCGAAAAGCACGAAGTCGACGCCCGCGTCAGCGAGAAGCTCGGCGTGCTTCCTGAGCACGTATTCGTCAAGCGCAGTGTAGAAGCCGTAGATCGGCTCGTTCCAGAAAAACGCGACGCCGCCGGTGGGCCACGCCTTGTGGAAGTAGTCGTTCTTCGCCTCGGGGTATTCCTCGAGAATCGAGTTGACGTTCACGGCGCGGTTGCCGGTGAAGTTGTAGTGCCAGGTCCAGTAGAACATACCGACCTTTTTTTCGCGCTTGTTTCCGGAATCTTTATACGTGGGGTTAGTCCTCCCGAGACCGTCCTCGTAAATCCACTGTGTGGAGTCGACGGCCTTTTTCGTTACTTCCGAATCCTCCGGATAGACGTACTCCGGGGGCGGCGAATAATACGGGAAGTCAGTAAGGTTTGAAACGAAACCGAACGGATTTTCGCAGGGCTCGGCGGAAACGATCACTCCCATCGGGCCACCGGGCGTGAAATAGTCGTTGATGTAGCAGGCCACGCCGCCGTTCGTGGGCTTGAACCAGTACATTTTCAAGTAGGTGTTCGAGTTGTGGATGCGCATCTCGAGATAGTACTCGCCCGCCGGCAGCACGCCTCCGGGAAGCGTTCCGAAATCCACAAACGCGGGAGTCTCGCGCTCCCATTCGGTCAGCTCGCATTCGAGCATTTTCTCGCCCTTGACGGAGTCCCTGGGGTTTTTGTCCCATTTGTAAAGCGAAAATGTCACCGACCTGCCGTTTGGGTTGTCTCTGAACTCAAGGCCCAGCTTTTTGGTGTCGCAAACCGTCTTGAACTGTATGCCGAGAACGTCGCTCTCGCGCAGGTTTTGCGAGAACTTCTCGTAGTACTTCCCGCTGTTGTAGATGTCGAAAACGTCGGAGAGAGCGTGCGAAGGCAACGGTCCCGCAGCCGTAAAAATAAGCGTGAACGCCATCAGCAGAGCCGCGGCCGCACCCGTTATTCCAACTCTTTTATTTGTTTTGAACAATTTTGAGCCCTCCGTCCGGTCTTTAAGATGATACCATTATACACCCGCGCGACTCAGGAAGTCAACTTAAACAACCTTTGGGCATAAAAAGAACCCGCCCCGCACAGGAGATAGTTCGTGCGGGGCGGGCCGTGATTAAATCACGCTTACCTTATTCTACATGCAATGAGATTCAATTCTCTTTCTTCTTTACGAAAACGAGCGCAGCCAGAGCAATCACCGCGACAGCGGCACCGCCGCCGATCATCGTCTTGCAGCCGGATTTCTTCTCGGGCTTTCCGGTCGGGGCCTCGGTGGGCTTGTCAACCGGCGCTTCGGTAGCTTCGGGAGCTTCGGTTACTTCGGGAGCCGCGGTCACTTCGGGAGTGGCGGTAGGCTCGGCAGTGGGCGTTGCGGTGGGCTTCGCTTCTTCAATCTTGGAGAAGTCGCCGTCGAACGCAAGAGCCGCTTCCTCGCTCTGGAAGAACGCGATCCAGTCGATGTCGAACTCGACGTCCTGCTTGGGCGTTCCGTTCAGCGTGTCAAATCTGAAGCCGATCCACTGGTCGCCGTCGAGAGCGTTCTTGACGAACGTCGCGTTGGAGGTCGGGTCGATAACGACAGTTTGCCAGTCGGGGTTGGACCAGTCGTAACGGATCGCTGCAGAGTAGCCAGCCGTTGCGCCGCCGATGGTCGTAGTGTACAGGAATGCCTCGCCGGGGCCGGCATTGTAGGAAGGATCACAGACCTTGACTCTCATAGCGAGGATCGGGTATTCCTGGCAGAAAGGCGACTCGTCGATGTCGAAGTCGAACATATTCTCGAAAACGACGCTCCAGGTCGGGTCGAACGCGCCGGCAGTCGTCAGAACGTGCATCGTGCCGTCATCATTGACAGTGGCGGTGACTCCGTTGCCCTCGCCTGTGAAGCTGTCGGGATCCTCTTTGGACATCTTAAAGTACTGCCAGTGAGGAAGCATGCTGTCGCCGCCGAGTCCATTGTCCTTCTTGTCGAACTTCGGAAGCTCGCCGTAGCGGTTGCCCTCGGGCTCGGTAACGTAGTCAACGTACATTCTGAGGCAGAGCTTGTCGATGAACTCGCCGTCTCTCAGAACGGCCTGTCCGGGGTATTTAACCTCGCAGGACCAGACGCCAACGCCGGAACCGGCATCGTCTTCAGCGTCGGAAAGCTGGAGATAGTAGACGCCCGCGGCGAGAGGCTCGGAGAACTCGAATGCGAGGGTCGCGTTGTCCTCATAGTTCTCGAAAACCTGAGGTCCGGCGATAGGGGTGCTCTTAACCGTTTTCTCGTAGTCCGTGTCCCACTTCCAAAGCGTGAGCGTGAGGTTGCCGACGTCGTCGGACCAGCTCGGGCAGACGAAACCGATTCTCGTGGTATCGCCGACTGTGGAGATGACGGAGCCGAGCGTCGAATAGTCGGCGCCGAGCATTCTGATAGGCGTAGTGGCATCCGGCGGGTTAAAGTTGCCGTCGGAGTCTTCCTGGTTGGCTGCAAACGCGAACGAGAACGACGCGAGCGCCACAAGTATTGCAACAATTATCGCAGTTAATCTTTTCATTTACGAAAAACCTCCTGTAAAAATAGGGTATTTGAAGTATACACCCGCCGGAACGGGTTGTCAACAAAATCCTTATATCAGTCCATTCGAGCTAAATCGCATATTGACTCTTGAACATCTCGTAATAAAAACCTTTTTGTTCCAGAAGCGAGCGGTGCGTTCCGGTCTCCACGATTCGGCCGTCGCGAATGACCAAAATCACGTCGGCGTCCACGATCGTCGAGAGCCTGTGTGCGATCACGAAGCAGGTCCTGTCGCCCATCAGGCGGTCCATTGCCTTCTGGATAAGGATCTCCGTTCGCGTGTCAACGTTGGAAGTTGCTTCGTCGAGAATCAGCAGCGGCCGGTCCGCCAGCAGCGCGCGGGCTATGGTCAGGAGCTGTTTCTGCCCTGATGAGACCGCGGTGCTGTCCTCGGAGATCACGGTGTCGTAGCCCTGAGGCAGGCGGCGGATGAAGTGGTCGCAGTAGGCGCAGTCGCAGGCCCGCTCGATGTCTTCACGCGTGGCATTTGGACTTCCGTAGGCCACGTTCTCGGCGACGGTTCCCCTGAAAAGCCAGGTGTCCTGAAGGACCATCGCAAACAGCTTCCGGTTTTCGGCGCGCGAAATCTCCGAAACGTCCCTGCCGTCGATAACGATCTTTCCCGAATCGATGTCGTAGAAGCGCATCAGGAGGTTCACGATGGTGGTCTTCCCCGCACCGGTAGGACCGACGATGGCCACCTTCTGGCCAGGCTTTACGTCGATGCAGAGGTCGCGGATCAGCGGCTTCTTGGGGTCGTAGGAGAAGTCCACGTGCGAGAACTCCACGCTGCCGCGGACCGGACCTTCCACCGTGCCGTCCGGGTCAACTTCCTCGGGAGTGTCCAGCAGCGTGAATACGCGCTTCGAGGCTGACTTCACGTGCTGCACGTAGCCGAGACCGAAGGCGATATTCTCGAGGGGCTCCGAAAACTGTCTCGCGAACAAAATCACAGTGACGACGGTGCCGATGGGAACGCCGCGCCTCAAAACCAGCCAGCCTCCCAGCACCGCCACGGCGATGTAGGCTATTGCGTCCACGAAGGAGATGACCGGCTGCACGATGGACGACAGGAAGTTCGCGAAAATTCCGCTCTTCTGGTGCTTCTCCGAAAGCGCGTCGTACCTCTTCTGGAGCTCCTCTTCGCGGTTGAAGGCCTTGGTGGTCGGGTAGTTCGTATACGCCTCCTCGGCCAGCGAAGTGAGCTCGCCGCCCAGGTCGAAGTGCTTGTCCCAGTGCTTCTCGCCGAGAGTCGCCATTCTCGCTGAAAGCAGAACGGAGAGCGGCGAAAGAAGCACAACGGGAATGGCCAGCCGCCAGTCGGTAATGAAAAGCATCACCGCGATGACCGCCATCTGCAGGAACCCCGCAACCAACACTTCCACGATGCCGTAGATACTGTCCGCCATCTGGCTGACGTCCTCCATCATTCTGTCGATGAAGTCGCCCGCGGGCGTTTTGTCCATATACGATACGGGAAGCCTCTTCAGCTTTTCGGAAAGCCTGATGCGCATGCCGGCGCAGAAGAAGCGGCTGACCACGTTGTTGATCAGGTAGGCGTTCCCGTAGTAGAGGGTGGACTTTAAAGCGTAAACACCGAAGAGCGCGGCGGCCAGCGGGAGAAGGCTAAGAGCCAGTCCGGGAGTTTGGGCGGTAACCCACTCGTAGAGCTTGTCGATAAGACTTCCCATCATCTCGGGAGCCAGCACAGCGCATCCGATCCAGGCGAGGCAGATGCCCACGGAAAGAAGTATCCACCATTTGACCGGTCCAAGTTCCCTGACCAGGCGCTTGCCGGTCTCGTCGAAAAGGCGGCGCTTCTCACGCTTTTTGTCTGTCTTTTCTTCGACGTTTTTTTCCTTGTTTTCGGTAAATTCAGGCGTTTCGTCTGTTGCCGTCACGGCCGCGTTCACGTCTTTATCCTTAGAACTCATATTTCGCCACCTCCCGTCTGTGAGAGGTAGATTTCCCGGTAGATCGGGCAGGTCTCAAGAAGTTCCGCGTGGGTTCCGGAGCCGGCGAGCGTGCCGTCGGAAAGAACGAAAATCCGGTCGGAGTGCATTGCCGAAACAACGCGCTGGGTGATCACGATGCGGGTGCGGTCATTCAACTTTTCGTTGAGAGCCTTGCGCACAGCCGCCTCGGTCAGGAAGTCCAGAGCCGAGAACGAGTCGTCGAAAATGTAAATCGGCGCGTCCTTGAGAATTGCGCGGGCAATGGCGAGACGCTGCTTCTGTCCGCCGGAGATGTTGGTTCCGGCCTGTTCCAGCTTGAAGTTCAGTCCCTCGGGCTTTTCGCGCAGGAAGTCCGCGATCTGCGCCAGTTCCAGCGCCGCCCAAAGCTCGTCGTCGGTGGCGTCGGGCTTGCCCATGCGGAGGTTTTCCGCCACGGTGCCCGCGTATATCATCGACTTCTGGAGTGAGCAACTGATGTTGTCGCGAATGTCTTTCAGCGACATCTCCGAGGCGTCCTTCCCGTCGAAACGGAGGGTGCCGCCTGTCGGTGCGCGGAAGCCCAGCAGAAGCTCCGCGAGTGTCGTCTTTCCCGAACCCGTGCCACCGATAACCGAGACCCATTCGCCGGCCTTAATATGAATGTCGATGTCCGAAAGCGCCGGCAGCGAGCTCCCCGGGTACGTGAAGCTGACGCCGTCCAGGTCGATGGCGCCGTCAAAAGTCAGCCCTTCCGCAGGCTTCGTGTCCTCAACACCCTCGGAGTCGGTGACATGAAGGAGTCTGCGCGCCGCGACCCTCACGTGGGGCAGCATAACGATACTGTATGAAACGGAAATGATCGCCGCCAGGATAATGTTGATGTACTGGATCATCGCGAACACGTCGCCCGGCGTGAGACCGCTTCCCCGCTCCATTCTGACTCCGCCAAGAATAACCACCAGCAGCGCCGCGGTGTTGAGCACGAACGCCGCAATCGGGTCGATGAGAGCCATGCGCACGTTGGCGCGAATGATATTGTCCGCCATCACGCGGGTAGCGTCGGCGACTCTTTCGTGGGCCCGGTCTTCACGGTCGAAAGCCCTAATAACGCGAACGCCGCGAAGCCGTTCACGCACCAGGTCGTTCTGCTTGTCGCAGTAGTCGTCGGAAACCTCCCAGAGGTGCTCGATCTTCTTGCTCATCAGCAGCACCGTTCCGATAACCAGCGGCACCGCGCAAAGAATGACCAGCGAGAGGATCAGGTCCTTACGCATGCACAGGAACACGCCTCCCAGAAACATCAAAGGAATGATTATAATGCTTCCGCACAGCGCGGAAATGACCCAGTTGAGCGTCCCGACGTCGTGGGTGGAACGGGTGACAAGGTTTGAAGCGCCCTGCCGTCCGACCTCCGCGAGGGTCATCGTGTGTACTTTTTTGAAAAGCGCGGAGCGGAGGCTCCAGGTGTAGCCGGAAATGACGTGGTACACGACCCAGTAGCCGGCGGCCACCGAAACGAGGCTGAGAAGCGATATTCCCAGCATCCACGCCGAGGTCTTCAAAATGTACCCGAACGTGTCAGCCTCCGCCGCGCCGTACACCCCCTTGTCCAGAACGTCGGACATCAGCGTGGGCAAAAGCAGGTTGCAGACCGCCGAAACCGCCATCAAAAACGTGGCTAGAACGATCCTGCCCCTGTACGGTTTAAGATATATTAGCAGTTTTCTCAAAACATCTCCCTCCTTTCCGGGGAGGTGCAGACATGAATGTCATAATAAAACGGGGCAATGCCGTCCGTAAATGAATTCTGCCGCGAGAACAGGAAATCAACGCTGCTTTTTTCCGAGCGCCTTCAACGAGTACCCGGGTGTCAGATCTATGCGGTGGATTATGTTCACCGCGAAAATGTTTCCGGGCATCGGTTTTCTCCTGTGGTTCCGGTAATGTCAATCGGTTGCTTCAGTTGCTTTTTTCTTCTCCGCCGCAAGTAGCGCCGCCATTTTCGCCTTATCGGCTTTCAGCGCTTCCTTTTCTGCGGTGATCTTCTTGAGGCAGCCCTCGCTCAGCCTTTTATATGTGGCGGTCTTTGCGTAAAGAAGGCCCGCCAACCAGTCGTTGATGCACTCCGGCCTGATACGCCATGTCCAGTTGCCGCCGAGAGTCGAAGGCGTGTTCATTCTGCCCTCGTTCCCGAGCACGATGAGGTCCTGCATCTGGACGATCGCGGTGTCGGCCGGCGAAGCGAGAAGCGTCCTTATAAAGCCCCAGCTGAGACCTTCCTCGTAGCTGAGATTCATGTATTCGGTGGCGTACTTGTACACCTCCGGCTCCTGACTCATCAGCCAGCCGACGGCGGTCTCGTTGTCATGCGTTCCTATGTAGGCGACCGAGTTTTTAGTGATGTTGTGAGGCAGGTACTCGTTCTCCTCGTCGGCGTCCGGCGTGAACGCGAACTCGAGCACCTTCATTCCCGGGTAGCCCACGCGCTCAAGAAGCTTGTAAACCGGCGGCGTAAGCACCCCCAAGTCCTCCGCGATTATCGGCAGCCTTCCCAGTTTTTCGGAGATCACGCGGAAAATATCGTAGTCCGGGCCTTTGACCCACTTCCCACCCTTCGCGGTCGCGTCGCCGTAGGGAATTGACCAGTACGACTCGAACCCGCGGAAATGGTCGATCCTGACGACGTCGCACACCTTTGTCGCGAACGCGATCCTTCTCAACCACCACTCGTAGCCGTCGTTTTTCAGCTTGTCCCAGCGGTAAAGCGGATTTCCCCAGAGCTGGCCGTCGTCGCTGAAAGCGTCCGGAGGGCAGCCCGCCACAGCAACCGGCTTAAGGTCCGCGTCAAGGTAAAAATCCTCCGGGTTCGCCCAGACGTCAGCGGAGTCCAGCGCCACGTAGATCGGCACGTCGCCGATGATTTTAATTCCCTTCGAATTCGCGTAGGCCTTCAGCGGATACCACTGCGCGTAGAACAAATACTGCACCGCGATATGGTAGTCGATCTCCTCCGCAAGCTCGCGTTTCGCTCTTTCAACCGCCTCCGATCCGTAGCGCCTGTACTCGTCCGGCCATTCCTGCCACGAGACGCCGCCGAACATGTCTTTCAGAGCGGAAAAGAGCGCGAACGCCGGCAGCCACGCGGAATTTTCATCCTTGAACGCCTTCAGCTCCGCGAAATCCCTGCCCCGCTTCGCGAAAAGGTTCGCGACCGCCTGCTTGAGAACGGTCTTCCTGTTTAAATAAAGGAGGCCGTAGTCCACCTTCGTGATGTCGCTCCCGAAGTCGAGGCACTCGGCAAGGTCCGGGTCGACCAGACCGTCCCTGATCAGGAACTCGATGTCGATAAAATAGGGGTTGCCCGCAAAGGTCGACGAAGACGAATAAGGCGAGTCTCCGTAACCGGTCGGCCCCAGAGGAAGTATCTGCCAGTAAGACTGCCCCGCCCTCTCCAGGAAGTCGGCGAAGCCGTACGCGGCGGTGCCGAGGGTTCCTATTCCGTAGCGGGACGGAAGCGAAGAAATGTGCATCAAAACTCCTGACGTTCTCATATTCTTTCAGTTTCTCCTTGTGATTATCTGCTTGTCTGCGGTTTGCGCGCAGCCGGCGCAACGCCTGAAACACCTTTACTGTGTGCTTTTTATGAAGTAAAGCAAGGCGCGTTCCGGCTTTATTGTCGTTAAGATTATTCTACCACCGATCCTATGTTTTTGCAAGAAGAACGCGCTCGGAACCGGGAAGTTTCAGAAGCGTATCCGGGCATTTTCACGAACGTTCCCGCCCGCGCACCGGCTCTCATTTTTAACGCGCATTACAATCTTTTTGCGCCCAAAAATCTCCGCTTTTTTCTTGCAAACGCATTCCCGCTGTGATATACTTGTCGCAAGGTGAACAATTTTTCCCCAAGGAGGATGAAATGAGAAAAATATTATCTGTTTTACTTTGTGTTGCAATCGTTCTGGGCACCGTTGCCGCATTCACGGGCTGCGCCAAGAAGACCTATGATATCGCCATCGTTACCGACGTCGGCATGCTGATGGACAAGGGCTTCAACCAGGGCACCTATGAGGGCGCGAAGGCTTACGCCGAGAAGCACAACATTGCTTACAAGTATTATCAGCCGGCCAACGGCTCCGACGCGTCCGACAACGACCGCATCGACGCCATGAAGCAGGCCATCAACAACGGCGCTAAGATCATCGTCGCCCCCGGTTTCCTTCAGGCTAAAGCTATGACGACTGTCGCTACCGAAAACCCCGACGTCAAGTTCGTATTCGTTGACGGATGGGCTCTCGGCCTCAGCAACGTTACCGCCATTGTTTACAAGGAGCAGGAATCCGGATACCTCGCGGGATACGCCGCGGTTATGGAAGGCTACACGAAGCTCGGCTTCACGGGCGGCGGTGGCGGATCCAACCCGGCTGTCTGCCGTTTCGGCTACGGCTTCATTCAGGGCGCTGAAGCGGCCGCCAAGGAAAAAGGCGTTGACGTTTCGATGCTCTACAGCTTCAAGTACGGCGAGACCTTCTCCGCTTCCACGGAGCTCCAGACCCAGATCGCCGGCTGGTACGCAAACGGCACCGAAGTGGTGTTCGCATGCGGCGGCTCAATGTTCCAGTCTGTCAAATCCGCTGCCGGCGAGTACCCGAACGCGAAGATCATCGGCGTTGACGTTGACCAGTCCGGTGAATCCGAGAAAGTCATCACCTCCGCCGTTAAGGGCCTCTCCGCTTCTGTTGAGAGAGTCCTCGGACAGTTCTTCGACGGCAAGTGGGACGCTGAACTCGCTGACAAGGCTCAGAACCTCGGCGCGGCTGAAGACTCCACCGGTCTTCCCACCGAAACCTGGCGCATGACCAACTTCACGGTCGACCAGTACAAGGCGCTCTTCGAGAAGATCAAGAACGGCGAGATCGTTCCTGTTGCCGACGTTCCGGAAGACCTGACGGCAGGCCTGACCAAAGTCACTCTGACCATTGAGAAGTAATTTATTCACCTGAAAAGAGGGGGCGGATTATTCCGTCCCCTTTTTTGTAAACACTGATTAAATGCTCTTTACGCAAGAATTTCACTTTACAAACTATGAACGAAAACGAAAACAGCGCCGCAACTCCCTACGTGATCGAAATGCGGCACATAACCAAAAGATTTCCGGGAATAGTCGCCAACGACGACATCAATCTCGGGCTGAGGCGCGGAGAAATTCACGCCCTGCTCGGAGAGAACGGCGCGGGTAAATCCACGCTGATGTCGGTTCTTTTCGGTCTCTACCAGCCCGAGGAAGGCGAGATTTTCAAGAACGGCGAAAAAGTCGTGATTAACGACCCCAACGACGCCAACGCTCTCGGGATCGGCATGGTCCACCAGCACTTCAAGCTCGTGGACGTTTTTACCGTACTCGACAATATCATTCTCGGCATCGAGCCCAACACCCTCGGCTTCCTGCGCAAAAAAGAGGCGCGCAAGAAGGTGCTCGAGCTCTCCAAAAACTACGGTCTCAACGTGGACCCTGACGCGAAGGTCGAGGACATCACCGTCGGCATGCAGCAACGCACCGAGATCTTGAAGATGCTCTACCGCGACAACGAGATACTGATTTTCGACGAGCCGACCGCCGTTCTGACTCCTCAGGAAATCACCGAACTCATGCAAATAATGAAAGGACTCGCCCGCGAAGGCAAGTCCATTCTCTTCATATCCCACAAACTCAACGAAATAATGGAGGTCGCCGACAGGTGTACCGTTCTCCGCAAGGGGAAATACGTCGGCACTGTCAACATCTCCGAAACCACCAAGGAGGAACTCTCCGAGATGATGGTGGGCCGCAACGTCAAATTCGCGGTCGACAAAGCGCCGGCAAACCCGGGTGCCGAAGTGCTCCGCGTCGAACACCTCACGGTCAAGAGCAAGGTTCACAAAAAGAACGCGGTCAGCGACGTGTCGTTCAGCGTTCGCGAAGGCGAAATCGTCTGTATCGCGGGAATCGACGGCAACGGCCAGACCGAGCTCGTGAACGCGATCACCGGTCTCGAAAAGCCCGAATCCGGCTCGAAAATTGTTTACTGCGGCGAGGACTTCACGCACAAAAGCATCCGCTCCAAGATCGTGAGCGGGTTCAGCCACATTCCCGAGGACAGGCACAAGCACGGACTTGTGCTGGACTACTCTCTCGAGCAGAATTTCGTTCTGGAGCGGTACTTCGAGGACGGCTTCCAGAGTCACGGCTTCATCAAGTTCGGAGCGGTGCGCGACTACGCGGAAAAGCTCATTGAAGGCTACGACGTCCGCTCAGGTCAGGGGCCGGTAACTCAGGCGCGAAGCATGTCGGGCGGCAACCAGCAGAAAGCCATCATCGCCCGCGAGCTTGACAAAAACCACAAGCTGCTCGTGGCGGTGCAGCCCACCCGCGGTCTCGACGTCGGAGCGATCGAATTCGTTCACGAACAGATCGTCGCCTCCCGCGACCGCGGCTCAGCGGTGTTGCTTGTTTCTCTCGAACTTGACGAGGTCATGAACCTCTCCGACCGGATCCTGGTCATGTACGAAGGCGAGATCGCGGGAGAGTTCAAACCCGAAACAACGACGGTTCAGGAGCTCGGCCTTTACATGGCCGGCGCCCGAAAGCAGGAACATGAAAACATCCCTGAATCCGTACAGGAAGGAGGCGGCAAGGAATGAAAGACATCAAAAACACCGGCGGCGAAACGGCTACTGTAAAAGGCGGCAAGTTTAGATTGTTTTTGAGGAAAGAAGGCGTGCGCTCGGTAATTGCGTCCGTCATCTGCATTCTCGGCGGCATTTTGGTCGGATTCATCGTGCTTCTGCTGCTCTCGTTATTCGCCGAAAACGTTTCCGTCGGCGAGGCGTTCACGGGTATCGCGGTAGTGCTCGGCGGTCCCTTCTCCGGCGGCAGCGGCAAGGACATTCTGTTCCAGCTCGGCAACATGCTCTTCCAGTCCGCGCCGCTCATCATGACCGGCCTCTCGGTCTCGCTGGCCTTCAAAACAGGCCTATTCAACATCGGCGCGCCGGGTCAGTATCTTATGGGCGCGATGGGTGCCCTTCTTGTGGCGCTGTCGATCCCGCAGTCGGCCGTCCCCACGTTCATCATCTGGATTCTCGCATTCCTGACAGGCGTCGTGCTCGGTACGATCTGGGGCGCGATTCCCGGTTTCTTCAAGGCGGTCTTCAACGTGAACGAGGTCATCGTCTGCATCATGACGAACTGGATCGCCGCAAACGTGGTTTCTTGGGTGTTCAAATCCACCGGCGACCGCTTTATCAACATCGAAGAGACCAAGGTCAACTTTATAAAAAAGACCTCCTACAACGGCGTCGCAACCGCTACGTTCGGGCTTGACAAGGTCTTCGGGAATTCGTACTTCGACATCAGTATCTTCATCGCCTCGATTATCGCGATCATCCTCTACGTAATGATCAACAAGACCACGTTCGGCTACGAGCTGAAAGCGTGCGGCTTCAACAAGTACGCCTCCAAATATGCGGGAATGAACGAAAAGCGGAACATCGTTCTCGCGATGGCGATTGCCGGCGCTCTGGCTGCGGGCGGTGCGGCGCTCTGGTGCCTGAACGGCTCCCAGGACTTCAAATGGGACACCTACCTGACGCTTCCGGCCGAGGGCTTCAACGGCATTCCCGCGGCGCTCCTGGCGAGCAGCAACCCGATAGGCGTCATATTTTCCGCGATATTCCTGAAATACATCGGCGTCGGCGGCTCCAACCTGGCCGCTCAGACCTCGTTCAACGAATACGTCTCGCCGCTCATAGTCGCGGTCATCATTTACTTCGCGGGCTTCTCGAAGCTTATAAAAGACCTTCTTGAGAAGCGTCTCGCAAAGGCGGCGGCGAAAACCCCGGTCAAGGCTATGAATAAAGAACCGGTTGAAGAAACAGTAAAACCTGACGCCGGGCCGGGCGTTCCCGAAGAAAAGGAAGGAGGCGATCACGAATGATCTTCATGCTTCAGAAAACACTGATTTTCGCGATACCGCTTCTGATCGTCGCCCTCGCGGGAATGTACTCCGAGCGGTCCGGTATCATCAACATCGCGCTCGACGGTATAATGATTTTCGGCGCTTTCGTCGGCGCGCTG
Organism: Mageeibacillus sp. UBA1212; assembly: GCA_002309655.1. Classification (GTDB taxonomy): domain Bacteria; phylum Bacillota; class Clostridia; order UBA1212; family UBA1212; genus UBA1212. The sequence continues at coordinate 42,750 of DBXM01000016.1, forward strand.
GCGGCACTGCTTTTAAGGAAGACGCCCTTCTTTGTCGACCACAACCAGCTGACGTTTATTCTTGCGATGACGGTCGCCGCAATCTCCGGCGCAGTCTTTTCGCTGCTCCTCTCCTTCTCGGCGATCAAGCTGAAAGCCGACCAGACCATCGGCGGCACGGCGCTCAACATGCTCGCTCCCGCCATCGCGCTCTTCACGATCAAGGTCTTCTTCTCGCTGGACATGCTGGAAATGCAGCGCGCTCCCGACAGCCAGGGCAACATGAAGGACTTCGGCTTCGTTATTTTGAACGACGACCTGCCCGCGGCCGCGAGAGTCTTTTTCGACAAGGCGTACATTTCGACGTTCATCGCCATCGGTCTGTTCATTCTTTTGTCGGTTTTGATTTACACCACCAAGACCGGCCTCAGGCTCCGCGCGTGCGGCGAACACCCACAGGCGGCGGCGAGTGTCGGCATCGACGTGAATAAAATGCGCTACCTCGGAACCACCGTTTCGGGCGCTTTGGCGGGTCTCGGCGGGTACATCTACATCGCCACCGTCGCCAACGGAACAGCCACAGGCGCCGTCGCGGGAATGGGCTTCCTCGCTCTTGCGATCATGATCTTCGGAAACTGGAAGCCCCTCGGAATCGCACTCGGCTCCCTTCTCTTCGGCTTCCTGAAGTGCCTCGGCGTCATCTACACGCAGCTCTCCGTCAACATCGGCGGAAAAGAGGTCTACTTCCTGAAGGATTTGAACCTCCCGATGTATTTCTACAATCTGATTCCCTACGTCGCCGTGCTAGTCGTTCTCGCGTTCACTTCGAAGCGTTCGAGAGCGCCGAAAGCGGAAGGAATCCCCTACGACAAAGGATTGAGATAATCCGGCTGGTTAAACAAACCTGTTCTTCGTGAAAGGATCTAAATAAAGTGAAAAAGTTGATTTTTGCGGTAATTGCGATCGCGGTAATGATTTCCGCGGTGTGCGCGGTAAGTTTTGCGGAGGAAGATCCCGCCGCGGTTCCCTCTTTGGAAGGACGCGAGAATCTGGCGCTCGAGTGCGAAGTCACCGCCACAAACTCGTTCGAGAACAACCAGTATTTCTCGACGGTGTACCTCACCGACGGCGTTCACGTTCCCCTCGAGGTCGATCAGCACGCCGGCTGGTCGATTGATCCGTTCTCAAACATTCCGCGCGACGAGCCCGTCGATATCGAAGTCGACCTTCTGATGGTCTACCTGCTCGACACGGTCGTTATCAAGCCCTGTCTCTACAACAACGGCGAGAAGATGCCCTCTTCGTTCACGATCGACATCTCCGAGGACGGCAGTAACTACACAACCGTGAAGGAAGTCACCGGACTTGCGCTCACAGCCGCCGACGACCAAATCTACACGTTCGAACCTGTAAGAGGCCGCTACGTCAGGATCGCGATAACCGAGCACAGCGACAAGAGAGACAACACAGGTTCCTACCTCTCCGAGTTCAGCGAGCTGGAGGTTTACGGCGAGGCAATAAAGCCCACCGAAGCGCCTGCGACTCCCGAGCCCACGCCGACGCCCGAGCCCGACCCCACCGAACCTCCTGCAGATGAGCCGACGGCAGAGCCCGGTAAGCCGCAAAAGAAAGGCTGCGGCAGCGTGATGACCGGCTGCGTTTCACTTGTTTTGATTGCGGCGGTTACGCCGGTAATTTTCAGGAAAAAGAAGTAAGTCTAAAGTATCTTTAATAGCGAAAAACACCTCCCCCGCCTCGCAGCCATTAAAGCCGCCCGGTAAGAGAGGTGTTTTTTGATGTTACATTTATCAGGAACTACTGCGGAACGTCCGGCCCGAAAAACCGCTTTTTGACCTCCTTGAGATCGCGGTAGAAATCGAACTTGAGCGCGTCGTTCCTGAGCAGTGCCGCCGGGTGGTAAGTCGCGGTGAACATCGTTCCACCCTTGTTGAACCACTGCCCGCGGACCTTCGAGATCTGTGCGTCAGGCGAAATCAGCGCCTTGGCTGCAACGGATCCCAGCGCGACGACTATCGTCGGTCTGAGCAGCAGGAACTGCTGTCTCAAAAGCTTCAGGCAAGCCTCTATCTCATCCGGCGCCGGGTCTCTGTTCTGGGGCGGACGGCACTTCACGACGTTGGCAATATAATACGCCTCTTCAGGAAACTCCAGCGCCTCAAGCGCGAAGTCGAAAAGCCTTCCCGCCTGGCCGACGAACGGAAGTCCCTCGCGGTCTTCGTGCTCTCCCGGTCCCTCGCCCACGAAGAGTATCCTGCCGGTCTCGCGGCTGCCTCTCCCGATGACAACGCTGTTCCTTTTTTCACACAGTCTGCAGCTTCTGCACGAAGCCGCGAACGTCTCGAATTCACTCCACGTCAGCACCGGAACACCTCCCGAAAGCAGTCAAACAAAGCAAGTCAAAAGCTGTATTTGCCTAAATAAAGGCAAATAAATTATCTGATCGAACCGACGGTGCGCGGGAAGAGCGTCACGTCGCGGATGTTCGAGATTCCCGTCACGTACATCAGAATCCTCTCGAAGCCGAGACCGAATCCGCTGTGCGGCACGCTTCCGAACCTTCTCAGGTCGATGTAGTCGCTGTAGTCCTCGAGATTCATGCCGCGCGCGTTCATCGCCTCAAGCAGTTTGTCGAGATCCGCTTCTCTCTCGCTGCAGCCGATGATCTCGCCGACACCGGGAACCAGCAGATCGGTCGCCGCAACGGTCTTTCCGTCGGGATTCTGCTTCATGTAGAACGCCTTGATGTCCTTCGGGTAGTTGATGACGAAGACCGGCTTCTTGAAGACCTCTTCGGTGATGTAGCGCTCGTGCTCGGTCTGCAGGTCGCAGCCCCAGTCGCAGGGGTAGTTGAACTCTCTGTCCGCCTTCTTCAGAAGCTCGATCGCTTCGGTGTAGTCGACCACCGCGAAATCGTGGGAAATGATGTTGCGCAGCTTCGCTTCGAGACCTTCCTCAAAGTGCTTCTCGAAGAACGCGATCTCGTCCGGACATCTTTCCAAAACGCGGGAAATAATCGCCTTGATCATGTTCTCGGCGATCTCGATAATGTCGGGAAGCTCCGCGAACGCCACCTCGGGCTCAACGTGCCAGAACTCGGCCAGGTGCCTCGGAGTGTTGCTGTTCTCCGCCCTGAAGCTCGGCCCGAACGTGTAGATCCTGCCGAAAGCCATCGCCGCCACTTCGCCCTCGAGCTGACCCGAAACCGAAAGGCCCGCTTTTTTGCCGAAGAAGTCGCTCTCGTAATACTCTTCCCTGGTCTTGATCTCAGGCGAGAAGTCGTGGGTGGTGACTCGGAAAACCTCTCCGGCGCCCTCCGCGTCGCTGCCCGTGATGATCGGGGTGTTGACGTAAACGAAGCCCTTGCTCTGGAGGTATTCGTGAATCGCAGCTGCGAGCACCGACCTGACACGGAAGACCGCGTTGAAGGTGTTCGTTCTGACTCTCAGGTGCGGCATCGTCCTCAGGAATTCGAGCGAGTGGCGCTTCTTCTGGAGCGGGTATTCGGGCGGGCAGTCGCCGAGAACTTCAACGGAAATCGCGTTGATCTCGACGCCGTTCTTCTCGCTCTCGACGCAGACGCCGTTCACTTTGACGGACGCTCCGAGCTTCATGGCGCGGTCGAAATCCGACACCTTCTCCTTCTCGATAACGATCTGGAGATGCTTGAATGTGGTTCCGTCGTTTATTTCAAGGAACGAAATATTTTTGGAGTCGCGCGAGGTGCGGACCCAGCCGCAAACGGTGACGGTTTTGCCGATATAAAACGGATCGCTAAAAATGTCTTTAACGTCAATGTGTTTCATTTTTGAGATTTCCTTTCAGAAATGTAATAAGAGGGCGCGTTAATTGCCCCCGGTGAGGCGTTTTGGTAAAGAAACGCTTGAATATATATTTTAACACTTTTCCGGCCGATTTCAAACCGTTTTTTCCGGCTTCGCGCCATCGCATCCATATTTTAAACAAGCTTTGACTTCGGGAACGTTTCCGTTTATAATATGAGCAGCTAAAACTCAGCGGGGCGCTTTCCTTAGTTTTCGGGAACAACGCCGCGAATTTACGTACACTCGAAAGGTTGAATCAATATGGATAACGTTAAAACCGCCTGCTTCACGGGTATTAAGACAGAAAGGTGCGCCAAGTATCTGGGAATACGCTTCGCCACCGCGGAGCGCTTCGAGTACGCGAAGCTTTGCGAGTATGACGGCACGGAAACCTTTGACGCAACGAAGCACGGCCCCGCCTGCCCCCAGTACCGCGCCTACAACGCACACCTCGACAACCCGCACCGCCTTTTCTACTATAAGGAGTTTCGTGAAGGGGTCGAATTCACGTACGACGAAGACTGCCTCATTCTCGACATATACGCGCCGCTCGAGGCCTTAAACTGCCCCGTAATGATCTTCTTCCACGGCGGCGGCTTCGACTCCGGGGCTTGCTCGGAAGGCGGCTTCGACGGCTCGCAGTTGGCGGAAAAAGGAATCATTACCGTGTTCGCGCAGTACCGCGTTGGCGTGCTCGGCTATCTCACCGACGAATCCGTTCAGGAAAAGTACGGCCGTGACGGGAATTTCGGTCTCGACGACCAGTTTAAGGCCATCCAATGGGTCAGAAATTACATTAACCTCTTCGGCGGCGACCCGCACAACATCACGCTCTGCGGTCAGAGCGCCGGCGCAATCTCCATCCAGTACCTGTGCCTCAGCGGGAAGAGCGAAGGCCTGTTCAAGCGGGTCATTATGATGTCCGGCGGCGGCATGTTCCCGAGGTTCGCGCTTCCCCGACCCGCCGACTCAACAAGACCTTACTGGAAAGAGTTTAAGGAAACCGCAGGCTGCAAGGATCTTGAAGAACTGAAAACCCTTCCTCTTGAGAAGCTTTTCGCAGCCCTTGAAGCCCTTAAAGCGACTCGAAACGACAACATCTACAACACGATGCCGGTCATTGACGGATACCTGATCGAAGCGCCTGTCGACAAGCTCATCAAAAATCCTCTAAAAGTAGGCTACATGATCGGCTACACCAACACCGACATGTACGCGCCGGTTATGGAGTACATCGGGAACAAATTCGGCAAGAAAAACGGCGGCTACATCTACTTCTTCGACATAGACGCACCCGGTGACGAAAACGGCGCGTTCCACTCCTGCGACATAAGGTATATGTTCGGCACACTTGAAGACAGCTGGCGCCCCTACGGTGAACGCGACCGCGAGGCGTCTGACCAGCTTTCATCTTACGTCGCGAATTACGCGAAGACCGGCGACCCCAACGGCGAAGGCCTTCCTGAGTGGACCCCCGCCCGCCCCTTCACGTTCGCGAAGGCTATGCGGTTCGCGCCGGAGAAAACCGCTGAAGGCCGCGCGCACTACCTAAAGCTTCTCGGCAACATGCTGAAAAAAGGCGACCCGAAGGCGTAAACCACAAACGCGTCCTATATAACTACAATGCCCCGGACCGGTTTCAAACCACTCCGGGGCATTATCATATCTAAAGAACAATCAAATTAAAACCTGCTGTACGAACCCGACGTGTCCTTGCTTTCGACAAATTTGCCGTTCTCGAATTTCAGTTCAAACGTTCTGTCGTAGGAATACGGACCGGTAAAAGCGCTGCGCATGAATTCCGGCATAAGTTCCTGCCCGATCAGAATAACGCCGCTGTAATCCGGTTTCAAATTGATATCTTTATACGCCAGCATTCCCATAAAGTCGCACGGCTCCGCGGTAACGCCGTTGATCGGCGGATATTCATTGTTCCCGCAGTAAACCATCAGCCAGTCGAGAATCAGTTCGTTATCGACGACCCTGAGCTGAAATACGAAGCCCTTCCGGCAGTTGGTGCCCGGCGAGGTCGGAGACAACCCGAATTTTTCAGGGTCAAACAGTGAATAAATATCTTCAGCTCCTACAAGGGTCCATTGCTCGTTGTTCCAGATAAACGGATCGGGAAGTTGATGTGACATGTTTTCCCCCTATTTTTAGCGATAATTCTCAGTAAAAGCAAATGCTCAGATGTCGATCGTGTTGCTCTCGTAAGCTTCTTTCAGCTTCGCCTCTTTCGCGGTCTGCAGCTCGGCTACCTTGTTTCTTGACAGCGGGTACCACACGAACAAAATGAGCGCCATCAGCCCGAACAGCACCGCGGGAATGACCGTCGCCATGTCGTACATTTTCTTCAAATTCTCGAGAGTCTGGACAGCGCCCTTCGCGTAGTTGTAGTGCATTCCGAGGAGCGCGCCGTTCACGCAAACCGCCGCCAGCACCTGGCCCAGCTTGCGGAAAAAGTTGAAGAACGAGTAGGCGGTTCCGTCGTCGCGGCTGCCCGTGCTGACTTCGATGTCGTCAATCGCGTCGGTGGCCATCGCCCAGAGCTGCATAACGACCGTTGTGAGTCCGCACCCGCTGACGAAGCACAGCAGCAGGAATATCCACATAAGAATCGACGGATCAACGCCCCTCAGGAAGAACAAAATCAGATTCGCGGCTGCGGTTGCGGCAGTTCCCACCGCGCAAACTTCCTTCTTTCCGATCTTCCTTGCCGCCTTCGGCAGTATAAACATCATTATGATCATCGGCGAGTAGGTGCAGGCCTGCGACGCCAGGTTCATCCAGTTCGCGTGGAAGTAGTCGTCGAAAAGGTACGTGTAGAAGCTCTGCGTGAACATCTGCCCCGCAAGCAGGAGCATCGCCACCAGGCTGACGGTGATGAAAGCTTTGTTCTTGAAAAGAATTCCGATGGCCTTCTTCGCTGCGCCCTTCTCCTTTGGCTGAGGCTTCGTCTTGACCCGCTCCTTGTTGAGTGCGAACGCCAGCACGAGCATCAGAGCGGAGCAGACCGCCATCGCGATGACTCCGATGAGAACCGGCTTGTACTGCATGTCGGTAATGACCTTCCCGTTCTCGCCGATGACCTTGTTCCCCGCCTCGTCAATTCTGTCCGCGTACGCGAAGCTGGCGATCAGCAGCACCGGAATCGAACCCAGTGCGGCGCCAATCGAACGGTAGACGGACAGCTTGTTCCTCTCGTGGTCGTCGGTGGTCACAACGGACGCAAGCGAGCCGTAAGGAATCTGCAGCACCGTGTAGATCATTCCGAACAAAATGTAAGTTACAGTCGCGTAAACGCAGGTAAGCGCCGCCTTGCCGTCCTCGCCTATTCCCGGCCATTTCACGAAGAGAAGCACCGCCGAGACCGCCAGCGGGAACGCGACATAAAGAAACCACTGCTTGTAGCGGCCCGATTTCGCCGGCTTTACGGTGTCGCAAATGCGTCCCATTATCGGGTCGTTGATCGCGTCCCAGACGCGCGCCGCGATGAACATCAGCATAATGAAGAGCGGGCTCAGGTGGAAAATATCGGTATAGAATTTCTGCAGAAGCGTCGTGACAAGGCTGAAAACCAGACAGCCCGCGGCGTCGACAAGCGCGTAGCCGAAATAGTCTTTCCCTTTAAGGCCGCTTGTTCTCGAGATAAAAGATTGGTCGGACATGGATTTACGTCTCCTTATTGTTTTCGCGTGTCCCGCGTTATTATTTGCCTCGTTGGCGCAAGTTTAAAGGAACACGTCTTTTCAATGTATCCATATTATATCACTCACCGGCGCGCGATTCAATTCTTTCCCACAGCCCTCAGGTGTGATATAATAACCTCACAAAGATATTCCTGCATCTTTTGGAGGCATGCGATGGACAATAGAACGTTTTCGAAAATGAGTTACAGCCGCGATCTTGTCAGGCTTTCCGAGCCGTCGAAGGTTTCTTTCAGCGGGATCATTGACGACAGGATGCGGGCGCTCGAGGAGGGTCTTTTTCTCAGGGTGTCTACAGAAGCCGTCACGTCCTATTTCCGCGACAGGACCGACCCGTTCGCTGCCGGCGAGTTCTTCGGGAAGCTTTTAAGGGCGTGCGTGAACGTCTGCGCGTACACCGGAAGCGTGCGGCTGAGGCGGAAATGCGACGAAATGGTCGAAGCGATTCTCGAGTGCCGCGACCCGGACGGCTGCATAAGTACCGTCCCGCGGGAAAACCAGCCCAACGGTTCCAACGGCTCCGACCTCTGGGAACGGAAATACGTTCTGCTCGGCCTCTGGGAGTACTTCGAGCGGTTCGGCCCCACCCTAAAATCGGAAAACGACGTCGTCGACGCAATGCTCGGTCTCGCGAAATACACCGCTTCCCAGATTGGCGACGAAAAGGACGGCAAAACTCCTATTACCAAAACCGGCTGGGCCTTCTGCGGCATCGAATCCTCTTCCATTCTTGAACCGGTCATGAAGATCTACGGCCTCACGAACGACCCCGCCCTTCTCGACCTCGCCCGCCACATAATCGGGTCCGGCGCCTGCGCGCGTGAAAACCTCTTCGAAGGAATCGCGTCCGGCAAAAGCCCCGCGATGATCGGGAACAACGGGAAGCCGGAAGAGAGCATCGCGAAGGCGTATGAAATGATGAGCTGCTTCGAGGGCCTTATCGAATACTACAGAGTGACAGGCGACGAAAAGGCGCTCGGGACGGCGCGCGTTTTTCTCCTAAAAATAGAGGAAGAAGAGATCAATCTTCTGGGCTCGGGCGGCGCCGACAAGCCCTTCAATCTCGGCCCCGGAACCGGAGAACAGTGGAATTTCTGCCGCTCCGAGCAGGCAAATCCCGACGTCGGCCTTACGATGGAGACCTGCGTCACGGTGACGTATATGAAGCTCCTTCTGCAGTACTACCGCGTGACCCTAGATTCCACAGCGATCGACCGCCTCGAGGTCTCAATGTACAACGCGCTTCTTGGCGCCTCTCACGAAGACGGCTCGAGCTTCGAGTACTTTTCTGTCTTCAACGGCTACAGAAGCGGCAAGCAGAATTTCGTTTATGACGTGGGCGGATTCCCGCTCTCCTGCTGCACCGCGAACGGTCCGATGGGTCTTGCGATCCTGCCGATGCTCGCTGCCGTTACCGACCGGTCAGGCAAAAAAGCCTACGTTAATCTGTACGCGCCGCTCAAGGCGGGAATATGCGGCGGACTGATTGAGATCGACACCCGCTACCCCGAGGACGGCGTGATCAGACTGAAAATACACGAAAAGGGCTCGATTGAAGCCCTTGGGTTCAGGATTCCCGGCTTTTGCGAGTCGTTCACGCTCTCCCGCGAATATTCCGCTGAGCCCGGCTACGCGGTCGTCGAGGGGCCGTTCGAAAACGGTGAAACAATTACTCTTGAATTAGAATTCGAGCCGGCGTGCGTTCCTTCGCCAAAATCAGTAAACCCCGAAGCCGCGGGAAAGATACTCTTCACCTACGGCCCGCTGGTGCTCGCGAGGGATAAAAAATACGACTTTGCATTCGATTCGCCGCTCTCCCCCGAAATCGTAAAGGAACTGTCGCCTGTTTACCCGGATTTATCAGCCGGAACGCCCTTCATGCTGAAATGTCCTGCGGCGACATTTGTGCCCTACTTCGCCGCCGGCAGAAGCTTCTCTCCTGACACGGAATACAGGTGCTGGATCAAACGCATATAAATAAGCGGCGGCGCGTCTTTATAAAGCTTATGACGCGCCGCCTTCCTTTTATTTGTTTTTCTTCCTCACCGAAAACCCGAAGCTGCCCCGCTTTTTTCCGAGGGGAACGTATTCCCCGTGAAGGTAGCCGACAATTCCCGCCTTCGAAAGGTCGAGCTTCCCGCTCTCGTCAACAAGCGATGAATCCACGGTAAGGCCGGTTATCTCAGCGAGAAACATGTCGTGCGAACCGAGCTTTGTGATCTCTTTCACCCTGCACTCGATGTTGACCGGACAATCCGCTATCACCGGGCAGTCGTCAAGGCTGCCCGCCTTTGTTTTCGTGAAGCCGCAGATCTTGAACTTGTCCCCGTTCCTGCCGCTCTTCATTCCGCACAGGTCCACCCTTTTCGCCATCGAGACTGTCGGAATATTGATCACGAACTCTCTCCGTTCGGAAATAAGGCCGTGCGAAAACCTCTCCGGCCGCACGGAAATGTAGCACATCGGCGGTTTCGAGTTCACGATTCCGGTCCACGCGACCGTAATTATGTTGGGCTTTTCAAAAGTGCCGCAGCTGACCAGCGCCGCCGGCAGAGGGCCGAGAATTGTTCCCGGCGTCAGATTAATCTTTCCGTTATTTTCCATTTTCCCACCGTTTTCCGCAATTTTTCACTATTTTCCGATATTTCCGGAAAAAAACGCCGCGTGATTGTTGACAAAGACATTATACCGAACCTGCTCTCTCAAAGCAACACAAACCCGCATTTTAGCATTCGCGAAGTTGCGCGCGCCGCCCCTTTGTGATATAATTCCACCGGATTTCCGAAAGGAGTGTTTAACTTAAATGAAAAAAGTTCTCGGCGCCGTCTGCAGATACCTGATAATAATTCTGACCGGCGCTATGGTGGCCGCCACAACGTACATTTTAATAGTCCCGAACGACTTCGCGCCGTCGGGAATCACCGGCATCTGCGTCATGATCCAGTACAAGCTGGGAATTTCGATCGGCTGGCTGAACCTGGCGGTCAACATACCGCTTTGCCTGGTCGCGTTCTTTATCGGCTTCAAGCAGTTCGCGATAAAGTCCTATCTGTTCGCGCTTGCCTATTCCGTAACCTACCTGGTGATGCAGAAAATCGACCCGGTGTGGCTCCAGTACGACGCCAACGGCCAGGATACGGTTCTGCCGGTACTGATTGCCGGCGTGCTTTCGGGTTTTGCGACCGTTATTGCCTTCGAACTCAACGGCTCCCAGTGCGGCACCGACATTATTTCTAAAATTCTCTCCGAGAAGAAGCCCGAGTTCAATTTCTTCTGGATCAGCTTCATTATCAACGCTGCCGTCGCGGTCGCCTCGCTTTTCGTCTACTCCGAGGTCGTGGACGGCGTGATGCAGCTTGACTACAAGCCGGTGGCGCTCTGCGTGATGTACTGCCTGTCCGACTCGCTGGTGGCCGACATAATTTTCAGAAACGAGCGTGAAGCCGCCCAAATCGTGGTCATTACGCCATTCCCTGAAGAAGTTCTTGCCGACGTGACGAAAATGACCCACCACACCGCAACCCGCCTCGACGGCATCGGCACCTACTCCGGCCAGAGCAAGGCGATTCTTATCTTCATCGTGAACAAATTCCAGGTCCCCCACATCAAGCGCCACCTGAAAAACTACGAGCAGACCTTCTGCTACGTAACGCCGGTTTCCGAGACCATAGGCTGGTTCGACTCGAGGAAGGTCGGGAAGGCAAACCGCTTCTCGGTCCGCGAGGCCATCGAAGAATCGTCAAAAGAGGATAAAATCAAGTTTAAAGAATAACTGCTTGAAGCAAGAATAAAATTGCGGGCCGGCCTCCCGGATAATAAAGAGGCCGGCCCGCTGCATTATAGTTAACTAAAATTCAATGACCGAACGCGTAACGTCTATACGCGAGGCTCTGATTCCGGAACCCTGAATGAGAAAAACGCGATTGCCGCAGCGGCCGCAACGTTGAGTGAATCCACACCGGCCGACATCGGAATCCGCACGGTAAAATCGCATTCACGAACGGCGCCCTCTGAAAGCCCTCTTCCCTCGTTCCCGAGAAGAATCGCCAGCTTTTGCGCCTCTTTCAGCGAAGGGTCGTCGATGCTTTTGGTGTCGTTCCTGAGGGCCATCGCCACCGTTACGAAGCCTTCACGCTTTAAAGCTTTGAGCGCCTCTCCGGGCCATATCTCTGTTTCCGGTAACGGTCCGCTTTTCAAACAGCCGATTCGCGCGAAGGGCACCATCAGAACCGTTCCCATACTGACGCGCACCGCACGCCTGCAGAGAGGGTCGCAGCACTCCGGCGAAAGAAGCACCGCGTCAATTCCGAGCCCCGCGGCGCAGCGGAAAATCGCTCCAAGGTTGGTTGTATCGACGATGTTTTCAAGAACCGCCACTCTTCGCGCGCCTTTACAAAGATCGCGCCAGTCCCTCTCAGCAGGCCTTTTCATCGCGCAGAGCACGCCCCTCGTCAGTTCAAAACCGGTCAGCCCCGCAAGAACGTCATGCGGCGCCGCGTACACGGGAACGTTCCCGACCCGCTCGATAATTCCCGCGGTCTTTCCGTGAACGTACCTCTCCTCGGTGAGCAGCGCCAGCGGCTCGCACCCCGCGTCGACGGCGGCTTCTATGGCAATCGGGCTCTCAACTATGAAAACGCCCGCCTCCGGCTCAAGCTTGTTGCGGAGCTGGTGACCGGTAAGGCGGACGAACGCGTCCAGCCGCGGATCGCCAAGGTCAGATATTTCAATTATTTCAGCCACGCACACCGCCTCCGTTTAAACCCTTAATTCACCTAATTATTGGAAAAAACTCAAACAATGGTCAGTTTCCCTGCGCAACGCCGTTTGTAAGGTTCCCACCGTCTCCGATTTGGCGTGAACATCACAGAATATGTGCGCGAGGCCGCTTCGCGCCGATTGTCTTACCAGCCTGTGGTTTACGGTTCAAACGGAATCACCGAATACATAACAGCGTATTCTCGCTCACCCGTTTCGCTAAAATACGCGGCGTACTTCTTGACCTCAAATACCGCGAAGCATGGATATGTAGTTCCCGACTCAGGATCAGCCGTAAACGGCAATCCGCCGCTTTGCGCGAGCGCATACAACGCGTCGAGCGTGATTTCCGAGTGTAGAAGGTTACCGTAGAGGTCATAAACATCCAATGAGAGAAACTCTCCGCCATCAATCAGATCTATGCTGAAATCTTGCGACACGCTAATCGCGTAAGTCGATTCACCGGACGCGTATTCGTAAATAAATCGCCCCAACCAATCGGTATACTCCACATCCGACCTGCCGGAGATATACTCCTTGAGTACCATGCCGCTGCCGGTATACGCGTACAGGGATTTCGACATGTGCGTATAGTTCCATGGTTTACCGGTCTGCGAGACAGTAACAAAATTGTACCTGTTAAGCAGATACTCGGCTCTTTCCGGATCCATGTACGGCGCTATCGTTGCCGACGGTTCCGGCATATCGTTCAAATCCGGTGCACCGTCGAACATGTCCGTAAACACTTTTTTCACAAACGCGTCCGGTGTAAGGCCTCCGAGCGTCAATCCGCTTCCGTCATAGCCTAATCTGCCGGCAGTACGGGTTTTAAGGTTGGCGAGATATACGTTATTGCCTATGCTTCCCAGCATAACTTCAGACATGTTGTCTGTAATCTCTGTCATAAACCGAAACGTGTGCATTGTTCTGTCGAATACCCCGAAAAACATCCTGCTCCGTTCTTCGTTAAAAGCGGTAAACGCCAGATCATCGACGCCGTTCGAATCGTAATCGCACCTTTTGATCTCGCAAATCTTAAGCTGGCAGTCGCCGTTCACGGGGTACAATTCGCCGTCAACTTCAAGCAGAAAAACCTTAATGCGGTCGAGATTGTTCTGATATATGCACGCAATGCTGTCCAACTCTTCATCTGTCCCGACCGACCAGTAATCAATTGAATAATCCGTGTCTTCAAGGCGATTTGCTTTAAAGAGAAGATTGCTGTCAACGCTGTCCGGATTGAATTCTGCATCGGCTTTTACGCGGGCAACAAAGCGCTTTAATTTCGATTTTAATCCCTGCAGGTCAGTGTTCTGTCTAAGAATGTATACGCCGTTCTTGTACTGGTTGGTCATCATGGCACGGTTGATGTCGACCAGCGTATCCAGGCTTTCGTTGCCCTGGTAAGGGCTAGGCGTAGGCGCAGACGTCGGAGCCGTTGTGGGAGTTGAAGTTGGAGTAGGTGTAGGTGTAGGCGCGGACTCCGGTGTGGGTGTAAGCGTAGGAGCCGGTGTTGGTGTAGGCGTGGGCGTCGCGGGAAGCGCAGTTGGCACGCCTGTCGAAAATGTAGGTATTTCAGTCGGTTCTACCGACGATGTCGACGGATCGTCGCCCGGTGCAACTGTGGACGTCGAAGGCAGCGCAGTCGGCACAGCTGTCGGCGTCAACGGAACTTCAGCAGAGTTTTCGTTCGATTCAGCGTTATCCGCATCCGGCGGGAGCACCAATGTCATCGCTGATTCGGGGGTAGCCGGAGGTATTGTCTCGCGAGCAAGCGTTCCGTTTTCCTTCGCATCACCAGGCGGTAATTGTTCATGTTTAATACACGATGAAAAGAACAGTACGGTGACAACACAGGCAGCAAGCAGCAGCACGCCGGCAGCCACGCCGAAAACCCGGCCAAACCGGAACTGTGGTTGAACGCCGTCTCGCTTACCGCTACTCTCTCCGATTATATCGGCAGACGCTTTATTCATGGTTTTAATCGGTTCTTTGTCTTTCATATCTCTACCTCTTTCGATTCAAAAGTCATTCGTAATCCACCCGTCGCATTTAATGTGGACAGCAATGTGACTCTCAAGATTTTTGAAGTCAGGCGCGAAAATGCCGCAAATCTGCCGGCAAAACTTTCTTTGCCATTAGTATACAATTTCAACAGTATCACTGTCAACACGAACGTAGATATCGGTTTGAGTATCATAAAAATCTTTTTTCAAAAAAGAATAATTCAATGAGTTCAACCGGCCGTTATTGACACTCACTGTCAAGAGTATTATACTACAATTGAACGCAGAGTTGTGCAACGATTATTCAGGCCGAGTGTTGCATAAGACTCCAAATTGAAACTTTTTCAGGAAGGTGCTTGAATGACTTACAAAAAATATACCGATCCGCGCGCACGCGCAACCAGAGACAAAATCGTCAACGCATATGCGGAATTACTGTCAGAAAAAGACAGAGAATACATCTCCATAAATGACATCTGCTCGAAAAGCCATATCAACAGAACGACTTTTTACCGGCACTATTTAAATCTCTCCGATATAGAGGCGGATATCGAGAAATCCGTTTTAAACAAATTCATGCAATTAATGGACAATGCAGACCTTGACGATTTTCTGTACGGCCGCAAAGAGTTTTTAAACGCAGTTAACGAGGCAATTGTTTCCGAAATCGGGTTTTATTCAAAAATACTGCTGGTCAACCAAAACGTCGGTTTCCTTGAAAAGATCAACAGCATCATCAGAGAGCGGCTCATGGCTACACTTGTCACGAAAACGGAAATACCGCCCGCGCAGATAGATCTGATACTCACATTCGCCGTTGCGGGAAGGACCGCAGTATACCGGAGATGGATAATTAACGGGTTTAAACCGTCCGCCGAAGTCGTATCAGAGATGCTGGAAAAGATATCTTCTTCCGGATTTGATTATTTTCTGATTGACGGCAAAGATGAATAGACCATGGCGATGAGATCGTCTACACGATTTGATCGTCTATGATAGGCCCAAAAAACAACAGCCCCGGGACGTCATGATCTCGAGGCTGTTTTTGAGTGCGGATAGCAGGACTTGAAAGTCACCTCTGCTTGTAGCCGCTCAGTTGCATATAACAAACACAATTATTTCATAGCCGATTCAATCCTCCTCACTCCACGAAAGTCTAATGCGTGTACACAACTGAGAAATCAGTTATAATACTATCGTTTAAGGGAAGAAAACTGTCTGGAATCATTAATTCATCCCGGTCAAACCCATCGTAGTGGATGTAGTACATAGTAAGATTTTCACGGTCGATAAGCATATATTCACTTGCTCCGCCAAAATGCTCTAATGTAACGATATAGGCTGGCAAGGTAAAGACAGTAGTATTATATTGGGCTTTTTGTCCGTCATTAAAAACGAGTCCGGATATTCTGTTTTCCTCTAAGTCAAATAACTCCTTGGAATCAAAAGCAAAAACTATGTAGCACTGACATAAGTCATCAAGAATAAGCGTATAGCAATCACAACAAAAATAGCATTCCTTCACAATGGTGTACTTGTTTGTTTCCGGAATAATTCTCGGTACAATAGGAGCCCACACATCTTCTCCACATTCTTCCATCTCGATATATTCAGCTCGACGATAGTTTATATATGATTCCAGATTATCAGGATAATTGGATATATTGTCGTCTTTAAAGTCGCAAACATGAAGCGAGAAAGGCTTTACACATCCAGTCGACAATAATAGCAATGCGATTATAAAAAGAATGATTGTCTTCTTGGCATACATAACTAAAATGCCTCCTTGAATTAGTTTTCAAATATGAATATAACCTGCAATGCCAATGTGCCAGGAAAGAAAGTATGACCTTATCATATATACGGCAACCCATGTAATAACATAGATATAAGCACGTTCATCGTCATTATTTATTTCCATATATTTGGCACTGGAAACAATGTTATTAAGTCTCTTCGATGATATTCCAAGACTACTCAAGACACTTTTAAGCGGTTGTGCAGCGTAATACACCAATGCGTGAAACCATAGTTCTTGTGCCATCCTTAATTTGGTCATTCCAGCATATTTCCTCACAAAAAGATGCCATGTCCCACGTAGTTTTAGTATGTCTGAAGCATATATTAAACAAAACTCTCTCGACAAAAATTCAAGTGACACATTAAGATTACCAGCTTATCCACTCTTCCCCGGTAAGAGCCTCCAACGTGTCAATCACCACGACGCAATCCGGATCGACCCGTTTAAGAATAAGCTTCATGATATTCTCGGGCACCGAAACGCAGCCTCCCGTGTAAGGTTTGACAGGACCGAGACAGTGCAGAAAGATTGCCGACCCGCGTCCGGGGGTGCCGTCTTCGTTGAAGCTTATGTTCAGGCAATACTGATACTGATACTCGTAGTCGACAATGTGCTCGCTGTCGGTGAGATCGAGGTCCGGATAGTCGGTAATGTCGACCATCTCGTTGTAGCGCATTCCCTCGCGCGCGTCGCCGGACCAGTAAGTGTTATCGTTCACCTTGACGTACGGTATCGCGCAGCCCGGGTCGGCGGCAATTCCGAAAGCCTTGTTAAACTTGTAAACCCCGATCGGAGTCTGCCCGCAGCCCTCGACGTGGTCGGCGTCAAGGCAGAGACCGTATTTCCCGACGTATCCCGGCGTCGAAAGAATCTGCTTCCAGTTGCCGTTCTTGTCGCGTTCGTGCATCGAAACCGTGGCGGTCGTCTTGTCCATGCCCATTCCCGCGACAATAAAAAGCTGCTTCACCGAGCTGTCTTTCGCGGCGGGAAGCGCCTTGACCCAGTCCGGCGAGTCCGCCTCATGCTGCGTCGAAGAGTGAATCCTTTCGCCGCCCCACGGAAATCCGGAGCACGCGCTGAACGAAAACGCAGCCGCTATTATTATAAGAGTGCAAAGGCACTTGATTAAAGTTTTTTTCATATTTATCTCCTTTTTCAACTAAAGGCGAAACCCGTGTCAGGGTCTCTGTCATTGTAAGTCGGAAACATTATAACACGATAGCCGCGACGCCGTCAACAAAACAGGCCGCACGGTAGCGTCAATAGCATATTACATAAAACGCGCCGCACGCCCCCAAAGAATTAAGGCGTGCGGCAGCTTCGTCAAATAATTTTCAAAACGTACCGTATATATTGTTCCCGTTGCGCGCGAAAGGTCTGTACGCGAAAATGAAAGGCGCGTCGTCGTAGCTCACCGGCTCGTGGAAAGGCTGTTCCGAACTGATTCTCCTGTCGGACCCGTGGTCGTAGCGAAGGGCCATACCGTCCTTCACGTCAGAGGCGAGCATAAAAACGTGCTGCGGTCCGCCGTCAGCCGCCGGCCTGACGAAAATGATATCCCCCGCTTTAAGGTCCTCAATTTTCGTGATCTTTTTAAAGCCCTTAGCCTCGCACCATTTGTAGAGATTGGAGACGGTGCAGCCCTGAATAAGCGGCTGGTCTGTAAAGCCCGCGCGGTAGAGAATCCAGTCGACAAGCCTGTCGCAGCTTGATCTGAGCGGCCTGTGGTTGATTCCGGGGTTGGTGCAGGAGTCGCCGTACAGGAAGCCGTGGGTGCGAGCGTACGTCGTTATGTACTTGGCCTCGCGCAGCATGTTTGAAACGAGAAGTCTGTACGGCGAGTAGACGACCTTACCGTTTTCGTCGGCTACGCGGTATCCGTACTCCTTGAGGCTGTCGCAGAACGACTTGGCGTCCTTTAGCGTGGAATGGACTTTTCCGCTGACATTGCCCTCGGGCTCGGCGAGTCTGTCCTCGTAAAGACACACGTAGTAGCCCTTTTCGACCTTCTGCGCGGGCGCTGCCGGTCCCATGTCACTTTTTATGTACTCGTCTGCCTCCTTGCGGTTCTTGCAGAAAGCGATAGCCCGGAGCAGGAACTCGTCGCCCTTTTCTACGTAGTTCGTGTAGTCGAGCCGGAAGCTGTCGTTGAAGGTTCCTTCCCAGCCCGGCGAGTCCTTGCCCGCTTCAAAAATGATATACTGCGTGGTGCGTTTACCGAAAAACTCGGAGTCGCCGCCGTAAGTCGCTACGATCGAATATCCTGCCTTGGCTGTCTCGTTGTCGCCTGTCGCGTAGAACATTTCAAACGCGCCGCCCCACTCCGCCTGAACCTTCATAACGATAACCTTCCTGCGCTCGGGGCTGAACGGAACGTACGTCTTGCCGCCTTCCTGCGCCGGATAGCCGGCCGCCTTATACATGCTGCTGATGTGCCAGTTAACGCCCGGGTCGCGCGACTGCGCGGACGCTGTGAACTTGACGCCTTCGGAGGTGAGTTCAGGCGCGGCGCAGTTTCCCGGCGAAAACGCGGCGTTAAAAAGTCCTTCGTCGAATGAAGTCAGATCTATCCTGTGCGGATCCGCGATTTTCTCTGTACCTTCGGCCGTGTCGAAGCCCTTGCCGTCCTCCGGCTCGGTCACAGGAGCGCAACCGGCGACAGCCAGCACAACGCCCAGCATCATAAGAATCAGCTTTTTAAACATTTAAATCTATCCTCCCCTCAAAGGTGTCAAAGTATTTTCGGCATATTATATCACAAACGCCTGAAAATTCAACAGCCGCAAATTACCGACCCTTTTCACCCTTTTTCACGCTTTTCAATAACCTGCCCCAGTTCCTCTGCCGCCGGCTTTTTCTGTGTTGATTGTATCAAAAATACAAAAAGCGCGTCGCCAAGATTTCTAAAACGACGCGCGCAACCGGTTGAAACGCGGGGCCGTAGCAGATCATAATTGCCCCGCGCTTTATTCTTTTCCGTAATACTCGTCGAGCACTTCGGAAACCGTCTCCGCCCAGATAATGAGATTCTCCGGTCTGTCTCCGACCGTGCTTATATCTTTCAAAGTTATATCGCAGGGACAGCCGTATTTCAGGCATGCTTTGACGGTCTCTTCGGCTTCTTTTCTCACCTGTTCGGTATCGACTTTGACCGCAACGAAGGCGGGATTCGGTTTTCTGGAGAAAACGTAATCTCCCCTGATCTCTCTCGCGGAGATCTCGACGTCGGACCATGGCGAGACTCCGATCTTTCTGAGGTTCGGGAACCTTTTTATGATATGTATACGGTCGTAAAGCGGTTCGCAGCATCCGTAATATGTGTACGCACAGCGCTGAGCAAGTTCTATCGAAAATCTCACGTCAAACTCGTACAGGTCGTCCGGAGATACGGACTAGAACATCTGCGCCATTGTCCTGTACCAGGTGCCGCCGAGTCCCCTGCCCCCGTTCGGAGCGTTTTCGGGAACGGTGAAATATCCGGGCGTACAGTGGAGTACCGGCAGCGAGCCGTTTCCTTCATACAGCCCGAGCGCTTCCATCTGATCCATTTCCGATTTATATGCGTCCGCGTAAAGCTGTCTGATCTTGAGAAGATACTCGGGACGGTCGTACATGTCGTACAATATCGGCTGAACGCCGCGCAGTCTCGCGATCCTGTCCCAGGGGGCGTGATATATGCCGTGACCGCGAAGAATGACCGGAATAGTATCTCCGACAATTTCCTTAACGTGATTTACGTTATATTCATCCTTCTCCGGATAAGCTGTTATGACCGGAAGGTGGAACGCCTCGAGCGAGGATTCATCTTCAAGAACGTCTATATATTTGTGGGATTTAATGGTCGTATGAAGTCCGTCCCTTACTTCTTCCCTGAATAGGTCGTCGATACCGTTTCCCGTGGAACTGTATGATTTATACACGACCCAATACGGTTCGATGTAGTTGTCACACTTGAAATACTTCTCTCTGAACAAAGCGACGCGAAGACCGTACTCCATACCTCTGAGTTCGGGATTTTCGCATTTGCAATCCAAAAAGTGTTCGTAGTTCATCTGTTCCCAGGGAATCTCCTCAATAATAAGAGGAGGACGGACAACTTTGAGATCGTTAACGTCACGGAATCGTTTGCGCATCTTAACGTGCTTTTCAGAGGTGGCGATCTCCATATAACGCTTGCACAGATCGCGGATTATTGAAATATCGTTTGAAGAGTACATAATAATTGCTCCTTATATTATCTCCTTGCTGATGTCGCCGCATCCGTTTTCGAAATCTGTATAGTCTTATTATCCGCTTGTAATTTTAAGCATTTATTCTACGAAAATCAAGTCTTAGATAGATGACTTCAGATGCAGAATATAGTTCCGGTAGTCCTTCTCGCAAAAGTCAGAAAGCGGCATTTCGGGATCGAAGTACTTGTGAAACCTTGTAAAACTTGTAAAACTGAACATAACTTTGTCGGTAATGTCCTATCGTTCCCTCTCTTAAATTCCCGGTTCTGCAGTCATTCATGTAGCGTTCGCAGCCTTCCCTGAAAGCGATCATTTCAGTTTTTCCCGACGCAATATGAATATTCAAAACCTCCCAAAAAAGATGCACACGTCATCCTGATTTTCTCAAAACGACGTGTGCATTCGATTTTAATATGACTGCTAAAGCGATCTGTCAGGTAAACCTGTAAAAATCCAGTCACTTTTGCGCCAAAAACTCATTTTTTAAAGCTTTCTTCGACCGCGACCGCGCACGCGACGGTCATACCGACCATCGGGTTGTTGCCGGCGCCAATAAGACCCATCATCTCGACGTGAGCCGGAACGGAGGACGAGCCCGCGAACTGAGCGTCGCTGTGCATTCTGCCCATCGTGTCGGTCATACCGTAGGAGGAAGGTCCCGCGGCCATGTTGTCCGGGTGAAGCGTTCTGCCCGTGCCGCCGCCGGAAGCAACGGAGAAGTATTTAACGCCGTTCTCGACGCACCACTTCTTGTNNTAGGTGCCGGCGACCGGATGCTGGAACCTTGTCGGGTTCGTGGAGTTGCCTGTGATGGAAACGCCAACGTTTTCGAGCTTCATGATCGCGACGCCCTCGGGAACGTTGTCGGCGCCGTAGCAGCGTACGTCGGCTCTCGGTCCCTTGGAGTAAGGAGTCTCTTTCACGATCGTAACGGTCTCGGTGTAGGGATCGAAAGCGGTCTGAACGTAAGTAAATCCGTTGATTCTGGAGATGATCATCGCGGCGTCTTTTCCGAGACCGTTAAGGATGACTCTCAGCGGTTTGGAGCGGACTTTGTTGGCGTTGAGCGCGATCTTGATAGCGCCCTCTGCGGCCGCGAAGGATTCGTGTCCGGCGAGGAAGCAGAAGCACTCGGTCTCCTCGGAGAGGAGCATTTTGCCGAGGTTGCCGTGTCCGAGGCCGACTTTTCTGTTCTCGGCGACGGAGCCGGGGATGCAGAAGGACTGGAGACCTTCGCCAATAGCGGCGGCGGCGTCAGCGGCCTTCTTGCAGCCTTTTTTGATTGCGATAGCGCAGCCGACCGTGTAGGCCCAGACGGCGTTCTCGAAGCAGATGGGCTGAGTGGAACGGACTATGGAGTCGCAGTCGATGCCCCTAGCGAGGGTGATCTCCTTGCACTCGTCGATGGAGTTGATGCCGTACTTTTTCAGAGTTTCGAGGATTTTGGCCTCTCTTCTTTCATAACCTTCAAAATTTGCCATAGCTCTCACCCTCCTTTATTCCTTGCGCGGATCGATGTATTTCGCCGCCTCCGCAAAACGTCCGTAAGTGCCCTTCGACTTCTCGTAAGCTTCGTTGGGCTCCATTCCCTTCTTGAGAAGGTCGGTCATCTTTCCGAGAGAGACGAATTCGTAGCCGATAACCTGGTCGTCTTCGTCAAGCGCCATTCTGGTGCAGTAGCCTTCGGTCATCTCGAGGTAGCGGACGCCTTTGGCCTTCGTGCCGTACATTGTGCCGACCATCGAGCGCTGACCTTTTCCGAGGTCCTCCATGCCGGCGCCGATAACGAGGCCGCCCTCAGAAAACGCGGACTGCGTGCGTCCGTATACGATCTGGAGGAAAAGCTCACGCATCGCCGTGTTGATGGCGTCGCAAACGAGGTCGGTGTTGAGAGCTTCAAGAATGGTCTTGCCCGGAAGAATCTCGGCAGCCATAGCCGCGGAGTGAGTCATACCGGAGCAGCCGATAGTCTCGACAAGAGCCTCTTCGATAACGCCCTCTTTTACGTTGAGGGAGAGCTTGCAGGCACCCTGCTGAGGCGCGCACCAGCCCACGCCGTGTGTGTAACCGGAGATGTCGCCGATCTGCTTCGCCTGAATCCACTTGCCCTCTTCGGGAAGCGGCGCGGGACCGTGGTCGCAGCCCTTCGCTACGCAGTACATCTCTTCAACGTCCTTTGAATAAACGAGTTCGCTCATAGATAAAAGTACTCCTTATGATTTGTTTTCACGTGCGCACCGCGCACATGTTTATTATAGAAGAAAACGCGCTTCCGTTCAAGCGTTTTTCGCATTTTCGCACGTTTTCGCACGACTGTCCGCGACCGGAAATATTCACGCGCCGCTTCGTAAGCCGCTCACTCGAGAATGTTGCTCGTGATGAAATCCACGCCCATTCCGATAAGCTTTTCGGCGTCCGCGGGGTTGTCGCAGGTCCAGCAGTTGACCTTGAGGCCGTGGGCGCGGAACTTTTCCATGTACTCGGGGTGCGCGAAGAGCGTCGGATAGTGGATGTCGATATCGATCCTTTTCTCCGCCAGGTAATCTATCGTGGCATCGTCGAGTTCCCCGCACAGAAGCTGGATTTGCTGGTTTTCCGGCGTGATCTCGCGCAAAATCAGAAGATTCTGAAGCGTGAACGAGATAAAAATCACGTTTTCGAGGTATTCCCTCGCCTCCGCGGCCGCGACAATTCTTTCGAGCATTTCGCGGGGCATCGTGTTCTTGATCTCGAGAACGCACACCTTTCCGTAGCGGCGGCAGATCTTGAAGTAGTCGTCGAGGTCGGGAATCATAATATCCTGCCTCGTTGCGCCGTCCTCCCTGTCCGCGAGTCTGATGCTTTTCAGCGTCTCGTAGTCCGTCGTCTCGATGTCGAGCGCGGCCTCCTTCGAGACCCTGCCGGTGTTGTTGTCGTGAATAATAACGAACTTTCCGTCTGCGGTGAAGTGAACGTCGGTCTCGATACCGTAGTAGGAACGGTTGCCGGCCGCGACGAACGCCAGGTTGGTGTTCTCGGTCTCAATGCCGGAAAGGCCGCGGTGCGCGACCATCAAAACGTTTTTCCTGTCGATTTTAATTGTGTCCATAAATAATCCTCCGTTTTAATAAACGCTGAATATATTAAAGGGGAGCCTTTCAGGGCTCCGCCTCGTTTGTGTTTTCATCAGGTTGTCCCGCGCCGTCCGCGCCGAATTTCTCAGAGGGTGCCTCTTCGTTGATGACTATTCTCGTGACCTGCGGAAGCTGCGAGAGCTTTTCGATTCCCATCGCCTGCAGGAATTTGACGGTGGTTCCGTAGAGGATAGGCCTGCCCGGAGCGTCGGACCTGCCGCACTCCTCAACGAGTCCCTTCTCGATGAGTCTCACAAGAACGCCGTCGCTGTTGACGCCGCGGACGTACTCGATTCCCGCGCGGGTGACCGGCTGGTTGTAGCAAATGACGGAAAGGGTCTCCATCGCGGCACGGCTGAGACCGGTGCTTCCCGGCTTCTCGAAAAAGCTCCTCAGGTTTTCGCGGAGCTCGGGTCTTGTGGAAAACTGGAACGATTTGTCGAGCCTTCTTAAAATAATGCCGCCCTTCCGCTTCTCGTAGCGTTCCTGGAGCTTCTCCATGACCTTGTAGGCTTCCTTTTTGTCAAGGTTGGTGGCGATGGCAATGCTTTCGATTTTGACAGGTTCCCCCGCTGCGAAAACGAGCGCCTCCGCGATGGCCTCCTCCCTCGAAAGCCGTTCGCTGTTCTCGCTCTCCGCGCCCGACTCGATGAACGCTTCAAAGTCGAATCCGCTCGCCTCGGCCGCCGGCTCAAACTCTTCGTTATTCATTTCAGTTTGCGCTGTCCCATTCATCGTAGTCCTCCAGGTTTAGCATCATATCGTCAAATTCATCGGTCTGCTTTGTGATCTCGATCTCGCCGAAAAGCTCGTTCTGCTTGAGTTTGACCTTTTCGCGGCGGTTGAGTTCGAGCACCGCGAGGAAGCCCGTAACGACCTCCGGGACCGAATTCTTCTTTGTGTTGAACATCTCCGAAAACGTCACCTTCAGCCTGTGCCTGAAGACCTTCACGAACTGGCTGATCTTCTCCCTCAGGCTGACCTTTTCGATTTTCAGAATGACGTCCATCTTCTCTTTGTTGTCGTTCCGGAACGCCTCGAAGCGGAGCTTTGCGCGCTCATAGCCGGCAACCAGCGATGAGGGCTCGAGTTTGATCTCCTCCTCGATCTTCGGGAAGTCGATGATTTCCTGCTCCCTGTAGAGCGCGTCCTGCCAGAACTCGTAGCGGACGGTGAGGTTCTCGGCGGCCTGCTTATACTCTCTGTAGAGCCTCAGGTGGGCGGCGAGCTGCTCCTCGGTCATCTCCTCGGAAGCTGTCTCGGCGGGCGGCCTGGGAAGCAGCCGGTTGGTCTTCATTCTAATCAGCGTCGCGGCCATCACGAGGAACTCGCTGCCGAGCTCAACCTTGAAGCCCCCCTTGTCGAAAATGACCGCCAGGTACTGGTCGGTGACCTCGCTGATGGAGATGTCGGTGATCTCGACGCTCTGCTTTTCGATGAGCGTCAGCAGAAGGTCGAAGGGCCCCTCGAAGTTTTCAAGCTTGAGTTTAACGCTGCCGAAACCCTGCCCCTCGTCTTCGCGGATTTCGTCTTCGGACGTCATTTCCGTACCGGCACCGTCTGAAATCGGCGCTTCCGTTTCAACGGGAATATTCTCTTTGATTCCGGGAACGTTATTTTCCAATTCCGCCAAAACCTTCGATCTTCAGATTTTTCAAATTTCCGGTGCCGCGCAGCCCCGTTATAAATCTAAACCGGAAACCACATATTCCGCCGGCATCCGGTTCAAACCGTATATTTATACCACATCTTGTGTTATTTCACAAGTATTTTTCCGGTCTTGTAGCCTTCTTCTTCGATGGCCGCCCTGAGTTTTGCCTCGTCGAGGGGCTCCTTCGAGAGTATAACGGTCTTGTTATTGTTGCGGTCGGAAATAACCGACTCCACTTCGAAAGCGCCTTTGACCGCGTTGTTGACGTGTCTCTCGCAGTTGCCGCACATCATACCGCTGACCTCAATTGTTGTCTCAACCATTTTGTTTTCCTCCGTTTCTGTGATCACGCAGCTGTCGCAGGCCTTTTCCGCTTCCGGAACGGTCTCCTTCCCGCCGCTTTTTTTGAAATACATTCCGCCGATCAGAAGAAGTCTGAGCGCGTTGGTTACGACGAGAACGCTGGAAATGCTCATCGCCAGCGCACTGAACGACGGATCGAGATAGGTTCCGTTGATAAGCCCGAAAACTCCCGCGGCGAGCGGAATCCCGATGATGTTGTAGCCGAACGCCCAGAACAGATTCTCGTAAATGACCGTCAGCGTCTTGCGCGCAAGCCTGGCCGCACCCGAGACCTGAACAAGACTCCGCCCCGTGATGACCACGTCCGCCGCCTCTATCGCGATATCCGTGCCGCAGCCCACCGCGATTCCCACGTCCGCCTGTGTGAGCGCCGGAGCGTCGTTGATGCCATCGCCGACCATGGCGGTCTTTGCCTCCGCGGAAAGCTCTTTGATTGCGTCGGTTTTTCCCGCGGGAAGAAGCTTCGCCCTATAGCCGTCAAGTCCTATCTTCTCCGCGACGTAGCGCGCCGCGTTCTCGTTGTCGCCTGTCAGCATAAACGCCTTTAAACCGCGTTTCTGAAGCTTCGCGACGCACTCGCCGGCGTCGGCTCTCAAAGTGTCTTCAAGGTAGAGTCTTCCCAGATATTCTCCGTTCTCCTCGACGTAGACCACGCTTCCGCAGAAGCCGTCATCTGTCCCGCCGGCGACACCTATGAAATCCGCGTTGCCGCATCTGACTTCAAAGCCGTCCGCGTTTTTAAACACGACGCCTTTCCCGGGAACCGACGTGAATACCCCGCCCTCAGTTTTTTTGACAAATCCGTCGCCGAAACGGGTTTTGGCGTAGTTTATGATGGCCTCCGCAATCGGGTGCGTGCTGCCCTGCTCGGCCGAATCCGCCGCTGTGACAAGCCTGGATTCGTCGACACCGTTTGAAGTTTCCACGCCCGCGACGTTCATCTTTCCTTCGGTGAGCGTGCCGGTCTTGTCGAAAATGACTGTCTTCACTTTAGCGAGTTTTTCGATCGCCTCGGAAGTTTTGAACAGAACGCCGTTCCTCGCGGCTGCGGCACTACCGCAGATTATCGCCACCGGAGTCGCAAGGCCAAGCGCGCACGGGCACGAAACCACCAGCACCGAAACGGCTCTCGCCAGCGCGAAACCGACGGCTTGACCGCCTAAAAGCCACGCCGCGAACGTTACAGCAGCGATTCCTACCACGACCGGCACGAACACCGCCGCCACCTTGTCAGCGGCGCGCGAAACAGGCGCTTTTGTGGCCGCAATCTCTCTCACAGCCTGCGCCATCTTGTCGACCGTCGTCTCGCCGCTTGCGCTCGTGACTCGCGCCAGAAACGCCCCGCTGACGTTCACGGTTCCGCAAATCGCCTTGTCGCCCGCTTTTCTGTACACGGGAACACTCTCTCCGGTAACCGGGCTTTCATCTATTTCCGTCTCGCCTGAAACGATCTCGCAGTCGAGGGGAATTCTGTCGCCCGGCTTTACGGAAATGATCTCCGAGACCGCCACGTCGGCCGTTTTCACCTTGATTTCTTCGCCGTTCCTGACCACTGTACAGTCGTCCGGAGCCAGTTCTGTAAGCGCCGTGACCGCGTCCGAGGCCTTGCCCTTTGCGACCGCCTCAAGAAGTTTTCCCGCGCCGATAAACGTCAGGATCATGACCGCCGACTCGAAATAGTAGTCGGGATGCGCCGCAGTGTCGCCTTTAAGAGCGGTAATAAGAAGCACCGCGAAGCTGTAGCCGAAGGACGCGACGGTGCCAAGCGCCACCAGCGAATCCATGTTCGGCTTCAGTTTTACGAGCCCTTTAAGGCCTGATTTGAAAATGCCGGCGTTGACGAAAATGACCGCCAGCGCAATGATCTCCTCGATAATGCCGACCGCGACTGCGTTGGTTCTGAGCGCCTCGGGAAGCGGGAACATGTTCATCGAGTAACCCATCGATAGGTAGAAAAAAAGCGCAAGAAAGACGGCGGAAATAACAAGCCGCACGATTCTGTCTTTAACGTCGGCTTTTCTCTTCGCCGCCTCTTCAGCCGCAACGCTGGCGGTATTCTTTTTATTATCTCCGGAACCGGCGCCGGCGACCGCAGCTTTGTAGCCGGCGCCGTCCACCGCCTTGATTATTTCATTCTCGTCGAAATCGCCTGTGACCCGCATGCTCCCGGTGAGAAGGTTCACGACTACCTCGCCGGCGCCTTCTACCGAACGCGCCGCCTTCTCGACATGCGCCACGCAAGCCGCGCAGCTCATTCCGGATACGTTAAAATCACACTGTTTCATCTGTCGGAGCCCCTTCCGGGCATTCAGTCATAATATGAGCGGAACTTAAACCGCGGCGAACTCGTTCACGCCCGTGTTCTGCGCGATGATTCTTGCCTCGTCGGCGGTAACGTCGTCCCTGGGCACGAAAACAAGCCCCTTGTCCTCTTCGTGACTCACCACGTCCGAAATCGCACATCTGAGGCACAGAAGCGCCTTTACGGGCTGCGAGCACCTCACTGTGACGTTGTAGCCTTCGTCAAGTTTGTAGGAAGCCTTCTCGCCGGCCAGCTTGCGGTATGCGGAAGAAGCCTTCGCGAATATCGCGGGAATCAGATTTGTGCGAACGTCCGTGTCCGCCTCTCCCAGCGCCGCCGCGGCAATCTTGAGCGCCGAACCCTCGTCCGAAAGCCTCTTGATTCTGTCGTCAATTCCTTCCAGCGCCGCCGTCGCCTCCGAGAACGAAGCGCCCGCGCTGTCGCAGAGCTTCTCGATCTCACGCTTGGCGTCCGCGATCCGCATCTCAACCGGCTCGAGTCTCGCCTTGATGCCTTCTATGACCTCGCCGAGTTCGTCGGACTGTTTCAGCACCGCGTAGCGCCTCTCGTCCTCTGTTGCCGACCGCATCACGGTCTCGCTTCTGCGCCACTTTTCCTCGGTTTCAACGACAGAAACGTCGCCCAAAAGCTCCAGAAGCTCCTCGTTCTTGTCGCGCACCTCGGTCCTGAGCCTTGCGATCTCGTCCTCCGCGGTGGTTCTGCGTCCCTCTACTTTTAGGGTAAATCTGTTCGCGTATTTCAAACAAGCGAAAACGGTCAGCACGATGCCGCCCACAACGAGCAGCGCTCCGCCGAACTGCGCCAGTCCCGCGAAAACGGTCTTGCTGAGCACCGAAAGACCCGCCCAAGTCAGGATTCCTCCTGCCACGCAGCAGAGGACTCCCGGAATAATTTTGGGAATGAGCGACACTTTTTTAAGCCTCTCGAGCTCCGCCTCCGCGAAGTCGAGCTGCCTCATCACGCCGAGCTGCGAGTCGTACGCCGCCCTGATTCTGTCCTTCACGAGAAGGGTTTTCGCCGAGTCGCACAGCTCAAAAATGCGCGTGTTCTCTTCAAGAGTCTTGTCGAGTTCCGCCTTTTCGACCTCCGCGGCCTCCAGTTCGGCCCTCTTTTTCGCGATTTTGTTGTCGGTTTCCCCGATGCGCGCCAGCTCGTTGCGCATGCTCATCTTCTGAATGACGAGCCTGTCGAGTTCGCCGGATTTTTCGGAGGGATTCGTAATTTCCTTGAGTCTCTTTTCAATCAGTCCGGCCGCCTCGCTGGGGGTGGGTTTGCCGTCGTCGAGTCCGAAAATGGCCGAAAGCCGTCCGAGCCTGTAGTCAAACCCGCCCAGACTCTCGGGTCTTGTGTTCCTTCCCGAAAAAACGGCCGACACAAAAGCCGCCTCCGAGACGTGAAGCGTCTTCTCGCCGACGGTCTTCCCCGCCTCGATCCTGACATCGCGCCCCGTGAAGTAGTCGACTATGTCCAGAACGTCCTCGCCCGCGGTATGTCCCCAGATATTGGTGAGTCTGTAAGTCCTTCCGCAGGCCTCGTAGACCATCTCGCCGCCGAATCTAATCGTTCTGCCCGCTTCGTCCACCGCCGGGTCGGGCCGGAATCTCTTCCTGGCTCCCGTGTCGCCGCGGCCGCTGACGCCGTAGAGCATCGCGCGAATGAACTCGAAAAGCGTTCTGTCGTCGCTGGCCTCGGGTGAATCCCCTGCCGGCACCAGGAAGCCTTCCTTGTTCTGCTCGTAATCCAATCCGGACAGACGTCCGAAGCCGTACAATTTGAGTTTTTTGATAACCATACGCCTCTAATGCCTCCCGGATTAAATAATCAAGTCCGCGGAATCCTGCGGTTCGCCGCCGTCGGTGTCCGCCGTACCCGCAACGGCCGAATATGCCCCAGCGTCGAAAAGATCGTACGAGAAGCCTTCACCGGCCTGTCTGTTTTCCTCCGCGTCTCCTGCGCCGCGCTGAGCGTTCTTCTGCTCGTTCGCAAGCCCCGAACCGTCGAAAATCTTAAGAGAGATGTTCACCGCGGACTCGAACGCCCGCTCGCTGTACGCCGGCGCTTTCCCGGTCTCTTTCTCGTCGTCGCGCTGCTTCTTGACCTTGCCCCAGACCTTCGACGCAAACACGCCCCTGAAAGTCTTTTCGGCGGTCAGCATCCTCATATCGGCCTTTTTAACCGTCTTGTCGGTGACCGTGACGATCGGATAGTAACCCGAAAGCTCGGTTCTGATGCCCGCTGTGTCGATGTTTTCGTCGTAGCCGATCTCGCCCGTGATTTCGATTCTGTGGCAGTCGGCGCGGTTTGTGATCGCTTTGATGCCGTTGGTGATCGCGCGCACAGAAAGGTCCTCCGACCCTGAGACGTCGTATTTTACCGTCTCGTACCTGATCGCGTTGATCGGCACGAAGTCGGTGAGCAGCCTGCCGTCGTCGGTGATTTCGCCCATGACCACGCCTGTGTCGCCCGGTTCGTCGAAGCTTCTCGGGCAGAGCACGCCGCTGGAAACAACGGTGCCTTTTCGTGAATAAGAATGCGAGCTGCCGATCGCGCAAAGGTCGAACCCGCACTCGTCAAGAACGTCCTTCGGTATCGGGTTGTAGTTCGACCTCGAGTCGTCGGTGACGACTGTTCCGTGCATAACGAGAACGTTAATAAAGCTCGGTGAAAGCCTGGGCGTCTTGCCGTCGCGGCTGATGAAAAGCGACTCCCTCGAAAAATGCCCCTCAAACGCGGCGCCGTAGAACCTGATTCCGCGCCTTCCGGTCTCCCTTCCCGCGCTGAAAAGGTAGTCCCTGTCCGCCGCGCCGCGGATCTTGTCGTTGAACTCGACGAAAGTCACCTTTTTGTCGGGAAAAATGAACACGTTCTGCGGCCAGTCGTAAATCTTGTACGGCGAGTCGACGGTCATCGGGTCGTGGTTCCCGGGCGCAATAATAACAGCCGTCCTGTCAAGGGCGGCGAAGCTCGAGATCACGTAATTCACGGTCTCCGGGTCCGGGGAGCGCTTGTCGAAAAGGTCTCCCGGGACGAGAAGGTAGTCTATTGTGTAGCGGCGGCACAGTTTCAGTGCCTCTTCGAAAGCGTGGCGCTGTTCACGTCTCCTGGCGTTGCAGTCGATCGCGAAGTCAGAGTCGAGATGCGCGTCGCTCATTATCATAAACGAAATGTTCTTCATAATCTTTTGTACCTGTTCCTCCGCGGGACCGCGCGGGAATAGTCACCGTTCACGCGAACGGTCAATCTAAACTATTTTGCGGCGTCTGATTCCGGGTCAACTTCCGTGTTCTCTTCCTGGTTTACTTCCGGGTTCTCTTCCGGGTTCTCTTCCTGCCCGGCTTTCGCGGCGTCCGCAAGAACCTTCCTGTACCCGATAAGGTAGAGAACCAGCGAGACGGCCACCGACAGAATGCACACGCCGATAAGGATGTTCGCGACCGTGCGCGGAATCTTCGTGAATATGATAAGCGCCATGATAACGCCCTCCACGACCACCGTGTTGACCTTCCCGTACCACTTCGCGCTCTGCAGCTTGTCCGTCACCAGCTTCACCTTGAGGCCGGCGAAGAACATTATCGCCTCCCTGATCACGAAAACGACCACCAGCGCGATAATCAGCTTGTACCTCGGAATAAGGCAGATGAGAAGCGCTCCCTGCGTCAGCTTGTCCGCCACCGGATCGATAAAAATGCCGAATTCCGAGACCTGGTTAAACTTTCTGGCAACCCAGCCGTCGAGAATGTCCGTCACCGCCGAGACGGCGATCAGAATGACTGTCACGGGAACGCTTTTCAGCCCCAGATAGGCCCAGATAATGAACGGAATCAGAGCTATCCTGAAAAAGCTCATCATGTTCGGGACCGTGAAGACCTTGTCGACGCGTAATTTCTTTTTTTCTTGAGTATCGGGTGATTTCATGCCTGACTCTCCTTCTGTTCGACGTGTATTATATCACACGCGCACGCTTAAAAAAAGACTTAACAGAGCGAAAACTCGCATAAATTGCAAAAAAAAACGCCGCAACGCAGCGCCGTTCACGTTCATGCCGCACATCATGTCGCACGTATGTTGCAATCTTGTCGCCCGCTTGTCGCGCCGAGCACTTTTCTCTATTGATTCGCGCGCTCTAAAATGGTACAATCGTGAATGAAATAAAGCGCCGTTCGGTTATATTAAAACGCCTCTTTTGAGGGGCGCCGCAGACCCCGGATATTTCCGGGAAAAGCACGCGAAAGACACGGACGGCCGGGAGGTTATTATGAAACATTTCCACATCGGAGCGATGGCTGACAGCTTCAGGCTTCCTGTTCGCGAAGCGCTTCTGAAGGTTAAAGAAGTCGGAGCCGAGGGCTTTCAGATCTACGCCGTAAGAGGCGAATTCTCCGCCGAGAATCTCGACAAAAACGCCCGCAGCGAATTCAAAAAGTACGTCGACAGCCTCGGCCTTAAAATTTCCGCCCTCTGCGGAGATTTCGGACACGGTTATTACGACAGAGATTACAACAAGATCCTCGTCGAGAAATCGAAGAGAGTTCTCGAGCTTGCCGCCGACCTCGACACACACGTGGTCACGACTCATATCGGCGTCGTTCCCTCCGATCCGTCCCACCCCCGCTACCAGGTGATGCACGACGGCTGCCTGGAGCTCGCGCGCGCCGCCGACTATATCGGCGTGAAGTTCGCGGTCGAAACAGGTCCCGAGACATCGCTGGTTCTCAAGAACTTCCTCGACGGCCTGAACTCGAAAGGCGTCAGCGTCAACCTCGACCCGGCCAACCTCGTTATGGTCACCGGCGACGACCCGGTGCAGGCGGTCTACAACCTGCGCGAATACATCGTTCACACCCACGCGAAGGACGGCGTTATGCTGAACAGATGCGACCCTGAGATTATTTACGGTTTGAGACCCGCTCCGGAAGGCGGCATTCCCGCCCCGTTCGCGGAGGTTCCGCTCGGCACCGGCAGCGTCGACTTCCCGAAGTATCTCGCGGCGCTTCACGACATCGGCTTTGACGGTTTTCTCACCATCGAGCGTGAAGTCGGCGAAGACCCGGCAAAAGACATCGCGATGGCGGTCAACTTCCTTAAAGATACCGTCGAAGCGCTTTAAATTTTAGTATTTGAGAGCAAAACAGAAAGGCATCAACCATGAACAAACTAAAAATCGGTATAGTCGGAAACGGTGGCATCGCCCAGTGCCACGCCGAAAGCTACAAGGCGGTGGCTGACAGAGCGGAAATTTATGCGCTCTGCGACATCAACTACGAGCGCGCCCTTGCGATGGCGGCAAGGCTCGGAATTCCCGGGGAGCGCGTCTTCAACGACGTTCACGAGATGGTCAAGCTTCCGGAACTCGACGCCGTCGACGTCTGCACCTGGAACAACGGCCACGCGGAGTGCTCCATCGCCGCCCTTAACGCCGGCAAGCACGTCCTCTGCGAAAAGCCCATGGCCATGAACGCGAAACAGGCGGCCGCGATGAAGGAGGCCGCCGACAGAAACGGCAAGCACCTGCAGATCGGCTTCGTGAGACGTTTCGGCAACGACATCGAAGTGCTCAAGAACCTCCGCGACGACGGCTTCTTCGGTGACATCTACTACGCGAAGGTCAACTACACGCGCCGCAACGGCTGCCCCGGCGGCTGGTTCTCCGACAGTTCACGTTCGGGCGGCGGTCCGCTCATCGACCTGGGCGTTCACGTCATCGACTTCTCCAGGTACCTCATGGGCAACCACAAGCCGGTCTCCGTCTACGGCGCCACGTTCAACATGCTCAAGAACCGGCCCGACATCAGGAAGGCGGGCGGCGGCTATATGTCGAGCGACGCCGCCAACAGCGAGATCTACGACGTGGAAGACCTTGCGACGGGAATGATCCGCTTCGACAACGGCTCGGTCATCTCGATTGACGCGGCGTTCTCACTCAACCAGCGCGAAGACCGCGGCGACATGGAATTCTTCGGCACGAAGGGTGGCGCCAAGATCGGCAGCGGCGTCGAGCTGTTCTCTTCTATGAGCGGCTACATGACCAACGTCGAGCTCGCCTTCCCGACCGGCTTTGACTTCATGAAGTCCTTCAACGAAGAGATTTCCCACTTCATCGACTGCATAACCGTTCCCGGCACGAAGTGCATCGCACCCGCGGAGGACGGCATCGCGCTGATGCAGATTCTCGACGGCCTCTACGAGTCGGCTCGCACCGGGCACGAAGTGATTCTGGCTTAATATTCTTTAACCGCTCCGCTTTCCACGTGAATGCCGGGGCGGTTTTTGCGTAATTCACGTTCATTTAATTTTATAACGGAGGGTAGAATGAAAACTTCTGTCAACACTTACAGCTTCGCGCGGGTCCGCAAAAGCGATGGCACGCCCCTCAACGCGGTGGAAATGTGCGACCTTGCGAAAGAACTCGGCTTCGACGCGATCGAATTCGTGGGGCTCGACGTTCCCGGCAGCTTCAACATGACTCAAATCCAGTTCGCTTATTTTATTAGAGGCTACTGCGCCGCGAAGGGGCTCGGAATTTCCGCCTACACGGTCGGCGCCGATTTTCTCGCCCCGGGAACGGTCGAACACTTAAAACGCGAACTCGACGTTGCCTTCGCGCTCGGCGCCCCGCTGATGCGCCACGACATCGCCTACGCCTGTCCGGAGGGCCGCACCTACTTCGATCTGATTCCCGAATTCGCCGAAAAAGTCACCGAAGTTACCGAATACGCCAAAACGCTCGGCGTCAGAACGTGCACAGAAAACCACGGCTACTTCTCGCAGGATTCCGACAGAATGACCGCTCTCGTGAAAGCCGTCAACAATCCCAACTTCGGGCTTTTGGTCGACTTCGGCAACTTCATGTGCGCCGACCAGATTTCGGTCGAAGCCGTGAAGGAGACTGCTCCCTACGCGATCCACGTTCACGCGAAGGATTTCCACTACGTCCCGAAGGAGGAGTCTGTTAATCCTCCCGCAGGCTATTTCAACACCCGCGGCGGCAACCACATCTCCGGCTGCGCGCTTGGCGACGGCGTCGTGAACGTCCGCGAATGCGTGAATATAATGAAAAAAGCCGGCTACAGCGGCTTCATCACTTTGGAATATGAAGGGCCGTTCGGCGACCCGGTTGAAGAGATCAGGCGCGGGCTCGCATTTTTGAATAGCTGCATCGCCTGACTGTAATTTTAACCTAAATATAGGGAAACGGCGGCGCCGGGCCACTTAGCGTGAACAGCCCGGTGCCGCCTTCCTTTTATCCAAAACCAAAGGTCACCCTTCTCTTGCCGCCCTCTCGCGCATTCGCGCAATCAGCTCAATCGAATGCGCCCTTGTCACGCCCGTTGCGTCGCCGTCGCCGTCCAGCAGCCTTCCGACCTCGCGGATCTTGCCCTCCTCATCAAGCGTCTCGGCGTCGGTCCTGACAAAGTTGTCGCCGAACGTCTTGCTGATGAAAATGTTGTTGTCGCTGATGGCCGCAATCTGGGCCAGGTGCGATACGCAGATGACCTGGTGCGAACGGCTCACGCGCATGAATTTTCCCGCAACCGCGGCCGCTGCGGCGCCGCTGATTCCCGTGTCAATCTCGTCGAATATGAGGACCGGAATTCTGTCCGCCTCCGCGAGGCAGGACTTCATCGCCAGCATAATTCTCGAAAGCTCGCCTCCAGAAGCGATCCTCGCCAGCGGTCTCGGCAGTTCGCCGGGGTTGGTGCTGATCATAAACTCCGCGGTGTCGAGTCCGTTCTTGCCGAACTGCGGCAGTTCCCTGTCGTCGAAATCCAGGCGCGTCTCGAAAACAACCTTCCCCATCTCCATGTCTGCAAGGGCGTTCATTATTCCCGTTTTAAGCTTTTCAGCCGCCTTTTCTCGAAGCGCGTGCATCCTGAGAGCCGCTTTTTTCATCAGCTTCCTAAGTTCGCTCTGTCTGGCGTTCAGCCTCGCCGCGGTCTCCTCGGAGCCTTTCAGCTTCTCAAGCCTCTCCTCAGCGTCTTCCGCGAAGCGCTTGATTTCGTCGATCGAGTCGCCGTATTTCCGCTTCAAAGCATAAATCAGGTCGAGCCGCTCCGCCACGTATCCGGCCTCTTTTTCGTCGACGTTGACGCTGTCGAAGGCGTTCCTGATCATGTCGAGGGCGTCGTCCAGAATATACGAGCACTCCCTGAGCTTTTCGAGGCATTCCCCGAAGCTCTCCGAATACTTGCCGAGCCGCGTTATGTCCGTGATCGCGTTGTCGAGCATTCCCCTCGCGCCGCCGGCGTCACCGTACGAATCGCCTCCGCCCGCAATTGCTTCAACCGCTGAAGCCAGCCCTTTCGAAATATTTTCCGCGTTGTCGATTAGTTTCTGCCGCTCCTCAAGCTGCGTGTCCTCGCCGTCTTTTAAAGAGGCGGTAAAAATCTCGTCGGTCTGAAACATCAGCAAATCGATAAGCTGCGCGCGTTTCTGCGGGTCGCCGCTGATCTCCTCAAGTTCGGATTCGTTGCGCCTGTACTCGGAAAGCAGCGCGGAATACACGTCCGAAGCCTCTGCAAGCTCCGGTCCCGCGAACGCGTCAAGAAGCCCGATATGCGTCGACGGCGAAAGCAGCGAGTGGTTGTCGTGCTGCCCGTGAACGTCCACAAGAAGCTCCCCGAGACGCCTGAGCGTGGAAAGCGTTACGATTCTGTCGTTGATCCTGCATGTGCCGCGGCCGCTCAGGTTGCAGCTTCTGAAAAGAATAACGGTGCCGTCCGGTTCGGGTTCGATTCCGATTTCGACAAGCGTCGGGTCGATGCGCTCCGACTCCTCCTCGGAAAGCGTGAAAACGCCGGTAATCTGGGCCTCCTCGGCGCCCTGCCTGATGCTCTCGCGCGACATTCGCTCCCCCAAAAGGAAGCAGATCGAGTCGATGATTATCGACTTTCCCGCGCCTGTCTCGCCGGTAAGGCAGTTCATACCGGGGCCGAATCCGATGGTCAGGAAGTCGATTATAGCTGTGTTTCTGATGGTCAGTGAATCGAGCATGTCAGCCTCCGTTTCCGGACTCGCCGAACAGTTTTTCGGCGACCGCCGCATAGAAGTTCGGTGGATCGATCCTGACGATTTTTACCTTTTTATCGGCACATTCGCACACTACGCGCTCGTCCTCGCGGAGCTTCGCCGAGGTCTGGCCGTCGACGATAAGCCGCAGTTTTTTTGCCTTCCCGGCCGGAGTAACCTTCACCGTGCTGTCGTGGTGGGCGACGATCGTTCTGCTTCCCATTTTGTGCGAGCAGATTGGCGTGACGAGAATGACGTCGTTACCGGGCGCGATGATCGGGCCGCCGGCCGAGAGTGAATAAGCGGTTGAACCGGTCTGAGTCGCAACAATAATACCGTCGCACGGATAAGTCCCCACGAAAGCGCCGTTGATTTCAACGGAAAGATGGCACACGTTGGCGTCGACCTCCCTGGTCAGCACCGCGTCGTTGACCGCGTACCCGAAAAATCTCTTCTGCCCCTCGGAAACCACGTAGGTCGCCAGCACGCTGCGCTCCTCGATCGAATACCTGCCGTCGCAGATGCGCGAAACCGTCTCCTCAATCGAATCCGGTTCAAACTCGGTCAAGAATCCTATCGTGCCCAGGTTGAAGCCGAACACGGGAATTTCCCTCTCCACGGCGCTCGAAGCCACCCTCAGGAACGTACCGTCTCCCCCGATCGAAATAATAAGGTCGCAGTCGGCGAAAACGTCGCCGCTCATGCTGTGCTTCCCCGCGGTAACGACTTCGACGCCGTGAGCCTCGAAAAGCTCCGACAGTCTGAAATAATACGCCGCGGCGTCCTGTTTCTTTTCGTTTACACAGATTCCCACTCTCATAAGAACCGTCCTCCGTCCGCACGTATCCGCACATGTAAAAATGCGGTTCATGCTTTTTCACAGTTCTATTCTACCACGCAAAAACAGTTTCGCAAGTTTTATTTTATTTTCCAATATTTTCCAAAAATAGCGGAAAATGCGGGAAATAAAACCCCTGAAAACTGTTAAAAAACCGCGCCCGTCGGTTCAAGATTAAAGCGGGCGCGGCGCCTTCCCCGGCCGGAACGTCAGTAACCGCGTTCCCCGGTCAGCGATTCGTCGTTGACTATCCACGACTCAACAGGTATCGCTCTGTATTCGTCGGCGGTGTCTCTTATATAGACCGTGCTGATGCCGGCGTTGATGATGAGCCGCTTGCACATCGAGCACGAGCAGGAATTGGCCACGTAGTCGCCGGTTCCCGCCTCGATTCCGGTCAGGTACATCGAAGCGCCCAGCATGTCTCTTCTGGCGGCAGAAATGATCGCGTTCGCCTCGGCGTGAACGCTTCTGCACAGCTCGTAGCGCTCACCGCGCGGAATCTTGAGCTCCTGCCTGATGCACTTCCCGAGGTCACTGCAGTTCTGGCGGCCTCTCGGAGCGCCGACGTAGCCTGTAGATACAACCTCGTCGTTCTTGACGATGACGGCGCCGTAATGTCTTCTCAGGCACGTGCCTCTCTTTGCGACGACCTCCGCGAGGTCGAGGTAGTAATTCACTTTATCGCGTCTGTCCATAAAATCTCCCTGTGAAATTTATTAAAATGTCCTCTTTCAAAAGCACTCAAATCAGCTGTCCGCAAGATTCTTAAACGTAAACTCCGGCTTCCCGCCCGCAAACACAATGACCAGATAGTCGCCGCGCGTAATAGTTCCCGGATTCAAAGCCGTAACGCCGAAATAAGTACCGCGCTCCTGGCAGTGGGTATGGCCGAAAAGCGCGTAGCCGCAGCCCTGCGCGTAAGCTTCTATGCAGATGTCCCTTATCCCGTTCCTGACGCCGTGGCGGTGGCCGTGAGCCAGAAAAAACTTCGCGTTTCCCGCCGCGGCAATCTGTTCGGAGACGTATTCACCGGACCAGCCGTAGTCGCAATTTCCCAGCACAGCCCTTGTCTCGCATGCGCCGTCGAATATGTAATCGCGCGCATGAATGAAGTCCCCGATGCCGTCGCCCAGGAACCACACAGCGTCAGGTTTTTCCTTTAAATAGGCTTTTTCGAGGAACAACTCAGAGCCGTGAATGTCGGAGACAACAAGAATCTTCATGCCCTGCCGTCAGCCTGGATCTTAAGAAGCTTTCCGTAAGCCTCTTCCCACCTGCCGGTATCCTCGGGCGTGTAGATCTCGATCGGGAACGAATTCCTGACGACCTCTCTCGCCTGGTCGATTCCGCTGACCTCGCCGAGAGCGATAAGCTGGCAGCAGAGGTTGCCGATAGCG
Source organism: Mageeibacillus sp. UBA1212 (assembly GCA_002309655.1). Classification (GTDB taxonomy): domain Bacteria; phylum Bacillota; class Clostridia; order UBA1212; family UBA1212; genus UBA1212. Next base: position 81,769 of record DBXM01000016.1, read on the forward strand.
GTCGCCTCAACGGGTCCCGCGTAGACGGTGCGGCCGATGGCGTTCGCGGTGAAGCGGCTGAGGATCGTGTTCTTGGTGCCGCCGCCCACGATGTTGAGCGCGGGAACCGGCTTGCCGATGATCTCCTCGAGACCTTCGATGCACTGCCTGTACTTGAGCGCGAGGCTCTCTTCGACGACGCGGATGATCTCGCCCTTCGTCTCGGGAACGCGCTGGCCGGTACGGCGGCAGTAGTCGCGAATCTTCTCAGGCATGTTGAACGGATCGAAGAAGTCCGGATGGTCGACGTCGATGACCGCAATAAACGGTTCCGCTGCCTCCACGCCCGCGTTCATTTCCGCGTAGGAGATCTTCTCGCCCTTCTTCTCCCAGTCTCTCATGCACTCGTTGTTGATCCAGAGACCCATAATGTTCTTGAGCAGCCTGACGTTGTTGCCGTAGCCGCCTTCGTTCGTGTAGTTGAGCTTGCGGACCGTCTCGTTGATCAGCGGCTTGTCGAGCTCGATGCCGAGCAGCGACCACGTGCCGGAGCTGAGGAACGCCGCGCCCTTTTCGACGTAAGGAACGGACATAACCGCGGAGCCCGTGTCGTGTTCAGCGACCGCGATGACCGGGATCTCGCCGACGCCGAGCTCTTCCTGAATCTCCTTGGTGAGGCCGCCTATCTTGGTGCCGGCGGGAATTACCTCAGGCAGGAAGTCGGAACGGATACCGAGCTTCTTCAGCATGCCGCGCGCCCAGTCTCCCTTGCGCGGGTCGTACATCTGTGAAGTCGACGTGATCGTGTACTCGCAGAACTTTTTGCCGGTCAGGAAGTAGTTGAAAAGGTCGGGAATGAACAGGAACGTATCCGCCATTTCGAGGACCGGGTCGTTTTCGCACTTCATCGCGAGCAGCTGGTAGAGCGAGTTGAACTTCTGGAACGCGATTCCCGTCGTTTTGTAGATCTCCTTTGCGGGAACGATCTCGCAGGCGCGCTCGATCATTCCGTCCGTTCTGGCGTCGCGGTAGTGGACCGGGTTGCCGAGAAGCTTTCCGTTCTTGGAGAGCAGGCCGAAGTCGACGCCCCAGGTGTCGATGCCGATCGACGCGATGTCCCTGTCGCCGCCGTTGACGGTGTTGACGATTCCCCTCTTCATCTCGTGGAAAAGTCTGGGGAAATCCCACGTGAACGTGCCGTTCATCATAACCGGATCGCTGCCGAAGCGGTGCGTCTCGCGGAGAACAAGCTTGTTGCCGTCGAATTCGCCGAGGATGGATCTGCCGCTGCTGGCGCCGTAGTCAAATGCCAAAATCTTCATTTATTCTTCTTCCTTTCCTTTGTCCGGCAGCTCCTGTTCACGCCGCCTCAAAAACGGTGGCCGGCACTGCCCTTCAATTATAACTTCTTGTGTCTATTCTAAAAAATCAACGCTTTCAAGTCAAGAATTTCCGCTCTTGTTTTTGCATTCGGAAACGCTCAGCGCGTAGCCTCTTCGTCGTTCTTTCTGATGACGTTGCGCTTAATCTTTCCGCTGACCGTTTTGGGAAGTTCATCCACGAATTCAACTATTCGCGGGTATTTGTAGGGAGCGGTGACCTTCTTCACGTGGTCCTGGATCTCCTTTTTAAGAGCGTCAGACGGCTCGTAACCCTTTGCGAGAACGATCGTCGCCTTTACGACCTGCCCTCTCACCGGGTCGGGCGCCGCCGTTACCGCGCACTCGACCACCGAAGGATGCGTCATAATTGCGGATTCGACCTCAAAAGGCCCGATTCTGTAGCCGGAACACTTGATAACGTCGTCGTTCCTGCCCACGAACCAGATGTAGCCGTCGCTGTCGTACCAGGCGTTGTCGCCGGTGTGATAGTTGCCGCCTCGCCACAGCCTCTCGTTGGCCTCTTCGTCTTCGTAATATCCGATGGTAAGTCCGGTGGGCCTGTGCTCCTTCGCGCCGACCACGACGATCTCGCCCTCTTCGCCGATGTCGCACTCGGTGCCGTCCTCGCGCATTATCTTAATGTTGAACGACGCCGCCGGCTTTCCTGTGGAGCCCGGCCTCGGGTCGGACCAGCCGTAGTTGGCCATAATAACGACGCTCTCCGTCTGCCCGAATCCCTCGTAGATTCTGTGGCCGGTTATCTTCTGCCACGCCTCCATAACGGAAGGGTTCAGCGGCTCGCCCGCCATCGAAAAGTGCTTTACGGACGACAGGTCGAACTCCGACATGTCTTCTTTAATCATGAAGCGGTACATTGTCGCGGGCGCGCAGAAAGTCGTGACGCCGAAGTCGTGAATGACCTTCATCAGGTTCGGCGCGCGGAACTTGTCCATGTCGTAGCCCATGACGGCGGTGCCGGCGATCCACTGGCCGTAGATTTTGCCCCAGCTGAACTTCGCCCAGCCCGAGTCCGCAACGGTCAGGTGAAGGCCGTTTTCGATGACCTGCTGCCAGTATTTGGCGGTCAGAATGTGGCCCAGCGGGTAGCTCTGCACGTGCTGGACGAGCTTCGGCATTCCCGTCGTTCCCGAAGTGAAGTACATCAGCATCGGGTCGTCCGCCATCACCGCGTCTTCACCGGTAGGCCTCTCAAACACGTCGCTCTCACTTTCGTAAAGCGCTTTAAAGTCCAGCCAGCCGTCGCGTTTTTCCCCTAATTTTGCGTAAAATCTGAGTGACGGGCACTCCTCGCGCGACAGGTCGATCTGCTCGATAACGTACGGGTCGTCGGCGCAGATGCACATGTCGATTCCGATCTTGTTGACCCTGTAGACGATGTCCTTCTTGGTGAGCTGGAACGTCGCCGGAATCGCGATAACGCCCATCTTGTGAAGCGCGGTCACCGTGAACCAGTACTCGTACCTTCGGCGCATAATAAGCAGCACGCTGTCGCCTTTTTTGAGGCCGAGGCGCTTGATTGCGTTCGCGATCTTGTTGCTCTGCTTTTTGACGTCCGTGAACGTGAACGTGTGCGACTCGCCGCTGTCGTTGCACCACACAAGCGCGCGTTTTTCCGGCTCGACTTCAGCCCAGCCGTCGACGATGTCGAATCCGAAGTTGAAATCCTCCGGATACGAGAGCTTATAATTCGCGATGAAGTCCTCGTACGAGTCGAAGTCCACCTTCGCGAGATATTTTTTCAGCATGTAATCCATAAAAATCTCCTGTTTAGAGACGTTATTTCAATAATTCAAGAATTGCGGTGCGTCACAGCAGAATAACGGTCAGGAACTTCGCGCCCTTCCCGCCAACCGCCGACTGCGCGTGCGGAACGGTCGGGTCGAAATAGAAGCAGTCGCCCTCCTCGAGAATGAACTCCCGCTTCCCGAACGTCACCTTCACCGTGCCCTCGAGAACGTAGTTGAACTCCTGTCCGCCGTGAGACACGCTCGCGGGCGGGTTAATCTCGGTCTCAGGCCCCACCGTAACCACCATCGGCTCAATCTTCCTGCCGATGAATTTGTACGCGATGCTCTCGAAATCGTAGCCCTTGTACCTGTCGACCGCGATGCCGCGCCCTTTTCTGACAAGAGAGCAGTTCGTGAGCTTCGGGGAAATGCCCGTGAGGATCTCGGTGAGATCGACGCCGAACTTCGCAGCCAGCGCGTAAAGGGTGCTGACCGGGAAGTCGACCTTCGCGTTCTCGTAGTCGAGATATTCCTGCTCGGTAATGCCGAGAAATTCGGCCATGTCCGCCGTGCTGAAACCGCAGATGTCCCGAAGGTCCGCGATTCTCGCCGCAATTTCGTTAATACCGGTATTTTCGTCCATCATCTTCAAACCTCAAGCTTTTAAAAACTGTCTTTAACTTCAATCTCCGCGCCTTCAAAATCGAACGTCGCGAAGTAGTCCTTCGGAGTTTCGGCGCGCCTTATAAGCTTCCACGAGCCGTCCTTTTCGAGAAGGACCTCCGCCGACCGCAGCTTTCCGTTGTAGTTGTAGCCCATCGAAAAACCGTGGGCGCCGGCGTCGTGAATCGCCACAAGGTCTCCCGGTTCGAGCTTAGGCAGGAGTCTGTTCACCGCGAACTTGTCGTTGTTCTCGCAGAGGCCGCCGGTAACGTCGTAAAGAGTGTCGGGCGTTTCGTTTTCCTTCCCGAAGACCGTGATGTGATGGTAGCTTCCGTACATCGCCGGCCGCATCAGGTTCGCGGCGCAGGCGTCGAGCCCCGCGTATTCACGGTAAATGTGTTTCATGTGTATCACGCGCGCAACGAGAATGCCGTAGGGGCCGGTCATGTACCTGCCCAGCTCAGCCTTGATCGAAGGCATCGGCAACCCGCTCTTTTCCGCCTCTTTTTCGAAGGCCTCTTTTACGTGTTTGCCGACCGCGCGAATGTCCACCGGCTTCTCCTCAGGCCTGTACGGAATTCCGATTCCGCCCGAAAGATTGACAAACGAAATCCTGACGCCGAACCGTTCGCGAACCTCCGCCGCGAGCTCGAAAAGGATTTCCGCCAGCTTCGGCCAGTAGTCCCCGTTCTGCATGTTGCTCGCCAGAAAAGCGTGGAGTCCGAACTCCTTTACGCCCTTCTCCTTGAGAATTCCGACCGCCTCGAAGATCTGTTCGCGGGTCATTCCATATTTGGCCTCTTCGGGACTTCCCATTATCTCGCCGGAGATCTCAAAATGGCCGCCGGGGTTGTAGCGGAGGCAGATCTTTCCGGGAATTCCGCCGTGTTTTTCGAGAAAATCAATGTGCGTGATGTCGTCGAGGTTGATCAGCGCCCCGAGCGACCTTGCCGCCTCGAAGTCCTCAGCCGGCGTGACGTTCGACGAAAACATAATGCTCTCGCCTTCAAAACCCACCGACGCCGCCAGCAGCAGCTCCGTGTAGCTCGAACAGTCCGCGCCGCCGCCCGCTTCCCTGATCAGTTTGAGAATGTACGGGTTCGGGCAGGCCTTCACCGCGTAGTACTCCTTGAAATCGCACCACGAGAACGCTTTTTGAAGCCCGCGAAGCGCCTTCCTGATGCCCTCCGCGTCGTAAACGTAATACGGAGTACCGACCGCCGCCGCGATTTCCTCGGCTTTAATCCTGTCAATAAAAGGTGTTTTCATAATGCCTCCGGTTCTCCGTCCGTTCCCGGTTCCGCGTCAGCCTCCGGAATCTCGTCTTCTTCCACAATGAACGAGTCGATCTCCTCCCACAACCCGGGAATGCCCTTTTTGGTCTCTGCCGAAACCTGGAACACCTTCTTTTCTGCGGGAAGTCCGAGCTCCTTCTTAATGACCGCCGCGTTTTTGGCGCACTCGGAGCGGGAAAGCTTGTCGCACTTTGTCGCAACCACGATGTAGTCGAGGCCGGCGGCAACGGTCCAGTTGTAGAGCATTTTGTCCGCCTCGCTCGGTTCGCGCCGGACGTCGATCAGAAGGAGCATGAGGTAGAGCTGCGGACGGACGTTCAGGTACTCGGTGATAACCTTCCCCCACACATCCATCTCGCTCTTGGAGACCTTCGCGTAGCCGTAGCCCGGAAGGTCCACGAAGTGGATTTCGTTGTTTACGTCGTAAAAATTGATGAGCCGCGTCATTCCCTGTCTCGAACCGGACCTGGCAAGATTTTTTCTGCCGAGCAACGCGTTGATGAGGGACGATTTGCCCACGTTCGACCTGCCCGCGAACGCGATCTCCAGAAAGTCGGACTCGGGAAGCTTGCCGGCGGATATGCAGGAAGTTACAAACTCCGATTTTTTAACTATCATCCGTGAGCTCCTCCGTTCGCGCAAAGTTCAAATAACAGGGAATGAAATCCGCTTTAAAAAGCGCGCAGCGCGCGAGCCTTTTAACGGCCCGGATTTATAAATCTGTAATGGTAACACAGCCGGCGCGGGTTTTCAACCGGTTTGGCGGTGTTTAAAAGCGTTGTTAAAGCCTTATTTCGCCGGCTTCTTTTCGGGCGATTTCCTGAGCACAAGCCTTCTCGCCATGTCGAGGGCCGTGACCGCGGCGCGCATTCTGACGTTCTCGCGACCGCCTCCGAACCTGAACTCGCCCACTTCGATCTCGCCCCTGTACCAGGCCGCGATATAAACGAGCCCCTGCTCTTTGCCCTCCATGACGCCGGGTCCCGCGTTCCCGGTCACAGCGACCGAAACGTCGGTGCCGCACTTCAACGCGACGCCCTTTGCCATGTCTGCGGCCGTCTCCGCGCTCACCGCGCCAAACGCGCCGATGGTTTCAGACGCAACGCCCAGAAGCTCTATTTTTGCCAGGTTGCTGTAGGTCACGATGCCGGCTCTCAGAACCGACGACGCGCCGGGAACCGAAGTCACAAGCTCGGCGACGAGTCCGCCTGTGCACGACTCCGCACACGAGAAGGACAGTTCGCGCTCCTTCATTCTTCTCAGGAAATTCTGCTGAACGCTCTCGCCCCTTGTCGAAACCAGGTCCTCGCCGAACCGCTTCTTCATCAGCGAGTCGAAATTTCTGAGCGTCTTCTTGACCTCGTCCTCTTTCTCGCCGCTGCAGGAAACTCTTACCGTCACGTAGCCCTTCCCGACGTACGTAGCCACGTTCGGATTGGTCGAACCTTCGATCTTGTCGAGCAGCCTTCTCTCAACCTCCGACTCGGGAACGCCGCAAATCGTGTAGTAGCGGGACTTGAAAACGGACTTCGACATCGCCTTGATCATCGGCAAAAGTTCGTTGTCGAACATCGTCTGCAGCTCTCTGGGCGGGCCGGGAAGCATCGCGATCATCTTGTCAGCCTTTGCGGGCGCCATGACCTTCGGCGCGTAGTTTTTGAAAAGCATCACGCAGCCGGGAGCCGTTCCGCAGCTGTTCCCGAGAATGATCGAGTGCTCGGGAAAATCGGCCTGGCTGAGGTTGCCCGGAGCCATTTCTTTCCCTATTTTACGGAAATATTTCTCGATTTTCGCAACGGTGTCAGCGTCGCGTTTCATGCCGACTTCGAACAGATCCGCCACCGCTTTTTTGGTGAGATCGTCCTGCGTCGGCCCGAGGCCGCCGGTCAGTATGATAATGTCAGCCCGCTCGTAAGCGTGAACGACAGCCTCCCTGACTCTTCCCGCGTCGTCGTCTATGACCGTATGGCTGTAGACGTAGATTCCCGCTTCGGGAAGCTTCGAGGAAATGTACTGGGCGTCGGTGTTCGCCACCTGCCCCATTAATAGTTCGGTTCCGACCGAAATGATTTCTGCCCTTTTCATATTCTCCCTTTTAACCCTTTGTTTTAATTCGACGCATGCAGAGCGTTATTTTGCCGCAAGCGGGAATTCTTCGGGCGACGAAGCGTGTCTGAAAAGATATACCGCGTCGTCCGCGTCAAACGCGCTGTCACCGTTGTAGTCCTGTCTGTAAGTGACCCTGTACTCCTCCGGGTTGAGCAGCGATTTGATAAGTCTGTTGGCGTCACCTTCGTCCGCGTCGCCGTCACCGTCAACATCTCCCGCGACGCTCACCGTGAAATCCGCGTTCCCGAACGAGACAACCGTTCCCGTGCCGACAAATCCGCTCCCGGGAAGGCTGTTTTCGTCCTTTGAACCGGCCACAGTCCTCAAAAATACCTCCTCGGCCGTCCCCTGCGGAACGCCGAATATATAATACTTCCCGCCGATTTCCTCGTAGGTTATCAGCGCCGAAAGCGCCTCCGAGTCCTCACCGGGAATCAATTCCTGCGGAATCTCGATTTCGACTTCTTTCACGAACGTGTCGTTCCACGCCGAGCCTCCGGTGGGCGGTTTTGTCCGCATCGTAAGAAGCACGCTGGCGCCGAGGTCCTCCATTCCGTAAATACTCTCAGGCGCGCTTATTTCAAGCTGTCCGGAATCCGCAACGGTCGAAATTTCGTCCGTTCCGGTGTCGAGCACGAAAACGCTTCCCGCGCCGCTGAACAGAACGTACTTTCCGAGCGCCTTGATGCAGCTGTACGACTTCGGGTAGTAGGAGTAGCGCTCCGGGTCCGAGTACCACTTGTCATCGAAAACGATTCTCGCGTCAACGTTGTAGAAATCTCTCGTGGCGGCAATGTAAGGCCTGTTGCCGTCCCAGCCGGAGAAGAACCAGTAGCCGCCGGAAAAAACGAACGCTGAGTTGGCGGTGTACCAGAGCGCACCGCTGTCGTAATAGGTGTCCGGCCCGCAGTCCTCGGCCGAAAGGCAGGCGACCCAGTCCTTTTCGGTCTTCACGTGGCTCGAGTTGAAAATCTCCTCGCCGCGCAAGAAATGCTCGTGGTAGCAGTAGCCCTTCACGTTCCTGTTCGCCCACGTGAAGTCGATGTGGTACCAGTTGCCGCCCAGTTTGACGCGGTTCCAGATGTGGTCGAGGTTGTTCGACGTCACCGTGTCGTTTTCGATGCCGAGCTTGTCGAGAACGCCCTTCGCCAGCAACGTGAACGCCTGACAGACGCCCTTTTTCTCGGTTGCAAGCCCGCAGGCGTCGGCGATCGCGTAGTCAAAGTCGTAAATGTAGTGGCAGCAGAACCAGTCGTTCAGATAGAGAAGCTTCGCCTCCGCAGGCCACTCCTCTCTGATGTTCGCGACGATGGAATCCACCGCGTTAGTGTAAACTTCGATTAGGCGGGTCACGTCTCCCGGTGTACTGACTCCTTCCGCGTAACTCATTTTGAGCGTGCTAACGGTCTGCCCGGACAGCGAATAGGAATACTTCGACGCCATCAGGAAGCTGAGAGGCGCGGAGTTCCTGTACGCCTGGGCGTAATTCACAATTTCGGTCGAGCGGATCGCCAGCGCTGAAACATCGATGTTTTTGGAATATGAAGAGAGGCCGGCGTCGAGAACTCCGGTAAACGCGGCAAGCTTCTCCGGGTCCGCGTACGTATCAATCGCGCGCGAAGTAACCGGGACAAACCCCGCCCCGGCGCACAGCAAAAGAACCGCCGCAGTAAGCGCCGCCGCTATTCTTTTGAAACGTCCCGAAAGCCTCATAAGTCACTCCAAAACCGGTTTTTTTGTCTTGCGTAAAGCGGTTGCCCGCGCGCGGAAGTTCTGTAAACGAGCCGCTTCCCGCCGCAAAAACTCTATCATATAGATTTTACTTTTTTGGCGCGGTAAAGTCAACGGGGACGGACCGTTTTTAAGCAGTTTTTACATGTTTTTTGGTCAGCTTTTTGCGGGCGTTTTCCGTTCTTAATTTGCGTTTGTTTTTGCCCGTTTCTGTTGACTGCCGCGACGCAAAATAATATAATTCATTCAATCGGATAATCCGCAAACTTCAAAACCGGAGGCGCTTCTGAAATGAGCCGGAAAACAAACACAAGCTACGTTTCTTCAAAAGATACTGTTCCGCTTATTCCATCCGCGGAGATAACTCAGGCGGCGGTGGAGGCGGGAAAAATGATACTCGCCGCTGACGGCGTTCGCGACAAGCACGTGACCGCCAAGGAAGGCACCGCGAATTTTGTGACCGGCTACGACCTCAAGATCCAAAATTATCTCGAGGAGCGGCTCGCGCTTATCCTTCCCGGGGCAACATTTCTGGCCGAGGAAGGCGGGGATGACCTCGCAAAGCCCTCAGACGGCTTTACGTTCGTGATCGACCCGATCGACGGCACCGCCAATTTCATCCGCGGGCTTCGTAACTCGAGCGTGTCGGTCGGTCTCCTCTACGGCGGGAATCCGGTCTTCGGGTGCGTCGTGCTCCCCTACACCGGCGAGACGTTCACGGCAGAGAAAGGCCGCGGCGCTTTTGTCAACGGAAAGCCGATTAAGGTGTCGGAAAGACGCCTCAAAGACTCGATTGTTCTGTTTGGAACTTCCCCTTATTATAGGGAAGAACTCGGTGCCGCCACTGTTGAGACGCTTGGCAGTTTTTTTATGAACTGCCAGGACTTGAGGAGACTCGGTTCGGCGGCGCAGGACCTTGTGCTGACCGCCTGCGGTAGAGGCGACGCCTTTTTCGAGCTGAGGCTGTCGCCGTGGGATATAGCCGCCGGCGCGCTGATACTTGAAGAGGCCGGCGGCGTCATTACCGACATCGAAGGCCGGCCGCTTCCGTTCGACAGGAAGACGTCCGTTCTTTGCGGCAACCCGGTCAACCACCGGGAAATTCTGGAACTTCTGAATAAGTGAAGCTTTGAATTGTTTTAAGGAGATACCATGGGCTCAAGAATCAAACTGATGACTTCCAACGTGTGGGCCGACGTTTTCGGGAACCCCGTTCACCCGCGCGACAAGCTGCTCGCCGAACTCGTTCGCGAAGAGGCTCCGGACGTGCTTTTCCTGCAGGAGATGCACCCGAACTGGCACGCGGGCAACCTGAAGCCGCTTCTCAAGGCGCTTGGCTACGCCGAGTCGCTGCCGGCGCTTCCCGAAGGTCAGGCGCTCAACTACACGCCTCTCTTTTACAAGGAGTCCCGCCTCCGCGAGCTCTCGAACGGCTTTCTGCTCTACGACGGCCTCAACGACTACGCCTCGAAGTCCGTCTCTTACGCCGAGTTCGAAATAATCCGCTCGAAAATCCGCTTCGCGGCCGCCTCAACGCACATGTATTTCGCGCAGAACGCCGAGGGCGAGAAGGCGAGAATGTCAAACGCAGCGCAGCTGGCGGATATTTCCCGGAAATTCCCTTCCGGCACGCCCTTTTTCTGCGGCGGCGACTTCAACTGCAGCGTGAATTCCCTTCCGTTCTACGAGCTCAACAGCAGAGGCATCTGCTGCGCCTCCCTCGCGGCGAAAAAGAAAACGAACTTCATCAGAACCGACCACAAATATCCCGTTTACGACAAGGAATCGCACAGATACACGCCGGCGGAACTCACGCTTGAGCCCAACTGCGAGTCGATCGACCACATCGTTTTCCGCGGACCTACTGATATTCTTTCATACAAAGTCGTCACGGACGAACGCGCGCGCATCCTGAGCGACCACTGCCCCGTTGTAATTACCGCGGCCATCGGTTAAAATATACGCACACAGACCTCATAACAAAACCGGAGGAAAATTAATATGTTATACGGCAAAAAAATCAATCTTTCCGAAGACGGACGCACCTTCATGGTGCCCTACATTCTTGAAAAAAGCCCGGAAATGCCTCTCTCCGTGAAGCGTCCCGCGATGGTCGTGATTCCCGGCGGCGGCTATCAGGCGCTTTCAGACCGTGAGGCCGAGCCGATTGCGATCGCGTATTCCGCCCAGGGCTTTCAGACCTTCGTGGTCAGGTATTCCGTCGGACAGTACGCGTCGTTCCCGAATCCGCTGGTCGATCTTATGCGCGCGATGAAGATTGTTCGCGACAACGCCGAGGAATGGTGTATCGACCCGGACGCGATTTCTGTCGTGGGTTTCAGCGCCGGCGGACACCTCACCGCCTCCCTGGGAGTCTACTGGAACGACCCGGAAATTCTCGAAAAGGCGGGCGTTAAGGCCGAAGAGGCCAAACCCAACGCGCTCGTGCTCTGCTACCCGGTTATCACCGCGGGAAGGCGCACCGACGAACCGGGAACCATCGCCACCGCCATGCAGGGGCACGAAGGCGAACCGGACATCAAAGAGAAGCTGTCCCTCGAAAAGCACGTCGGTTCCCACACGCCGCCCTGCTTCATTGCCCACACGTACTTTGACCAGTGCGTTCCCGTCGAGAACTCCCTCGACTTCGCGCAGGCCCTCGCCGAGAACGACATCCCCTTCGAGCTCCACATAACCCAGGACGGCGTTCACGGTCTCGCCCTCGGCGACCACCAGACCTCGATCGGCCCCTACCTCAACAACGGGGAATTCTCGCCCTGGGTCAAGAAATCCGCCGACTGGCTGAGAAGGCTCTTCGCTTACGAAGGCCCCGACGACTTCAAATACCCCTCCGCGGTCACCAGACGCAGGCATACTAACGCTTTTGTTTATTAATATAAGCGGCGGGCGCCGTCTGAATGCATTTATTTGCGTTTACGGCGCCCGCTTCTTAATTAGGCGTATGTTTTCCTGTCAAAGGCTTTAGTGCCCGCAAAGGGGCTTAAAAATGCTACAGCGGCTTTTTAGCGCATATTATTAAGAACAGAACCGGACGGCCTCAATTTAAGAAGCCGTCCGGTCCGCATTTTATTATGATTGTTCAACACTTTACAGTGATTAGCTGCCGAACCCCATGATCTGGATGAGCAGCACCCAGCACAGCCCGTAGTACGTCACGACAGCCACGAGGTCGTTCATTGAAGTGATCAACGGCCCTGACGCGACCGCCGGGTCGACCTTCAGTTTCTTGAAGATCAAAGGCACCAGCGTACCGACCGCGCTCGCAATCAGCATCGCGCACACGAGCGCAATTCCCGAACAGCCCGATACAGCGAACGAAAACGCCCAGGTCTGCTTCTTGAGGAAGTGGAGGTAAAGGCCCAGCGCCACGAACGAAAGCGACCCTATAATCAGGCCGTTCGTCATGCCAACTCGTACCTCCTTAAAGAACAGCTTCAGCTTCTTCTTGAAGTCGAGGTTTTCGTCGGTCAGCACCCTGATGGTGACGGCCAGCGACTGAGTTCCCGAGTTACCGGCCATGTCCAAAATCAGCGACTGGAAGGCCATAACGATCGGCAGCGTCGAGACGACCTTCTCGAACGAGCCGACGACGGTCGAAATCACGAGGCCGAGGCCGAGCAGCACGAACAGCCACGGAAGCCTCTTCCCGAGACTCGCCTTGAGCGGTTCGTTCAGGTCCTCCTCCGCGGTCAGACCTGCGAACTTTACGTAGTCTTCGGTGAGCTCGTCGCCTACGACTTCCACAATGCTCTGCGACGTGATGACGCCTATAATTCTGTTGTTGTTGTCGAGAACAGGAATCGAGTTCTCTGAGTAGTCGCGGAGCTTTTCGATACAGTCGTCGATTTCCTCAATACCGTAAACGTACGGGAACGAAGTCGTCGTAATGTCCTCGAGGGGCGTTCCGTTCCTCGCAATGATGAGTTCCTTCAAATCGATAGCGCCGCAGAAAAGTCCGTCGTCGTCCACCACGTAAAGCGTCGAAATGTTGTCGTTCTTTTCGGCCTGCTCGATCAGCTCGTTCATCGCCTCTTTGACCGACAGCTTGTCGTTGATGACAATGAAGTTCGTCGTCATCTTGCTGCCTATCTGGTCGTCGTCGAACGAAGCGATCAAAGCGATGTCGTTCCTCTGCTCGTCGTCGATCAAATCAATGAGCAGGATCCGCTTCTCCTTTTCGATCTCGCGAAGGATCTCGACCGCGATATCGGTGTCCATACAGGAGAGGATCTTCGCGGCTTTGGCGACGTCCATCTCGCACAGGTAACCGGCCACCGTGTCGCTCTCCGCGTACTCGAAAATGCCGGACAGCATGTCCGTGTCAAGAATGCGGTAGATCTTCCTCCTCTCGGCGTTGCTCAGCTGTTCGAGAACGTCGGCGAGGTCGTTTTCGTGGTACGACTCCAGTTCGTCCTTGAGTACGCGCGGCGCGAGATTTCCCCTGATTTTAGCGATAATTTCGCTGGCGTAATCCGGCTTCTGCGCGTGTTCGGTCTCGATTGCAGGCTCGCGGTCTTCCGAATCGGTCTCCAGCAGTTCCGCGATTTCCTTCGAATCCTCGGACTCCTCGTAATGCTCCGACGTGGGAAGACCTCTCTCTTCCTTGATTTCATTCTGCATAATCAACCACCTCCATTTCCTTCAGATAGAAAATGAAACAACAATTTGGAACGTTGCGCAGCCAAATGACTACCGGTCCCGGCGCTTTTGAGACGCAAAAAACAAAACATCCGCAATTCAATCTGATGAAAACCGGACGTTTTGCAGTCTGCCGTACATCGAAGCGCGCCTTCAGTTATGCCGGTGCCTTTAAATCAGTGCGCAGGGCGTGTCTTCTTTGACGAATTTCCGCCATTCATAAATGATAACGTGCCGGAATCGCCTCTGAAATGCCGACCGCGCGCCTCTTCAAAGGGGCATAAATGGTCGTCGATAGTCGTCTTACTGCTACTTCGTCCGCAACTGTCACATTCTTCCACCCTGCTCACCGTCCTTTCTATGAAAATATATGTGTTACTATAATACTTTTGAATCCTTAAATCAAGCGTTTTTCAGGCGCGAAAACGTCAGAAACCGCCTTAAATCTGCTTTAATTCTGCCGAAAGCGCCGCCAATCGTAACTAAACGTCACTTTTTGATCATCGCGGGCATCTTTTTGCCTTCCTTGTACGCCTCCACGTAGCTCTTCAGCATTCTGTAGTAGAGGTCGCCGTGGCCGCCTTCCATCGGCTCGATGTCGCGGCTGTATTCCTGGTTGAAATTGTCGGTGAAAATGTAGCCCACGCCGTCCACCTTGTAGAGCTGCGCGCACCACTCGTTCCACCAGGTAACCGTGACGATCTTTGGGTGAATCTCAAAAGCGGTCTCCCACTGCTTCCTGAAGAACTTTCCGCCGTCCCTGCCGTGGGCCGTGGGCAGCGACATGTAAGTTTCCTGGGTCGCGATGTCGCAGCAGACGTGTTCCGGCGCGCCGTTCTTGTCGTACGATACCGTCTTGCTGTTGTCGATCTCGAGATACGACCACTGGCCTTCCGACGCCTTCCCGCGCAGTCCGTACATTCCCCGCACGGTCCATTTATCGTACGTCTCCACCTCCGGGTCGTAGGTCCACTTCATGATGAACGGCTTCCCGTCCCAGTACACGAAGCAGTCCTTCCACTTCTCGACCGCCATAAAGTGCTCGTCCATATACTCGAACATGTTCTCGCTGCCCATCCAAAACACCACGTACGGAGTGCCTTTACCCTCCGCCCGCATCTCCATTATCGTGTCCAGAAGAGGAACAATCGACGACCCGATGTAGGAATTCCACGGCTCGGAGCCCGGCTTGTACCCCGGCGCTGTCGCGTAGGTCAGGTCGATTATGATGAAGTCGACGCCCGCCTCGTAAATGAGAGCCATGTTGTTCCTGATCGCGTTCTTGTCGTTGCTTCTGTAATAGCCCTGCGCCGGCTTCCCCCAGTAGTGAAAGCGCGTCACCTGGTTTTGCGTCTCGCCGGTCTTCTTGTTGACAAACCCTTCTTCGGGCGTGAAGTTGTACTCCTTCAAAAGCCTCGACACGTCCACCACGTCGCTGTCCTTAAGGGGCGTCGTTCCCTGCCCGTTGATCGCGTTGAACCAGACCGTGTAGCAGATCGAAACAATATCCTTTTTGTCGGTAATGTCGAGCCCGAGCTTGTTGTCCCCCACCGGGACCGCCTTGATTTCAGTTTCCACTTTTTTTACCCCTTTCGAGTAACCGTAAATCTTCATGTTGTCAATCGCGACGCAGCCGAGGTGCGAAAACACCGACATGTACTCGCCCTCGAAAAGCTCCGGGTCGATCTCGGCGTCGAGCACCTTCTTGCCATTTGCATTCTCTGCGACCGCCCTGCCGTTCTTCGTGTCGATGCTCAGCTTAAGATACAGCGAGCCGTTCAGAAACAGGCTGATCTCCTTGTCGGCGAGCGCGTCGCCCACGCAGATTATGTCTATGTGAACGGGCGCTTTTAAAACATCCTTGTTAAGTGTCGAGCTCGCGTTGCCCTCCGGCCACTTCCAGTTGTCCGGGGTGGCGCAAAAAATGTTCACGCGGCCGTTCTGCGCGTTGAGCGCCAGGTAGAGGCCGTCCGACGGCGAATCCGCGATGGTTCCCACGTTTTTCTTGTAAAGGCCGAAGAACGGAGCCATCCACGCGCCGCTTCCCGACGAAGTTATCTCGCAGTCCATCGAAATCTGAACGCCTTTATAAGTTCCGTCGAAAAGCGGACTCACCGGCGCCCAGGTCGTCCACCCTCCGTTGTTCGCGGGATTTTCCGGGTCGCCGCTGTAGGGAACGTAAAGCTTCCCGCCTACGATTCCCACCGCGTCCTCGCTCCGTGCCACCGCTTCTTCGCCGCAGGTCACGTCCCCGTCCTCAAAGTCCGCCTCGAATATCACCTCGAGTCCCTGCTCGTCGCCCTTCACCGGCGTCCCGATTTTGGCGTCGTCGAACGCGTTCGTGAACGACTCGTTGCTCACAGTTTCGTAATTGACGATTCCCTCGTTGAACCGCTTCCCGCCGCTGTCTGGAGTCGCGTTTTCTCCCTGATTGTTTCCGTTGCCGGGGCCCCCGCTGTTTCTGTCGCAGCCGCTCATTATTGCGCCCGCCGCCAGCACCGAGGCTAACGCGACACATAAAATAACTTGGAAAAATCTTCTTTTTTTCATTTCAAAAACTTCCCGGGTGATTGTTTGATTCAGAAATGGCTCAGCGCCGTCTGTCTGCGGTTATTATACGATTGCGCTTTGTTTTTTGCAAGCGTAAACACAGGGTCGGGTGTGTGTCTCCGGATCTTTTTCCGCTGCCGCCCCGCCTGCGCGAAAAAGTATCTTGAATTCGGCTTTCTTATGCGGTATAATAATCACCGCCGCGAAAATTCATTTGCCGATGTGGCGGAATTGGCAGACGCACCGCACTCAAAATGCGGCGAGAAATCGTACCGGTTCGAGTCCGGTCATCGGCACCATTTGAGGATTCCCGTTATGCAGTTGACGGGAATCTTTTTTTATGTATAGATTTGTATGTGCCGGTTTGTATGTGCCGGCGGTTCATTCCCGCTTCATTTTTCGCTGTTCGTAACTTGAAACGCTTCGTTATTCGGAGTATAATCTTGCTTAGCGGAGGTGCAAAATATGAAAAAACGAATTTTATTCCTTATTCTCGCACTTGTTATGACTGTTGCCTGCAGCTGTGCCGCTCCGTCGGAACCCGGCGAAACACCCATAAAAACACCCGGCAAAACGAAGGCAACCGATACACCCGAACCGGAGGCGACCCCATTTATGTACGAAAACGCAAAAAGTTACGAACTGATTCCCGACCCGACTTTTCAACGCGGCATGGCTCTTCTCAGTCAGAAAGACCACGCACACGGCGACCGGGTTGAGGTATTGGCAAAACACAGTTTCTACGGAAACGAACCTCGCGCGACCCGCTGGTCTCTCTGCCAGTGGGATTCGGGCCCCTGCCTTGTCGAGAATCTGATCGAATCCGACCCGAGCACGATCACCGACGGCAAGTCGAGAATGTTCAAGTACGAACCGTCCACCAACACGATGACGTTCTGGCTCGACACATCTGCCTACTACCGGGGCAAGCCCGCGGTGCTCGGCGACTACTGGCCTCACCTCCTGATCGAAACCAGCGACTACAGCTACAGCTCGAAAGACCCGGACGAACAGCTTTTCTTCCGCTGCGACTCCGACGCGATAATCATTTCCTTCGACATCAAGCTTGACAAGTACTCGATCACTCCGATTGAAGGCGACTGGGTCGAAGCTGCGCAGTTCCTGCTCTACGTCTACGTCAAGGGCATCAAAACGAACGACTTCTGCTGGTTCGGCCTCCAGCTTTTCGACAACCGCTACGACCTTAGCGACAACTACATCGGCTACGACGGCGGCAAGGCGGACGCGTCCGGCGCAATGATCTTCTCGATCGGCTCCAAATACGTCTACGAGAACAGCCACAGAACCCTTTACAAGAACGGCGTTCCCGACGCCGGCGGCGACTGGGTCCACGTGTCAATCGACATCAAGCCCTTCCTCGAGCAGATGTTCGAGCACGGCAAAAGCGAAAAATACTTTAAGGCGAAAAGCCTCAGCGAGCTCATCATCAACGGCATGAACCTCGGCTGGGAAACCATCGCCACCTTCGACCACCAGATGGAGATGCGCAACCTGAGCGTCAAATCCTACAGGACCGAATAATTCTTTGGACTTAAATTTATAGGGAGGGCCCGCGGCGCGTTGATCAGCTGATTTCAAGCGACGCGGGCTTCTTTTTATCATTCCTTTTGTACCTTGCCGCTGTCCCCGTCCTTTTCGGTCGCGAACGACACGTCGCCGGAGCCGCTGTTGTCGGTCTTTTTTTCCGCCTTTTTGGCTCCGTCCCGCTTCCCTGCGCTGAACAGCGACCGCGCGGAATACGGATTTTTGTTCGTGTTCGGCGGCGTGTCCTCACTCTCCGGCAGCAGCGAAAGTATGAATGTCACAATGAACGCATGAACGAACCATAGCAAAAGAGGTATGAACACTATCCACAGCGGAAACCTAAACACAAAATACAGGATAAGGAGTATCAGGAACACCGGGATCCAGGCGCACCTGACCGCAAGATTGAACAAAAAGCTTATCCAGAACCCCGCGCTAAAAATCTTTCTCTTCATGGCGTCCCTCCGTTCCTTTGATTTCAAAGCTATTTTACACCAAACCGCCCGGTTCTTCAATCTCCCGCTTAACTCAAACCGTTTGATATTTGCGCTCTTTGAGAAATCCTCTAAAAATCCCAAAATAAAGCCCAAAAATCCGTCTCGTGGTTGTCTTTAATAAGACGAAATGGTACAATTAGCATTGCAAAAAAGCAGAATTAACGAATCCGTAAGAGTCGGAAATTTCACCCTTCAGGAGGTTTTATAAAATGATTATTCGGTTTTTGGGCACAGGCGCGGCGGACTGGAAAGGCGTCCCCGAGTCGTTCCCCGGATACAGGTATTTTTCATCGGCCCTAATCGACGGAACGCTCCTCATCGACCCGGGTCCGGACGTTTTCGCCTCCGCAGAAAGGTACGGAATCGATCTCTCGGGAATCAAATTCATCATAAACACCCACAGCCACGGCGACCACTTTTCACGCGAAACGCTCGACCGGCTGACAAGTGCGGGCGCAGTGTTTATTCCCCTAAAAGAAGGTGGATTTGCATCGCTCTGCAATCACAAAGTACTCGCTTTGAAAGGCAATCACGGCACCTGCCCCGACTGCGTTCATTTTCTGATCGGCAGCGGCGACAGGGTTCTCTACTACGCGCTCGACGGCGCCTGGCTTCTCTACGAGGAAGTCGAAGCCATCAAAAACGCCCGCGCTCTCGTCGCTACCACCCCTGCTTCCGCGAACGCTCAAGGCAATAATCCGACGAGTTCCTCCGGACCGCGCAAACCGGTCGACATGATCGTTCTCGACGCGACCATCGGCGACGTTCCCGGAGATTACCGGATTTTCGAACACAACAATCTGAATATGGACCGCGAGATAAGGCAGACGCTTCTCCCATATATCGACAGGTTCGTTATCAGCCACATGGCGCTAACGCTTCACAGGCCGCACAACGAGCTCTCCGAGGCAATGGCCGCGGAAGGCTTCACGACCGCATGCGACGGAATGACTCTTGAAATATAAACTACACCCCCCTGCAGGAGTATAAAAATGACTAAACTCAGCCAGATCAAGCTTAAAATAGGCTGCGCGGATTTCGGCGGCCTAAACCCACTTCCCGACGTTCGCCCGACTTTCCCGGATCCCGAACGCGACTGGTCCGACCGGAACGTCTCTCTTCTTGACGAAGATGACGGTCTTTTTACCGACTACGGCGACCACCCCGGCGCCTTCCCGTACCGTCTTCAGGACCTCTACGACAGATCGACGCAGAAAAGATCCGTCGATGCCGTCGTTCTCGAGAACTCGCGTCTGAAAGCGGTTTTTATACCGTCTCTCGGAGGCAAGCTCTGGTCCCTTTTCGACAAGCGCGCCAAGCGTGAACTTCTTTACCGCAACAGCCTGATCCGCCCCTGCAACCTCGCCATCAGGAACGCCTGGACTGCCGGCGGCATCGAATGGAATTTCGGCTTCCGCGGCCACAGCCCGCAGACCTGTTCCACCGTTCACACCGCCGTAACCGCGCTCTCCGACGGCACACCCGTTCTCCGCTTTTACTGGTTTGAACGTGTCCGCTGCTGCGTCGTCCAGATGGACATCTTCCTTCCTGAACGCTCCGAGCTGCTTTATGTCCGCACAAGAATCACCAACCCGAACGCGGAAGTCGTTCCCGTCTACTGGTGGTCTAACATCGCCGTTCCCCAGAACGAAGGCGACCGCGTTATAGTGCCGGCCGACGACGTCTACACCTCGAAAGGTCCCGACATCGCGAAATACCCGATCAGCGACTTCAGAGGTCTCGACATGACCTACCCCTTGAACTGCATCATCGCCAAGGACTTTTTCTGGAAAACGCTGGAAAACAAGCCCCGCTACATCGCGCAGGTAGGAAAAGACGGCTACGGTCTTCTGGAAACGTCCACTTCCCGCCTCTTGGGCCGCAAGCTGTTTGTCTGGGGCAACTCTAACGGCGGACGCAACTGGATGAACTATCTTACCGCCGACAACGAGGACGGCAGCTACGACGAAATTCAGTGCGGTCTCGCCCACACCCAGTACGAATGCATCCCGATGCCTCCCCACACTGTCTGGGAATGGCTCGAATCATACGGTTCAATCACCGCCGACCCGGAGAAAACTCATGGCAACTGGAACGACGCCCGCGCCGAAGTGGAACGCTGCCTTACCAGGAAGATTACACCGCAGAAGATCGAGGAACTTCTCGAAGCGACCCGTCCGATGGCA
This sequence comes from Mageeibacillus sp. UBA1212, assembly GCA_002309655.1. GTDB lineage: Bacteria > Bacillota > Clostridia > UBA1212 > UBA1212 > UBA1212. The sequence goes on from DBXM01000016.1 coordinate 102,113, forward strand.
AAATCGCCAGCCGAAAAGGTCATCATCCGCGGCGACGGCTGGGGTGCCCTCGAACTTCTCCGCCTTGAAAAAGCCGGAGCCGCGCTTGGCCTTATGTGCCCGCACCTCGATTTCGGTCCCGCTTCTGACGAACAAAGCGCCTGGGTGTCGCTTCTCACCGAAGGCACCGTCGGCGAACACGATCCACTCGAGGCCCCTGCCTCATATATGTACCAGATTTCCTGGACCGTAATGCTCGAAAAGGCAATCGACGGCAAAGACTCAAGCAACTGGTACGCGCACTACCTTCTTGGAACTATCCGCCTCTACGAAGGCCGCATTCAGGAAGCGCGCAGGCTTCTCGACTGGTCCAACATGCTCGCGCCTAATCCGTGGGCGACTTACTGCCTCGCAGTCCTCTCCGAGAAAACCGGCGACAGAGAAAAAGCCGCCGAATACGCTCTCAACGCATACCGCAGACATTCCGGAGGTGGCTCTTCTTCTCTGGCTGCCGAGTGCATCCGGATGCTTCGCAGCGCGAAAAAGAATGAACAGCTCGTCTCGTTCTACCGCTCTCTGCCGGTATCTCTGAAACGAAGCAGCCGCCTCAAACTCTACTGCGCTTTTGCCGAACTCGATCTCGGCCACATTGAAGCCGCCGAAACGCTTCTCTTCGGCCCCGACGGAAATACTGTTCTTGTTGTTCCCGACATCCGCGAAGGCGAAGAATCCGTGACACGCCTCTGGTTCCTTATTCAGGAGAAAAAAGGCGTCCCCCGCGACAGCATCGCGGAGCCCCCACAGAATCTCGACTTCCGCGTCGCCGCCCGCTCCTCCGAGCTCACAGACTGACTGTCATTCACGCCGCCTTTTCCCTGATTCCAGCGGAAAAGGCGGCTTTCTTTTTAACATGGCCGCAACGCGTGCGACATATAATATCTACGAGAAAATCCGCAACAGACAGACAAAATCCGCCGCACGAAAACGGACAACTCCCGGCACACATGAAATAGCCGGCGAAGTGTATTCCACTCTCGAATAAGCGGCGGATCAACGTCTCAGACGTATTGTTTATATATTAAAATAATTGTCAGATTACAGGCTCCTCAACAGCCAGATTGGTTATCTTATAGAACCCGCCTTCTCTCAAAGCGCTTTCCTTTATTGCGAGCTTTACAGGCTTCTCGCCTTCAAAAACGCCGGCGCAGACTTCGTATTCGCCCTTGGGCAGATCTCTCAGATCAAGATCGACGGTAAACTCCTGTTTTTCTCCCGATTCAAGCCTCCTCAGGTCGCCCTCAACCGGAATGATCTTTTTAAACCCGTTTCCGCTCACGCACACCTTGATATCGAATTTCCAGTAAGGCCTCGCCCATCCGCGGTTCTCAAAGCAGAGCGTCAACGCGTTGTGTGCGGTCGCGTAAGCCTTCGAAGGCGCGACAGCGTAAGGTACGAACAGCCAGTACCCCAGTCTGTTCGCGCAGTATTCCGTCAGATACCTTTCGTTTTTCAGCCAGGAATCCGGATATCCGTGGAATCCCGCAAACGTGGCTTTCGAGTTCTTAAGCGCCTCAATAATGGTGAATCCGTCTCTGTAGTAGCAGTCGTAATACGGCCTGACATACGTATAGTGCGCGAATTCGATTACGCTTGGCGCGTATTTCGCCAGCCTCTGAAACGCCCACGGCGCACGCATCGTGTCATACCCCATGTCCGTTGCATAGCCGTCGCAGCATATGGAGTCGTCCTGCAGCCCCAGACCGTGGCTCTCGCAGAAGCGGAGCATATCCTCCACTTCTTCCTGCCCATGCACCATGCGCCCTATAATGTGGTCGTCGTTCGCGACAACGAACTTATCCGGGAAGTATTTGAGGTGCAGAAGGAAGTGCTTTTTGACTGTCTCAAGCGGGTATATAACTCCGTCGCCTTCGACCGTATGTCCCTCACCCCAGGTTCCGTAAGTGCCGACGTCGATGAGTTCGACTCTCGGGTCGGAGTTGTATTTTTTGCCGAGTTCGGCCATGAAAAGCTCAAGTCTTTCCAGAAAATACGGATCTCCGTAGTCAGGCTGTATCGAGCGGCCTTCCGGTCTGTAGCACACGGCGCCCTTTTCGAAAACGTACCTGGGAGTCGCGAATTCCATTGCCGGACTCGATTCGTATGCGCACGCCCTTAAAGAGAATGTGTATCCGCGTTTCGACCACCTGTCCATGATCTCGTCAAGAAACCCGAAATCATAAACGCCTTCCTCTTTTTCCACGTCCGCCCAGTCAAACCTGAGATAAAGGTGATTCATCGCCGGAAACGTGTCGATAAAGTCCTCCGATAGATTCCTGTCCCGGTACGCTCCCGCTCTGAAACCGTTGTCGATATAGTGCCAGAACCACCCCTTATGCGGGTTTTTAAGCACCGTCTTGTCGTCCTCAAGCGGCCTCAGATCGATAAACCCCGCCCTCTCGGGAACGACGTCGAACATTCCCCGCTCCGTCTGACTCTCCATCGGCCTTGTCTGTTTTCTCTCGTTAATAAAAGCCATAATATCCTCCGAAAACCGTAGTCTAAGCCTGCATTTTCCCTATATTTATTCTCTGCTGTCCTTCACAACGACCTTCACTTCAAAACTTCTCTCTCCGCACACCGTCACCTTGACGGTAACCTCACCCGGCGCAACGGGAATAACCACTCCTCTGTCGCTCACTTTCGCTATTTTTGTATCGGACGACTCGAACGTCACGGGGAACTTTTTGACGCTGATAAGCTCGTTCTCGTTGAAAATCTCTCCCCACGTCTTGTCCGAAAACGTGATCAATCCGCGGATCTGCGGCCTGTGGTTATTCGCGAGATCGACTTCGTACAGTTCTTTTACCGGCCTGAAATCCACTACCGTTTTATTGTAGTCGTCCATCGGCTCGTCCTGATAGTCCAGAACATACACGTAGAAGAACGACTCAAAGCCCTTGTATTTGACCTTAACGACCGTGAACCCCGGCTTCCCGAGAAGCTGCATCTCGTTCTTCGAAAACGCCAGCATCGTTTTGTCGTACCCGTAAAACTTAATGTTCTTGGTGTCCTCGATTGCATGCCCTCCGAGCGCAGAGTCAAACCAGATTATCGAGACGTCAGAGTACTGAGTTGACAGGTATCTCTCGACAATGCGGGTCGTCGCGGAAATCGCAATCGGTTTGCTTGTATCGATTTCCCTGAAATAGTCGTCTTTAATAACGCTCCGGTCGCTGTCCGGCGAGAATACAGGCGCACCTTCATAAGTTTCGATGTCGATTTCCTGAACCGCGGTCGCCCACTTGCCCCAGTTTCCCGACGCACCGTCGCTGAAAGCGTATCCCACAAAAAGCTTGTCTTTAAACTGAATATGCCCGTCCGGCCTTTTGGCGATTCCCATATTATGGCAATACGCGTAAAGGTCCTTTCTTACAAAATCAGTCTGGTAGAAGCTAATTCCGTCTTCGGATTCGTAAACCGCGATGCCGCTCTCCGCCGAGAATCTCTTCTGCGTCATAAACGCCATGAACTTTCCGGTGTCTTCGGAATAGACCATGTCCGACGAGTCCTGGGAATCGTGTTTCGTCACCGCAACGCCCCTGTACTGAAGCCTCGCGGGCCAGTCCTCGGCGGTGTCGCTGGTCGAAACCCTTGTATAGTTTCCCTCCGGGCACGCCCAGGTATAATACATGTAAAGCGTGTCGCCGACAACCACAAAGCTCGGCTCGCCCGCTCCGTACTGCAGGTCGTGCTCGTCATAGTAAATGATCGGTGCGGGGTCTCCTCCCCATCCCTCGCCGTTCCATTTTTCGTAGGGGCCGAACGCGTTCTTAGACCTCGCGACGAAGACGTTATTGTTAACTCCCCCGCGAAGCCCTTCTATCGTCGAGGTGTATCCGAGGTAGTAGTACCCGCCGAAATAAACGACTCCGGGATCGCAACAAGAATACTTGTCCATTGAATTCGGGTTCGGCACAAGAACGACCCGCTCGTCCCCGAAATCAAATCCGTTGTCGGAATGCCTGACCGATATCCAGTCCCACTCTCCGAGCGACCCGTTTGTCGAGAACCATGCGTCGCAAGAACCGTCAGCGTAGTAAATGATCGAAGGTCCGTATCTGTAGCCTCCCGATCCGACCGGCGGCGTATATATTATTTCCGGTTCACCGGCGGCAGTCACTTTAAGATGCACGTCAGGATCCGCTTCGATAGCAGGAAGTTCATCGTCGAACAGCGGTATCACGTTTCCGCGCACGCATCCAGACGCCGCAAAGACCGCGCCCGCCGCAAGCAATAATATCAAAACCGGAATTATTTTTTTCATAACGCCTCTCAGCCAGCCGTATTTTTCACCGCTAATTATACTCTAAGAAGCCGTCGAAAACAAGAGCGCGCGTACCTCTCACACCCCCAATCTTTCAAATAAAATGCACCGCCCGAACCAGCATTAATACCAATCCTTTCTTTACCCGCTCTCATACTGGTAGGAATGCTGGTAGAACGACACTTCAACAGTAATTCCGCACCTTACCATACACTCGTTCGATATTCTAAGCAGTTTTTCCGCATTCTCAAGCCCGCTCAGATTGTCCGGCAGAATCAGAATCATCTTTTTTGATTTGATTTCCTTCTTTGTAACCGTCACGCCGTCGCACTCGCCCTCCTCAAAAGCCGCCAGCTTTTCGGCCATGTTCAGCACTTTTCTCAAAAGCTCTCTCTCCGAAGCGTACGAAGGCGCAGTTGCGTCGACAGAGTAAAGCATCGTGGCAACCCCGGTTTTCCTGTCGATAATGTCAATCACGGGAAAGAACGATGGGAGATTGGAACTGTATATTTCTTCAAGAACCCGCCCGCGTTTCAGCGAAGGCAGCTCCCACACATTTATCTCGTCAACCGTATACCTTGAGCATCCTCCGTAAAGCCACCCGTTCCCTTTCAGGCAGAAAAACGCCCTTACCCCCGCGCCTTCTCCGAATATTACAGGGAAAACGTAATCGCTTCTCGTATACACCTTGACCGTGAATTCATTTCCGTTTTCGTAGAACTCGCTTCCCGCCAGCGATACGATCTCCGCCTTGAACGGAAGGCCCGATTTCACTCTTTCTTTTTCGAGCTCTTCGGCAAGAACCCCCTGCATCACCGCAGTCCATGCGCCAGATTCGATCTTCGAAAACGCCACCGACGCCAGCTCATTCGCGATCTTCCCCGACATTCCGTCCTCGGGAAGGCAGTCCATCGCCTTTCTCCTTACGTTTTCTTTCAGCGACTCAAGTCCACTCTTATAGAAGATGCACGAATCGCAAGCAAGCTTCTCGGAGGCAGTCAGCACCGCGTTCGCCGTCATATAATAGAGGCAGAAATACTGTATCATCCCGATAAGAAAGAATACCGTAAAGGAGAAAAATACCGAAGTTATCGCCCCCTCGATGCTTATAGAACCGCCGGAACTGCGCACGCCCTCTTCTTTAATATGACGCATCCGCACTCACCTTCCAATCGTACCTTCTTCTGAACAGTCTGTCCGTCATCAAAAACGTTTTGACCTTCATAGTGCATTCGGCGGAAACGCTCGCGGCAAAATCTTCGATTTCCTTGTACATGCCGTTGTCCTTCCAGTAATTGAGTTCAATTATGTCCTGGATGCGCCCGAGTTTTGTCTCCAAGGGAACCGTCAGCAGCAGGATCCTCAGATATTCACTGTATGACATTGCAGAGAGGTTTGTGCTTTCACCCCTTCCGGAACCGGTTGAATCACCGCTCCCTGAGTTCCCGCCGTTTTCGCCGATAGCGCTTCCGGCCTCACCGAGAACACCCTCTATCGACACCTTCCAGTCCTTCTCTCTTTTAATCAGAGGAACCTTTTTGCCTCCGTGCAGATCCGCGATGTCCATTCCTGTCTCCAGAAAAGCCCATGACAGCACTATCGCTGCGGTTACCGGAGCCTCCCCGCATGAAATCTCTTCGACTGCTTCCGATTTTTCCTCGCTCGACATAATGTGAAGCACGTTCAATCCAAGCCTCAGCGAAAACAGTTCCGCGTATGCCGCGAGCATATTCTCGTCATCCGTTCTGCCACCGAAAAGCACATACTCTATCTCGCCGTTTAAAAGGTGCGCATTCGAGTCCTTGACCTCCGAGGTATTCTTCATGTAGGTCGCAATATAGTCGTCGATATAGTACCACTCCATGCAGCCTGTGAGCGCGTCCTCCAGCCTTTTCGCAAAGCCCGCGTACCCTTCCAGCGAAGTCGAGAATTTCAGTTTCTCGGCCACCCATGTAATGCTGCGCCAGATCTTTTCAAAAGACCAGTCTTCACCTTCTTTCGAAGGCAGCTCTTCATAAATGTCGGGATCGATCTCGGAGTTAGCCGCGGGAAGAAAATGAAGGAAATCCGACGCCGCGTCGACCGCAGTTTGATAAAGGCTCTCCTGAGAAGATGACGCAGCGGTCTGTTCGTAGTTGTTCTGCTCCACTTTGAGATAGTTTCTGTATGCGTTTCCCGCGGCATCTATAACCGCGTATATTTCCCCCAGAACCACCGGATTACCGGCCGCGATCGTCTGCTCAAGCTCGTATTCCGCCGCCGTGGCCTTCTGAAGACTGTAGTAATTCTTCCCGAGCTTATCCGCGACGATAGAATAGTCACCGTTTTCGCCGAGTTTTTTTCGCCTTTCCTTTATCTTTTTGATGATTTCATCCGCGGACTCCTCTCCGTCATCCGAGGTCCTCGCCTCGCTCTCCGCTTTGCTCAGAAGCTTCCCCGCCTCCCTCGTTAGTTCGATAATATCCTCCGTAATGTCAAGCGCCTGTCTGTTGTTCTCCGAAAAAATCACCGCCCCCATCAGAAAAGTCTTGACCGCGTTCTTCAGCAATTCCGCAGCCCTTTCGTCATAGATCTCCAGTTCGGCAGGAACCGCCTGCGTCACCTTTTTTATCTCGGCATCCAGATTTTTCGCAAATATCGTGTCGAAAAAGCCGTTGACGCCGCCGGCGACCGCACCGTAAACGCCGTTAAGCGCAAGCTCAAGGTCCTTCCTCTTTCCTTCAATCTCCTCGATTATGTTGTCCGCCCGGTTTATATAGGTATAAGCGCTGACTTTCCGCCCCGCTCCGACCATTGCCTGCACCTTCTCCACAATCGAAACCGCCGCGTTCCCCCATGATTTGTATTTCATAAGGTCCCTGATCTCTTCACGAAGCACGTCCTTGTCGGCAAGCGAATCCCCGTAGCTGATTTCAAATCCGGTCACCTCCCTTTCGGGAATGAAAAACATATCGTAATCGCCGCGCGCGAAAAGTCCCGTCATTCCCTGATTTCTGCTCTCCCGTGTTATCTCGTAGAACCGGTTCGAAAGCTCGTCTTCTTTGGTGATATCGACGAAGTACAGACCGTAATTCGCTTCGAGCCGCCTGTCGAACTGGGCAAGCACCGACGCGCACGCAAAATCCGCGACTCTCTCTGAAATCCTTCTCTGAAACGCGACGGCGAGAATGTCCTGAAACGCGAAATTCAGCAGAATCACAGAAGCGGTTATTATGCACATCATCGGCGTCACCGATCCGCTATTCCTCCCCGAAAAGCATTTCAAAAATATCACCCCCTGCGTCAAAAACCGAGCTTACGGCTCTGTGAACGTCCGCGTATTCCGGATTACTCTCTACTTCCTTTTCTGAATACCTGACCGCGCCGGCAAAAACGTTAACGTAGGCGCCGATCAATATCGCAACAAAAATCAGTACCAGCGGAACAACTACGGCCGCCTCCGTAGTCAGACTCCCTTTGTCGCCCTTAAAGAACCTTTTCCCCTGGATTTTACCGTTTCGCATCCTCACCACCCCCCTTTGGTGCAATACGATTATACCCGATCCTTTGCGCGAATGAAAGTCTGCACTGTTCGTCACATTTCGACAGAATTCGTCGTATTTCGACTTATTTCGTCGCAATACGTCACTTTTCGTCAGTTTTCGACAAATTTCGACGTAAAATCCGAGAATTTCTCAAAATGCGGCATGTTAAAAGAACGAATAAACTCCAAGCTCGCCCCTCAATAATAGCTCGCCAAAAAACACTTTTTTAAACAAAAAAGACACCCCAAAGGGTGCCCTCTTCGCGTTGTATTCATTATTCAAACGGTCAAGCGGCTCTATTAACCAGCCTGCTGATCAGAAACAGAATCCCGTAAACCAGAGGCTGATGCAGCATGTAAATCAGCAGCGAATGCCTCCCCACGAACGAGAAAAACCGGATGACCGGATTCCTGTCGTTCACTTTTTTAAAAAGAGTAACCTTGTTTTTGTAAAGCGTTTTTCCGCCCGCGACGCCGATCATAAAGTAACCGAGATGCGGGAAAATCGGGAAATAATCGCCGGCCGCAAATCCTTTAGCAGTCAGCCCCAGCGGGAACAGATACGGGTTCGATACCTTGAACGTCGTAAACCAAATTCCAAGCGCCACAAAGCAAACGCCGAGCCCCAGAATCACGGGCCACGGCAGCTTCCTGTATAATCCGTACGTGAGCATGCAGAAGGCCAGAAGGTGGAGCACGCCGAACCAGATGTGAAGACTCCTGTCAAATAGCAGACACGTGACCAGGGTAATTATCATAGCGCAGACCGCCACGACAACGCCCCTGATTATATGATGATGTCCGAGAGTCACGCAGACGCCGGAAAGCACCACGAAAAGAATCCCGCCGTACGTTTGGATCCAGTCAAACCACGCCGGCGTCTCGAAATAGAACCCGAAAAGCTCTCTGATGTCGAAAATCGCGTGAACAATCACGACCCCGATTATGCATAGCCCCCTAAACGCGTCAAGTTCCCAGATCCGCTTTGTATTCTTTTTCTTAAAAAGTCCGGTAAAAAACTCTTTCATAAAAACACAAACCTACGGCGTCACAGTCTCGATTTTCGCCCTGTTCTCGAAAACGCTGCCGCTTAGAATAATGTCTCCGTACCCGGGTGCGCGAATGACGCCCTTTGCCGGATTCTTGACGGAATCAATGACCGTTGTAACGTCAGCGTCGACTTCCGAATACTCGAAGCTCAGGTCGCAAGCGTACATCTCGCAGTTTATCAGCATCAGTTTTTTGCAGTAGCAAAGAGGCTGCGTACCGCTGATTTTGCAATTGATCAGCGTCAGGCCTTCGGAATACCACCCGAGGTACTCCCCGTTAAGAACCGAATCCTTCACCGTAACATTCTTTGAGTGCCAGAACGCGTCCTTCGTGTTCAGCTCGCAGTTCGAAATCCCGGCGTTTTTGACATACTGGAACGAGTACTTCCCCGCCAGCACGGAATCAGTAAGCGTCAGATTTTCGGTCTTCAGGAACGGATACTCCGAAGTGATCCGCGACTCCTTCACGGTCACCCTTTTGTTAAGCCAGCCGAACTCTGAGGATACTATCGTTGAGCCTGCAACGTCGACGTCCCGGCATTCACGGACTGCCTTGACCCCGTTCAACACAGAATTAACAATTTTGATGTTCTTCGCGTACCAGAGCGCCGCACGCGCCGTCTCCGTCATTTCCGAGTTCTCAATAACTGTATTCTCGGTATGCCAGAGCGGGTATCTAAGTCTGAAAAGACATCCTTCCACTTTGATTCCGCGGGTCTCCTTAAGAGCGGATTCCCCGTCTTCCTCACCCTCAAACCGGCAGCCGGAAACAACGGTATTCGAAATCCCGTAAAGCGCCCTTTCCTCAGAGAAAACACGTCCTGACACGGTTTCGCAATCCGCTTCAACGTTCCTATTATTTTTGTCCGGCAAATGCGAGCCGTAAATATCTTTCATTGTAAAACCTTCGATCAAGACGGATAGTCAAAAGCGCAGTTCCGCCTCCCGCAAACATATACGGAAGAGCGCCAGCCGCCCGGGGAGACTAACGCCCGCAAAGAGCGCACTTCTCCCCAATCACATTAAAACGGTCTGCGCTTAATCATTCCCCATAATCGGTCCGTCGACAAGCAGTAAAAACGCACCGTCGACGCAAACCGGTTACAATACAACGAATTAAAAAATTATTTAACGCCGTTCTTGTCAGTCGAACCGAACTCGGCACCGCTGAGCGACTCTCCGAGGAACTTGCCGATTTCAAACGACTTAAGCTTCTCGTTCTGCATCTTCTCAGCGCCCGGACCGTATGCCCAAACGTTTACCTTGTTCGACGTGTGAGCAATCGTCGTAAACCTGTAAGGAAGCGTATCCCAGTCGACGTCGGGGTTCTTGCTCTGCGCAATCTTCTCGGCCTCGTACAGGCAGTGAAGCTTCGCGTTCGTGAGGCACCACTCTTCCTGCGCGATATACTGGTTGGTCTTCTCGTTCTTCTTTATATAGGCGTCAGCCTCTTCCTTGGGAAGAATGCCGCCTGTCTCGTGGTCGGCGGTAACGACGATCAGCGTATCCTTGTTCTCGTACGCGTAGCGGACACCGATTTCAACCGCCTGGTCGAACGAGGTCATATGTCTCGTGAGCTCCATCATATCGCAGTTGTGAGCGACTTCGTCGAGCGCACCGCCTTCAACAATCAGGAAGAATCCTTTATCGTTCTTGGAGAGCATCTTGATGGCCTGTTCGGTCATCTCGGGAAGCGAAGGATGCGTATCTGCGTCTTCGAACCAGTAGTCGTCGGTCATGGTGGCAATGAGCCTGCCCTCGCCGTTAAACGAAAGCACGTCCTCCCACTTCGTGACCCAGGTGACATTGTTGTCCGTGAGCTTCTGCGCATAGCTCGGATCGTTTTCCATCAGAAGGTCGTACATCGCCTTGCCGCCGCCCATAATGAAGTCGGCAACGCTCGTATCTATCTGAAGCGCCGCAATATTGGATTCGTCGTTTCTGTTCTTGGCGTGAACCGAGAACGTGGCCGGAGTTGCGTCAACGATGCTCTCGGTAGTGATGATGCCAGCAGACTTTCCGAGCGACTTCGCAAGTTCTGTCATATTCATGACTTCCTCGCCCTTGTTGTTAAGGCCGATCTGCTTTCTCTTGCCCTTGTAACCGCAGGCGAGAGCCGTGCCTCCGGAAGCGCTGTCAGGCTCACCCTCTGTGCAGGTCGTGTTAACGATCCCCGTGTAAGGAAGGTACTCTATAACGAGTTTTCCGTCGTAGCGGCCGCCGGTTATCGCGTCGGTAGCCGGAACGTGGTTCTGTCCCATACCGTCTCCGATATAAAGAATGACGTTCTTGCAGTCCTTGAACTCAGTCGAAGCCAGCGCGGCAAGAATCTCTTCCATCGGCGTGACAGGCTCTTCGGTCGGCTCTTCAGTGGGAGCTTCTGTGGCCTCAGGCGCCGCCGTGACGTCAGGCGTAGGTGTAGTCGTGCAGGCAGCCGCGAAAATCATAATTCCCGCCAGCATTGCCGCAAAAATCACTTTGAGTAACTTCTTAAAATTCATCTTAATCCTCCGGATTATCTTATTCACGCAAAGTCCGCAGCTTCGCGCTTCAAAGATTATTATACTCCGCCTTCCGCCGGAAATTCACTGACGTCAGGCGGCTTGAAATCAACAAATCTGTTAGCGCGTAATCTGCTGCTCGACGAGGCTCTTTCCGCAGTAAATCTCCCTGAGTCTGGGCTTTTCGATCTTTCCGGTGGGATTTCTCGGCACGCTTGCGAAAATGATCTTCTTCGGTCTCTTGTACCTGGGCATACCCTCGCAGAAGAACATGACCTCGTCCTCCGTCAGCGTCATTCCCGGTTTGACCTCAATAATGGCCGCCGCAATCTCGCCGAGCCTGTTGTCGGGGAGTCCGATAACCGCCACGTCTTTGATCTTGTCGTTGCAGCGCAGATAGTCCTCGATCTGCACCGGGTAGAGGTTCTCGCCGCCGCTGATAATGACGTCCTTTTTCCTGTCGACCAGGAATATGAACCCGTCCTCGTCAACTTTTGCCATGTCTCCGGTATACAGCCAGCCGTCCTTTAAAACCTCATCCGTCGCCTCGGGGTTCTTGTAGTAGCACTTCATGACGCCGGGACCCCTTACAAGAAGCTCTCCGACCTCGCCCGTTTTAACGTCGTCCCCGTTCGTATCTACAACGCGCGTCTGCCAGAGATAACCGGCTTTTCCGATTGCTCCAACCTTGTGAATATTCTCGACGCCGAGGTGCACGCATCCCGGTCCGATAGACTCGCTGAGTCCGTAGTTGGTGTCGTACTGATGGTTCGGGAAAACCTTTTTCCAGTTTCTAATAAGACTCGGCGGAACCGGCTGCGCACCGACGTGCATAAGCCTCCAGCAGCTGAGATCGTAGTCTTCAAGCTTTATATCTCCGCGCTCAAGCGAGTCAAGAATGTCCTGCACCCACGGCACCAGAAGCCACACAATCGTCGCTCTCTCGTCGGAAACGGTCTGAAGAATCCACTCCGGCCGCACGCCTTTAAGCAGAACGGCTTTACCGCCTGTCATAAGACTCCCGAACCAGTGCATTTTCGCGCCCGTGTGATACAGCGGCGGGATGCACAGGAACACGTCGTTCTTCGTCTGTCCATGATGGTTCTGCTCCGTTCTGCAAGAGCTCAAAAGCGCCGCGTGCGAATGAAGAATCGCTTTCGGGAATCCGGTCGTTCCGGACGAGAAGTAAATGGCGGCATTGTCGTCTTCGTTAAGATCAACGGCCGGCGCGACAGACGAGCAGTACGTTATCATCCTGCTGAAACTGTCCGCAAACTCCGGCACCTCGCTTCCCACAAAGAAGAAATGCTTGATCGCCTGAAGCTTGTCCAGAACCTCCGTCACGCGCCCTGTAAATTCGGGTCCGAAAACCATATAAGTTGAATCGGAAAGGTTGACGCAGTAGCTGATCTCATCCTGCGTATAGCGGTAATTCATCGGAACCGCAAGCGCGCCCGTTTTAAGAATACCGAAATAAATGGGCAACCAATCGATGCAGTTCATCAAAAGAATCGCGACCTTGTCGCCCTTCTTTATGCCCCTTGTAAGAAGCAGATTCGCGAAGCGGTTTGCCTTAACGTCAAATTCTCTCCAGGTAATGCTTCTCCTGTACTTTTCTCCCGGACTCGACTCGATAAGACTGTACTCGCGCCAGCTCTTCGGCTGCGCCTGCGGGTTGATCTCAACCAGCGCCACATCGTCGGGAAACACTTTCGCATTCCTCTCAAGAAAATCCATTATAACCATAAAAACCTCTTTCCGAAAACCGAAAAAGATAAAAGTCGGCGGTTTTCGCGTAATTAACCGATAGATAGAATTGTATTTTAAGAAGCCCTCCGTGTCAAGTATTTTGTCGAAAAACAGCCGCTTTGTGCCGCCCTGCGACGTCAAAAAACAACCGTAAAGACCTTCCCGGCAAGCCTCCGTCCCTCATTATTCAATCATCCGTAATACACGCTCTCCTCAAGCTCATCCTCGTCGTAATCCTCTCCCTCCGGCTCGTATTTGATTCCCTTGATCTTCCCGCCGAACATCATGAACATTTCCGGCAGTCTGAACAGTTCACAGTACTTCTTTATTTTCTCCGGCGGAAGACTCTCAAAGAATTCGCTGTCGTCAGGCGCCAGCGCCACAAAAAACGTCCCGGCTATAATGTCCTGAAGGTTTCCATCACTGTCATACAGCCCTCTGTTTAAAGGCATTCCGAGCAGTTTTCCCTCCTCGTTGCATATAATGGTCGCATCGTCGTCAAACGGCATGATCGACTCAATCAGTCCGTCCACGACCTCCTGCATTGCCTCCAGCGTCTGGTCTATCATTACCGTCTCCGGGGTCTTTCCCGGTTTCACAACCAAAACCTCGATTTTCTTCACGCCGATGTTAGGCGCTTCTTTAACCTTCTCTGTTTGCATAAGTTACACCTCCGCATAAAAAAGGAGCGGCAACCCGAAAGCTCCGCTCCCAAATACACCTGTCCCCCGCGGAACAGGCTCACATTAATATAATTATCAGAAAACAATCTGCCTGTTTTCTTTCGCACAACCCGCTTCAGTCACGTCCTTCATGTTCGTCAGCGGCTGAAGCCCGTTCCCGTAAACGCAGTTCTCCGCAAGCGGCGGAAAATCCGGATTTCCGGTTCCCAGCATCAGATTGCCGTAGAAGAATCTGATGCCGTCCGATTTAAGCGCCGGCTCCCCTTTAAACGAGAAACCTGCATGTCCTCTTACCGACCTTTTCTCTCCCCTCTTCATGTCAAAAACATGCTCGATATAACCGTCTTCCGACAAAAGCTTCACAGAGAAACATATGTCAGTCTTGGCAGTAACCGTGATCCTGTAGCTGTCCCCGTAGGGAATCTCGCCCGAAAACGAAATTACAAGCGACTCCGTCGTAAGCTCCGCATCCCCGCCGATCGTGACAATGATGTTCCTGTCTTCGTCTGTCAGGAAGAAATTCTCAAAGAGTGAGGAAATGCCTTCTGCGCCCCTCATCGTGCAGCACCAGAAAGCCTCGCTGAGTCCGCCTCCGCTAGGTTTTAAAAACACTGTCTCAGGTCCCGTGGTGGTATCCGTCCCGAAGCCTCCGTTCGACCTCTGCGCATAGCAGAAAGCGTTGTAATAGATTCTCTGTGCAAGCTTAAGGTACCGCGGATCCTCTGTAGCCCTGTAGAGCGAGAACGCCGCCATAAGCGAGTCGGTGATCGCGCAGGGCTCCGTCCACGTATCAAACCGCCCGAACCAGTTGAAATTCGCGTAGTTCTCCGTCATTCCCTCTTTAAGGTAAAGATCGAAAATCCGCTCCGCGGCGTCAAGATAACTCCTGTCGTCAGTCTTTTCGTACAGCCTCAGAATTCCGCGCACCGCGCTTAAAGTGGCGTGCGTCTGCATGTGCGAGGTTACGAAATCGATGCCGGTAAATACGCCAATCATCTCATCCAGAAGCGCCTTGACCTCTTCTCCGCCGAAAAGCGAATAGTATTGCGCGAGTCCGTCCAGGCACATGAAAGCGCATCCTATATCGGTTGAAGTGACCCACGCTCCAATCTGCCCGGTGATGTTTCCGCCGTACGAGCCGCCTTTTCCGCGCCGCGCCGGGTCCACAGGATAGTCGTCGTAATACCCTCTCGCGGGAAGATACAGCCTCTCGACAATATTCTTAACCGTCTCCGCAGCCTCTTCGCTCCCGGTTTTCAGGTAGTACTCCATCAACCCGCGTATCAGCCAGTTGTGCCCCGAGAACTGCTGCTCGTCGAAGGCACCGTTCGGCAGGATTCTCCCAAGGTAACCTCTTGCGTTCAGATGCGACCGGATTCCGTCGATGATTTCATCAAGATAAGCAGGCCTCGTTCCAAGGGCTTTCCAGTTTGACACGAGCGCAAGAATCGTTCTTCCCTCCCAGTCGCCGGGCCACCCCTGATGGTCTTGCGTGTAAATCGCGACCGGTCTGTAGATATATGAACACATCCTCGCCGAATTCAGGAGCGCCCTCTCCTTAAGTTCGCCTCTCACTACGGGTAATTCCTTGATTCTTCTGAGCATATAAACCTCCAAAAAGCATTCTGGTAAAAGAGAAATGTCTCAAAAAGCATTTATAAACCGCTGTCCGCCGTTCCGGAACAGAATTCTATCCGCCGATATTATAATCCATACGCCTGCGAAAAACAATAAACGAATTCCCTTCCCTCCTGTTGTGCGGTCAAATACACAAGGCGGACACGTTCCCGAAACCCAACCGGGCATTTCAAGAACATGCCGCCCCGCGCTCAGGCAGTTTAACCGTTCAAGTTAAGCAGCCGCTCTCTCCTTTTTGACCTTTCTGACGATAAGGATACCAGAAGTCACCGCAATCGCGGCAAGACTGATGATTCCCAGAACGATTTCCGGTACGCTGAGGGCTTTGACTCCGGTTGCCGGCTGTTCCTCAACGGACGTCTTTCTTGCCGTGTACCAGACCGTCAGGTGCTTGTCCCCGTCAAGAACGTCGCCCTTGGGTTCGTCGCCTGTCGTTTTCTCCAGCCTATCGTAGCCATCAATTTCAAGAAGAGTCTTTCCGGTGCAATCGTATGAGGAATTGTGCTCGGCCGTCTGGGTCGAATCCTCCGAGAGCATCTTCTCCGTCTCGAGCTCCCTATAAGAGACAGTGATCACGTTATCGTACGCGTAGTGAAAATTGATATTCTTGTCGCAGTCCAGAAGCCCAACCACCGCATCGCCGTCTGCCGCGCTGTAGTAATACGAGGTGTTTTCAGTTTCGATCTCGTCGATTTTCGTCTCGGTGCGGTCGTAGTCCGACAGATTCTCGCCAGTCGTAATCACTTCGGTATGGATGATCTCGCCTGTATACTTGTCGCGGTAGTTGACCACGATTTTGTGCGTGTAGCCGTACGTGATGTCGATCAGAACGTCGCCGTCGATTGCATCCGCCGTAAGATTTCCGCCGTAAACCGCTCCGAACACGTACTCGCCGTCTTCACCTTCAACAGAGTATTTGTACTCGACACCGCCGAATTCGACCGCTTTGTTGTCGTCGAGCTGGCTGCGGCAGTCGTACGGTGCGAGATGCTCGACGTCAAGGCTGTAAGAGTCTTTGATCTCAAGAATTTCGCTTTCCGCGTATTTGTACTTGTCCAGGAACCTGACGGTAACCTTGTCATAGTAACCGTAGTAGGCGTTCACGATAACGTCGCCGTCCATAACTCCGGACAGTTTTTCCTCATTCTCGCACCGTCCGAGGCTAAGCTTGAAGGCGTGCCCGTCCTTGTCGATCTGCTGAACGAGCTTATCTCTCCTGTCGTATTCCGAGTTGTGTTCGATCTTGAGATCCGTGTAGGCCTCTTTAATGACCGCGCCGTCGTATTTCGAGAGATAGTTGAGCGTCAGAGTCTCGTAGTAGCCGTAATAAATGTTGACCGTAACGTTTTCAGAAATGTTGCCTACCAGACCCGCCTCGTTGTCGCAGCTTCCGAGCGACAGAAGGTAAGTATGTCCGCCTGCGAAAATGCTCTCGAGCAGCTTGTCGCTGTAGTCGTACGCTTCACCGTTTTCGATCTCGTCCACAATGAAACTGTCTTTGATCTTCTCGCCTGTGTACTTGTCAAGATAGTTGACCGTGATTCCGAACCCGTAACCGTAATAAAGATCGATCACTTTGTCTGCGTCAAGCGTTCCGGAAACCGGGTCGCTGTTGCCCGCCTGAATTCCCGCCAGTGTGGCAGCCTCGTCGTAGTGATACTTTGAAAGATCAGGACTTACACTGCCGAGATCCTCGAAAATGAAATTGTACGTTTGGCCGGCGTTTCCTATCGCGGAAATATCGTACGCGGAATTGTGTTCCAGCACGCCGCTGTCCTTGCCGCCGAACAAAAGGAATCCTTTCACGGGATCGTCCTGCTTAATTATCGACATAAGCCTGGCTCTCGGACCCGCGTTCTCACTGCCACCGCCCGAACTGCCTGCCGAACCGGTATCGCTGATCTTAATTTCGTCAGCGCCGGTTCTGCTGTATAAAGGTCCGCCGCCCGACAGCATATTCGCGCCGCAGCCTGCAAATACCGCCAGCGCCAAAAACGCCAAAACAACCGAAATAATAAACTTTTTCATACCTTTCCTCTACCTCCGTATTATGAAGAATGTTCCGCGCTGATAACTTCTCTGTGAAGTTCAGCGCCCGTGTATTTGTCCCTGTAGACAACCGTAATTGTGTGAAAATATCCGTATGTGACGTCCGTCTCGATATCGGAGTCCCCCGCGATTCCCGAAAGCGGAGCGCCGTAGACGCCGCCCACCTGCAAATCTTCTTTAGTATAGTAGTAGCCGATGCCCTCCGACGTGATCTTCGAGAATTCCACCAGAATGTCCGAACAGTCGTACCCCTCTCCCGGAGTGAGAATGAACGTCAGCGAATCTTTAATCCGCTTTTTCTCACCTTGAGCGTACAGATATTTATCGTAAAAGTTGACCGTAAGCCTCGGGTATCTGATATTCCTGAACAATACCGTCCTGCTGCTTCCCGGCGCAAGGGTCACAGTTGCCGACAAAGAAACAGTCGTTTCACCGTCCAGAGTGACCTCTGTTTTATCAAACCTTTGGCAGTTTCCCGTTATCTCGCGCACCGTCCATTCGCCAGCGGGAAGCCCTTCGACCGCAATCGTGTTCAGCGTCTCGCCGCCATTGGAACTCACGTTCAGTCTGACCTCGATTTTGCCTTCAACTAGGGAATAATTATTCCTGTTAAGAGTTACGTCGCCCTCCGCGGTACCCGCAACCTGCAAGCCGTCCTGAACGATTGTTCCCTCGCAGGATATGAAGATCCTTACCGGTGAACCGTTCACGCCGCCGGCGATCTCGAAATACGTATCCGAAAAGTCGTTTCCCGTCGCGATTTTGCCGACTTCCAGAACGGTATTCACGGTTTTTAAGTTGTCGAATCTCGCAGTCGCGGGCGCACCAGGATTTCGCGTAACCGCCACAGTAAGACTGTCGGAAGGCGCCGAATAATCCTCTCCCGCGTATGTCGCATTGAACCTTGTAAGATCACCGGCGAGAATTTCCCTGACCTGCCAGTTTCCCTCGGGAAGACCCGATATTTTAATCCGCCTCAGAGCTCTTTGATCGCTGCCCGTTATATTGTCCGTTGCGACAGTCACGAAATCCGGCCTTACCGTATTGAACCCGATCTCGATTCTTTTAAGACCTGCGGGACCCAGTGCGTAATAGACCGCGTCTTCAACGAATCCGCCGCTTGCGTCAACGGTGAATTTTATGTTTCCGTTAAGGCTGTCAGCGCCGCTCACCTCAAAGAACGTGACCGAATAGTCTCCGCCCTCGGCATACTTCAATATGTCGAGTTCACCCGTAAAAACGGTGTTTACGACCGTTATTTCTCTGCCCGTATCCGCGACGGTAAAAGCGTACCGCCCTGCGGCATCAGGTTGAAGAACGGTATTACCCACTTTTACAGTGCCTGTTCTGTATCCGAGCCCTGAATTCTCCTCCGTCAGATAATAAGTGCCCGGTCTCAGCCTCAGATTCGCCTTTCCGTCTGCGCCGGTTACCAAAGTGTACGTTTCGCCCCCGGAAGCAGACTCGATTACGAAAACAAAGCCTGCCTTCGACGCGTTTCCCGAAGAAGCACCGTCAACCGTTACGGATTTAGACACGCTGACAAGCGGCGCCTCCGACACCTGGTACCGGAGACCCACGCCTCCCGCTTTGAGCTGGTCTGTAACGTATCTCGCTGCGGTCGCTCCGTACGACTCAATTCGCGGCATGCTGTCGAGGTTCTCGATACCCATCCACCCTTTGGAAGTATATACGGACGAAGGCAGATTCTGGAAAAGCGCCGCGATTCCCATCGAGAGAAACTCGCCGCTGACTTTCGCCTTGAGGTCAGCCTCTTCGCTCCTGAACAAAACATTGACGTTGTCAGCGTTGCTCGTGAAATTATACCTGCCCGTGATCATCGCTGCCGATATTTCAGTCGCCGTAAGCGCCATCGCGTAGCCGCTCCTCAGCTGAACCGTCACCACAGGCTCGTACTCGAACACCCAAGGCACGCACGAAGTGTGGAGCATGTCGTCTCCCCTAATCGCGCTCACCATGCCGAGGCCCCACTCCGCGCCTGTTTTCGTCGCGCCGTTCAGCGTAAACGTCAGGTTCGAAAGTATGCCCTCGACCGTTCCGTCACATGCCTCCGCCGCCAGCTCAATCAGTTTGTTCGACGTCTCCGCACCTGTAAAGAACGCATACGCGCCTGAAGCGTTCCCGCCGAAATTCGGGATGTCAGGCACCTCGTTATCTCCCGTGAAGCCGTAGTTCTGGCCGTTAAAGCAGATCGACGAAAGCTCCGCGTAAGTTCCTTGTTTAAAGAATTCGGACGCCTGCATGCTGCCGTTCCTGTACTCTTCGAAATGGTCTCTGTACCACTGTTTGTCTCTTACGGTCAGGAAGAAGTTCGACGCCTGATAATTCGCGGCCGCAAGGCCCGCGCCGTGGTTTGCGTCCTTATATAGATAGAACGAGTTTCCGAACTTGTAGTAGTCTCTCGACAGCTTCTGCGTCCCGAGCTGCGCGTCAAAGTCCTGCTCCGCAGACGAGTGCGACAGCGAATCCGATTTTCCCACGTACACCGACACCTTCCACATACAGTATACGTTCATGTAGCTTCCGTTCCCCGTAGCGCCTCCGATTACCGCCCCCTCGTCGCTTATAAGGTCGTTTTCGTCTGTAATGGCTCTGGTTCTCCCCGCGGGAATCGAGAAGAACGCCGCGACAACAAGAATCGCAACCGTGGCAATTATGAATAAATTCCTGTTCAAATCAATCTCACCCCTGTAAGAAAATAAAAAAGAGCAGCGAAAATAACTTCTCTGCTCCTCTGCCCGCCGCGATGCGTATAAATCATGCGGCATCAATTAATTACCGTGTCAGGCCGTCTTCCTGAACCCGTCTTTTGAAAGCGACGGAAGATAGCTCTCCAGCTTTTCCGCTCTTGCCTCCTCGACGGCATTGAGAGCCTCTTCAAGGTCCTCCGGACAGCAGATTCTCGACGGTCTTGCGTTAAAATCAAGAATCTTCTCCGCGCCTTTTACGTAGCACGTTCCGAACAGGCACACGTACCCTCCGACGTCGCTGTCAATGACCGTCACGCAGTCCTCGACCCTGGCGTACTGTCTGATTACGGAATTGCCGCCGACCGACGCCTCGTCTCTCAGCTGCGCAAAATCCCTGATCTCGCACATTCCGAAAGCCCTCGAATTGTCGCGCATGGTCACCGTAGGAACGCTTATCCGCTCGATTCCGCGCACCCACGCGTTCTCCGAGACATAGGCCCGGCCGAAGACCGCAGCCCCTTTTCCGACCCAGCAGTTACCCTCCTGCGACAGATTCCACTCTCCTTCAATCAATCCGCCGGTCTCGCCGCGTTTTACGATCAGCCCGGGATACTTGTCCCTGCCTATCGAATTGCCCTTAACCGGCCTCAAAACAAAACTCTTCACCGCAACTATTCTGTAAAGCGTTCTGCCGAACAGTTGAACGGGTTCGTTTTCAATTATTCTGTATTTCATTTCCGACATTACCGTTAATTCCTCCGTACCGGACGCGCATGTATACGCGCCCGCATTTTATACTGCGACGGGATTCGCGCTTCCGCACAGAACCCCTTTGTTTACCCGCTTGCAGCCGTCAAGAACGTACTCTCCCATTACGACCGCGTCGCCCGAAACGATGCAAAGATCTTTTACGACCGCGTTGTTCTTGACGAAAGCGCATCCTTTGACTGCCGCCGCACCGCCGACTCTCGCGTGATCCGAGACTCTCGCAAAACCGGTCACGACCGAGTTGCCTCCTATCTCCGCATACCCCTTGATTACCGCTCTGTTCATTATCTTCGCGTTGCCGCTGATTCTGGCCCGCTGAAGTATTTTCGCGCTATGCTTAATCTGGGAGCATCCGCACACCAGGCTGTTGCCTCCAATCTCGAGAATGTCGCCGGTTTCCGCGTTTTTTCTTCCGTTTACCTTCACCGGAAAATCGAGAACGTCCGCCCTCGGGTTCCGTCCGCACGTGCCTTCCACGACCGCGTTGTCGCATACCGAAGCGCTTCCATGTACCAGCGCGTAGCCGAGCACCTTTGAGTTTCCGCTCACGACCGCGTTTTCCATAACGACCGCGTTGTTGTAAATCCAGCAGTCGCCTTCATGAGAAAGATTCGTCTCGTTCTCCACATACCCGCCGAATTCGCCCTCGCAGACGTCGGAAAAACTCCTGAGCGCTCTTATTTTATACACCCGTTTGCCGTAAACCTCGCCTTCTCCGTTTCCGGTCAGAATCTCGTATTTTTTCACACTCCCACCCCCTTTAAATTGTCTTAAAATTTATAAATAGTAATTCTGAAATGGTATTGCCCGCCGCGGGTCCGGTCTTTTGGAATGCGCGTTTTCAAGCTTCCCGCGCACCCCAACTTCCCTCCGGAAGCCGTCCGTTAAAGGACGGAATCTGAAATAACATCGCAGATCACAGCTTTTCCGCACACGTTCCCCAAGGTGTCCCGTATTCTCACTCTCCGCCGGAAGCATGCGCAATGCGCGCCCCCGGTTTCCTAAAGGCTCCGGCTACCTGCGATATTACTCAGAAGGCAATACCCTGATGTTCTGTTTTCAAAGTCCGCAATCCGCCGCTCAACTATTAATAAGAGCGGTCAGTTTCTCCCGATGTCCGACCTGCCGCTGGCGAATACCGCCGCATCCACAGACAGCGCTCCGAGTTCGTCGACAATCAGCTCCGCGCACTCCCTGAGAGTCGCGCCTGTCGTCAGAATGTCGTCAATTAAAAGAATCTTTCTCCCCGCGACTTTTTCACGGTTGCCGTCGCCGTTAACTCTGAACTTCCCTGAAGCGTTTGAGCTTCTCTGGACAAATCCGAGCCGGCTCTGCTTCTGCCTCCCGGAGTCCGCCTCAAGGAGCCTCAGCGTCTCGATTCCGCTCAGTTTTGAAATCTCCGCCGTCATTTCGTGGCATTGGTCAAAACCTCTCTTTCTGAAACGGTCCCTGCTGACGGGAACGTACGAGATATATGAATACTCCCGGAACCACGCGCCGAACGATTCATAGAGCAGCTTGCCGAAGCGTTTTCCCATCCATACTTCCCCTTTAAACTTGTAACGCGTAAAAGCCTCTTTAAGCGCCCCCGAATAACGTCCGTAGCAGTACAGTTTCCCGAACGGATAGATATCTCCCGGGTGTTCGTTCGGCATTGTATACCGGACGACGTCTTTGGCGCACTTCGGGCATATGACCGGCCCGCGTACGGAATTCCCGTCAACCGCTGAAGTTCTTTTCGAAGTCCCTTCCGTAGCGGTGCTTCCGCCGCAGATGACGCAAATCTCGGGAAATAACAGCTCATCAAAAAAAGTTGTAATTCCGTAGAATACTTTTCTTTTATTCATTGTTCTTCGCGGCGGCGCGAACCCCTCTTCCCGGACAGATTCAGGCAAAACAGAAATATCCGGCTTTGTTCCGGCGGGAATGTCATTCACCGGAAGCCGCCTTGAGCTCTTCGGCTTTAACGAGCGTCAGTTCGGGAACGCTTTCCGCACCCGGGGCGGCGGATTCATCGGACTTGGGCGCCTGCGGCCGGTAGCCGTCGGTCAGTTCGGAAGCGTTGATGTGCTTCATGTACTTGGCGAGCACAAGGAACTCGGGTCTCGTAAGAGTGATTCCCTTTCTCATGCTGGTGCGCTCGGGGCTCCACTCTCTGATGTCGAGCTTCGGACCTGAGTCGTTCCACTTGACAATGTTGACCTCGCGGGTCCAACCGTTGCCTCGGTCACTGAGTACGCAAATGTGTTTTACAATTTCATATTTTACTTCTGCCATCGTTGTTACCTCCTTTTTCGTTGGCGTACACGAATTATACCTGTTCACAAACGGTTTTGCAAACAGAAAAATATTTCCCGATTTGACGGGATTTTATGGAAAATATTTGTGAATTTCGTGAATTTTCGCAGTTCGCGAATGTTTGGGATTCCGCATTTTCCAACGTTTGAAAACCCGGAAAATACAAAGAAAACGGTTCCCGCGCCGTTAAAGCGGCACGAAAACCGTTGAATACCTGTGGTATCTTTTTAGGATTCTATTTCCCGGAAACCGGTGGATTTTCCACCATCGAAGCACCGTTGCGGCGTATTTTCCGGAACACGACTTTTTTGGAAAATATTTTTCTTCAAAAATTTTCAGTTGATTCCGCCGAAATTGTCGAGCATGAAGTCGTACGAATCGACGAGCGCGTCGAAGCTGGCTTTGATGATGTCGCCCGAAACGCCGACGGTACACCACTTGTTCGTGCCGTCCGAGGATTCTACGACGACGCGGACCACGGAGGCGGTGGCAAGGGTGGATTCGAGAACGCGTACCTTATAGTCGACAAGGTGCATGCGACCGATCACCGGGTAGAAGCTCGTTAGCGCTTTTCTTAAAGCCTTGTCGAGCGCGTCGACCGGACCGATTCCGTTTGCGGCGGTAATCTCTTCCCTGCCGTCGACCGTGACGTCGACGATCGCGCTTGCCGTGGGAATCTGCGGAGTTCCCGGTTCCTGCTCAATCTGCTTTGCGGCGTATTTTTCACCGGCGTCGTTGTCGAAAACGACCACCTTGTAAGTGTTCAAAATGAACCAGGAACGCCTGATGCCGAGCAGCTCCTTGACGAGCATTTCAAAGGACGCGTCGGCACCTTCGAACCTGTACCCTTCAAGCTCAAGTTCCTTTATTTTATCAATAATAAGCGCGGCGCTGTCGGCGTCGCAGCCCAGTTTCGGGAGCAGCTCGCCGACCTTCGCGATGACCGCCGCCCTGCCGGACTGTTCGGAGAGCATGATTCTTCGAGAATTTCCGACTGCCTCGGGGGGCACGTGCTCGTAGGAAGAGCTGTTCTTGCGTACCGCATCGATGTGGACGCCGGCCTTGTGGCTGAATGCGTTTCTGCCTACGTATGGGGAAAAATCCCACATTTTGGTGTTGGAGATCTCGCAAGCCCGCTGCGCGAAAGAATACAATTTGCCAAGGTCGGGAATGCAGTCGCAGCCCAGCTTCAGAGTGAGGTTCGGAACCACCGTGAAGAGGTTTGCGTTGCCGCAGCGTTCACCCCAGCCGTTGACCGCGACCTGCGCCATGAATGCGCCGGCAAGAACCGCTTCGACAGTCGCGTAGTCGGCGGCGCCGGAGTCGTTGTGGGCGTGGATACCGAATTTTCCTTCGATTTCCGGCATTTCCCGCAGCGTTTCGTCGATTATCTCGCGCTGGCGGTAAGGCAGAACGCCGCCGTTGGTGTCGCACAGAACCACGCACTCCGCGCCGGCACCCAAAGCGGTCCTCAGACAGTCGAGCGCGTATTCACGGTTCTCCGAAAAGCCGTCGAAATAGTGTTCCGCGTCGAAAAACACCTTTTTCCCGCACAAAACAAGCCGCGAGACGGTCTTTTCGATCATCGAGAGATTCTCGCCCTCCGTGACGCCCAGAATCTCGCGCGCCTGGAACGACGACGCCTTCCCGAAAACGGTGACATACTCGGTTCCCGCCTCAAGAAGCGCCTTCAGCATCGGAGATTTGTCCGCATCCTCGTAGGGTTTCAGAGTTGACCCGAACGCGACCGGCTTTGCGTGGACCGGGCGGATGTTAGCGAGCTCTTTGTAGAACGCGTCGTCCTTGGGCGAGCCGCCGGCCAGACCGCATTCTATGAAGTCGACTCCGAGGTTGTCAAGCTCGTTGAAAAGCCTGATCCTGTCCGCGACGGTGAGCGATATTCCAACGCACTGGGAGCCCTCTCTCAGAGTGGTATCGTAAATTACAACGTGTCTTTTCATGCAAAACCCCTGAACTTTTCAGCCCTTGTAGATCGAATCCGCGCCTCTACCGAGCGCGACGACGCCCGTTCTCGCCAGCTCGATAATACCGAACTTCGAGAGCATTTTGATGACGGCCTCGGCCTTGTCGTCCTGCCCGGTGATCTCGCAGATGACCGAGTCGGGCTGGAGGTCGATGATCCTGCCCCTGAAAATGTTGACGATCTCGATGATCTCGCTTCTGGTCGACGAGTCCGCGTTCACTTTGATGACGATGAGCTCGCGGGAAATGAGCGAGGTCTCCTCGAGAACGACCACGTTGCTGACGCAGGGAAGCTTTTTGAGCTGCGCGACAAGCTGCGCGACCTGGCTGTTCGTGGCGTGAATTTCGACGGTGATGCGCGAGAACTGCGGTTTTTCGGTGGTTCCGACGGCGAGGCTGTCGATGTTGAAGCCCCTTCTGCTGAAAAGGTTCGTCACTTTGGCGAGAACGCCGGCCACGTTGTCGAC
Organism: Mageeibacillus sp. UBA1212; assembly: GCA_002309655.1. GTDB lineage: Bacteria > Bacillota > Clostridia > UBA1212 > UBA1212 > UBA1212. The sequence goes on from DBXM01000016.1 coordinate 127,835, forward strand.
GACGATTGAGACCGTTCTTTTGGACACGGTCTCCTCCGCAGCGGCGCGGTTTTCGGGTTGGATCTTTTCTGTTGAGACGTCTGTTTTTTTCATTACTTTTCTCCTGTTTTTAGGGAATTTCTCCCGGGCTTTGCCGCTACTGTTTCGTGAATGCGACGCGCCGCGGAAGCCCGCTGAAATCAAGGGTGCAACAAGTATAAGAGCTTTTAGAATTTCATGCGGTAGTCGATAACGCACGACTTTTTGCCGTTCGCGAACGCTTCGAGCGCCTTCTTGAACTCCTCCGGACCGCAGACGGTGAAGCCTGAAAGTCCGTACGCCGCCGCTACTCTTCTGAAGTCGGGAACGGCTTTCCTCGCGTCTGTTGCGATGTACCGGCCGCCGAATTCGTTCTTCTGGATGTCGCGAACCATTCCCAGCGAAGAGTTGTTGAGCACCACGACGAGAATTTTGATCCCGTTCTCGCGCAGCGTGGAAAGCTCCGTGAGGTCCATTCTGAAAGAGCCGTCGCCTGTAAAAAGAACCGCGCGGCACTCATTCCCGCTCTCTCCGGAAGCCAGCGAAGCCCCGATTGCAGCCCCGAGCCCGAAGCCCATCGTCCCGAAGCCGCCGCTCGTAACAAACCTGCCCGGCTTCACGAACGGATAGAACCTCGCCGCCGCCATCTGGTGAAGCCCCACATCCGTGACCACGAACGCGTCGCTTCCCAAAGTCTCCGCCACAGACTCGAAAACGTCCTTCTTCAGCCTGCGTCCGGTCTCGCCCACCGGGTCGCTACAAGTTCCCGCACCGCCAAGAACAGTCTCGCTTTTCTTGACCCACAAAGAGCGCCTCGTTTTAACGTGCGGCAGCAGCCTTGCGAGAATCTCCTTCGCGTCCCCTACCGCCGAAACGGTCGCCGTGACGTTCTTGTTGACCTCGGAGGCGTCGCTGTCGATGTGGAGAATCGTTCTGCCGCCTGACAGGCTCTCGTGGGTTCTGTTGCTGAAACGCATTCCGACGCAGATTACCGTGTCGGCCTCTTTCAAAAGCTGCGCGGTAACCGGCGAACCGTACTTTCCCGCCATTCCGAACGAAAGCGGATTGCCGTCGGGAAGCGCCCCGCACGCCATCAAAGTAGTCGCAACCGGGATTTTCGCTTTTTCCGCGAGCTTCGAAAGTTCGTCCCACGCGCCTGAAATTCTGACGCCGCCGCCTGCGATAATAAAAGGCTTTTCGGCCGCGTTTATCGCCTCCGCCAGCGCTTCAATAGTCTCTTCGGAGGGATTTCCGGGTTCGGGACTGCGCATCTCGGAGCCGTCCGGGTCTTCCTGGCACCTTACCGGCTTGTAGTTCCTGCCGAAATCGTATTCAAGAATGTCCCGCGGCACGTCAACCAGCGTGGGGCCGGGCCGCCCCTTCATTGCGAGCAGAACCGCCTTTCTGACGGTGCTCTCAAGCTTTTCGGGACTTCTGACGGTCCAGTTGTACTTTGTGATCGGGAGCGTGATTCCCGCAATGTCGGCCTCCTGGAAGCTGTCCGTGCCGATCTCGTCGAGGTTCACGTTGGCGGTTATAAAAAGAACGGGCACACTGTCGGCAAAGGCGGTCGCGATGCCGGTAACGAGATTCGTCGCACCCGGGCCCGAAGTCGCAATGCAGACTCCGAGTTTTCCCGAAGCGCGCGCGTAGCCGTCCGCCGCGTGTGCCGCCCCCTGTTCGTGGGCCGTTCTTATGTGTCTTATCTGTCTGCGGTGCCTGTAGAGGGCGTCGTAAAGAGGCATGACGGCGCTTCCGGGGTAGCCGAAACAGACTTTCACTCCGGATTCGATCAGTATTCTGACTATCAGGTCGCTGCCTCTCATTTCAGTTTTTTCCTTGTTTTAGGGCATTTCAGCCCTCGTTTGTATCATCTCCGGCAGAAGACGCCGGTTCGTTTTCAGGTTCGTTTTCAGGTTCGTTTTTTTGTTCGATTACGGTTTTTTTCTCTGAACTTCCCTCTTTGAGAAGCCTTCTGACTCGCCTGACCGCCCACAGCCCGCCCAGAACGACGACCGTAGCGATAAGCACGTAGATGTATACGTTTTTGACGACCGTGTAGGCTTTCAGCTTGCGGGTCTCCTTTTCGGTCAGTTCGACTTTGTAGTGAATGTCGTTGCCGGCCGCAGCCATGTCCTCGGTGTATTTAAGCTCCGCGGCAGTGAACTGCGACTCGTACTGCATCATCTTTTCGCCGGCGTCGTTGAAATAGTAGTAGACGATCTGGAGGTAGCGCGGAAGAAGGTTCTTGTCGGCTCCCGCATAAGTTATAGAAGTCTCCGTGCCGTCTCCGGTCGCGTAAAATCTCACAATCGCGGAAATGTTCTTCCTGTACTCGCTGTAGTCGACTTTCGGGCCGGTCACGTGCAGAACGATATCCGTCTTGTTCACGAATCCGTCTGCCTCCATCGCCTTCAGATTTTCGTTGACGGAGCCCGCGTTGTAGCGGCCCCGGGGCACCATCAGGTCTACGTTGACCGCAACAGGGGTAAACCGAACCTCCTCGGCGGCGGCGAATTCAGTGAAGTCTTCAAGCATCTTTTCGTTGAACCGTTCGTTGATTTCCTTGTCGCACGCGTATTCCGCGTAGATTTCGTCATAGGTCACGCGGTAGTTGTACGCCTCAAGCGTGAACGTGTCGCCCGCCTTCAGAGTGCCGTGCGAGCCGCCGGAAATGTCAGTCACCTTGTAAGTGTAACGGTAGCCCTTCACGCTCATCTCGACGCCGAGATAGTCGCGTTTTTCGTTGAACGGAGCGGCTGAAACGGGCTTGTAACCCAGATCGGAGTAGTTTTTGCGAAGGTAGGAACTCACAAAAGGCTTGTTGAGAACAACTCCGACCGGCGTCACCGCGCCTTCAAGAAGAATGCACGCCAAAGCCGCGACCACGACAGCGTAAATGACGATAATCACCGCAATCTGTACCTTATTCCCTGTTGAAACCTTTGAACCGGTGCCCTTCATAAAACCACCTTGAAAAATATATTACTGCGTCGTATTGCGGAAAAGTAAACACTTACGACTTTAGTATACTATGTCGACCCGCGTGTATCGACACGCGGGTCGACAATCATTTAATCAGTGTTCACTAACAAATCAGCTGTTGCAGATGACCGTGAAGTCCGGCACCTTCAGGCTGGCGCCGCCGACAAGACCGCCGTCGATGTCCTCCATCGCGAACAGGCCCGCTGCGTTCTTGGCGTTGCAGCTGCCGCCGTACTGGATTGTGATCACGGAGGATACGTTCGGGCCGTAGAGCTTCTTGACGGTCTCGCGGATCGACTTGCAGACTTCCTGAGCCTGGTCGTCGGTAGCGGTAAGGCCGGTTCCGATTGCCCAGATCGGCTCGTAGGCGATGATGATGCCTGCGGCCTGGTAGTCGCGGACGCCGTTCAGAGCATACTCGACCTGGTAGGCAACGAGCTCGTTGGTGACTCCGGCAAGTCTCTGATCCTTCGACTCGCCGACGCAGACGATCGGAGTGATGCCGAACTTGAGGGCCTGCTTGACCTTCAGGTTGACGGACTCGTCTGTCTCGTTGTAGTACTGACGTCTCTCGGAGTGGCCGATGATGACGTACTCGACGCCGAGGTCCTTGAGCATTTCAGCCGAAATTTCGCCGGTGTAGGCACCCTTGTCGTGGTAGTCCATATTCTGAGCCGCGATCTTGATGTGGGTGCCCTTTGCGGCTTCGAGCGCCGCGGGAATCGCAACGTACGGAACCGCGCAGATAACGTCGTTCTTGCAGCCCTTTGTAGCCTCGGCGAGTTCCTTAATGAAGGCCGCCGCCTGGCTCGGAGTCTTGTTCATCTTCCAGTTGCCTGCCGCAACTATCTTTCTGTCCTTGTTTTCGAGGCAGGAGATTCCGGGAAGGTCGCGTCCTTCGAGGAATTCGAGGGAAGCGCCGCCGCCCGTGGAGATGTGGGTGATGGAATCCGCGAAGCCGAGCTGTTCGACAGCAGCCGCACTGTCTCCGCCGCCTACGATTGTTGTGGCCTCAGCCGCGGCAAGCGCCTGCGCGACAGCGATAGTTCCCTTTGCGAGGATCGGGTTCTCGAAAACGCCCATAGGTCCGTTCCATACGACCGTCTTCGCGTTTCTGATCTCTTCCGCGAAGAGCTCGCGGGTTGCGGGTCCGATGTCGCAGCCCATTCTGTCGGCGGGCATTTCGGTCGACTTGCAGACGAGCGTCTCAACCGGCGCGTCGATCGGGTTCGGGAACTCGGGAATCGTGACAGCGTCTACCGGGAGAAGCAGCTTCTTGCCGAGGGCTTCGGCTTTTTCGAGCATCTCTCTGCAGAAGTCGATTTTGGTCGGGTCGACCAGCGAGGTGCCGATGGAGTAGCCCTGCGCGTTAAGGAAGGTGTAAGCCATGCCGCCGCCGATGATGAGCGTGTCGCACTTTTCGAGAAGGCTGGAGATGACCGAGAGCTTGTCGGCAACCTTCGCGCCGCCGAGAATGGCCACGAACGGGTGCTCCGGGTTGTTGACCGCGTTTCCGAGGAAGGCGATTTCCTTCTCGATAAGGAAGCCTGAAACCGCGGGCAGATAGTCGGCGATGCCGGCCGTCGTTGCGTGAGCGCGGTGGGCTGTTCCGAACGCGTCGTTAACGTAGAGCTCGGCCATGGAAGCGAGTTCCTTCGCGAATTCGGGGTTGTTTTTCTCCTCTTCCTTGTGGAATCTCGCGTTTTCGAGCATCATGATCTCACCGGGTTTGAGGGCCGCGGCTTTCGCCTTCGCGTCAGGTCCGATAACGTCGGTAGCCTGGATAACCTCTCTGCCGAGGAGCTCTCCGAGACGCTTCGAAGCGGGTGCCATCGAGTACTTCATGTTGAACTCGCCCTTCGGTCTGCCCAGGTGGGAGACGAGAATGACGGCCGCGTTCTTCTCGAGAAGGTACTTGATCGTGGGCACGGCGCCGACGATTCTCTTGTCGTCGGAAATGTTTCCTTCGCTGTCAAACGGGACGTTGAAGTCGACTCTGACGATCACTTTTTTGCCGGCGCAGTCGACGTCGGCAATTGTCTTTTTGCAATAATAGGCCATAATAAGGACTCTCCTTTGCATGTATTTTATACGTTTTTATATTAGCACACCGCTTCCGTGTTTTCAAGAATCAAACCTTCGGCGGCGGCACGTATTCAGAAATTATCACTGTGAACGTTTGCGTAAAAAGCATTTACTCAGCGTTCACTTTGCGTTCACTCCTCCAACGCGTTCAGTGCGTTCAGGTACGCGAGAATGCTCGCCTCGAAAATGTTCACGCTGACGCCGTAGCCCTTCACGGTTTTGTCGCCCACCGAGAGCTTCACGCTGACGGCGCCCTGCGCGTCCGCTCCGCCCGTTACCGACTCGATCACATAGTCGAGAAGCTTCGCGTCCTTCTTGAGAGCGTCGTTTATCGCGTTGTAGGCGGCGTCGATCGGTCCCTCTCCGGCCGCGAAACCGTCGAGGTATGTCTCGCCCTTCCTGCATATTCTGATGTTGCAGGTGTTGCTGAGAATGTTGCCGGAGTTGATGACGTACTTGTCGAGCCGGTAGATTTCGGGAACGCCCAGCACCTCGCTCCTGACGATCGCCTCGATGTCGCGGTCGCCGACGGTCTTTTTAGTCTCCGCCAGCAGCTTGAACTTTTCGAAAACGGTGTCGAGCTGCTCCTTGTCGAGTCCGCCGATTCCCAGCTCGGAAATGCGGTCCTCCAGAGCGTGTCTTCCGGAATGCTTGCCGAGAATGATTCGCTCCGACGTGGCGCCCACATCCTCCGGGTGGAAAATCTCGTAGGTGCGGCGGTCCTTCATCATTCCGTGCTGGTGGATTCCCGCCTCGTGGGCGAACGCGTTCTTGCCGACCACCGCCTTGTTGGCCTGGACCTTGCAGCCTGTCAGCATCACCAGCTTGCGGCTGGCGGGAACGAGCATCTTCGGGTTCGCGCCCGTGTCGGCATCGTAGATCTCCGGCCTCATTTTGAGCGCCATCACGACCTCCTCAACAGCCGCGTTTCCGGCCCGCTCGCCTATTCCATTCACGGTGACGTCGACTCTGTCGGCGCCGGCTTTTATCGCGGCAAGGGTGTTGGCGGTGGCGAGGCCCAAGTCGTTGTGGCAGTGAACCGACAGCTTCCATGGGTTGGCGCTTTTCAGCTCTGATTTCATGAACCTCACAAGGTCTTCGATCTCATCCGGCTGTGCGATGCCCACGGTGTCGGCCATGTTCACGACCGAGGCGCCGTTGGAAAGCGCCGTCTGAAGCACTTTGGCGAGGAAGTTCCTGTCTGACCTGGTGGCGTCCTCCGCCGAAAATTCGATGTCCGGGCAGAGTGTCTTCGCGTAGGAGACCGTCGCGGCCACCCTTTCCACAACCTGTTCGCGGGTCATTCCGAGTTTGGTCTCGAGGTGAAGGTCCGAAGTTGCGATAAAAATGTGAAGCAGAGGCTTTTCAGCGTTTTTGAGCGCGTTCCAGGCGATTTCCGCGTCCTTTTCGGTGCAGCGGCAAAGCGAGGCAACCGTGACGCCCTTGAGCTCGTCCGCAACCGCCTTCACGCTCGCGAAGTCGCCCTGAGAGCACGCGGCAAAGCCCGCCTCGATGACGTCGACGCCCAACTCAGCAAGGACTCTCGCCATCGACAGCTTTTCCGTCAGATTCATCGAAAAGCCCGGCGCCTGTTCGCCGTCCCTCAGCGTGGAATCAAAAAGCTCAATTCTTCTCATTTTTTCACCGCCCTTCACTTCCCAATGTGTGCGTGCGCTTCCTCAGAACTTGAACGCGTCGCGAAGCTCCTTAACCTCGTCGTCGGAAATTTTCACAAGCTTCCCGATGCCGCAGGTGTCCAGAATCGCCTTCGCGCTGTACTCCATAACTTCCAGCTTGTCGAACGCGTTCAGCAGGCTAGCGCCTGTCACCAGCACGCATTCGTTCTCCAGCAGAACGATCGGCGTCATGTGCGAAATCGTCTCGCTGACAAGCGCGTGGTTCATGAAGCTCACGCCGAACGGCAGCTTTTTGACGTCGCGCAGCATTATGTACGATTCGGGAATGGTTCTCGAGTCGAACTCGGCGTCGCTGACCGCGAAGGCCATAATGTGCGGAGAGTGCGCGATAATGATCGAGTTGATCTCCGGGTGGTCGTCGTAAATGCGCTTGTGGAGCAGCACCGAACGCGAGGGCGTCTTGCCCTGCTCGCACCAGTTGCCGTGAATCTTGACGATGTCCTCGGGCTCGATGTACTTTCTGTCCTTGTCGTAGGGCGTGATGATGAACGTGCCGTCCGAAAGCCTCTGCGAGAACGTTCCCTGTGTGCTTGTGAACAGCTGCTGCCTGTACGCGCGGGTGATGAACTTCACCATGTCGCGGCGGGCGGCCTTCTCCTCGGAAGTGATGTTCCTGTTGACGAACTCGTCCATTCTCGCGTGCTGCTTCTCCTTCGAGAGCGCAATCTGCTCGTCGGTTAGCGCGCTGATTTTGCCGACCTTAACGGCCTCGATTTGAAGTCTCGCGCAGAAATCAAACGTCTCGAACGCCTTGAAAGCGCCGAAAATGCTTGTCGAACCGACGAAAACGCCGTGATTTTCCAGCATGACCACGTTGTGGCCCTCGCCGAACTTGGCCGCGATCTTCTTGCTGAGACCGATGCTGCCGGGAACGTCGTAGAGCGCGAAATCCACCGACCCGCAGATCTGGGCGACGTTGGGAACGAGCCTTGTCTCCGGCTTCTTCCTGACGATGCTGAAAGCCACAAGTGCCGGCGGGTGCGCGTGCAGAACTGCTCTCAAATCCGGCCGCGTCTCGTAGATCCTCTTGTGGACCGGGAATTCACTGGACGGCTTGTGGTTGCCGATAACGGTGCCGTCAGGCGTGACTCTGACGATGTCGTCCCTGGTGAGCGCGCCCTTGTCGACAGAACCCGGCGTAATCCAGATGTCGCCGTTGTCGTCCAGAATCGAGAGGTTGCCTCCGCTCGTTGTAGTCATACCGTAAGAATAAATTCTCTCCATCATCATGACCAGCTGGTCAGCGGGGTGAAGCATTGAAAAGTCCATAGTTAAATCCTTTCGAATGTGAAATGTGGAATGAATCACGGCCGCGCCGCGATTTCCTGTCAGTTCGTGTCGACTCCAGCCAGCGCCGGATCGGTGGGATCGTAGCAGGCCGCCTCGGGAATTTCCGCCGGCTTCTCGGAATCGGTGCCCCTCGGGTTGCCGTCGACGATTTCGAGCGTGGTGCCTTCCGGACAGTTCGTGTAGATCCAGTAGATGTTGCCGGTCTGCATTCTGAGACAGCCGCCGGAGGAGTTCTCGCCGATCGTGTTGTAGTAGTGGGAGAGAATCGAATTCACGCGCTTCTCGGAGTAGCATGGGCCGTGCAGGAACACGCCTGAGGCGTACTGAATGCCGAACTGCGCGTGGCAGTAGGTGCTGAAGGTCTTCCAGCGCATCTTCTCGCCGAGAGTGAACGTGCCGACCGGAGTTTTGGCGGGCGTCGAACCGCTGGCGGAGTTGATCGTTCTCACCGGAACCGTGTAGTAACCGTCGGAGTCGGCGGCGTAGACCGTCATCGTGTGGGAGCCCTTCTCGAAGTAGATGTAGTACGGGAAGCCGTCCCTCACCTTTCTCGCGTCGGTTTTTTCGACCGCTTTCGAGGAGTAAATGAACCCGCGCAGGCCGTTCGGGCCGCTCAGTTTTGCGTAGCCGGTAGAACTCGCGTTGACCTTCAGTTTTCCGCCCTCGAAGGAAGCGGACATGACGCCGCGCGTGTCGATTGTCCAGCCGGAGGTGTCACCGAAATCGAACGTGTACTCCTGCCCTGGAATTACGTAGAAGTTCCTGTACGCGTCGAGGTCCAAGAACGTGTCCCTGTAGGGCGTCGGTTCGGGGTCTGGCGTGGGAGTGGGAGTTTCGGTGGGAATCTCCGTAGGCGCCGCAGTCGGAGCGGTCGTCTCGTTAACAGGTTCCGCGGTATTTTGGTCGCCTCCCGGATTTTCCGTAGGTGCTGGCGCTTCCGTCGCGTTTTCTCCCGCGTCAGGCGTGTGGAGCGCGATTATCGCTACCGTCGGTTTTTCCTTGTCTCTGTCCGGTTCGTCTGCCGGTCCGCAGGAAGCGAGCGCCGCGCAGACCAGAATCAGAGCAGCGGCAGCCAATATGGCGGAAATATGCTTCCAGCCGCCGCGGGAACGCGAAAAACCGTTCATTTTGCATGCTTTTTTGTTTCTCATCGGGAAATTCTTCTTTCTGCGGAAGCCGCGTTGTTTACCGCGGCCGGGATTTCATTCAAGTTCGCGGACCGTCGCGCCCTCGGCGTTGGACAGCCAGCCTATGTTGTACGAGTGGTCGCCCACCCTCTCCAAATCGTGCATCAGCTGCACGAATATAATTCCCGTTTCGGTATTGCACTCCTTTGCGCGAAGCCTGTTCACGTGGTTGTTCTGGGCCTCTTTCGTGAGCTCGTCGATCGAATTCTCGAGGTTGTGCATCGCGATAAGGTCGTGTTCAGGCGCCGAGTCGGCCAGGAAGTCCTTGATCGCGAGGTCGTAGAGCTTCAGGTTTTTCTCCATAATCGGACCGACTTCGCTCTTGGCCGTGTCGGAAAAGCCGGTGTCGATTTCAAGGAACGACTCGGTCTTCTCGACGATGTTGATCGCGTGGTCGGAAATTCGCTCGATATCCGTCACCACGTGGAAAACGCGGCCGATGTAGTTGGATACGTCCTGGGGAAGCGCGTTCACGTTTACGGAGATCATGTACTCGGAAATTGCGTTCGTCAGGAAGTCCACCATGTCCTCCTGGTCGCGGATTCTGTCGGCGTTTTCGAGCGACCGGCGCATAAGACCGTCGACGGCCAGCGTCAGGTTTTCGCGCGCGAGAGCCGCCATTCTGCCGACTTCCTTCTGGATCTGGATCTTGGCTGTGGAGGGAGAATATTTCAGCTTCGGGTCGATGTACTCGAGCCGCATCTCGCCTTCGTGGTCGACCTTCGGGATGATCTTGTACGCGAGCTTGACGAGCAGCTTCGAGAACGGAAGCAGCAGGATTGCGGTGGCCAGCTTGAAAATGATGTGCAGCATCGAGATCTGGAACATCTCGGTGGCGCCGGTGGCCTGAATCCACTGCGTATAAGGAGTAAAAAGCGTCAGCGGCACGAATATCAGCGTTCCGACGACGTTGTAGATGAAATAGATGACCGCGGCGCGTTTCGCGTTGTTTTTCGCGTTGAACGAAGAGATGAACGGAGGCGTCGATGACCCCACGTTGATGCCGCAGACCATGCATGAAGCGAACCCGATAGGCATCAGCCCCTGCACCGCCAGCGCCTGAACGACACCGACTGAAGCGCTCGAGCTCTGGGTTATCGCGCAGAAAATCAAACCGACCAAAAGGCCGAGTATCGGCCACGCGCCGGCCCAGCCCAGAAACTTCTGGAACCACTCCAGGTCCTTCAGCCCCTTCATCGAGCTGCTCATCATCTTGAGGCCCAGGAACAGAAGTCCGAAGCCCATCACGATCTGGCCGAGCTTTTTGTTGCCCTTCTTCTTACCGTACAGAATCAGTATTCCGCCGGCGAAAATGCACAGCGGAGCGATGAACGAAATATCCAGTGCGATAAGGATACTCGTTATTGTGGTACCGACGTTCGAGCCGATGATGACCGCCGTCGCCTGCGCCAGGTCGATAATTCCCGCGTTGACGAGACCCATCACCATGACTGTCGCCGCCGCCGAACTCTGAATGACCGCGGTCGCACCGACGCCGAACAGAAACCCCTTGATCGGGTTCCCGGTCAGCTTCTCCATTATCTTGCTCAGTTTCGCGCCTGCGGCGGATTCGAGCCCCTGCCCCATGAATTTCATTCCGAACAGGAACAGCCCGAGCCCTCCCAGCAGCTGCAGGACATCTGTAAATCCCATAAATCCGATTCCTCCGGTTCAGCGGGAACGCTCAAACTAGATATTTACTGTCACGCTTTTGCCTGTTCTGGCCGATTCGAAAAGCGCGTCGATAACGTTCATGACTCTCAGCGACTCCTCGTGCTTTACGATCAGTTCCTCGCGGCCCTCGATGGCGGCGGTAACGTTCCTGTAGAATTCGCACCAGTCGGTCTTCACGTCGGGAAGCGGGAGCTCCTCGGTTGTCTCGCGCGGCCGCGGCGCCATTGTTCTCGTCGGGCCCGCCTCGGTGTAGACGATAACGCTGTCCCACCCGAGATCCTTGTCGTCGGCGAGTTTCACGATCTTTCCGTTGCACGCCCAGTCCGTAATGACAGCGGTTCCGTCCTCGCAGAGAAGGTGCCACCTGGGCTGGTTGATAAAGCAGTTCGTGTCGACCTGAAGCATCGCGTTGAGTCCGGACTCGAACTTGATGATCGCCTTGAAGTTGTCGTCGACATCGTCGGTGAATATCGAAAACGTGTCTGCGTAGACCTCTTTAACCTTCGATTTGTCGAGCCACATAATCTGATCGAGAATGTGGATGCCCCAGTCGTAGATCATTCCGCCGCCGTTCTCCCTGCGTCCGCGCCATTCCTGCAGCACACGCTTCGAGCCCTGCACGCGGCTCTCGACCATATAAGGTTTCCCGATGACTCCGCTGTTTACGATCTCTCTGATGATGCGGTAGTCCCTGTCCCACCTTCTGTTCTGGTGGACCGTGAACACCTTTCCGGTCTCGTCGGCCGTGGCGATTATCTCGCGAAGTTCGTCAGAATTGAGGGTGACGGGCTTTTCGCAGACGCAGTTCTTGCCGTGCCTGAGCACGTCGATTGAGATCTCTTTGTGAAAATTGTTCGGCGTCGCCACCAGCACAAGGTCGATCTCGGGATCCGACAAAAGCGCCTCTCTCGAGCCGTATGCCAGAAGTCCTCTTTCCAGAGCGTGCTGCTGCCGTTCCTCCCTGACGTCGAAAACGCCTTTCACCTCAACACAGTCACGAAGTCTCTCGCTGATGCATGAAAAATGGTACTCGCCCATTCCTCCGAATCCGATAATACCCATTTTGTGAATCATAAAAACGGTCCTCTTTCCGCTATGCATTTTAGAGTCCCGGGAAATTCCCGGAATCCCCATGTTATTATAATACTGCGCGCGCGGGAAGTAAAGAATCTTCGCCGCACGACCGTGTCAAGTTGTTGTTGGTAC
>DBXM01000053.1 GCA_002309655.1 Mageeibacillus sp. UBA1212
TTTTTGGACAACTTAAGCATATCACAAAGGCAGGTCTTATGGATATTTTTTTCAAAACCTATCCGACCTAATCTCCGTCAAAATTTTACACCATCTTCATACGTAGCATTCATCCGTATGAAGCGAAGGTAGCTTTTCGCTTCACGCAATTGCTAAGCAGATAACTGCTGAAAGTTATTGAATGGAAGTCGATTTAGATGGTATAATACCTTTACGCTTACAAATACACCTGTTTAGTTGGTTTGTATTCCGCACAATAACAACAGCCGCGCCAAGACGAAATATGGCGAGATTATTGAGATGAATCTACGGGTACAAGATATAGGAAGGATTAATTGATGTGTAATCAGTTTGTGCCAGGTTTCAAAATTGAAAGAGGGAAAACAGTATGGCCTTAACTTGCTTTTTTATTGGAATAGCGATACTGGCAGCCGGAATTGTATTTGCCATAAAAAACCGGTTTAACCCGGCAAGATGGACGGCGAGCATGACCACCGCGATTTTTTTCGCGACTTTTGCGATGATCCTTCCGACTTGGGTGCAAAGCGGCGGAGATGAACTCACTGTTCCGTCACTTAACGCGTTGGCCTCGTCGCTTTTCTACAGTTTCAAATCCTTAACCGGAAGTGCGGACCTGCTTCAACTTGAAAAAATATCACTGGAGGGCGGACTCAAAACCGCATATTTGTGCGTTAATTACATTGCTTTCATAGCGGCGCCGCTTATGGTTTCGAGTTTGCTGATTTCTTTTATCGGAGACGCCGCCGAAAGAATCAGATATTTTTTCAGCTTTTCGCCGAGATGCTGTGTGTTTTCCGGAGTGAATTCAAACTCGGTAACGCTTGCAAAAAACATAGCAAAAGAAAAAGGACGGAAAACATTTGTTTTTTGCAACTCAAAAGACGCAGATAAGGAACTGCGTGTTCAGGCCAGGGAGTTGGGCGGAATCTTACTGTACAAAAAGTGTAGCAATTTGAAGCCTGCCGCCAGGTTCAAGGAGTTTGAGTATTATCTTGTTTCAGGTCATGAGGATGAGAACATCGAGATGGCTGAGGGCGTCATTTCATTGACGGATAAAATGAAGCGAGAGTCAATAACTGTCAACGCTTTCGTTGAAAACGGGACAAACGTCCAGTTTTTGGAGAGTCTGGCGAATTCAAAGAACAACGGCAGTAAAATAAAGATACGTCTAAGATGTATCGATGTGGTCATGCTTCTTTGCAACAAAATAGTATACGAATTTCCGCTTTTTGACCTGGCAAAAGACAATCGAAACATATCGGTTGCAATAGTGGGCTGTGGAAAAATCGGTATGTCTATGCTGAAAACTGTGTACTATGCGGGGGTAATTGACGGTTATTCACTGAAAATCAAAGTTTATGATAGAATTGCTAAAAGAATAGAACAAGAGTTTTACGCCAAGTGCCCGGAAATTAAAAATGACAAGACGGTTGAGTTTATAGAGGTAGATGTCAACAGCGTTGAATTTAAAACTAAGCTTAAAGAATACAGCGGTGATGCAACGTATGTGGTCGTCTCAATGACGGATGATCAACTGAATCTGTCAATTGCGGATAGACTGTGCGGATTATTCCGGCGATGGAGAGACTTCGATAATAACGCAGTGCCTCAGATATTCACGAGAATATCGTCTGACATAAAAGCGCAACCGCTAACAAACAATATCGAATTTATAAATGGTCGCCATATACATTTGTTCGGCGCGTCGGAATCCCTTCTTTCGAACACAACGTTGTTCAATTCGAATCTGGAAAATCTGGCGTTTGCGGTGCACCTTGCTTATGCCAAAGCATTAGGTGATGATTGCGGTTCCGGAAAATACCAAGAGGCTTGGTGTGATTTTCAGAATAATGAGTACAATCGGCGGTTATCCGTAGGCGCTGCGCTTCACATTCCGGCAAAAATAAAAATCTGTCTGGGAGATGATGCTGATTGCAAAAATTTGCTTTCAGATGAAGCGCTCGGCAAGTTTTCGAAAAAGGTGAAAGAACCCGGAATGGTTGAAAAGCTGGCGGCTTGCGAGCATGAGCGATGGGTGGCGTTCATGAAGGCAGATGGATATGAGCCGTTTGAAAGCTTTGACGAAATGAGGAAACTTAAAAAAGACTATGACTCAGCAAGTCCGAAAGAAAAGGAAAAGTGGAAGATGCACAAGGACGAAATCTCCAAGGTTCACGGTTGCATTACGGACTGGAAAGACCTGGATGATTTGTCTGCTTTCTTGAAACAGGAATACGGCGTTGAGAAAGAGTTCAAACCTTTTGATATGGTTATTTCAGGCAAAATTCCTGAAATCGTGAGAAAAGCACGAGAAATCGAAGCGGAGAGGCTGGCAAGAATCGGGGTTAGAAAGCAAAAATGATTTTTATTTCATACAGCAGCAAAGACAGAATACTGGCTGATGAACTGAAGCGAATGCTGGAAAACAACGGCATGGAATGCTGGATGGCTCCGATGTCCATTCCGGCCGGAAGCAGTTATGCGATTGAAATTCCACAAGCAATTAAAAGTTGCAGCGCTTTTGTTCTGCTATTGTCGGAAAACTCCCAAAACTCCAAGTGGGTGCCTAAAGAGGTGGATACCGCTCTCGGGTATGAAAGGATAGTCATTCCTTTTCACGTGGACGAATCCGATATTAACGAGCAGTTTAATTTCAGGCTGACGGACGTTCAGCGCGTTGAGGCCTTCAACAGACGGTCGGAGGCCTACCGCGAACTGGTGGAGAGACTGCGGCCGATTGTGGAGAATCCCGGATTGTATTCGACGCCGTCCGACTCAAAAAGCTCAGTCGCAGAGAAGTACAACGCAAAAACAACGGCTATAAAAGATACACCGTACGGCAGGGGGAACCGTCAAAACAGCGGAGCCGACAATAAGCAAAAAAAGAACAAAGGCAGTCTGTTCGCGATTCTGGGGCTGTGTATTGCGGGAATTGCCGTGGCGTTACTGTTATTCTTCGTTATTAACGGCATCGTCAAAAAGATTGGGAATATAAAAGAAAACGGGGAAAAAACGGCGGTTACCGATACGGCGACGCTGCCCGGTAATACCCCGAATACGGATCCGGATCCGAATACGAATACGAATACGGACGCTTCGCCGGCTCCGGGATCGGATACAGGTTCAGAACCCGCCGCAGGAACTCCGTCGCAAGAAACGGTGGGGACTGCTTATTTCTACTCCGATAAGAACGGAACACGTATCGTTACGCTTTCGACCGACAAAGGAAACGGAACAGCCGGCGCGGTTTGGCAGTCTTTTTCGGCAGGCGGATACAGCAGAATTAATCTTACAGGGATAATAACGGAGAAAAACTCCGACGGCGGAATAAAGATTGTATGGACCGGAGAAGAATCCGAGGTGCTTCCGGAAGGTACTTCGTGGACGCCGGTCGGATCGTCTACCGTATCAGGCGACGAGACGACATTTTCCCGCGGCGAACTGGAAATGACTGCTTTTTCGGACGATTCTTACATGATACGAAGCGCCGACGATTTGCTGAAACTTGTCAATTCGGACGGTATTTTCGTGCTTGCGAACGATATTGATCTCGGCGGGACAAAACGGTCGCCTATTGCCGGTTTTAGCGGAGTGTTGGCGGGAAACGGATTTACCATATCTAATCTTAAAATTGAATCCGCTTCGGGAAATGCGGGACTCTTTTCGGATCTTGCCGGTTTTGTCGCCGACTTGAAAATTGAAAACGCGTCGGTCACCGTGACGGGAAAGAGCGAAAATGTCGGAATTCTGTGCGGAGTTCTTTCGGGTAACGCGACTGGCATTTCCGTTTCAGGCGTTGTTCGTGCCGAAAAGTCTGAAAAAGTAGGCGGCGTTACCGGTTGGGCGCAACGGACTATGCCGTATGACGATATGTCTTTGACCAACTTCTCGTCCGATGCTGAAGTGCACGGGGAGAAAAACGTAGGAGGCATCGCAGGCTATATTTCTGGCGAAATTTCCGATTTCCGGATCGCCGACTCTTTAAACCGCGGGGCGGTAACCGCAAGCGGTGAAAACGCAGGAGGGATAGCCGGCTCGGTTGAAGTAATTCATTTCGGAATAGTAATCATTTCGAATTCGCGCAACACGGGTGATATTTCCGGGAAATACAACGTGGGAGGAATCGTCGGATCGGCGACGTCAAAAGACCGCGAAGCATCAAAAATCGATACTTGCGCATGTTCCGCGACTGTAAAAGGAGAAGCCTTTGCCGGATGTATCGCTGGCTGTCTTACAAGAATTCGTGTTGACGAATGCTCAAACAAAGGAGCCACACTTGAAGTTACAGGCTATTATGTTGAGGATAATAAACACTACGCTTACGCCGGTGGATTCGTTGGCCTTGGCAGTTCGGTTTTCAACTGTACGAACGAGGTGGAAGTAAATTATTCCGGGAATGGCGGCTATGTCGGAGGCATTATCGGGTGCGCTTACAGCGAAACCGATACAATCGAGATCAGGAATGTTGCCAACAATATGAAAGTTTCCGGCGAGGATTATGTCGGCGGAATTGCAGGCTATGTTCGAGGTTATTATGCGGACATCCTGTTTGAAAAAGCGGAAAACCACGGCGACGTTACCGCAAGAGGCAATTATGCAGGAGGAATTGCGGGAAACTGCAACTCTAACGACTTTTGGGGCACTACGTTCTATTTATATGACTCGTTCAACGAAAATGCAGTCAGCGGAAAGAAGTATGTCGGAGGCCTGTTCGGAGTAGTTAATTTCTCGTTTGATGATGAAGGGCACGTTGTAACCGGGTGCAATTCAACGGGAGAAGTCAGCGGAGAAAGCGATACCGGCAAGCTTGTGGGATACAGCCACGGAGTATCTTTTGAGTAAAAATCTTATGTTGTTATAGGTTGATATGTGGTAAATGAAAGCGGCGCCTCCCGCCCGGACAAAAAGCGGGAGGCGCCGCGCCCCTTATATATAAGCCCAAAAACAAAGTTACCTCTGCCTGTAGTGCGCGAAAAAGTCCTTCATCTTTTCGGCCGCGTCCTCGAGCACTTCGATGCGGGGCAGGTAGACTACGCGGAAGTGGTCGGGCTCGGGCCAGTTGAAGCCGCCGCCGTGGATGATCAGGATCTTCTTCTCGCGGAGGAGGTCGAGGGCGAATTTTTCGTCGTTCGTGATGTTGAAGCGGGCCGTGTCGATCTTCGGGAAGATGTAGAAGGCGGCCTTGGGCTTGACGGCGGTGATGCCGGGGATGTCGTTGAGGGCCTTCCAGATGAAGTCGCGCTGCTCGAAAATGCGGCCGCCGGGAACGGTGTAGGTTTTGACGCTCTGGTAGCCGCCGAGCGCAGTCTGAACGACCGACTGGGCGGGAACGTTGGAGCAGAGGCGCATGTTGGCGAGCATGTTGAGGCCCTGGATGTAGTCTGTGGCGAGGCTTTTGTTGCCGCTGAGGACCATCCAGCCGATGCGGAAGCCCGCGATCATGTGTGATTTGGAGAGGCCGCTGAACGTGACGCAGAAAAGGTCGGGAGCGAGCGAGGCGATCGAGATGTGTTCGAGACCGTCCATCACGAGGCGGTCGTAGATCTCGTCGGAGAAGATGATCAGGTTGTTGGCGCGGGCGACTTCGACAATCTGTTCGAGAACGTCGCGGGGGTAGAGGGCGCCGGTGGGGTTGTTCGGGTTGATGATGACGATGGCCTTGGTGCGCGGGGTGACCTTCTTTTTGATGTCGGCGATGTCCGGGTACCATTCGGCCTGTTCGTCGCAGCGGTAGTGAACGGCGCGGCCGCCGGCAAGGGTGACGCACGCGGTCCAGAGCGGGTAGTCGGGGGAGGGAATGAGCACCTCGTCGCCGGAGTCGAGAAGGGCCTGCATGCTCAGGTTGATGAGCTCGCTGACGCCGTTGCCGGTGTAGACGTCTTCGATGGCGACGTTCGGGACGTTCTTGAGCTGGGAGTACTGCATGATCGCCTTGCGGGCGCTGAAAAGGCCCTTCGAGTCGGAGTAGCCCTCGCAGTCGGTGAGCTGCATGCGCATGTCGTAAATGACCTCGTCAGGCGTGCGGAAGCCGAAGGGAGCCGGGTTGCCGATGTTGAGCTTGAGAACGTGGGTGCCCTGGCTCTCCATAACGGCGGCGGTGTCGACGACAGGACCTCTGACGTCGTAGAGAACGTTGTCGAGCTTGGCGGACTTGCTGAAGGTGCGCTTGCCGGGCGCTGCGGGAATCACGGAGGTTCCGTTTGTTCCGGAGGTTGCGGCTGTTGCGGGAACGTCTTTTGTTCCTGCCAGCCAGTCCGGGTCTACGCCGAAAATGTCGGCGAAAAGTTCAATTACGCCGCGCCGCGGGACGGTTTTTCCGGAAATGTACTGCGAAAGGCGGCTTTTTCCGATTGTTGCGCCTTTTTGTTCGGCAAGCCGTATTAAATCGACCTGTTTGTAGTTGTTTTGTTCAAGAAGTGAATTCAGCCTGTCGGCGAAAATTGAACCGGAAAATGAACTGTCCATCAATTAATCCCTCGCAAAAATGAAATTTTGCCCGTAATAAGCGGGAATTGAGGGGATTATATAACGAATCGAGCGGTTTTGCAAGCGGAAAAATGAACAACACAAAATAAAAAGTTCAATTTAGCGCACAATTTGCCTAAACAACGGTTAAAATCAACCGCAATCCAAGCAAAACAGGACAACACTATAATATATTAATTGATACACGAGCCCCCTTATGGTAGAATTGAGCCGTAAACAGAGGAGGGCCGAACCTATGAAGCAGACAAACTACAAACTGACGCTGTCGTACGACGGAACCGGTTTCAAGGGCTGGCAGAAGCAGCCGGGAACCGAAGCCGACACGATCCAGGGGCGCCTCGAGGCGATCGCCTCAAAGCTGAACGGACGGGAGACTGCGGTGAACGGCGCCGGCAGAACGGACGCGGGGGTTCACGCCACCTGCCAGACGGCGAACGTAATTCTTGACGGCGAGCGGACGGCCGCGGAGGTTGCGGAACTGTTCAACAGGTATCTTCCCGAGACGGTTTCGGTGGACCGGGCCGAGGTGTGCGCGCCGGATTTCCACGCGAGGCTCTCCAAAAGCCGCAAAACCTACACTTATTACGTATATTTGAGCGAAAAGCCGCCGGTTTTCAGGCGAAAATACGTTTACGCCTACGGGAAGCCGCTCGATATCAATAAAATCAAAAAGGCGTGCGAAAAGCTTGAGGGCGTTCACGATTTCAGAGGGTTCGCGACCGCGGTGCCGAAAAAGAAGAGCTCGGTGAGAACAATATTCGAGGCGCGCGCCCAAATCGAAGGCGACACGCTGACCGTAAAACTGACCGCGGACGGATTCCTGTACAACGAAGTAAGGATCATCGTAGGAACACTTCTTTCAATCGGGTGCGGCGAGCTTGACGAAAACGCGGTAAACAGAGTTTTTGAGAGCGGCGACAGGAGCGAGGCGGGATTCACGGCGCCGGCGAGGGGACTGTTTCTGACGGACGTGAGTTACGGGGAATAAAGGTTGACTCGCCTGCGCGCGTATAAACGCGTATATTCGCGTATATTGAAAACCGGCCCGGGCTGTTGTATAATAAATACCGGCAAAGTATCCGGGAACGTTGCACCTGCGCGCGGCGGAATTTCATTCCATATTTTTAATTCCCGGCCTGCCTGCTTGCGGAGGGACAGACGTTGAAGCGTTTTATTTCCGGCAAAGATAACAAAACAGTGAGACGCGCGGAGCCTGCGAAGGGGAGAGCGCTTTGGAAGACGGTAATTGCGGCTGCGGCGGTGTTTGCGGCGGTCGTGCTTGCCGTTTTGTGTCTTTTTTCGGGAAATAAAAGCGAGGCGGTGGACGGAATTAGTTATGAAGACTCCAAGTCGCACTCGGGAACGTTCACTTCGTTTCAGGCGGTCGTGAACGGATTGGCAGGTTCGGGTGGAACGGTAACGATCCGCAACAACTCGGGCGGCCCCAAGGTCGTGTATATAGACAGCACGTGCGTTCTCAACAACGGAACTTATTTTGAAGTCGGAGAGGGGCAGCCGATTACGTTCAGGCGCGCGGACGGATTCACCGGACCGATGTTCAGGCTGGAAGGCACCGAAAGCATCGACATCAGTTTTATCTCGTACACGGGAAACGTGATTTTCGACAACGTGAACTCTTCCTACCCGTTCATTGACGGCGTTGGCTCGATGAACGTCTACGGAGTCGGATTTTACAGAGCCGGCAGGCTTCCGGATTCGGTGAATCCAAACTTTCCGGACAGCCAGGTGTTCTTCTTCCACGAGATAGATTTCTCGTACGCCTACTATCCCTCTTACAAGGACTGTTACCTGGACCTCCAGTCGGCGCTCGACCTCACTCCCGCGGGGGGAACAATCTGCGTCTCAAACGCCAACCGGTCGGACTATATCTACTCGAACGAGATGGGAATTCTGCTCCCGAAGACGGTCGAGTTTAAAAAGAACGTAAAACTGCTTTTCTATACCGAGCTTGTCAACGCGAGTTCGGCGGCGGTTTTCGACGGGAATTCGCTCTTTTCGATTGCGGAAGGCGTGTCGGTCGAGTTCGTGAAGGACAGCGAGAGCTCGACGCTCGGAATCAAGCCGGGCGCAGGCGTCAACGCCGTTGACATTTACGGAAAGCTTCGCGCAATCAATTTTGAAGGCACCGGGAACATTTACATCCGTTCGACCGGTTCGGCGGAGCTCGTAACCCCGGAGGCGTACGGGGGAGCGATCTACTGCGAGACAGAGTTCAGAACGGACGTGGCAGGTTCGGGAACGGCGCCTGCGAAGAATTATACGGTTCTGGGCGGGTCGTTCACGATGCCGGCGGCGCTTTCGGCAAGCGGCTACTCGTTCGGGGGCTGGAAGTCGAGATACAGGTCGCTGACTTTGAACGCGGGCGATTCCTGCACGGCTCTCAGGGGCGACATTTTCGACGCGGTCTGGACGCTCGATCCGCCCACGGTCGTGACGCAGATTAAACCGGCTTATTTTGCGGGAGACGTGGACAACACGGCGGTCTTCAAGGCGGACCACCCGCTGGCGGCGACGTTCCCGATTAAATATACGTGGTACTTAAAGAGCGGCTCCGGCGCCACGAGAATTGCGGAAGGAGACAGCTACACAATTTCCGGCACGGCCGCGACAGGTTCGCGCTTTTACTGCGTGGCGGAGATAACCGACGGCGCGGGAAGGACGGCGTCCGTGCAGAGTATCAATTCCTTCGTGTCGGTCATTCAGAAAACCGCGGTCGACAAGCCTTCCTTCAACAACTCGTACTCCGTCGAATACAACGGCTCGACGGCGATATTCATGATTGCTACCGGAATCGGCTACGAGGTCACGGGAATTTCCGGCAGGGACGCGGGAACGTACACCGCGACGGTTTCGCTCGTTTCCGATTCGTTCATCTGGTCGGACGGAACCGAGGACCCGATAGTTATAAAGTGGGAAATCACGAAGAAAAAGGCTGAGATCGCCGCCGTCGACGCGTCTTCGGTGTCGGGACAGCCTGACACGCCGCTGAAAGTGGCTTACAAAGGGTTCGTGAACGGCGAGGAGCCCGAGGGGAGCGTTCTTGTGTACAGGGACGCCGGAAACACGCCCGGAACCTACACGATCCACGTCTCCTTCGACGAATCCTCCTTCGCGAACGCGCACAACTATGACATCACCGTCACCAACGGCACGTACACCATCACGATGAACGCGCTGCAGAGCCTGAAAATGAACATTATCGCGGAGCTGAAGGCCATCGACCACAGCCACGTGACCGACAAAAACGCCGACAAGAAGTACAACGACACGCTCGACGCGGCAATCGACGCGATCAACGCGGCAACGACGGAGGCGGAGGTCTACGGACAGAGAGACGGCTTTTACGCGTTCCTGGACGGCTTCGTGATAAAGCTTCGCGTCGTGTTCCTGCCGGATTTTCCGGTCTACCTCTACGACGGCGACGTGATAACCGAGGGAATCAACGTCTATGTAACGCTTTTCGACAAATACGACGCGCTCAAGATTTCCAAATACGACATTTTGTACAACCACGGCGGGAAGGACGGCGCGCTCCGGGAAGGCGACAAATCGTTCACGGTCGAGGCGGGAATCCTGTCGGCGGTGGCTGAAATTCCCGAGGTGCTGCCGGCTGAAGCGCGGGGCGGCGAACACGGGCCCAAGGTCGAAAACGTGAGGCTGAAGGATCCGGACGCGCTGTGCGTTTACGGCGGGAAAATGCCGGAGCTGGTGTGCGATTCAAGCGTCCCGGGCATGGTCAGGTTCGATCTGGAGGTGTTCCCGCGCGCCGGCGAGGACTACTATTCGTACACGTTCGTCTCGGACGGGAACAGTATGGTGACCGTGAAGGGCGTTCTGGCGGTGACGGCGGAAAAGGCCGTGCTGACTGTGGGCGCGAAGGACCTGATTTTCTACGAAGGGACGCTGCCGGCTTTCACGTACGTCTACGAGGGGTTTGTGGGCGACGACACGCCCGCTTCGCTGGGAAAGAGGCCGGAAATTGAGAACGCGGCGTGGAAACCGGGTGTTTACGAGGTCGTTCCCGCCGGCGGAGAGGCGGAAAATTACAGATTTGAGTACAAAACCAGCATGCTTTTCGTGAGGGAAAGCATTTTCTCGCCGGTGGTTGAGGACGTGCCGGACGACGTGGCGACGGAAATAACGCTCGACGACGGTTCGACGCTCACGGTGAAAGGCGTTCCGGACAGCGAAAAGGAAGAACTTGAAAATGAGGCCGGCGGGCACGCAGCTACGACGCCCGGATTTGTTTCGGGGGAACAGGTTTGCGACGCGTACGAGATGTCGGTCAGCGGCGGGCAGAGCGAAGGCACCCAGGCGTTGATCTCGGTAAGCATTCCCGAAAGCGCGGAGGACGGAACGGTCCACGTAATCGTTAAAGACAAGGACGGAAATATGTCTACGGTGGCCGGGGCGACGGTCGCGGACGGCAAGGTCACATTCCCGTACAAAGGCGAGGGCACTTACGTGATCACGTCGGGAGCCGCGGAGGAAGCCGTCAAGGAGATACACGGACTTCTCGAAGAGACTGAAAAGAACCCGGAAAAAGCGGGCGAAAATGCATGGATAATCAAGGCGATCTACGACTCGCTGACCGAAAAAGGCAAAAAACATCTGACTGACGAGGATTTGGAGAGAATCGGCGCGCTGCTTGCGGGCGCGAACGGACGGCTCGTTATCGACGGCGGCGACCCGAAAAAGGCGCATGCGGAGGGAATCTGGGTGTTCCCGGCGCCGGAGCTTATGGACCCGTCGGTGGAGCTCGTGCTTCTCAAATTCGAGGGCAGGGAGTTCGATAATATTGACACCTCGGCGGTTTTTGTTGAGGACGAACAGGGCGGCAAGATGCTGCTCGCGGTATACGACACCGCGATTTTGAAAACCGTGACGGCGAACGGGTCGAGCAGGACCGAAATGGCGGGCGGCGCCGGAGTTTCGCGCAGGGTCACGGTGTACATCCCTTATAACGCGAAAATGTTCGCGAGCGAGGACATCGAGGTGTACCTGGTTAAGGAAGGCGACGGCGGGATCGAGCGGCAGCTGATCCCGGCGGAGCCCGCGGCAAGAAGAGTCGAGAATGAAAACGGCACGTTCATCGTGTTTGAGACGGATGAGTTCGGCGTGTTCGCGGTGGCGGGCAGGCCGGTGGGAAAACTTCACGGAAACGGTCTGACGGCGGTATGGATAGCGATCGGCGCTTTGATCGCGGCGCTGCTGGCTGTCGGAATCGTCTGGAGCGTCGTGTCAAGGCGGCGCAAAGCGGAGGAGAGAACGGATGGCTGAAGAGTACAACGAGCAGGCGGAGGAATACTTCACGACCGGCGAGCTGAACGAAGAGATGCTCATGGGAGAGGAAAACGAATCTCCGAACGAGGAAAACGAAGAGAATAACGAGGACGAAGAGGAAGAAGAAGAGGAAGAGGAGGAAGAGGAGGAAGAAGAGGACGATTCCGATGATTCGGACGACGGCTCAGACGACTCCGATTCGGACGACTCAGGTGACGACGGCGAGGAAAACGACTCGGGCGACGAGGAAAACGACAACAGAAAGAAATCCTCAATTGACCCGGACGAAACTGCCGGAGCACCTTTCAAAAAAGTCAGCGTCAGATTCCTGTCGGCGCTCGCCGCGCTCTTCATTATCGCGCTAATCTTTATGATTTTCGCGGTGAATTCGTTCCCGACGGCGCGCGCGGGGGACTTCTCGGTGGGCACGGACTACATCGACTATTCGTTCCGCGTTTCCGACCTCAAGGGGTACGAGCTTTTCGTCACGCTCGAGAACGACTACGAGGACACCAGAACGATGACCGTTCGCGAAGGCCTCAACCGCGGCATTTTCGAAGGGCTGACGCCCGGCACCGCCTACAGGTTCAAGGTCTCGGGCAAGAGCAAATTCGGGAAGAGCACCCTTATTTCCAAGCGAATCGTCACCGGCAGCGACAACCCGAACGCCGGCATCGCGCTCCTCACGCAGGCTGCCGACGGAACGGTGGGATTCAGGCTGAAATTCTACGACCCGGAGGGGAAGATCGAAAAGGCCGAGTACTCGTGGGAGTTCACCGGCAAAAACGCCTCCGAAGAGGCCAAACTTGACGCGGTGAGCGGCGGAGAGACCGTTCCCGCAGTCAACGCGTACAAAACAATAGGCAGAATCAACGCGGAAGGCGAACTGAAGGTGTCGGTCTACTGCACGGCCGGCGGACAGAAAATGCTTTTCGCGGAGCAGACGCTGGCGGTCAGAACGGGAGTTGAGGCGGGCGAGAATTCGGTTCTCGGCGTCACCTTTGACGCGGACTTCGGCGCGTACAGCGGCAAGGGGGTCGGATTCGTGCTGGTTTACGACGACCCGCAGAACATTTTCGACGCGTTCGAGGCGGTCATCACGGCGTCTGACGGCACTGTCTACAAGATGACGCGC
Organism: Mageeibacillus sp. UBA1212; assembly: GCA_002309655.1. Lineage (GTDB taxonomy): Bacteria > Bacillota > Clostridia > UBA1212 > UBA1212 > UBA1212. The sequence goes on from DBXM01000053.1 coordinate 12,947, forward strand.
GAAGGGAACACTTTTAAGGCCGGGGACGACTTCAAGCCCGACGGCGAGACGAACTACATGCTGACCGTGACCGCGGTTCCTGCCGGGACAGGCAGAACCGACCGCATTCAGGTTCTCGGGGAATTGATAAGATAAAAACGTTTCAGCTTCGCGGCCGGCCGGCAGGCGGAAAACAAAAACAGGCGGCAGGTTGCGGATCAACGGAGGATAGTCATGGAAAAAGATAGTAAAACTCAGGAAAAAGGCAATACGCAGGAAAAAAGCAAGAAAATGAAGGCGTCGACCGTCGTGAAGATCGTTCTGATCGTGCTCGCAATCGCCTACCTGGCGGTGGGCTTCATCGTTCCGAACGAGATTTTCCGGAAGAATATTAAGGACGTGGCCAACATCGGCGGCAGAATAGTCGAACGCGGCCCCACGATCCTCCGCTCTATCACAATAGTAATTGTAATAGTGCTGATCAGCCTTCTTATCCAGCTGGTGCTGAAGCTTCTCTTCTCCGGAACCACCCGCGGCAAGACGCTTATAAAGATAATTAACAGTTTTATTAAATACGCGGCGGTCCTCGGGTGCATTTTCGCGGTGCTTTCGGCGTTCGGCGTCGACACGACGACCCTTCTTGCAGGGGCCGGAATCCTGGCGCTGATGATCTCGCTCGGAACGCAGAGCCTCGTTGCCGACATTGTCGCGGGCCTGTTCATCAACTTCGAGAACGTTTTCGAAATCGGCGACATCGTTACGATCGACGGCTTCCGGGGAGAGGTCTTCGAGGTCGGCATCCGCAACACAAAGCTGCGCGACATCAGCGGAAACGTGAAAATCATCAAAAACTCGGCGATTTCCAACATCGTCAACATGTCCCACGAGCTCTCCCTCGTCACCGCGGAGATCTCGATTGCGGGCAGTTCGACGGTCGAAGAGGTGGAGCAGGTAATCAACGACAGCCTTGCGGCAATCGGCGAGAAAATTCCTGCGATCAAGGAGGGGCCGTACTATAAAGGCATCACTTCGTTCAACGACGAAGGCTGCGGCGTGAAGATTGTCGCGTACGTGAACGAGGCGGACAGGTTCCAGACCGAGCGCGACCTCAAGAGAGAGCTGAAGCGGGCGTTCAACAAGGGCGGCATAAAGGGCGTGAGCGCGTAAACGTGAATTAACTACGGACGGTGTTTTTTGTTCCGGACGGCATTTTTGAAAGGAGAATCAACCATGAGAGTTACTGTGACAATTAACGGCAAACTGCTTATCTGCGAGTTTTTCGCGGCGGAGGCGATCGACGCTGAGACCGTGATGTTCAGAACGACGCCCCAGTACCCGGACATCGAGGTCAAAGGCGTGAATTCTGCGGCGGTCATCGAAAAACTGGGCGACAGGTCGTCGATAGTGCTTGAAGACGAAAAGGCGCGCCTTATAAAGAAGGGCATTATCGCGTTCGGGCCGAACGTTTGACCGGATCGTTTGACCGTAACGTTTGACCGCATTCCCGCTCTGCGGCGCGGAAAACCATTCACGAATTCACGAGGGGGCACTTCGCGGGAAGCGCCTCCTTCTTTCAACGTAGCCGCCGGGCTTTCAACTCAACCACCGGGCGAAAGAACTCGAAATCTGCGTTATTGCGCCAGGTGTTCGCGTTCATTTATAATGAGTCCGCGATCCGGATCGCATGAACGTTTTTCAAGAGGTGATAATTATGGAACTGGGAAAGAAAATCAGACAGCTTCGCTTCAAGTCGGGGCTGACGCAGGAACAGCTGGCGGAAAAGCTTGGAATCGGCCCGCAGTCTGTTTCAAAATGGGAGACCTCCGTGGCGATGCCCGACATTACGACGCTTCCGCTTCTGGCGGAGATTTTCGGCACAAGCATTGACGACCTTTTCGACCTGAGCGTCGAACAGCGGCTCAACCGCATCGAGAACCGGATGGACGCCGAGGAAGAGCTTCCGCGCGACGTGTTCCGGGAGTACGAGGAATTCCTGAAGAGCCAACTCGACTCGGAGCAGCACAAGGAACGCGTCACGGAATTGCTGGCGTACCTCTACTGGCACAGCATGAATTCGGAGGGACAGAAAGCCGCCCGCTATGCGAAGGAGGCGATCACCCGCAATCCTTACGAGAAGGGCTGCCAGTGGATTCTGCAAAAGGCGTCAAACCACGCGGTCTGGGACTGGAACATCGCGAACCACACCAAGGCGATCAACTTCTACCTGGAAATCGTGAAGGCCAACCCCGACGCCGCGATATCCTACATGTACCTGCTGGACAACCTTCTCGCCGACCGCCGCGCCGACGAGGCCGAGTACTGGCTGGAGCGCTACAGCAAGCTCGAGAAGGCCAACCCGGTCATGAAGCGCGTCTACCGTGCCTATATCGCGCTGGCCCGTTTCGACGAACCCGCCGCGGACCGGATCATCGAAGACCTGCTCGCCGAGAAACCCGAGGACGACGCCGTTCTTTTTGAAGCCGCGCAGTACTACGCCTCCAAGTGCAACTACGGGAAGGCCGTCGAATGCTACGAACGCTGCTTCGCCGTCGACCCCAGACGCCCGCGCTACACCGACGCGCTGACGGGAATCGCGGACATCCAGGAAATAACGGGAGACTACGCCGCGGCGGCAAAAACGTACGACCGGCTGATCGACCTGCTCGAGAACGAGTGGGGCTTCACCGAGGAGACGGATACTTCCGTGAATGCGGCGCGGAAGGAAAAGGCGAGGCTGGTTGCGCTTGCCGGGGAATAATATAGAATAATGAATATTATTTCGATTGGGGGCGGCCGTCGCGGCTGTCCCTTTTTTCATGCTTTAGAAGCTCTTCCGGCGTCGTTTTTGCGGCAGCTTCCGGCTTCGTATAAAATTGTAATTTTGTCGCCTTTCCAAGATAATGTGCCGTTTTTCAGCCTGACGACAACATGTTGTGCTTTGAAGCCCTTAATGGTCCGCGGAGGGCCGGAAAAACGGGAAA
>DBXM01000022.1:0-157 GCA_002309655.1 Mageeibacillus sp. UBA1212
TGACCAACGCCCAGGGCGAAGACGTCGTCGCCGGCGTCCGCACGCCGATGCCGATCGCCCAGATGGCCGAGAAGTTCCCCGAAGCCTACTCTGAGTTCATCAAGGTCTGCGATATCCTCGAGAACCACTATCACGACATGCAGGACATGGAGTTCAC
>DBXM01000022.1:173-487 GCA_002309655.1 Mageeibacillus sp. UBA1212
CTCCAGTGCCGCAACGGCAAGAGAACGGCCCAGGCCGCCCTCAAGATCGCCTGCGACCTCGTCGACGAAGGCATGAAGACCGAGCAGGAAGCCGTCCTCATGATCGACCCGCGCAACCTTGACACCCTTCTCCACCCGCAGTTCGACGCCAAGGCCCTCAAGGCCGCGAAGCCGCTCGGCAAGGGCCTCGGAGCCTCTCCCGGAGCCGCCTGCGGACAGATCGTCTTCACCGCCGACGACGCCGAGGCCTGGAAGAAGGCCGGCAAGAAGGTCATCCTTGTCAGACTTGAGACCTCTCCCGAGGACATCACCGG
>DBXM01000022.1:507-1469 GCA_002309655.1 Mageeibacillus sp. UBA1212
CGCGGCGGTATGACATCTCACGCCGCCGTCGTCGCCAGAGGCATGGGCTCCTGCTGCGTATCGGGCTGCTCCGCCATCGTCATGGACGAGGCGAACAAGACCTTCACGCTCGCCGGCAAGACCTTCCGTGAAGGCGACTGGATCTCGATCGACGGCACCACCGGCAACATCTACGACGGCCAGATCAAGACTGTCGACGCCAANNGCATCATGGGCTGGGCCGACAAATACCGCAAGCTCCAGGTCCGCACCAACGCCGACACCCCGCGCGACGCAAAGAAGGCCCGCGAGCTGGGCGCCGAGGGCATCGGACTCTGCCGCACCGAGCATATGTTCTTTGAGCCCGACAGGATCGCCGCTTTCCGCGAGATGATCTGCTCGGATACCAAGGAGGAGCGCGAAGCCGCTCTCGCCAAGATCATGCCCTATCAGCAGGGCGACTTTGAGAAGCTCTTCGAGGCCATGGAAGGCAACCCTGTCACCATCAGATTCCTCGATCCGCCTCTCCACGAGTTCGTTCCCAATACGAAGGACGAGATCAAGGCCCTCGCCAAGGCTCAGGGCAAGACCGTCAAGGCCATCAACGGCATCATCCAGGGCCTGCACGAGGCCAACCCGATGATGGGTCACAGAGGCTGCCGTCTTACCGTCACCTATCCCGAGATCGCCGTCATGCAGACCAAGGCCGTCATCCGCGCCGCCATCAAGGTGCAGAAGAAGCACAAGGACTGGAAGGTCGTTCCCGAGATCATGATCCCGCTCGTAGGCGAGGCCAAGGAGTACAAGTTCGTCGAGAAGGTGGTCCGCGAGACCGCCGACGCCGAGATCGCAAAGGCGAAGTCCTCCCTCAAGTATGAGGTCGGCACGATGATGGAGATCCCGCGCGCCTGCCTGACCGCCGATGAGATCGCGAAGGACGCCGAGTTCTTCTGCTTCGGCACAAACGACCTGACCCAGATGAC
>DBXM01000022.1:1626-10684 GCA_002309655.1 Mageeibacillus sp. UBA1212
TCTGCGGCGAACACGGCGGCGATCCTTCGTCCGTTGAGTTCTGCCACAAGATCGGCCTCACCTACGTGAGTTGCTCGCCGTTCAGAGTTCCGATAGCCCGACTTGCCGCCGCGCAGGCTTCGATCCGCGAGAAACAAGCTTGATATAAAATTTACCTAGAAGTAGCGTTAAAATGACTGCCCGATCTCAGGGGTACCCGGGGTCGGGCAGTTTTTTAATAATGTATATTTAGTGAGCTTCAGAAGTAAAACTTGCTGACAGATTATGAGGTGACATGACAGGTGTTTTTTGCTTTTGATTTAGATGGCAAAAGAGTATTCATTGATGAGGCTGAGAGAGGCAAAGAATATTTCTGCCCACAGTGTGGTGGCCGACTTGTTATAAAGAAGGATGGACTTGTAAGAATTCATCATTTTGCCCACAAGGATTCAGGCTGCAGTGACTCTTGGCATTATGACATGTCTGAGTGGCATCAACGATGGCAGTCCAGGTTTCCTGCAGAAAATCAAGAGATTACTAAGACATATAATGGTCAGAAGCACAGGGCGGACGTTCTTATTGAAAGCCATAAAGTTGTTTTTGAGTTTCAACATAGTCCTCTAAGTGCAGAAGAATTTCACGACAGGAATTGTTTCTATCAGTCATTAGGATACAAGGTAATATGGGTTTTCGATGTATCGGGACAGTATAATAATGGATACATTGACAACTATAAAGGGAATTTATATAAATGGTCGTATCCAATGGGAACAATTAACGGCTTTGTCCCAAAAGAAAACCCGGGAATCGAACTGTATTTTCAGATACAAAATGCTGCAGATGAAAATCCACGAATCATTCTGTTACGCGAAAAGTTGGAGAAAGGCATCGAATTGCAAAAAGATGAAGAGGATTATTTAGAAGAGTACAAGAATGATAATGAGTACTTGATTAAAATTACATGGGCTCCGCAGCAGGGGTTCTCTAGATTCGCCACGGATGGATGTGGATACGATGCCAATGATTTAGTCGAGAGATTTTTTCCTTCGCCAAAGACGGTGAACAATTGTGTAAGGGTAGACGGATTATGCGACTGTTTAATTGAATCGCATCGTAAAGACCATACTATCTACTATTCTGGTTGTCCAATAAGTTCAACTCATCTTTGCGGGAATTGGGATTTGGACATCTCGGAAAGCGAGTATACAAGAATAAGACCATGTAATCGGTGCGATTATTCTATGGAAGAAGAAGGAACCCTTTTTTGTAGAAAAAGATTCGCTGATCTACAACTACCGCCTGAGACCATGGTTGAAGTTACTAAAAAAGATGATTATGGATTTGTAACAGAGCTGATGTATATAGACGAAAAAGGCAAACACGTCTTGAGCCTGCAGACATTCCACGCTTCACAATTTAAAAGTATATTTGAATTATGGAAAGAATACAATTGCAAGGTTGCGATTTTCAAGAACTTAAGGACTGGATATTTTGTTAAAATTGGAAGGGATCCGGAAAAACAGTACAAACAATACGGAAAGGTATATGGATACTTTTCTAAGCACCAGTACTCTTTCGGAAAGGTGTCTGCCGAATTGTATGGTTGCGATAAACCCGAGTGGATATGTGTTTGGAATGTATAATCTCAAAAAATCATGCTTCATTATTTAGTGACCGGGAATAATTACTGACTTGAAATCTCCTTGCCGGGTTGATAGAATTGCACGCGGGAAAATCGATCTTCTTTTTGGAGGATATTATGAGAAATTTGGTTAAGGTGATATCGGTTTTGATAATTCTGGCGACGGTGCTCGGAGCCGCTTCATGCAATTCAGGCATAAACACGAATCCGGGAACAAATACAGACGCAAATACAAGCACCCCCACCGTTGAACCTGCGGAAGCCACGCAGGAACAGGACATGACCGGCTACAGACCGCTCAATTATAAGGCGGAAGACCTGACCTGGGAAATTCAGAACGTATTTTCCGGCAATTACGTAAAAAACGAGACGGTGATGTTTATCGACAAAGGAGACACGAAAGAACTCCTGTATAAAATTGACACCGTCATTTCCGTTAAGTCCTACAACGGCAAGAAGACATACGTCGAAGGCCAGGATTATGAAGTTGTCGACGGGAAACTCAGGATAACCGAAGACAGCAAGATTCCCTGCATCACAAGCGAAAAGTACTACGCCGGCGACGGCATGCTGATGGTGGAGGTTGACGGCGTGAAAAAGCCGGTCTACTGGGGCGAAGGCACGGTGATGACAAACTACCAGGTGAACGTGGAATACACGCACTCCGACGCCTGGAACGGCTACAAACAAAAATGCTTCGCAGGCATTTACGACAAGCTTTACGGCAAGCTGGAGGCAGGCGAGGACGTTACGATTGTATTCTACGGCGACAGCTGCACGTACGGCGCCGCTTCGTCGTTCACGTACGGCTATTCGCCGAAACAGTATTCGTACGCCCTGCTGGTCACAAACGCGCTGGCGGACATTTTCGGATACACTGTCCATTACGAGAAATCCAAGCTGTCCGGCACGGGACCGATGCCCAAAAAGGATTACGTTGCCGGCGACAGAGGGACAATAACCTACATCAACAACAGCGTGGGCGGCTGGACAACGAAGGACGGCGTGAACAACTTCGACAAGCACGCGAAAACGTTTATCGAAAAGTTCGGCTGCGATCTGTTCATCGTTGACCTTGGCGGCAACGACGGAGACCTTTCACCGGAAAAGACGGCGGAAAACGACGCCGCGATCATTAGCAAAGTCCGCGAAATTGCCCCGGACAGCGGCATTATTATCATGTCAACGCTGCTCAACCGCCCCGGCTCCAACTGGGCCGGGAACGACGCTCTGCAGGAGCCCTATTTAGTGGAACTTTCCGAAAAGCTGCGGGACGAGGGCGTGCCCTGCGCCGTCTGCGGGATCACCTCGATGACCGCTTCAGTGCTGGAACACATCAAATTCGAAGACTTCTCGGGCAACAACATCAACCACCCGAACGATTTCTGGGCCCGCCTCTACGCAAACACTTTGTTCGAGACTCTCGTCGGGTACGGGAATCTTAACTGAGCGTTTTTTACGACGTTTTTTGCCCCGGCAGAGAGAGAAATCTCTGCCGGGTTTCTGTTTTATAGACTTAAATCCTTTTGCTGAGAGGATGATTTTTGAAGGTTTGCCATTGCCGTGTGTTTTTTTCTCAAAATAGATGGTTGATTGTAAAAATCTAAATATCAGCGATCGGTACTTGAAATGGGGGTTAAATTGGAGTATAATAAAGGGGATAACTGACAGGGAGGGGTTAAAATGAATTCGTCGTCAGAAAAGATAAACCGGATAAATGAATTGACCGTAGAAATCGGAACGCTTCCTAAAGGCTACATTTCTACAAAAACTGTTTCCGGCAAAACATACTTCTATCATCAGTGGTCGGAAAACGGAAGTAAAAAAAGCAGGTATCTCCGCGACGATGAGATAAAAGAGCTTTCGGAACTGATAGAAAAAAGAAAGCGGCTCCAAAAGGAACTGAGTTCTCTCAAACAGAGCGTCAATACAGCCCCAACCCGCGGCAAAACATCAAACAAAAGAGCGGAAACGGACACAATTAAGTGGGTTTTGATGCATAAAAGAATTCCTGTGGCCGAACTTGAGATTGACGGTGATTCGGGTTCAATCCGGAAGATCGGGAAGGTTTTCAACGAACTTCATCTTCCGGTCGGCGTACCGGTCAGGCGGGGAATTGCGGATCGCGCCGCGCTTAACGAGTGGTGGGCGGACCGTTCCATTCCCGCGAGCCGGTCGGGGGTTCGCGAGGCGCTTGAGACCTTGAATCTTTCAAATACGAAAGCGCTTCTTACCCGTTGCTTCGGCCTGAGCCTGTCGGATCAGTACTGGATCTGCCCGGACGGGTCCGGCGTTACGTGGGACAGTGTGAACTTTTTCGGGAACGCTTTTTCCAATGATATCGGCGATATCCTGTTCGGGGCAGGGCGGAAAAAGAATCCGCTCGATTTTTCGTCGCCGGACAGCACGTCTGACGGAAATCTGAAAAAGAGATGGAAAATAAATGACGGAAAACGCTGTCTTATTAAAGGTGGTTCGAACCCGTACCGTCAGCAACCGCTCAACGAGGTTATTGCGACTGAAATAATGAAGCGACTCGGCATTCCATGCGTCAATTATTCTGTAATCTGGAACAAGGGCGCGCCCTACAGTGTTTGTGAGGATTTTGTTGATGAAAAAACAGAGCTTGTTCCCGCGTGGCGGATAATTAAGACTCAAAAGCAGAGCAACAGTGATTCTCTGTACCGGCATTTTTTAAAATGTGCGGACAGGCTTGGTATTCCGGGCGTAAGGCGGTTCCTTGACGAGATGATTGTTCTTGATTATATAATTGCGAATGAAGACCGCCACCTGAACAATTTCGGTGCCCTCAGGGACGCGGAAACGCTCGAATGGATCGGAATGGCGCCGGTTTACGACAGCGGTTCTTCGCTCGGCTACGATAAAACGGTACCGCTGATGCTCGATCAAAGCGAAACGGTCTGCAAGCCGTTCAAAAAGCACCACGACGAGCAACTGAAACTGGTGTCTTCGTTCGATTGGGTGGATTTCGGCGCCCTTGGTGACGTAAAAGCGCTTATCACCGAAACGCTTTCTGAAGAGAACGCGCGGGCTTATATGGACGATTCGAGGATCAGAGTGATTGCGGAGCTCACATGCAGGCGAATCAAAAATCTTGAGGCGCTGGCGGCGTCAAACGACCGTGTGCAGATAATCAACAACGTTGACGAAGTCGGAAAAAATGTAGCCGCGGATTACGGACCTAAACTGTAGTTAAATGCCGGTGGCCCGGGATTTTCCGAATAGCGCAGATAATAATAGAAAGAAGTCCCGTCACATTAACCGCCTGCGGGACTTCTTTTTGCGTAGTTTTAGGGAATTTTAGCTGCCCTTACGGACTTAAAATATTGCGGGTATTCACGGCCCGTAGTAGTATCCCGCGCGGCCGATCGGAGCGGCGTCGCCTGTTGTGTAGAACGCCATGACGTCGCCTTCTGTGCAGTTGTCCGCCCACTTGAAAACGATTGACGCGGGACTGCCGGCTTCGATGCCGAGAGCGGATTTGGGAACTTCCAGCATGATCATATTTCCGGAAATGCGCCCGGAAATCTCCGCGAGGGGCGACACCGAATACTCACTGCCGGCTTCCAGCTTGCCGAGGAAGAAGACGCCGTCCTTTTCGGGCGCCTTATAATTGACGACGAACTGATACCCGTTCCAGGAGGACGAAGCGGGGGAGCCGTCGATGCCTATAAACAGGTTCATCCAGTTGCCACCTTCCGCGGCGGTGATATCAGCGGCGGTCTTCGCGAAGAAATAGACGTTATTCCCGTCCTCGCACACCTTCATCTCCACGAAGTCGTTGCGGCCGCTGGAGTCCCGGTACTTTTCCTTGCCCCAGCCAGAGGTCTTCCGGTCAGGTGTATCCTCGAGGTAGTCGCGGTAGTACGCCTTGATGTCGTTCCACTGCGCAAACCCGCCGGCGACGTCGATGGGACGGTTGTTGCGCGCGTTGTCGACCGAGAGCCCTTTGAATCGCCGGATGTACGAAATCATCTGGAGGTAATAGTTGTCGCCGTAGCCTCCCTCCATGGGTTCGATGTCGCGGCTGCCGTTGAGAGACGCGTTGTCAAGGAACACGATCGGACCGTCGTTGTGAACCGGTCCCTGGTACGAGGCGGGCTGGCGCTGCGCGACCCATTCGTTCCAGCCTGTGATGAAAATGATCTCCGGGTCGACTTTAAGCGCCCACTCGAACTGTTCGGCGAAATTGTAGCCGTATTTGTACGCGTCCTCCGCCGGGTCGTTGGCCCCGTTGTGCCAGCTGCGCGAACGGTCGTTGGAGCCGTACCATGAAACGGCGCTCATCTTGTAGGTCTCGCTGTGCTGGGCGAGGGAGACATTCACGACTTCCTTGCGCCCGTTCAAGCCGTACACCGCGTCGTCGGTGAGCAGCCGGTCGAACTCCATCCACGGGAAGCCGTCGTCAACTTTCTCGCCCATGGGCCACTGCGCGTATTTAATGCGGAAAAAGTCCCGAAGTTCGTCGTTGGCCTCGCCGGGAATGCCGATGATCAGCGGTTTCCCGTCCCAGTAGAACCAGACGCTCTCATACTCCGGATGCTTTTTATAAACCGTTTTGTAAATGGACTTCATCGTGGCGCCGGAATTTGTGTTGGTCAGGAAGCAGACCTTCGGCACGTTCCAGCCCTGATCCTGGTACTCTTTCAGAATCTTCATGAGCTCAAGCGCGTTGCCGGAGTAGGTATGCGCGTTCGAGACGTCGAAGACCAGAAAGTCCACGCCGGCGTCGGTGAGCATCTGCACGTGCTTGCGCATCACCCACTTGTCGGTGGACTTGTAATACCCGAACAGCGGTTTGCCCCAGAAATGGAACGCGTTCACCGGTCCGCCGCCAGCCTTGAGCCAGCCTTCCTCGGAGTCCAGCGCGCCTTCAACTTTGGCGATCTCGGTGTTGTCGTAAAGATTCGTGCCGTGTTCGCCCAGCCACAGGAAGTAGAAGAGGCCGACGTACTTGCCCTGACGTTCCGCCGTGATTCCGGCTTCGGTTCCGGTTTCGGTGAGGAGCGTGCGGCCCAGGTCGTCAACGGCCCTGGAGGCTCTGTTCGTGAACGCCGCAGTGTTAACATAGTTGTCATCACTCGTCACCACCATGCTCTCGGCAGGGAGAAGGGTAGGCGCCGGCGTTTCTTCGACCGGCGCAGGGGTGGTTTCGGCCTGCTGCGGTTTCTGGGTGGTTTCGCCGTTCTGAGCAGGGTTATTGCCTGCTGTGCAGCCCGCTCCGGTCAGAAACAGAGCCGGCGCAAGAAGCAGAAGCAGCGCCGTTTTCGCAACTTTTATAATGGGTTTGGCAAAAACTGCCGACAGATTTCCGGTTGTTTTTTTCGTCATTTCATGCCGCCTTCTTTTCTTTGAAAGTGATTTTTCCATTGGGTATTTCTGCTGCAAATATAGTTCGATTTCCGGGTTGATTTTAGCATATCGGGGCGGGGAAGTAAAGGGTGACGCCGCCGCGCCTGCGACAGTGATGTGGAATTAAGATTATTCTCAGTTTTTTTTCGCGTGCGTGCGCGTTTTTTGATTGACAAACGCGCGTGCGTAATATACAATGGTATGCAGGAAAATGTGGCCTTCGAAAACGGGCCGCAAATACGAAAGTCGAAAACACGGAGGAGTTTTCAAGATGTTTAAAAAGAATTTAGCATTAGTCCTCGCTGTTTGCATGCTTTTCGGAATGGTTTCCGTAACAGGCATAGTTGGGGCGAGAGCGGAAGACACAACGGTCACGTTTGATTTCCCCGAGATGGGATACGCGAATGCTGCTACAGTTACCGATGTGACAAGCAATGGCGTTGTTTTGACATTTGCTCAAGGCGGCAACAGCAACAACCCGCCAAAGTATTACAATACCGGTACGGCTGTAAGAATGTATCCCCAAAATACGCTCACAATTGAAGCAGAACAGAACATCAAGAAGATAGAGTTTACATTCTCTAGTAATGGCAATACCGGTCCGTTGGGCGCAAATGTCGGAACCTACAGTGGCAAAACTTGGACAGGCGAAGGTACCAAAGTTGTTTTCACAAATAATGGAGGTAGCGGTCATGCGAGGATTCAGAAAATCGTAGTCACACTGGGAGAAGGCTCTGTTGAACCTCCTGCAACAGCGACACCTTTCGTGCCACCCACGACTCCTGAAGAAATTGTTGAAGCTGCATATAAGCTTGACGAGGGAGATAAACTTGCTGAAGGACCATATACTCTTACCGGTGTTGTGACAGGTATCGTCGCAGTTTACACTTCCGGAAACGGCTATGTCACGCTTAATATCGTTGTCGGTGACATGACTGACAAACCGATTCAGTGCTACAAATTGATAAACGGAACAGCCATAGCATCCGGAGAAGGAATCGAAGTAGTTAAGGAAAATGACACCGTTACCGTAAACGGAGAACTTAGCAACTACCAGGGAACAGTCCAGTTTAATGAGAACTGCAAACTTACCGAACTCGTTCCCGGAGCGGAACTGCCAACGTATGAGACTGCGCAGGAGATCTGGGAGGCCACAAAAGCCCGAGCGAATAATGTTATTCTTCCCGGTGGTCCCTACACTTTGACGGGAACGGTTACGGAAATTGTTTCTGAGTATAGCACTCAATACAAAAACATCGAGCTGGATATTGAAGTTGACGGATACACATTCCGCTGCTTCCGCTTAAAAAACGGCTCCGCTATCGAAACCGGCAAAGGCGTGGAAATTGTTGCTGTCGGAGATACAGTCACAGTAAGCGGACAAATCAAGCACTTTATAAAGAATGCTGACAATCTCGTTGAGTTTGACTCGGGCTGCACGCTTGACAACCTTGTTCAAGTTCCTCCGCTTCCTCAAGCGAGTGTAACGGCAGTGGCGGAAGAAAACCTTCCCACGGCTGCGCCGCTTTACGACGAAACGCATCAACCCACCGGTGAGACGACGGCTGTTGACGCCGCGTACACATTCGCCGCTGTCGAGCCGACCGCTGAACAGGTTGCTTACTACGGCGGCCGGTACTGCGATTACCGCGTATCGTTCGATGCAACTCTTGCCGCGAAATCGTTCGGCCTCTACGGAAACTACGGCGAATACGGCGACATCGCGTTCCTGTACCCTGTAGAAGCAAATTCGACTCCGGTCTATCTGCTCGCGTCCCTCGGACTTGACAGCCATCTTACATACAACGAAATACTTTCGCTGGTGAATCCTTTCACCTGCGGCGTGTTCAACAAGAGTGCCGCCAATGCCGGCAAGACGATGACGGTGGACCTTGTTATCTGGGCGCCCGGAACCGATCCGACAGACGCCACGGTGGTCGCCACCACGTCTTATACGTTCCCCGTTCCTCCGATGCCTCAGGCAACCGTAACGGAAGTGGCGGAAGAGAATCTTCCCACAGCGGCTCCTCTATACGACGAAACGCTCCAGCCCACCGGTGAGAC
>DBXM01000019.1:0-53927 GCA_002309655.1 Mageeibacillus sp. UBA1212
AGCCGCCCGAACTGGTCGTTGATCAGCGCTTTGAGCGGGGCAATATACAGCACCCCCACAGTCTGTGACGGTTCTTCATTCAGCAGCGTCAATATCGGGAAAAAGGCCGCTTCGGTCTTTCCGGACGCGGTCTGGGAGGGGAGCAGCACGTTCTCATTCGTGCCGAATATCGCGTCCCCGGCAGCGTTCTGCACAGCCCGGAGGCTTTGCCAACACGAACGGTAAATATAGTCCTGAATAAAAGGGGCGTAGCGCTCGAAAACGTTCATACGGTAAACTCCAGGAACCCTTCCGCGGCGTTGTCGCTTACGGCCTCCGATTTCGCGAACTCGAAACCGTCGGATTCAAGGAGCGACGCCACCGTCATTTTCGGGTTCTGATAGATGATGTCAAGTATCTCGATAAAATCCCTGATGACCTCGCGGGGTGTGATGTTCTGATCGGCGCCTATGCGGCCGTACTCTTTTTTGATGAATACAACCAGGTCTTCCGTCGTCAAAGCACGCGGGTAGCCGTAGAGATCCGCATGCATTTCCGCAAGCTTTTCGCACAAAACGAGCATTTCCTCCGCAGTCAGCGGGTCCAGGCGGATCACCGGCGCGAGCAGGTCGCGCGCACCCGGCCTCGAAAACCGCCCCTCCGAAAGCCTCGAGCTCAGCGCCTCGTAGCTGTATATGCCCCGTCTCCTGTCCTCAAGCGCCTGCGGCGTGACGCCCATAATGAAGCCGATGTACTTTGCCTTGCCCTGAAGGGCGTCGTTGTAGATCGTCAGAAGCTTCTCGTAGTTGTACTGGCGCGTGACCGCGTTCGGAATCTTGTACAGATTCACGAGCTCGTCGACCATCACCATCATTCCCGTATAGCCCGCGAGCCGGAAAAACGTGGCGAAAAGCTTCAGGTAGTCGTACCAGTCGTCGTCCGTGATAATCATGTTTACGCCGAGCGCCTCCCTCGCCTCGCTTTTGGTAGTGTATTCGCCGCGGAACCAGCGAATGACCTTCGATTTCGTGTCGTCGTCGCCCGCGAGGTAGGCGTGGTAGTAAGCCGAAAGAAGGCGCGCAAAGTCAAACCCGTGCACCATCTCGCTCACGGATGACGTCACCGCGAAAATCTTTTTGTCAGTCGCCGCCGCCAAAGCAGGGTCTCCCGGAAACAGCCCGGTCTCCGCCACCGCCTCGCTCTGAACGTTGTTTATCCAGCGGTCCAGAACGAGCGTCAGTGCGCCGCCTTCCGGCTTCGTTTTCGTCGAAAGATTGCCTATAAGCTCGCGGTACGTCGCGAGTCCCTGCCCCTGCGCGCCGCGAAGACGCCTTTCCGGCGACAGGTCCGCGTCCGCGACAATGAACCCCTTGTCCATCGCGTAGTTTCTGATCGTTTGAAGCAGAAAGCTCTTTCCCGAGCCGTACCTTCCCACAATAAACCTGAACGACGCGCCGCCATCCGAGATCACCTCTACGTCGCGGAGCAGCGCCTCGATTTCGTTTTTGCGCCCGACCGCTATATACGGAAGGCCTATGCGCGGCACGACGCCGCCCTTGAGCGAGCCGAGGACTGTCTGCGCGATACGTCTCGGCACTTTTTTGCTGTCGGTCATGAGTTATTCCCTCCCAAGGAGATGTATTCCGAGCATCTCCGCCAGTTCTTCTTTGTAATCGTCAACGAGGCTTATCGAGCCGCCGTCGCTCGATACCACGGAGTCGCCGAAGTCGCCGAAAAACTCTTCGTTTATACTGTCCGCGACAACGGACGGCATAAGGTGACGCTCGCGGATGATTGCGTCCGGGCTGCGGCCTTCCAAAAGCGTGCGGAGTATTTCAAACGTTGCGTCTTTTTCTTGATTTTTCTCCGCGTTTTCTTGATTATTTTCCGCGTTTTCTGCCGGTTTTTCCGCGTTTTCCGTTACTTTTTCAGCGGCTTCTGTTACTATTTCCGCGTTTTCCGTTACTTTTTCCGCAGTTTCCGTTACTTTCTCCGCGGCTTCCGGGATTGTCTCCGCGGCTTCATCTGCCTGCTCCGGCTCCGTAAGCAGACTGTCGCGCGTCACGTCGGCATCGCTTCTGATCCTGTCAAGACTTGAAATGTCGACCGTTATCACAGGCCTGGACGCCTCCAGGACCTCCTTCGCGTCGACGGCCGTCACCCTTTCGACGTAAGGTCTTGCGATTTCGTCGGATTCTTTTTTGTGGAGGTAGTTGCCCGTTTTAAGGTAGCGGCGCAAAAGGCCGTCCATACCGTGAACGAAAACGGCAAGATCGGCGGAAGGAAAGGTGTATTCCGGGTAAGACCGCTCCGTCCACTTCCCCCTTCTGCGCCTGAAAACGTGTACCCCGTTCAACTCGTAAATGACTTCTTCATTTCCGGCAGGAGGAGGTACGAGAGCATTGCCGAGCGGCTGCCACGTGTGAGTTTCGGGCTTGCCGAAGCAGAAGTCAAAAAGGTTCATTTTGTCATTGGTAAATTCTTTGCTCGCGAGCCTCCACACGTCCGCGAAAAGACGTGCGCCGCGATCGGGATCGTTTTTGATGACCGGCGATTCGGTTATTTTTCTCTTGCTGAGCGCCTCCAGCGCGACGACAATATCTCCGTTTGCGGCGTCCTCCGGGTTCCGCAGTATCTCAAGCGAGTTGTCTATCGTCCGGATCCGCGCGTTCTCAACCTCCAGGACCGTTTCTTTCGGCAGACCATTGACGATCGCGAACGCGGTCATCCACTGTTCGACGTTTTTTCGCATCGTGTCGTCGCCGAAGCCCGCGTCAATGAATCCGCTCACGAACTCCCGCATTTTCGCGAGCGACTCCTCAGGCGAGGCAGTTCCGATTCCGTTCAGCAGCTCGTAAACGTAAATGTACGCCGCGGAAACAGGTATTTTTTCGAAAACGCCCTTCCGCGCCTTTGTGCGCCACGAAAAATAGCCGCGCAGCCTGTCGTCGTCCAGGTCGTTGTACGTCGGATAGTAGCGGAAAAACTCTCCGTCCCACGGGAAATCGTCCTCGTAGTCCTTCATGAACCTTCCCTGTCTGAGGAAATTCTCTATCTTCCCGCGGTGGGTGGAATTTCCGTAGACGTAAAGTCTCCGCATCGCCGCGAACCGGCCCTTTTCTCGCGCCAACCCCAATGCGATCTCGTTTAGCGCTCCGTTACCGTACGTCGCGGCGACCGGCCTCGCAGGAATTCCGGGCTGTTGCGGAACGCCTTTTCTCGGCGGGATGACCGTCTCCCTTCCCGTGATGACGCCCGAACCCGCGGCTCCGTTTTTCTGCTCGAGAACGACCGTAAACCCCGGACCGTTTCCGTATTCGACTGCCCTGTCAATAAGCGAGAGCACAAAATCCGGCTTCACGACGTACGTAAGGTTGACGCCGGTCCACTCGCGCCCTCTCATCCTGAACGGATACGAAAGGTACGATCTGTAGCGTTCTTCGCGGGCAAGCGCACCGCATTTTATGTCGCAGCAAAAATACTCCGTGCCTGTGTCTATGTCCCACTGCCTCATAAGAAGCGCGATCCATTTTCCCGTGACCGGGTGGCAAAGCACCGAAAACTGAGGAAAATCGGCCCATTTGTGCTGCTCGTCGATACCGTATTTTTGTTTGGCGTAAGCTGTCAGCTCTGAAATATCCACCGTTTTTCCTCCCCGGCAAGTCTCTTCTGCGCTCCATTTAACGGATACGGAAATTATACCACTTTCCGCCGTCCAAATAAAGTGGCGACATGCCGCCCCGACCGCTTGAAACGCTTTCCTTTTTGGGTTAAAATAATAAACGGTAAACAGAAGACTATTTCCGGCAAATCCATTACATTTCGGAGGACAAAATGAAAAGAAAAGCTCATGTTCTTGCGGGACTTGCCGCCGTTCTGGCGGTACTCTTAATCTGCACGGTCTGTTCGTGCACGCGCAAAGGCGGCTTCGAAGGGTTCGACCCGTATGAGGTCTACAGCGAGGACGTCGGCGAATACAAGCAGCTTTACGAGGGGCCCAACGCGAAAACGGTTTACGCCGCGCGCGACCTCACCAACGGAGTGAACGTTTTCTACCCGTCCCCCGACAGGAGCAAAGTGCGCATAATCAACAGGGACGCCGTCATCGATTACAGGCTGGCCGCAGGCGCGAAGCAGATGACATCGCTTTCAAGCGTTTCAGGCGCCGAAGGCGGCGTATACCTCGAAAATACTGCCGACGCGTTCATCGAGCTCACCGACGGCACGCTCTATACCTCCGCGGACAGCGACTCGACACCCAACCTGAACATCTACCGCCACGGCAGCTACTACTACGAGGCGCACATTCTGGGTCAGGACTTCGCGAGATTTTCCGAAATAAAGGAAAAAACAGGCTTCGAACTCAGAATGCCCGACGAGACAAACGCTGTCACTGACGTCAAATTCAAGAACGGATCGCTGACATTCGAGACAGGAGGCGCGGACGACCCGTACATCTGCTGGAACGGCCTCGACGTGGACGCCGACAAATTCGCGTCTGTCAGCATTACGATGAAAAACAAAAAATCCATTTCCGGCGAGATCTACGTCGTCGCCGGAAGCTTCGGAGGCTTCAACGCCGACCAGCATCGCTCGTTTACGATTGTTCCGAACGGCGAAAGCAACACGTACACGGTTTCCCTCGCGGGCATCGTCGGCTACAAGGGCACGCTCAGAGGGCTCAGGCTCGACATCGGAACGGGCGACATTGACACCGTCACGATTGAAAAGATCGAATTTCTCGCAAGGGACGAAACGCACCCCCCTGTTCAGCTCGACAAGACGTTCCATACCTACACCGACAAACTAAACTGCGTCGACAGGTTCGCTGCGGCGAAAAAAGCGGAAAACATCGCGGCGGTCGGCTCGTTCACCCGCATCGACAAAAGCAAAGTCGAAAAGGTGGTCGTCAAGGACGCCTCAGGTCTCAAGAATTCTTTCGACGGCGTCGACTGGGAGACCGCGGAGTACGCCGGCTTTGACATAAAGGGCGCAGGCGTTTTCGGCTACATTCTGCTGCCGCACGAGACGTCGGGAACGCTCTCGGTGTACGAAGAGGACGGATACTACGTCATCCGCCAGGCGTTTTCGCCATATAAAGGGATAATCAAGAAGGGGACAGTCGTCGAGGTGGGCAGGCGGTACTACACGGACACCGCGCACGATTTTGAAGGCTTTTTGCGCGAGGCGGAATTCGAGCGTCACCCGCTTGAAAACGTCAAAAACACTTCCCCCTCGTCCGACGGCGAGTATATGGGCTACAACGCGATCCGCGGCTGCTACGAGTTTTCGATAGGCGGCGCTCCGAGTTTTATGCAGCCCTACTACGAGTACCCGGACAAGCATTTCGCGGTTTCGGTGAGCCTTTCCGGCGCCGAAGAAGACAGAACGGTCTACGTCTACACGCATACCGGCTATACCGGAGGGCTCGAGTGCGCGGTGGTGCTCGACGAAAACAATCTTGTTCTGCCGGTCAAGACGCAGGTGTCCAAAAACTTCTGCGGCGACGGCGACGATACGCTTTTCTTCAGCGGGGATCCGTCGTATTCCGACACGTTTTTCCCGGTAGTCGTCGAGGCGGGGCGCGAGACGAAGCTGACGGTGCTCAATTTGTACCAGAACTGGGGAAAATTCCCGCTCAAGCAGCTCTCCTCGATCCACTTTTTCACGACGTACTACCACCTCTCGACAGGCGTCACCGAGACAAACTGCATCGCGCCGTTCTTCGTCTACGGCAAGGACTACTGGCTCATTCCCGACTTCAGACCGATGTCGGCGCCTCTCTGGGCAAGCCAGCCTCAGCACACAAGCGGCGGATGTCCGAGGGTAATTCAGTACACCTCTTCCGACAAGGGCTTCGCGGGGCTCGAGCTCGCGACCAAGTACATTGACAGCTCGGGGCCGGTCTACTCGGATCTGCTCCTCAACTACATTTCCGACGACGGCAGGCTCGCCGCGTCGTACCGCCACGTGGAAATGCCGCAGACCGACGAGAGCCGCGCCTACTACGACGTCGACATCAATGTTCTCGAGGACATCCCGTTCGAGAACTTCGCGAGAGACTTCTCTTTTTACGGAATGGACGGCCGCTTCGTCTTCTACGACACGCTCGGCTATCTGGACAAGAATAACGCCCCCGCCTACGCGGAGACCAACCGCTCCCCGGAACGGAAGTATTACGTGCTCGGAAAGGACTGTCCGTACGTCGACATCCACGGCTGCGACTCGAACGACTACGTCAACATGGCGGTCCTTGTCGCTGACAGCGACATAACGGTCGGCGGGAAGAAATTCACAGGCAATTTTGTGGTGTCCGACTATGCCTCCTGGGACCTGAACAGAGTCAATCTTTCCCTTAATTTAGGCAAAGTCACGTTGCGCGCGGGCGACAGGATGAAGCTCCGGCTGATAGTGATGCCCTACGGCTCGCAGGAGCTCGAAGGCGATGAGCGCGTAAGGCTCGTCCGCGAAAACACGTGTCTGTCGCCTGTCAGGGCCGAGTCTGCCTCCTGCAGCGTGATCGAGGGCTCGCCCGTTCCGAAGGTCAGGAGCGCCGACGGAAAAACGGCGGAGTTCACGATTTCCGGAGGCGCGGCGAACATTCCCGCGCTGAACGAAAGGTATTACAGAACGTGCGACCACAACATAGCTGTCAGGGTGTACGGCTTCGACTCGTTCGCGGCCCCGGAGATCTACGAAAAGATTGACGGCGAGTGGGTGCGCTACGAGGTCGCGTCGGTAAACGGCTACGACGGCTACGCTGTCTACTGCGACAAGGACAACTCGTTCTCCTACGCGTTTGTCGTGACGATGAACGAGGCCAAACCGCGGACGTTCAAGGTGGTCACCCCGTAATTTTCCCTATTTTTTGATAAAAAGCGGCGCGCCCGGCAATCATGAACCGATGCCGGGCGCGCCTTCCGTTTATCATATTACTATAAAAGGTTTACATCTCCCTGCAGCCCTCTTTTGCCTCGAAAAACAACGCGATGGTGCCCGGGCCGACGTGCGAGCCTGTCACCGGCTCNNTAGCACACGGTAAGGATTTCCTTCGGCGGCTTTGAGGCGTTTATCATCTCGGCGAGCCTGCCGGCGTCTTCGGGGCAGTCGGCGTGCGCTATGCCCACTGTCTGTTCCTCCGGATTTTCGACGTACTGATTGTATTTTTCCGCAAGCGCCTCGAGCGACTTTTTGCGTCCGAGAACCTTCGCGAAGCCCACGATTCTTCCGTTCGGGTCGCCCTTGAGAAGCGGCTTTATGTGAAGGAGATTGCCGACAAACGACGCGACGTTCGAAAGTCTTCCGGTGTTTTTGAGGTATTTCAGATTCTCGACCGTAAAAATGTTGCAAAGCCTGTTTCTGAGCTTGAGCAGATGGTTGTAGACCTCGTCGATTGCCTTGCCGCAACGCATCTCGACTGCCGCCTTCAACGCCAGCAGGCCCTCGCCGAGCGACGCACCGAGCGAATCGATCAGCCTGATCTTCCTCTCGGGATATTCCGCGGAAAGCTCCTCCGCCGCCTTCGAGGCGCGGTCGAACGAGCCGCTGATTCCCGAGGACATTCCGACAAACAAAATGTCAAAGCCTTTTTTGAGCACGCGCTCCATAAACGACCTGTACTGGGAGACGTTAAGCTGCGCCGTCGTCACCGAAGATCCCTCGCGCATCGACTGATAAAACGCGGGGCCGTCGAATCCGGCGGTGTCCTCGCAGTGCCGCTCCTGTCCGTCCACGAAGTACGGGAAAGAAATAACCTCAATATCGTTTTCCGCCAGCAGTTCCGAAGGGAGATTGGCGGATGTGTCTGTCATAACTTTAAACAAGTCATCACTCCTCCGTTATTAGTCACGGATATGGTTTACCACTTCGCGGAGGTCTTGTCAACTCTAATTCACATTTTTAAGCTACGTTTAATGCGCCGCCGCCTCTCTCCTCGCAAAAAAAGCGGCCGGCGGGCAGGCCCTTTTTGCACGGTTTCTCACCGCTTTTTTTGGGCCTGCCCGCGCCGCATAATTCTTCAAATTAACGCAAAGCGCATACGCTATTACTCCGCTTTATAACCGCGGCGGCCCTTTTTTGCGCGGGGCCGCCGCCGCTTTTTCTCACTTATCTAAATACTTATTTGAGGGCGATCGCTTCTTTCACCGCCTTGGCGATGTCTTCGTTCGTCATGCCCATGACCTCGCGGAGGTACGGGATTCTGCCGACCTCGCCGAAGCGGTCTTTTATGCCAACCGGAACGACCGGAACCTTCTCCCGCGTAAGCGCCTCGAGGATTGCCGAGTGAAGCCCGCCGACGATGTTGTGGTTCTCGACCGTAACCGCGCAGCCTGTCTTGCGCGCAGACGCCACGACCGCTTCCCTGTCGACCGGTTTGATCGTGTGAACGTTGATCACCTCGCAGGAAATTCCCTCTTCCGCAAGTTCCTCCGCCACTTTCACGGTATCCGCCGTGAGCAGTCCGGTCACGAAGATCGAAACGTCCGTTCCCGCGCGTAGCGTGTCGGCCCTGAACAGGTCGAACTTGTAGTCCTCCGGGAACACTACCGGCAGCTGCTTCCTGAAAAGCCTCATGTAGACGCTACCGCCGTAGTCGTTCAGGACGGGCATCGCCGCCTTTAGCTGCACCTCGTCCACCGGCTCGAAGATCACGAGTCCGGGAATGGATCTCAGCGTGCCGACGTCGTCCGTTCCCTGGTGGGTTCCGCCGTTGATCTCCGCGGAAATTCCCGGGTCAGTGCCCACTATCTTAACGTTCTGGCCGGAGTAGACGATCGAAATCGCCACCTGGTCGCAGATCCTTCTGGTCGCGAAGGGCGTAAAGCTCTCGATCCACGGCTTGAATCCGTAGCTTGAAAGACCGGCCGCTATCGAAGCCATGTTCTGCTCCGCGATGCCGCAGTCGTAAATTCTGTCCGGGAATTTTTCGCGAAGGCCCATCGTGCCGCTCGCCTTTCCGAGGTCCGCATCAATAAGGCAGACCCGCGGGTCCTTTTCCATCAATTCGGCAAGGCCGTTTGCGTAAACAGCTCTCATCTCCATGGCTCTTACCTCCCTTCCCCTCTGACTTCAAGAATCGCGGCCTGCGCCTGCTCCATTGTCAGAGTCGTGTTGTGGCATGCGGGTCCGAGTTCTTCGATCCAGCGTACGCCGCAGCCTTTGACGGTGTTCAGAATGACCATCGTGGGCTTGTCGCCTTCAAGACCGAGCTTCGCGTGTTTGACCGCCTCGGAAACCTGTTCAACGTCGTTTCCGTCTTCGACTTCGATAACGCGCCAGCCGAACGCCGCCCACTTGTCCGCCAGCGGCTCGATCGAGTTCACCTCTTCGACCACGCCGTCGATCTCGAACTTGTTGCGGTCCGTGAATGCGATAAGGTTGCTCAGCTTCTTCGCGGACGCGAACATCGCCGCCTCCCAGATCTGGCCCTCCTGGGTCTCGCCGTCGCCTATAAGCGCGTAAACCGTCGCGCCGTCCTTTGCGATCTTCGAACCGAGCGCAATTCCGACCGCGCACGAAAAGCCCTGGCCGAGACTTCCCGTGGTCATGTCGATGCCTTTCGTCAGGCGGGCGTCGCAGTGGCTGGGAAGGTTCGTGCCGCCCCTGTTGAGCGTCAGAAGCTCCGCTTTATCGAAGTAGCCGCGGTTGGCGAGCGCCGCGTAAACCGCCGGCCCCGCGTGGCCCTTAGAGCACACGAAACGGTCTCTGCCCGGCTTTTTCGGGTCGTCCGGGTCGATGTTCATCGCCTCGAAATAAAGAACGGTGAGCAGCTCGACAGCCGACAGACAGCCGCCGATGTGACCCGTTCCGAGAGAGCCGATGCACGTCAGAACGTCGCACCGGATATCCTTGCTGATGGTCTTTAAATCCATATTTTTATATACTCCTTTCATGGAATATCAACACCTTAGATTATATTCAAAACGGCCGTTTTGTCAAGCGGAAAGAAGGCTCCGGCAACCTTTATGGCCGCCTAAACCCCCGCTTTTTGTGTTTACCCGCGAGCCTTTTGACGTTCACACTCCGCAATGGCTGCCGCGATCACCTCCGCCGCGAGCCGCGAGCCCTTCTCGCCCGGATGGCAGTTGTCCTCCGCAAAAAGCTCCGCCGCGTCCGCGCTTTCAAAGAATGCCTTTCCCACGTCTGCGACAATCGCTCCGTTCTCCTCCGCCGCCCTGTGGTACGCTTCGTAAAGCCCGCGGTACAGCTTCTCGTATTTTTCCTCCGCCGCTTTGTACTCGGGCGTGCCTTCCTTGGCTACCAGCGCCGGATGCTGATACCCCCAGGTCGCGTAAAAAATCGGCACCGCGCCGCATTTTCTTGCGGTTTCGCATATTTTCCTCGCACCCTCGAAGAAGCGCTCCGGTCTCTCGACAGGTCCGCGGCTGTGGTCCTGGATCACGAAATAATCGTACCTTTCGTTGGCCGTTTTCGCCGCGAAATCGTCCGCCATCGGCGTTCCCGCTTCGAATCTCTCCGCCAGGTCCGCTCCGCCCCTCAGATTCGTTTCGACCTCCGCGCCGGTGAGTTCCGCCAGCGTGCGGGGCATGTCGTTGAAATAAATGAAGCTGTTGCCGATCATCAATATTCTCATTTTCGTTTTTCTCCGTTCCCGGCTTCTCGCGCCGCCTTTTTTCGAATTGTACCCCACTTTCGGTGGATTTTCAACGGTTTTCGCATATTTCCCGCACAAGTTGTAAGTTCCCGGGCGGGTTCGGGCTTGAAAAAAACGCGCCGGCGGCGTACAATAAAGAAAAAACTCACGAGGTGAAAAATGAACGACATTCCGAGAAAAGAACACCCGTTCCCGCAGTTTATGCGCGAGAACTGGCTGAACCTCAACGGCACGTGGCAGTTTGAATACGACCACTCCGTCAGCGGCACCGAGCGCGGACTTTTTAACGCGGGAAGCCTCTCCGGCGAGATCACGGTCCCGTTCTGCCCCGAGTCCAACCTCTCCGGCATCGGGAACACCGACTTCTCGCGCTGCGTCTGGTACAAGCGCAAGGTCACACTTCCCGCAAGCTTCGCAGGCAAGCGCACGATCCTTCACATCGGCGCCTGCGACTACCTGACCACTGTCTGGGTCAACGGCAGCGAGGTCGGATCGCACTTCGGCGGCTACATTTCGTTCTCGTTTGAGATCACGAAATACCTGAAAGAAGGCGAAAACGACATCACGATCCGCGCTTTCGACGACCACCGCACGGGAACGCAGCCCGCCGGCAAACAGTGCGCGCAATATGCCTCCCACGGCTGCATGTACACCCGCACCACCGGCATCTGGCAGACGGTCTGGCTCGAAGCGGTTCCGGAGGCACGCATCGTTTCCGCGAAATACTTCACGAAAATTGACGGCACGGTTCGCATCGATGCGGTCACCGACAGGGCTTACGGCCTTGACCTTACCGCGGAGGCATTTTCCGGCGGCGTGAAGGTCGCTTCCGGCTCTGCCACGGTCACGGGCGAGCACACTGAAATTGTCCTAAAAATAGAGAATCCTTTGCTTTGGGCACCGGGCGAGCCCAACCTCTACGACCTGACCCTGCGGCTCGGTGAAGACGAGGTCAGCAGCTACTTCGGAATCCGCGAGATCTCCGTGCGCGACCACCGCTTCTTCGTGAACGGCAAGTCCGTTTTCGGCCGGTTCATTCTCGACCAGGGCTTCTACCCGGACGGCGTCTACACCGCCCCCACCGACGAAGCGCTCCGCCACGACATCGAAATGTCCATGGATTGCGGCTACAACGGCGCGCGGCTCCACCAGAAAATTTTCGAGCCGCGCTTCCTCTACCACGCCGACAGACTGGGCTACATGGTCTGGGGTGAACACGCCAACTGGAACCTCGACATTTCCCGCCCCGAGGCCTGGAAAGGCTTCGTCAGCGAGTGGCGCGAAGAGGTCGAACGCGACTTCAACCACCCCGCCCTGATCGGCTGGTGCCCCTTCAACGAGACGCAGCCAAACCAGGACGCCGACCTTTTGAAATTCGTCTACAACCTCACGAAATCACTGGACCCCACCAGACCCGTCATCGACACATCGGGCTGGGTTCACGTGAAGGGCTTCTGCGACATGTACGACTGCCACGACTACGAACAGGACCCCGCGAAGTTCAAGGCAAAGTACGACAAGCTGATGACCGGTGAAGAGATCGGCGACTGGACCGGCCCCTACCCCTCCGATCTGTGCTTCGTTTCCGAGTTCGGCGGCACCTGGTGGTCTCCGGGCGTGAAGGGCGGCTGGGGCTACGGCGCCTCCCCCTCCGATATGGACGAGTTCCTGACCCGCTACGAAGGCCTCGTCTCCGCGCTGCTGGGCAACGAAAGGCTCTGCGCCTTCTGCTACACGCAGCTCACCGACGTGGAACAGGAACAGAACGGCCTCTACACCTTTGACCGCCGCGCCAAGTTTCCGGTCGACGTGCTGAAACGCATCACCTCGGCCAAGTCGGTGGTGGAAGACTAAGTTTATTATGGAAGCGAGCCCGGCCCCCTTATATTATTTGAGTGGGGGCCGGGCCGCGCCTTTATTTATTTAACAGTTTACGGAGTTTTACCTATGGGAATTCAATTTGAAACCGTTCCGAGTGCCTACGGAACCCTTCACCTTTGCATTCTCGGTGCGATTGTCGTGTTGACCGTCGCCGCGTTCTTCCTGCTTAGGAAGCGGTCCGAAAAGGCGCTTGTCTGGCTTTTATTCGGGCTGGGCGTGTTCATGATCGTCACCGAGGTCCTGAAGCAGATTTTCGTCTGGTTTTACGTTTACGAACGCGTACCCTCCGCCTGGTTCTTCCCGTGGCAGCTCTGCAGCATGGCAATGTACTGCTGCGTTCTGGTTCCGTTCCTCAAAGGGAAGGCGCAGGAGACCATACTCGTGTTCCTCGTGTCGTTTTCGCTGCTGGCCGCGGTTTTTGCGCTGGCCTTCCCGGGCGACATGCTGAGGCCGCAGATTCTTCTTTTCTGCCACAGCTTCGTCTACCACGCGATCATGGTTATTGAAAGCCTTGCCGCGATTTTGATTCTTTCGCGCAGAAAAAAGGCGAAATTCCTGCCGGCGCTGATTCTCTTCCTGGCCATGTCGATGGTCGCGGAAATCATAAACGTGGTCAGCTACAACCTCTTTCCGGAACGCGGGCGGGCGTCGAATATGTTCAACATCACCCCGTACTGGCCCAGCACGCAGCCGGTCTTCCACGACATAGCCGTGAAGCTCGGAATCATCCCTGAAATTCTCATCTACACCGCGGTCATCGCTCTCGCGAGCTGGGGGATTTTCCTGCTGGTCAATCTTATTTCCGGGAAATACAGGAAGAACCGGGAATTAAAAATCCGTTGAACCTCATATATATGCCAAAGCCGGTATCTCTCGCGCAAGAAAACCAAGCGGAGAAGTACCGGCTTTTAAGATTATTACTGACAATCAGCGATTCCTACCAACCGTATTTTTCGTAGTTCGGCTCGACAACGGTCTTATTGTAGTCGTTCCCGCCCGGGAAGTTCGCGCTCTTCAAAATTCCCGGCGTGATTCCCTTCTCGAGCAGTTTTTCCACCGCAACCGAAGTCACGCTCCACATTATGTAATCCGACGCGATTCCCGAAGCCGCTCCGAAACGCGCCTCGATTCCTTCGACCTCCAGCATTGCCTCGGCCGCCGGCGCGCAGTTGTCCAGCGTCAAAGTCGCAATCTCGTAGAGCTTCTTCCCCGACGGGTGCACAGGCTCCACCGCCTGCGCGTACTCCATCGACGTGAACGCGATGACCTTGATTCCCAGCTGCACCGCCTCGTACGCCAGGTCGACCACCTTCATGGTCCTTCCCGACACCGAGCTCACAAAAAGAACGTCACCCGGCCTCAGTTCGGACTGCGTCAGCGCGTATTTCGTCGCCGCAACCGTCTGGCTCTCGTACCCGAGGTCCGACCTGTCCCTGTGCCTCGAAGGGCTCTCGACCTTCAGATCGTAGCTGAAATGCTTGTAGAAGATCGGCCCGCCTCCGCGGTATATCGAATCCATCTCCATAAAATGGCAGATGCTCGAGAGGTAAATGCAGCCGCCCGAAGCGACGCTGTCCGCGACGATCTCGCCCGCCTTGATAATGTTCTCTCTCTGCGTCTCGCGAACCTTCCTGAAAAGGTCGTCCACCGCCTCGTGGTAACGGTCCATCAACATAAAATCAACTCCATTCATATGTAAATCGCAAAAAGGTTTTAAATCCTGTACAAAAATCCTTCGTACGCTTTTTCAAAATCAGTGTCAGTTGCGACGCCTTCGCCGTGCATTTTCGTCAGCAGCACGCCGATGACAGGCTCGAACCGCGGCACGACGATCACGTTTTCGACACCGTTTTCCGCAAGCGCCATCTTGAACGACTCAAAATAAACCGGGTTTCCGCGCCACACGCTTCCCGCCAGAACGACCGGAAGCCCCGCCGGCGCGTCGACCGTCCTCATCGCCGAAACCACCTGCTCCGCCATCAGTCTGCCGCCTTTTTCGAGGATCGCCCGCGCCTCTCCGTCGCCCTCCGCAGCCGTTTTCAGTACCGCGGGAACGAGCGACGCAATCTGCATGACAGGCGTTTTGTCGCACTCCCTGTATATCGAAAAGACCGCCTTCCTCAGCTCCTCGCGCCTGCTTGAACCGGTTGGAATGACCGGTCCCGCGAACGGAGGCTCATACGCGCCGCGAATCTGTGCGTTCATGAAAGAGATCACCGCTTCCGTAAGACGTGTCGCCGGGCCTCTCTCCTCAGAGTCTCTTATCGCCGCGTTCACCGCCTCGCGCCCGATCCAGTATCCGGATCCCTCGTCCGAGACAGCCGCTCCAAAACCTCCGACGGCAGCAGTCACGCCGCCGTTCTTCGTGAAAATCGTCGCCCCCGTTCCCGAGAGCGCCAGAATCCCGTCGCCGAAAACTCCCGCCGCCGCGAGCCCCATTTTGAACTCGCCCAGGAACGAAAGCTCCCCCACGTCCAGAAAATCCGCGAACATCTTCCTCGCGTTTGAGCCGTACGTCCCGTTGACCTCATCGACACGCGCCCCCTTCTCGAGCCCGAGCTGATTAATAAGGTCGGAAAAGTGCGCCTCGACAAGCGCGGGCGGCGTAGTATTCGCGCGCAAACTGCCGCTTTTCGCGACTGCAACGGGCATAAAAAGACTGTCGTAAAGCACCGCCGCAACCTTCGTTCCGCCGCTGTCGACAGCCAGATAAAGCTTTTTTCCTTTATTTTCCGCGTTTTCCCGCGATTTTCCGCTCGAATTCACGTTCTCCGGCATTTTTGAGACCCTCTCCGCGCGTTTAGTGCAGTTTAATTTTACATGTAAAAAATGTTGTCCGCATACTCTTTAAAAACGCGCTCGTTGTGCTCGTCGCCGCCGTCGATGTTCGCGCTCATGAGAACCGGAGGCACGATGCCGTCTGCAATCATTTTGTTGACCGAGTCGATCACCAGCGCGTTGATCAGCGCCGCGCCGACCGCGGTCGAAGTCGGTCCGATCTTCTCCGGCAGCCCGTCGATCTCAACCGCCGCGTCGCCCACGTCGCCCATATTGTCAATCACAAAGTCGCACACCTCAAAAAGCCTCTTCCCCGACGGGTGGCGCGAATTCACAGCCCGCGAGTAGTTGAGATTCGTGATGGCGACCGTCGTCACGCCTTTTCCGGCTGCGCAGAGCGCCATGTCGACCGGCACCGAGTTTCTTCCCGAAACCGAATGGAGGATCAGAACGTCCCCCTCCGCGACACGGTTCTTCTCAAAAATGATCTTCCCCAGCCCCGGAAGCCGTTCCAGCGAGCTCGTCATCGTGACAGGCCGCGTGTTGAGCATCATTCCCGGGAAGAAGATCGGATTGATCACCGCGAGCCCGCCCGTGCGGTAGAAAACCTCCTCGGCGAGAATTCCGGCGTGCGAACACCCGAAAACGAAAATGTTGTGCTTCGTCTCGACCGCCTCCGCCAGCCTCTCGCTGACAGCCGCAAACGTGTCCCGCTGCGTCTCGTACGCCTTTTTCATCGTCCCGGCGGCGATGTTAATGTAATCAGATCCGTCCATTTGGCTCTCCTTTTTGCCGGCGCTCCTTTTATGCCTGTTCTCTTCCGGGCTCTACCGGTCCCGTCCGGTCTCTTCCTATCTTTTCCGGTCCGGAAAGTCTCAAAGCCCTACGCTCTTCAAAAGGTCGTCGAAGGCTTTAACGTCCTCGTTCTTCGTTTTTTTCGCCAGATTCAGCTCGTTCACCGCGCTCTTCCTTATTTTCGGATTAAGCATCCTGAACCACCTCTTGACCTGGTAAAACGGAATCAGCGCCGGCTTGTTTCTGGCATTCGGGTATGTCGACTCGATCACCTCGCGCGACACAAAAAGCCTCGAAAAAACGTACTTCAGCCCGCCTTTGTTTCTGTGGCGCGACACGACCATATTCGCGGAAGTCCCCAGAACGCCGCCCTCCAGACAGTATTTTTCGAAACCGTCAAGACTTTCGTCCTCGGCAGCCCCGTCCATCCAGATCGACGACAGCGCGCAGCACTTTTCGTAAAAGGTCAAAATTCCGCATTTTTCCAGCATTTCCCGGAGCGTCGCCTCGTTGTAGGAAGTCCTGTTCCTGAGAAGCCAGAGGTCGATAAAAGGCCTGATTCCGAGACCGCCCTGCGTCATGTGGTAGCACATGTGCGTGACGTTGTGGAAAGCCAGAAACTCCGGCGTAAACCGCCACATCGTTCCGTTCCCGGAAGGCTCCGCGTTCTCCCACGCGTGTCCGAGCATCCCGTCGATATTCTCCATCGACTCCTTGATGCTGAAATGGAGTTCAAGCTGCATTCTGTCGCTCAAAAGCTCCACGTCGTGGTAGTTTCTCTTCGTGTAGCGAAAATCCGTCGCGCTTTCGATCGCCTGAACCGCCTTGTCGAGATCGTCCTCCCTCACGAGAACGTCGACGTCGAAGCTCGTCCTCATCCACGCTTCAGGGTAAAAGTCCTTGAGAACCGCGCCCTTCAGGAGAATGTAGTCGATTTTCGCCCCGTTCAGCGCCCTCGAAACTCTCTCGATCGCGTCGTCGCGAACGACCGACCTGTAAAGCGCGAGCATGTTTTCGTTGGCAGCCTTGTCCCCGAAGGAATCCTTCGAAAACCCGAGCTTCTGAAGCCCTTTGCAAACGACAGGAAGGATCGACTGGCGCATGCCTGTTTTCAGAATCCTCGAAACGTCAGCTTCCGAGAGTTCCGGCACGTCGCCTTCCGGTCCGGTATCCGCTATATTCATCCCGAGTCTGATCACCGGGAAGAGCTTCTCGCGTGCAAAAGTGTCCATACAATCCGCTATTTCTGCTTTGGGCCGCCGCAGAGCGCTTTTTAATCAGATGCGCTCTTTAAATCAGATGCGCTCTTTTTTCTCTATATCAAGGAAATATTTGTAGGTGTCAACCGTCAGTTCTCCGCAGGCCGCCTCGTCGCAGGCAATGATCGCCGCGTTGTGAAGCTGAAGCGCCGAGCAGGTCCATTTCTGACTGACCCCGCCTTCCACTGTAGCCGCCAGCGCCCTCGCCTTGTTGTGGCCGCTGATCAGCACCAGAACCTCCTTCGCGTCGGTAACCGTTCCGATTCCGACCGAAAGCGCCTGCCTCGGGACCTTTTCCATGTCGTTCCCGAAGAAGCGTGAATTCACGATGCGCGTGTCAGTCGTGAGGTCGCGAACGCCGGTTCTCGACGAAAGCGACGTGTAAGGCTCGTTGAACGCGAGGTGGCCGTCAACGCCTATGCCGCCCATAAACAGGTCGATCCCGCCGTACGACGCGATCTTCTCCTCGTAGCGCCTGCACTCGCCCTCCGGGTCGTTCGTCATGCCGTTCAGAATGTTGATGTTCTCCGCCAGCACGTCGACGTGGTCGAAAAAGTTGTCGTGCATAAAATACCAGTAGCTCTGGTCGTGTTCGCGCGGGAGGCCGAGATACTCGTCCATGTTGAACGTGACAACGTTCTTGAACGAAAGCTCGCCCGCCTCGTACTTTTTGACGAGTTCTTTATAAACGCCGATTGGCGACGAGCCTGTCGGAAGTCCGAGCACGAAAGGCCTCTTCACGCCGGAAGCGTTGTGCGCCTTGATCTTTGCGGCGATGTAGTCTGCCGCCCACTTGCTCATCTTTTCGTAATTGTCCTGAATTACAACACGCATTTTAATGTCACCTCTGAAAAATCTGTTTTACGGAAACGCAAAAGCGCCCCCGCTTGTAACTTTGTTAATTGATCCGGCCGGAAAGCCAGTGGCACGTAGCCTATCGGAAAATCTGTGGTCGCGCAAACTGATCGAAAAGTCTCTGTCGCGTCGCTGTCACGTCACCGTCTCGCCGTCGCCTACCACGCCGTCCGCAGGCACAATAGCCCCTGTCGCAACGGTCGCGTTCGAACCGATCTTAGCCCTGTCGCCGACCTTCGCGAACGTCCTGACCACCGAATTCGTGTAGACAAGAACGCAATTTCCGATCGTGCTGTCCTGGTGCGCCTCGACCCCGGGGTTGATCAAAACGCCGTCGCCTACGACCGCCCCATTCTGGATCACCGCGTTGTTCAAAATCACGCACCCGCGTCCGATCATAGCGAACGGGCTGATGTAAGCCGACCGCGCGATAACAGTCGGCAGCGCGTAACCCACGTTTTCCGCTATTTTCAGGAATTTTTCGCGCGCAGCGTTATTGCCGATCGCAACTGTAAGGCACTCAAACCTGTTGCGCAACCGCCCGATATCGTCCGTGGTCCCAACGACCTCCGCGCCGCATACGAGCTCGCCCACCGGCACCGTGTCGTCAACAAAAGCGCACTCAAATTCCGCCTGCGCGTGCTCCAGCGTGACCCTTCCGAATCCGCCAGCGCCGACAATTAAAAGCTTTTTCATATTATATTCCCGATTTTCCCGTTTCTTAATCCCGGCGCATTTCACATTTCCGAAGCACTTCACACTCCGAACTGCTTTGTGTCAATTCCCGCTTTCGCGCACTCCTCGCGCACGTAGTCGGTCGTGAGCAGCTTCCTGACGGTCCCGTCGACGTCGAGCCTCTTCGTGTTGTGCGAAGTGTACGCCTCGTCCGCCATCGTCCTGACCTCGCCCTTGACAAAAAACTTGTCGTAATTAAGGTCGCGGTTGTCTGCCGAAACGCGGAAATAGTTCCCCATATCCTCGCTCCGCAGCCTCTCCTCGCGCGTCATCAGCGTCTCATAAAGCTTCTCGCCGTGGCGCGTGCCGATAACGTTCACGCCCGTCTCGCCGAAAATCTTCTGCACCGCCTTCGCAAGGTCGCCGATCGTGCTCGCGTCCGCCTTCTGGATAAAAAGGTCGCCCGGGTTGGCATGCTCGAACGCAAACTTCACAAGGTTGACCGCCTCGTCCAGATTCATCAGGAACCTCGTCATCTCCGGGTCGGTCACAGTCAGCGGATTCCCCGCCTTGATTTGGTCTATAAATAGGGGAATAACCGAGCCGCGCGAGCACATCACGTTCCCGTACCGCGTGCAGCAGATGACCGTGCCGCCACGTTCCGCCGCCACCCGCGCGTTCGCGTAAATGACCCGCTCCATCATCGCCTTGGAAATTCCCATCGCGTTGATCGGGTAAGCCGCCTTGTCGGTCGACAGGCACACCACCCGCTTGACCCCCGCCGCCATCGCCGCGTGAAGCATGTTGTCCGTGCCCTCCACGTTCGTTTTGACCGCCTGCATCGGGAAGAACTCACACGACGGCACCTGCTTCAGCGCCGCAGCATGAAAAACGTAATCCACCCCGTACATGGCGTCCGCAATGCTCTGCGGGTCGCGCACGTCGCCGATGTAGAACTTGACCTTTTTCGCGCTCTCCGGGTGCTTCGCCTGCAGCTCGTGCCGCATGTCATCCTGCTTCTTCTCATCGCGCGAAAAGATCCTGATCTGCCCGATGTCGGTGTCGAGAAAGTGCTTCAAAACGGTATTCCCGAACGAACCCGTGCCTCCTGTTATCATTAAAGTTGCTCCGCTGAATGAACTCATGTTATTCCTCCGTTTTGCTCTCCGTTTTCCCGGAAATATCCGGCCTGTAAACGAAATCCTCAGTATGTGTCGATTTCCGCGCCTCCTCGGGCGGCGGGGTCATATAATCTCCGTAAAGCTGCGTCAGTATCTCGTGTCTGCCGGCGGGAACGTTCAGAAGATGACCCTCGAAAGGGATTTGTCCGGTCTCAAACCATTCCTTTTTAAAGCAAGTGAACCTTCCCGAGAAAACGCCTGTGAAAGCGCCAACATTCTCGGATTCCGTAAACGTCTCCTTGTACGGGCTTCTGCTCAACTTCCTCATCAAACGGTTCGTGAACCCCGTTTTGTATGCGACGTTTCCCAGCAATTTCTTGATCTTCCCGGAAAATCCCCGTTTTGTTTCAAAGCGGAAATACACGAGCCTGAACGCCACCTTGCGGAACTGCTTGTTCTTTCGCAGAAAAACCCGCTTCGCCTTCACGATGTCGCGCGGCATCCCGTCGACCGGGAATATGTCGATTCCGTACCCGAGAAATCCGTCAACGCTTCCGTCCGGAAGAATTTTCGCCGTAGATGAATCCTGAATCTTAGCGAACGGCAGCAGGTAATACTTGCACGTGAAGCAGGTCACGGCGCGGTATTTTCCCGACCGGTCGGAAAATGTCGCCAGAAATCTTTCGTAGTCCGGGCGCGGCATGAACACGTCCACGTCGTCGTCCCACGGAATGAATCCCTGATGCCGCACCGCGCCTAAAAGCGTTCCGTATGCCAGCCAGTATCTGAATCCGTTCGCTTCGCAGTAATCCGCGAAAAACAAAAGCGCCGCAAGCGATATTCTTTTTTTCTCATCGATCGTTAAGTAGTTCAAAAACGGGTCCTTTCCTCCGTTATCAGGACAGTTTGTTCTTGATTTCCGACGAGCAGATATTTGGCGTTCTTTTAAGCCTCACTATCTTTTTCCCGTGTTCGTCGCACCATTTTGTCATCTCGTCAAATCTGGCGCCGACGTGGTCCTCCCCGAGTGCGAGGATGTCAAAATCAATCTTTTCAAGCGCGTCCGCCCCGACTCTTTCATATACTACAACTTCGTCAACTACTCTGAGCGCGGAAATGATCTCCACCCGTTCCTCTGTCGAGTACAGGATACTCGCTTCCGGCTTAAATTTCAATATCCATTCTCCGTCCTGTACGGCAACGATAAGATAATCCGCGTACTGCTTGCACTGCTTAAAAAGCCTCAGATGTCCGAGATGAAAGTAGTCAAACACTCCGAAAGTCAAAATCTTCTGCATAAAACGCACTCCTTTCAGCTGTTGTTCCTCACTCAAGCCGTCCTTCGCGAAACCTGTTGTTCACATATAAAAGCCCTGCTCCGGCCTGAGTCCCTTTATTTCGGTTCCCTCCGCCATCGCGTAGATCTGAGCCGCAAAGTAAATATCGGTTATCGCGAGCCCCAGATTGTAGATGAGAACTCTGTCGGTTTTCTTTTCACGAACCGGGACCTTTCCCGCAAGAACATCGTCGGTCAGCGTAACTTTCTTATACCTGTCGTAATACTTAAACCCCTGGGCGCGCACCATATCCGAAACAATAACGTGGTCGAACAGCGGATCGCACTCCATAAAACCTCTCATGTGAACGGGAATGACCGTCACCCCGGGTTTATATATCGAAGGGTCGCAAAAATCATCTTCGGCATACGTCACCGCCGAGAGAATCACGTCGCTGTCCTTCATCAATTCATCGTACCTGTCGACTATCACGAACCGGATGTTGTCGTAATGCGAGAAGCGTTCCGCGAACCGTTCGGCGTGATTCTTGTATTTAAGGAGTTTTACCGTCACTGGGCGGTCTTTGATAAGTCCGAACAGAATGTCTCCCGTGGCCACGCCAATATTCCCGAGCCCCAGCATCGCAACCGTTTCGAACTCCGGTGAAAAGTTCATCACCGAATGGGCCGCTACCGCAGCGGTGCGCAGCGCGGTAATATAGTTTCCGTCCATGATTGCCAGCAAATTCGCCGTGTCATAGTCGTAAAGAAGGATCTGCGAGTCGAGATTGAGTTCGCCTTTTTCACGCCTGTTCTCGCTCCTGTTGATCACCTTCAGCCCGAAGAATTTCCGCTCCGGCATCGAACACGGCATAATGTTGCAGTAGTCGCTTCCTTCAAGAGGAATGCGGACCTTAGTGGGAAGCACGAATTTGTCGCGGTTCCTGAGCACAAAGTCGATCCATTCGTAGCTCTGTTCGGACGTTATCTTAAGAGATTTGATATCCTCAAACGAAATCAGTTTCATAGTATCTTCCTTCAGTTGTTAAGTGTCATATGTTCAACCTCTGAACTTTATTTCAAGAACACCGTGTGTCGGTCTGCGCTTCTCAGGCGGCGGCAGCTGCATGTAGTCGCCGTAAATGTCGCGGAGGAAACTGTCGTAGTCTGCAGGACACGGGAACCGGGTGTCCTCGAACCGGAGGTCGCAAGTCGTTTTCAGGTAATTTCTCTTAATAGGATACTTTCCGAACGCCGCCCCTCCCGACTCCTGGCATACCCTGGAAGTCTCAGAGCCGTTGTACCGGTTCATCTCAGTTTCAAACCGCTCAATCAGCTTTTCGCGCGGAACAAACGCCGCCCGCGCCTTATACGCCGCCGCAACCAGAACTGACTTGGCCAGTCTCAAAAAACCCTTCTTCTTGACTACGAGCGAAATACCGTTCTTCGCAAGCATTAACTTGCGGTATCTCATTATTTTCTTCGCCATCGCGCCGAGCTCGGCAGCGCTGTCCGGAATGTTGTCGTACGGAAAAATGTCGACGAAGAAGCCCTGATGCTTCTTGGTTTTTGGGTCGTTCGCCTCGTGATAAACAGTTCCTTCCATACGGACCTTGGCGTAAGCGTTCGCGTATTCGGAGTCGGTATGCCACGTCTGTAGGAAAAAGCCCTCGCTAAGACAGTCCGGCGCAATCTCTACGAAGCGTTCGAAGTCCTCACGAAGCATGCCCATGTCAAGATCGTCATCCCACGGAATAAAGCCGTTGTGCCTGGTAGCTCCGATTAGAGTCCCTCCGACAAGGAACACTTTGATTCCGTTCTCAGAACAGACCCGCAACACTTCCTTCGCGATAATCAAGAGCTCGTTCTGCACCCTCTTGAGAGTTGCGTCATCCATTGTTTTCTTCTCCTGTTTCGTCAGTCGACGCTTCGTTCGTGCCTGTTGTGTCCGGGGCGGTTCCGTCTCCGGTACCTTCATCCACGTTCACGGCAATGTCTTCCCCTTCTTGATTTTCGGGCACCGCCGTCAGTTCCTCATCCGCTTTTTTAGCGCCTCGCGAACTGATTCTTTTCGCCGCCTCCACCAAATAATTGGGGTTCAGCGCATCAATCATGATCCGGTTGTTCGGTCTTATCGGTCTCAGAATGTAACCGACGATTACGTTTGTGAAAAACTGTGTCGCCAGCGACGCTATCGCCGCGCCGTAAATCCCAATAAAAGGAATCAGCGACGCGTTCAGAATGACATTCGCGACCGCGCCGAGAAGGTTGATAATCCAAAGGTAGCGTTGCTTGTCTTTCGCGAGTATCCAGATGTTTCTGACCGATCCGAGGTACGAAAAAGTGGTATACCAGACCACGACCATAAGTGCGCCTGAAGCGGGCGCGTACTCCGCTCCGTATAGAATTCTAACAACAAGCTTCGCGAACACCGTCATCGCCACGCTCTGCGCGAGAGAAAGGTAGATAACGATTGAATAGAGCATCTTCAGTCTGTGTTCGAACGTCTCCTCGTTTTTTTTGATTGCCTCGAATATCGACGGTCTGAAAGAGTCGATTATTGCCGCGAACACAAATGCGGTAACGCCTGCACACTCGACGGCGGCTCCGTAGTACCCCGTCTGCGTCTCGTCTAGCATCAGCTTCAGCATTATCTTGTCGGTCTGTGCGAAAATAGTCACCATCATTCCCGACACTATATAATGCCGGCTTTTGGAGAGCATTCTCTTTGC
The DNA here is from genome assembly GCA_002309655.1 of Mageeibacillus sp. UBA1212. GTDB lineage: Bacteria > Bacillota > Clostridia > UBA1212 > UBA1212 > UBA1212. Next base: position 23,967 of record DBXM01000019.1, read on the forward strand.
TAGTTCCCACGAAAAAGAGAATCTCGCGCCGCCTTTTCTTCCGTATACAATCAACGAACCGAAAGCGATTATCGCAAAGTCGAAAGCGTTCGAGACCGCGAACCAAAATACGTTCTTGGCCGTGATCAGCAGGAACAGCTTATAGCCCGACACAATCACATACGCAACGAGGCTGATGATTGACGTATATTTTGAAATAAGCCTCGCCTGAAACCAGTAGCGGATCATCTCCAGCGCCTGGAATATCAAGTTTAAGCTATAAAGGAGGCAGACGATGATCGTTACCGGTTCTCCCCGGTTTGCGATTGCTGCGAACGCCGTCACCCCTGCAATGCAAGCAAAGGAAGAAACTACCGAAAGCGTTATCGAAGTGCCGAGGATCTTCCCCTCCTCTTCCGGGCTGTTGACAAGCTCCTGAACCATGATGCTACTCAGACCCAGTTGCATCAGCGGCACCACGAACGCCACAAGCGAGGCTGCATACGTTATCAGGCCGTAGTTCGAAGGTCCGAGGTAACGGGCCGTGAACATGTTGATAACAAGCGCAAGAACCGACTGAACGATTTTGCATGCAATTATCCATGTGGCGTTCTTCGCAACTTTGTTCATGTCCTGTTTCTCCGGTTCTTTCGCCACCTGCCTGCGCAAAGAGAAGGCGAATCACTCTGTGCCTGTTTGCGGCATTTGTTTTTTCACAATCCGCAATTTATCATTTTATTATATGCGCACGCGAAAAGCAACAAAAACCTTCAGCGAAAGCCCTCTTATTGTTCTATCCGCGGTAAATTCTTTCTTCTTTACCCCTCGGGCGCTTCACCGGCACCGTTATTTCAGACTTGTTGTGCGTGGAATTCTAAAAATGCCGGCTTCGTTTCAGCCGGCATCCCCCCTTATAAACACATAGAATTATCTTGTTAAAACCGCCGCAGCTTAATGCCGGTTTGATTATTGTTCGTAAAGGTCCACGTATTGATTAAAACGTAGCGAGGCGTCATACGCTTCCGCCTCTTTCACCAGAACATCCCGGTCGAAAAGCGGCGCGTCGCTTCCCGTCATCAATTCTATTTCACTTATCAATGCTTCAATATCGTCACGTTCCACCACTCTGCCCATCTTATCGTTAATCATCTCAGGACTTCCTCCGGTTCTGAACGTGAGCACCGGCGTACCGCAGGCAATCGCCTCCAGATTTACCGTCGGATAAGTATCCTGTCTCGTTGGGTTCACAAAAAGATCTGCAGCAGTGTAAATCTCCGCCAGTTCTTTAATGCTTTCAGTCCTGCGGATGGAAATCACTCCTTCCGGTAGCTGCTTCTCGGTCGCATCATCGGTTCCGACCAGAACAACGGTGTATTCATCGCGGGGCAGCCTGCGGGCAAGTTCCACAAACACATCGAGCCCTTTAAGGTGACCCCATCCCATAGCCACACCGAGAATCATTTTTCCCTGAATCCCGTGCACTGTTCTGAAATCCGATTCCGAAGGAGTCCAAACGGATGTGTTGATTCCGTTGTTAATGACCTTCACCGGATAACAGCCCAAAAATGATTTGCGCACCAGTCCCGCAAGCCACTCTGAAGGCGTAATAATCGTCATGTCTCTAATCCCGGTAAAGCACTTTTTCTTGACCTTCCACATAAATCGCGTAGTGTCGAGAATTGTTCGCGGGTAAACGCTCTTTTGAGGGCAAGAACCGCAGCCGGTCCGCCATTTGTCACAGCCTATCGCGTCGAAATGCGGGCAGTGTCCGGTAAAGCTCCAGCAGTCGTGAAGCGTCCAGAACACTTTGATGTTGTTCTTTTTGATGTATTTGAACAAAACGGGAAGATTGATACAAAACTCGTGGAGGTTGTGAAGGTGGACAGCTTCGACCTTTTGCGCAGTCATCCGTTTAACAAGCCTCTTCGTCGCAATAGCAGAAAAAAGACCGTTAAAGCCGGTAATCTGTCCGGCTGCCTTGTGAAGAAAACTGCTCGCCACATTGCCGTAGTACGTATGCCCGGAGATTTCGGGAAACCGGAGTTTACCGCTTCTTTTGAACAGCCTGGCTGAATAAGTGTAAACAGTATGCCCGCGTTTTCTGGCCGCGTCTGCAATGTCAAGCATTATTCTGCCGGTGCTTCCGTATTGTACAGTATTAATCTCCGCAATGATCATCCGGTCCTCCGAGTCACGCAACGGTTTAGAAGAAAGGCTTGTAATCCATTATTTGGAGCGAGTCGCCCTTCATAAAGAAAAAGTAGAAAATGAAAAATGCGGCCATTATAAACGACGCGATTCTGACGACCTGGTCGTATTGCGGTTTTCTTCTGAAATTCACTCTGGTTATCGCAATCGGGATGAACATGATGAAATAGTAGTTCAGTCTTGAAGCGAGCGCATGCAGCGGCGCAAAAAACTGTAGAGTTGTCGCGAGAAGCAGAAGATTTCTCAAGCCTATGTCGTCCTTGTCGGCGGAATCCTTGTCCATAACTAAAATACTGTACGCCGAAATCAAAACAAACAGTACCAGAAGTCCATACTGGTTTGTAGCTCTTGTAAGAGAAGCGTACTTTTCGAAATACTTTCCTGTGGCCAGCGCATTGAAAACAACGCTGAATATCCTGTCGTTAAAAATATAGACGACCGCCATCGCGGGAACGACTACCCACAGCCATTTACCCGTAATCTTGGCATGATAGACCGGATACAAAAGCAGCAGCATAAACGCGGAAGTATGTATCGATGAGGCCAGAAGCACCATCAGGAGAAAAGGAATAAACTTCTTGTGTTTAGTAAAATAATACGCCGGAACCGTCAGACCGAGTGCGATTCCCTGACGCAGTCCCGAGAAGAATATCTCAAACAAAAGCGAGATCATGAAAAAAGAACAGCAGACAGCGGCTTCTTTTGATTCGCGTCTGTAGAGAATCATCAGCGGGATCACAGACATCAGTGCGATAATTGCCAGCACTAAGTGGTTGTCTTCAAAAACGTCAACGATTACTTTTGCGATAACGGAAAAGCCCGGCTCATCTGTAAAAGAGACGAACACTTCACGCCATGGCGTATTCCTGAGCGGAATAAAGTACATATTGATGTAACTGACATTATCGATTCCGACCGCGAAATCCCTGAAGCAAAGCAATACAAGATAACCGACAAAGAATGTGGTTATCATATACTTGACAGTCTTTTCCTGGTCGTAATGCCTTTTGAAAAAGAAGTACGATATCAGAAATACAGCTATCAGAATAACGTATGCTAACATTCTGAGTTTTCCCTTTCGTATTGTGTCGCGTCAGTTCTTTGCAAGCGCCTTACGCACCACGTTTTCAAACGCCGCACAGCTTCCGTTTACACTGTGGTTTTTCCCGGCGGCGACTGCCGAGTTATCGTATATTTCTCTTTGAAACGCCTCGTCCGCAATCAGTTTTGAAATAATATCCTTTAACTGACTGTCATCCGAACATACCGCGGCGCCCCCGGTTTCTTTTAAGTACTTGATTGCACCGCACTCTTCCGGGCCGAAAGCAAGCACCGCAGTTCCGCACATCAACCCGTCCGCGACTTTCGTGGAGACCGAGTACTTTGTCAGGTCAACACTCGACTTGTCAAAACCCTCAGTAACGACGTAAATATCGCTCTCTTTGATTCTTAACTGCACCTCATCATAAGGAATTTCACCGTGAAACACCACGCCAGGGTGGTCTTTCAGCGCGGAGGTGTATTCTTCATCCTGCTCGTTCGAATAGACGTTTATCCTGTAATCCGAATTTATCGCCAAAAGGCTGTCCGCAATTTTCAGGATTGATTTGTATCTGCCAATTCTGATATTCCCGAAATACGAGATCACGGGGTTTTCATCGTTTATCGGGCGGAAAGGCCTCCGCTCCACAGAAGAGCAGAAATAAACTGTCTCGCCGTCCAGCCCGAACTCGGCATTGTATCTGTCGCGTATGCCGTCGCAAACATACACGGCGCTGCCCTTTTGCTCAAAAACCTTTCTGACAGACGCTTTGAATTTCCGTCTGAAAAGGTTGTACGCCGGAGAAATTGATTTTCTGTCGCTGAAATAGTAGTCGTCTCCGATTGCCGAGACAACCGGAATACGGTACCTTTCCGCCAGGAACAGAACTATCTTCTGTAAAAACAGGTTGTTTGTAAAGTTGTAAAAAATCAGCTCCGGTCTGTAGTCGTCAAGCCACTTGATCAGTTTTTCACTGCACCAATATTTTTTGTTCCACAGCATCCCGCGGAGCAGTTCCACCGAAGGAGAGTGCTTTCTTCCGATGGAATACGATTTTGACGCCACCGATCCTTCTTCGAGTGTCTCATTGTGTCCGGAATCCTCAAGGTCTTCCCTCTTATATACGGTTCCGGGTTCTTTCAATCTGTGCAGCCGGCATTTGAGAAGTTCCGCGTCGGTTATCTGGAACAACTCCCCGCAGTGGCCTTTTTGCGGTTTCCAGTTCCGGGAAAAAATCTGCCTGACGCGGTCGTGTTCCCAAAAGTGAAAGTACGCGTCGAGCGAGCGGCTGCTGTTATTCCTGCTGTACGGAGTCGTCATTACGATAATGACTCTCGGATGCTCCATAAAACACCTCATTGCGGCAGTTCCCCGCAATTCTTCCCGCATGTCTGCGCGTTTTCTTATCTGTACACGATGCCCGTGACGATTCTTGCCGCGCCGTAGCCGGCCGTAACTGCATTCCTTAATACAAACGATTTCAACTTTCCGTGGTTGGCGTCGAGAATCGTCTTTGCCAGGCGGTTCTTCCTGAACTTCATCTGTTTCAGCTCCGCACGGTACTTCCTGTATACTTCTTTGTCTGCATTGACCGACGATACTATAAGTACCTGGAGGCGGCTGTAAATGCTTTTATACTCCAAATACTCTTCGAGTTCTTTGTCTCCGTTTGACAGTTCTTCAACGAGACGCGAAGAACACTCGGCAAAGTGAACAAACCTGCCGGTCTTGCCCTTAAAACTGCCACCGCTCACGCTTTGAATGCCGACTCTGTAATGGTACAGTTCCTCGCAGGTATAAGCGATTTTGTCTGTCTTCAAAAGCAGCGCCAGGTTTGCGTATTCGTCGAGAACGCTGTAAAGCCTTTCGAGTTCGATTTTCTCGGCGTAAGCGCGAAGAAATAGTTTGTTCGTACACTGTGTATTTCTCTCCAGAAAATGCCAGTCTTTTTCCCCGCGGTACTCTTTAAACCACCGGCTCTTTCCTTTAACAGGCTTCGGGTAGAATGAAGTGTTGCAGTAAGTAAGATCCGCGCCGTTTTCCTCCGCGAGGCAGAACAGCTTTTCGTACATGCCCGGGTCTATAAAATCGTCCGAATCGACCCAACCTATGTATTTCCCGGATGCATTTTTCAAACCCAGAATGCGGGCGTTGATTACACCCTTAACCGGGTTCTTTAAAAGAAGGATATTCGGGTATTTCTCCGCGTAACGCGCGGCGCATTCGTACGAACCGTCGGTCGACTGGTCGTCGACCATAACTATCTGTATCCGGTCCTTGGTCTGATTCAACACAGATTCGATGCACTCCGGAAGATATTTTTCCGCGTTATACACGGGAATTATTACGGAAACATCATAATTCTCCACTATTTCCCCTCCGGTCTTTGCATCTCTTCGCGGAAGCATCCGCTCTCTTTTGCCTTCCTGCCGAGAACATACAGTTCAAACAGTTCTATGTCCTCTTTAGTCGTGATTTTTATATTTGTCTGGTCCCCGTAAGCCAGGTTTACCTTGTCTCCAAGCGCGTACATAAGGCTGGTTGTGTGGGGTTCTATAAGCCCGATAAGACCCGCCTCTCCCGCACGTCTGTAGACGTCAAGCAGATATGAAAACCTAAAGCCGTAGGGACAGGCTATTTGAATATACCGGTCGCGGTCTACCCATTTTTCTGAAACGGTTACACTGTCTCTGCTGCCCATCAGCTGGTAGCATGGAGTTCCGGTTACCGCGCTTCCCGTTTCAGCTGTCATATCGAGAACCGCGTCAACAATCTTCTCAGATGTAAATGGCGACGCAGCGTATTGAATAAGCAGGATGTCGTCAGGCGAAAATACGTCGTCCGGAAGATTATTCAAGTAGTTCACACCATTCATTACGGAGTCCTGAAATGTCTCGCCACCTTCGGTAATCCATCTCACTTTTGTAAAGCGGTACTTTTCCACCATCTCTTTGCAATAGTCGATCCATTCCCGGTGGCACACTATTTCAATGGCGTCGATACGGCTGTTCTGTTCAAATATCTCCGTTGTATATGCCAAAACAGGCTTTCCGAGTACTTCAACGAATTGCTTCGGTCTGCCTGCTCCGACTCTCGTTCCTGTTCCGCCTGCTAAAATCAAAGCTGCATTCATAACTGCCATCAGAAAGAAATCACGGATTTCCTTCTTCTCCGTTTTCTTCCTTTTTGTAGTAAATTCCCCTGTACTCCGTAAACGGTTTTTCCAAATCGATAATCACAGTCTTGTGCTGGATCGACCTGCGGTCCTCCGGCGGCAACGTCATATAATCGCCGTAGTACGCCTTGAGGTAGTTGTCGTACATTTTCGGGACCGCTATTTCCGTATCCTCGAACGGAACGGTCAACTGTTCAAACCATTCCTTGGGCATCGGTTTGAAAATCATTTTAAGGTACGTAAGCAAATCCACATAGTTCGTTGAGCGGGAATTCTCGTACCTGCTCATACGTTTCTCCGCTTTTTTCCATATCTTGTAACGTTTTTCCGGCTTTTTGACCACACCGAGAAGCATCCGTGTTCCGAAAATCATCAGTTTGTTTCCGTGAAATTCCGGTATCACCTGGATATTGTAAACCGAGTAAATCACAGTGTTGATTGCCTGGAAAAGCCTTCCTACAGCAGTTGGCGCGGCTGTGTCGAGCGGAATGATATCAATATAAACTCCGTGTTCTATATCGTCGTTGACGCAGCGCTTGTTTATAAAAGTCGTGGAAAGATCCACTATCTGCATCACTCTGTGCCGGTAGTTTTTATCCAGAGAAGACCTGACGATTTTGTAATTGGAATCGTCGGACCATACATCACGGTTTTCCCACAAAAGCTCGTAGTCTTTTCGCGGCATAAAAATGTCAACATCGTCATCCCAGGGAATAAAACCCCCGTGTCTGATTGCACCGAGGCATGTTCCCGCTCCGGCCCAGTATGTGAGGCCGTTTTTCTCGCAAATACCAACAAAATACTTGACGATGTCAAGCATCTTGTCCTGTAGATCCGCTATTCCGTATGAGTTGTCTTTTACGCTCATTTTAATCCTTTACCATTGTCTGAACAAGATGCCCACGGAATGTCTCAACCTGCTCCGGAGTCTTGTCCATGCGGTCAATCTGCCGCACGTTGTAGTCTGTTTGTCTTTAGTAAAGGGGGCTTAAACCGGTTCCGACATCAGGTCACTGCCTGTTTTCATTATCGGCCTCACCCGTCGTTTCCGCCTTCTCTTCCGTCTTCTTCAGCGCTGTCGTCTGTCCTTCGGCGACCCCCTCGGTGCTCTCCGGTGTAAACAGTGTCTTCACCGTGGCGAGAAAGATGCTGATCTCCTGAAGAAGGCTCGGGTGGGCGATATACATAAGATCGAACTGGAGCTTCTCGTAAGGAGTCGAGTTGTACTTGCCGTAGACCTGGGCTAGACCGGTGAGACCGGCTTTGGCCTGCAAACGGAGTTTGAACTCGGGCATATCTTTTTCGTAATCCGCCGCGATTTTGGGGCGTTCCGGACGCGGGCCGATGAAACTCATTTCGCCCTTCAGGATGTTGAAGAGCTGCGGAATCTCGTCGATGCGTACCTTTCGGATGAACTTGCCGATTGGCGTGATACGTTTGTCGCCTTCGGAGCTCAAACGCTCAACGCCGTCGCCTTCCGCATTCACGATCATCGAGCGGAACTTGATTAGCATAAATTTGCGGCCGTTCTTGGTAAGGCGTTCCTGCTTGTAGAAGACCGGGCCCTTGTCTGTCGCGTGGATGATTATCGCGATGACCGCCATCAGCGGGCTGAAAAGAATCAGCAGCAGCGCGGAAAGAACGATGTCGAGAACCCTTTTCGTCGCCGTGAAGTAGAAAGGCGGACGGTAGCGGTCGACGCGCATCATCGGAAGGTGGAAGAGTGGCATCGTCACGGCGCCGCTCATAATCGAGTCGCCGGTGCCCGGGACCACAAACACCCTGATGCCCTTGTCGATGCAGCGCTTCAAGATAGTGTTGCGCTCGTGGCTGCCGACGTTGCTCAGGAACACGACGTCGACGCCCTCGAGGCTCTCTTCGTCTGCCAGGCATTCCCCGGTCCGCATCGTTTTCACAACCTGGAACTTGCGCTCAAGCTCGTAGTGCTTGATAAGCGCGTCCATGTTCTCCTCGTATTCGTGAACAATCGCCGTTCTGGCGGGCTCGAATATCGCAAAATAGAGCTTGTTCGAGAATACCGCCCAGATCAATGAGAGCACCATCTGGACGCCGAAGCAGGCAAGTCCCGGAAGTACCGAAACTATCCTTCTGGACATTACGCAGAGCACTACGTAGATGGTGAAATCCGCCATTCCCGTCGACAGGAACTGGCTGAACATAATGTGCTGTATACGGCTGTATGAAATCTGCAGTGAGTTGTAAACTCTCGTGAACAGGTAGTTTATCACAAAGAACACAAGAATCATCCCGGCGGTACGCTTAAATGTGAACGGGTAGATAATCTGATGTCCGTAGTACCAAAAGTAGCAGCCGGAAAAAGCCGCTGTTGTCAGTACAAGGTTCAGCACTTTGAGCATCGCGAGAATGATGTCGTGCGTTTTGGTTTTAAGTTTGATTCGTTTACTCACGTTTTGCACCGTTTCGCAGGGCTTGAGTCGCCCGGTATTGTTGCTTAAGAGGCCTGACGGCATAGGTTTCCGTCGGCGTGCGGATTGGCAGCAGACGGAGAATTCCCGTCGGCGCACAAAACGCATTTTACTTTATATAACAAAGTCAGACGCTTGTCAAGAACAGTTTTGAATTACGTGTGAATTACGCGCGTATAAAGCCCGTTTCGAAGCAATAAATACCCTCTTCATAAACGAAAAAGCCGAGGTCATTGTGCCCCGGCCCAAATCTGATAAACCAAAACTCCGCCGCGACGGTTCGGCGGAATGCGGCACCGTTTAGTCGTAATAATCTCGTCCGCGTTTTTTGACAAGATGAAGAATCTTTCCGGCAAGGCGGTAAGAAAACATCACCGCCGGAGAACTGAAACGAGTAACGGCGAACGCTCTCTTAATACTCTTCGGATAGTTACCGTTCCTGACAAAGCAGTAGTTTTCACGTGAAAAATCACGCATTTCTCTGACAATCGGTCTCGCCAGTTTTCGTTCCTCTCTGTTGAATCCGGTATAGTTCTTCCACATCTTCGCAATTTGCCCGATACACTCGGGATAAAGATACTCACGGTATTCGTAAAGGCCTTCAAACTTTCCGCGGTATGCCGCCCAACTGTCCGCCAGATTGCGGAATGAAGAGGAATGTGAAACGCTGCTTTTCCGGACGCGGTAATGGAAAAGGCACTGGGGCACCGTGGCGACAACTCCCCCGCTCCCGGCAAGTTCTTTCATTATTTTCCATGTCGTGGCAACATCCTCATAAATGCATCCTTCCGGAAAACGGTGACCGGACAAGCACTCGGCGCGAAACAGTTTGTTCCATACAACATGTTTTAAATCTCCGCTGGCAAAAAGAGGCAACACATCCTGTCCGCTGACGCCTCGCTCTTCTTCCAGATTCGTCTGTACAGCAGACGTTCGTCCCACATACTCATCGAAGCAGTAAGCTGTTACAATGTCGGCGTCAAATCGCTCCGCCGCTTCAATCAAAATCTGTATCGCATTCCTTTCCATCCAGTCGTCGCTGTCGACAAAGGCAAGATACCTGCCGGCGGCCTTCTCAATTCCGAAGTTTCTTGAGGCGGAAATACCTTTGTTATCCATGTGAAAAACGCGTATTCTGGGGTCGCTGTCGGCGTAGCGGTCGCACATTATTCCACTGCCGTCCGTGGAGCCGTCGTCGATGACGATTATATCGAGATTGCGGTAAGTCTGACCTATGACCGACTCAAGACACTGCGCCAGATACGCGCTTGTGTTATATACGGGAATTATTACCGAAACGACAGGGTCGCTTTCCGGTTTTACCGAAACAACCGTGATTGACGTGTTCATTTTGCGTTCCTTTTGGTTAAAAAATCCGAAGGCTGCAAAGAGCTTTTTAAAGACGATTGCAGTCATCTGTCAGTATATCACAATCCGGCGGCAAACTCACGTGTTTTGTTTTGCTCTGCAAGTCACGATTTCCGAACCGTTCAGAGTTCGTTCCTCCCGGGGCGTGTCACGGCAGGGTCTCAATTTCCCCTAAAACTCGCGAAAAAACCGGCCCCTTCCCAACCGGAAAGAGGCCGATCATGTCAAATCTTATTTAAGGTTATTCACTGAAATTCAGCGGAAACCCGGAAATCAGTGCTCCTTTTTCCTCAGCACGAACGCCACGCCCGCGATTGCGCAGAGAGCGAAAACGCCGCCTTCGACAAAGCCTTTGCAGCCCTTCTTGTTCTTCGGGGCTTCGGTCGGCTTGGGCTCTTCGGTCGCGTCAGCGGGAGCTTCGGTGGGCTCGGAGGGAGCTTCGGTGGGCTCGACGGGCGGCTCGGTGACTTCGGGTGCCTCGGTCACTTCGGGCGCTTCGGTGGCTTCGGGAGTCGGGGCGACTTCGCCGGGCTCGCAGCAGAGGAGCGTGATGTAGGGGTGCGTCTTGGTGTCGCCGTTCGTGTTGCCGCCGGCGATCTCGATTTCGATCTCTTCGGGACCTTCAGCGGAGCCGAGAACGAACCAGGAGTCGGGAAGCTCGCTCGTGTCGCCGCCCTCGAAAACGATGTAGTACCAGCCGGGCGCGAACTTGGTGTCGAAGTTCATTTCATAGGCCGCGTTGCTTCTGGTGGTGATTTCCTGCGCGAGGAGTTCGTCTTCGTTGTCGTTAAGGATGCGGACGACCATGGGGGTGTCGTGCTCCGCGCAGTACGCGAAGAATTTGATTCCGTTGAACCAGTCGGGTGCTTCGAAGCCAACGGTGACGGTGTCGCCTTCGTTGAGCGGGTGGAGCCACCAGCCGGTGCTCGGGTCGGAGGGAGTTGTGTAGAGCGGATACTCGGTGACAACAGGCGCCTCGGTCTCGCCGCCGGGCTGCTCAGTCTCGCCGGGCTGCTCGGTCTCTTCGGGAGCGTCGGTCGGCGCAGCGGTAGGAGCCGTTCCGCTCGGGTTGTAGGTGTACGTGAACCTGTCGATGTCGACCTTCTCGCCGTTGGCGTATGTTGCGAAAACGTCGAAGTAGTTGTCAACGCCCTCGCTGACGGGAATGTTCATGTCGAGGCCCATGCCGTAGATTGTACCGATAGCGTCGCACGCGTCCTGGCGGTCTTTGCCCACAAATGTCTCCTCGGTGCCGTCCGCGAGTCTGTAGCCGAGCGAGGCAAGCTCAGTGTCGGAAACGTACCAGCCGAACAGTCTGATTGCCGCGTTCTCGGGGTCAACTTCTTCCGTGATGTCGCCGAAATCTCTTGTGGCCGGCGGACGGGAGGTGGCTCCAACTACGGAGATGCCGTCGTAATTGACTTTATCGCCGGTTTCGTACTGGATCTTCAGCTCGACCGCGTTGAGAACTTTGTAGGTGTCGTTTTCGAGAAGCATCAGCGCGTACTGGCCGGGAACCAGGTCCTCGGCGCCTTCCTGCTTGAACGTCTCGGTGTTCAGCTGCATCGTGTCGCCGGTTACGTAGCTCTTCCAGCCCAGGTAGTCGGCCTCGGTCGGCTCGAAGTACTGGAGCTCTTCGCCGTCGAGGAAGAACAGGCCGAGCCAGTCTTTTCCGCCGTTGCCCGGGTCGGTTATACTGATAGTCGTTGTCGAAGGCATAAGCTGACCGTCGATGTATTTAATAAGGGTTCTGTCGGTCGAGATGTATCTGTCGCCGGCGGAAACGTTGGAGTAATAGTATTCCCATGCCGGTTCGAAAACGTCCTCTTCGCCGTCTTCAAGCTTGTACCAGAATTCGATCAGTATGTCTTCGCCCTCTTCGATCGGAATAGTGTAATGGAATCTCAGCGGGTATTCATGAAGGGTCTGATCCTTTACGGCAACCAGGTTCGCGTCATAGACAGAGAATCCCCAGACGACTTCGCCGCCGTTGATCGAGTAGCCGAAGTCCTCAATCGGGTCGTCCTCAGAGCGCCAGCCCTGGATGCGGAAGTATTTCGCACCTTTTGAGACTACCGCCACGTTGACGTTGCCGATATTGTGGCCTCCGGGCGGATAGGAAGCAACTGTTTTGTTGTTTTCGTCCCAAAGGTTGATCGAGTCGACGCAGACCATTCCGTCGCCCGCGTGGGACACGATCAGTCCGGTCATCATTGCGCAGAGCATTGCCAGCACAATAAATAATGCAGTCAGTTTTTTCATTTTAACCTCCGTTGGAATTCCCGCCGCCGGAAGCATGAACGCGCCGCAGCGTGCGGAAATGTTTCAAAATCTCTGAAAGGTTTTTCAGAAAGTTGGTTTTATTCTAATACATCTCCGCGCCCGTGTCAATTATTAATTGCATTTTCGCCCGCCTTTCGTGAATTTTCCGGCAGGAATGTGCGGCTCCGGTTTTAAGAAAACGCTTGACCCGAAGGCGGCGGCGTGTTATAATTTCAGAGTACCGAAGACAACGGTTTCCCGCGACTGACGGATTTATCGTGGAGCACCACGGAGGAACGGGAAGCAAAATACTTATTCATTGGCCGACCGTCTGGGCACACTTGTACTCTCTCAGCTGAAGTTCGAGTGGCCCTTTTATATTTTGGAGGTACTTAATGAAAAAAGTCGGAATTGTCATGGGAAGCGACAGCGATATGCCGGTCGTCAAAAAGGCGGCGGATATGCTGAAAGCGCTTGACATCCCGTTCGAGGCACACATTTTCTCCGCCCACAGAACGCCGGACGAAGCGGCGGCATTCGCGGCAGGCGCCCGTGAAAACGGTTTCGGCGTCATAATTGCGGCGGCGGGAATGGCGGCACACCTCGCCGGAGCCATAGCGGCGCGCACCACCCTTCCCGTGATAGGAATTCCCTGCAAATCGGCAAATTTCGACGGTCTTGACGCGCTTCTCTCAACGGTTCAGATGCCGTCGGGAATCCCGGTGGCGACCGTCGCGGTGGACGGAGGCACGAACGCCGCCCTTCTTGCCGCTCAAATACTCTCGGTCTCCGACGCGGACCTTGCGGAGAGACTCGATTTGAAAAGAAAGAAAGACGCGGCCGCTGTCCTCGTAAAAGACTCTCAGGTTGCAACAAAGCTGTAGCGCTTACTGCCGCTGCAGTTTTTTTATTTAGCGAAGCGGTGATTTATTTTAACGCCGCTTACGCACATCAGGCGGAAAGCCGCCAACTGACTTCAGGCAGGAAGCCGCCCCGCGCGGCACTGATTATATTTTTTATAAGGAGAAAATCATTATGGCAAACAGACTTGTTTACACCGGCAAAACCAAAAACGTTTACGCGCTCGACAACGGGAACTACCTTCTCAAGTTCAAGGACGACTGCACCGGCAAGGACGGCGTTTTCGACCCGGGCGAGAACTCGATCGGACTGACGATTGAGGGCGTCGGCGACGTAAACCTCAGAATGTCCGTTTACTATTTTGAGAAAATTCGCGAAGCCGGCATCAGGACCCACTTCGTCAGCGCGGATCTCGAGAACACGACGATGGAGGTCGTTCCTGCGGTCACGTTCGGCAAGGGGCTCGAGGTCATCTGCCGCCACAAGGCCGTCGGAAGCTTCTACCGCCGCTACGCCGAGTACATCGAGGAAGGCGCAGACCTGCCCGCTTACGTTGAGATGACGTTCAAGAACGACGCGAAGGGCGACCCGCTGGTCACGAGGGACGGTCTCATCGTGCTGGGAATAATGACAGGCAAGCAGTACGACACGATCAAGAAGATGACTCAGCAGATCACGAAGATCGTCGCCGACGACATGGCCGAAAAGGGGCTCGTGCTCTACGACATCAAGTTCGAGTTCGGCTACGACGCAGACGGGAACGTGATGCTGATCGACGAGATCGCGTCGGGAAATATGAGAGTTTACAAGGACGGAAAGTATATCGACCCGATGACCCTTTCGAAGCTTTTCTTTGCCTGAATTGCAGATTCCCGGCTCTTTACGCAGTTCGCGGGTGCGTTTGGTTTTGTTAGAACAACTCCGGAAAACAGTCATATTTCTATGGAGTACGTTGAACAACAAGGTGCCTGCGGCGATTGCCGCGAACTGCTTTGAGCGGCCGAACCTCTCGCAGTATATTCATACAGCTTCGGATTCGTCCACTCAAAAATAGCCCGGGACTTTGCAATTCAGGAATTGCAGATTTCCGGCTGCTAATTCAGCCGCACTTAGCAATTTAAAGAGGTGTCTCAGGAACCGCTCCGGACGCGCCGACGCATATGTCCGCGTCCGGGGTATGAGAATTCCTTAACTTAGAGGCCGGCGCTTGTGTTGCCGCCGGTTTCAGCCAGGAGGACCCTTTTATGGGAGGATATTTCGGAATCGTTTCCCGCGAGGACTGCATCGAAGACGTCTTCTTCGGAACCGACTACCATTCGCATTTGGGCGCGCGCAGGGGCGGCATGGCCGCGTACGATCCGGAGATCGGGCTGCAGCGCCAGATTCACAACATAGAAAACGCGCCTTTCCGCACGAAATTCGACAAGATTCACGACGAGATGCGCGGCACGTCCGCGATCGGCGTCATAAGCGACAGCGACCCGCAGCCGATTCTCGTCCGCTCTAAGCACGGCACGTACGCGATCTGCATGACGGGTCTCATCAACAACTCGGCGGAGCTGATCGACAAGTATCTCACCGAGAGCGGCGGCCATTTCGAGGCGATGACCGGCGGCGGAGTCAACTCTGCGGAGCTGCTGGCGGCGCTCATCAATCTGAAAAACGATTTCGTCGAGGGCATCAAATTCGCGCAGGAGCTTGTCGACGGCACGGCTTCGATACTCATTTTGAAAGATGACGGAACGGTTGTCGCCGCCCGCGACAGGCTGGGCAGAATTCCCGTACTTATAGGCAAAAACGAATGCGGCTACGCGGTCGCGTTCGAGTCTTTCGCGTACAGAAAACTGGGCTTCGAGCACGAAAAGGAGCTCGGCCCGGGCGAGATCGTCGCGATAACGCCGGACTCGCTCAAGGTTCTGGCGGAGCCCGGCAAAAAGCAGCGTTTCTGCTCGTTCCTGTGGAGCTACTACGGCTACCCGACTTCCCGCTACGAGGGCGTCAACGTGGAGGTCATGCGCATCAGGAACGGCGAAAACATGGCCGAGAACGACCGCAAAAACGGTTTTAACGAGCACATCGACTACGTCGCCGGCGTTCCGGATTCGGGCACGCCCCACGCGATCGGCTACTCCAACAGGAGCCACCTGCCCTTCGCCCGCGCTTTCATAAAATACACGCCGACATGGTCGAGAAGCTTTACGACGCGCGCCGAAAAGGAGCGCAGCCGCGTAGCGAAAATGAAGCAGATCCCGGTCACGGAGTTCATCCGCGGCAAGGACCTTCTTTTCGTCGACGATTCGATCGTCCGCGGCACGCAGCTTCAGGAGACGGTTGAGTTTCTTTACGACTGCGGCGCGAAATCGGTTCACATGCGTTCGGCCTGCCCGCCGATCATGCACGGCTGCAAGTACCTCAACTTCACGCGCACCATTAAAGACGGCGACCTGCTCGCCAGGCGCGTTATCGAGGAGCTTGAGGGCGAGGAGGGCCTCAACCATTTGGAGGAGTACAGTGACGGAACGACGGAGCGCGGCAAAAAACTGCGCTGCGCCATCTGCGAAAAAATGCACTTCGCGTCGCTCGATTTTCAGTCGCTCGATGGCGTTCTCGACGCGATCGGGCTTCCCGAGGACGAGCTCTGCACGTACTGCTGGACAGGAAAGGAGTAAAAATGACCGGTTCCACCGACAACAATGTCACCAAGAATAATTCCCTGATTAAAGGCAAAAACAACAATCCGGAGGAAGGGCTTCCGGACGCGAACCTCTCCCGCTCCGACGCTTACGCGGCCGCGGGTGTCGACATCACGGCCGGCTACAAAGCTGTCAGCCTGATGAAAAAGCATATCGCACGCACCATGACTCCGGGCGTCTGCGGCGACGTCGGCGGGTTCGGGGGGCTTTTTGAGCCGGATCTCACGGGCATCTCGAAGCCGGTTCTGGTTTCAGGCACGGACGGCGTCGGCACCAAGCTTAAAATCGCTTTTCTGCTCGACAGGCACGACACGGTCGGCATCGACTGCGTGGCGATGTGCGTGAACGACATCATCTGCTGCGGCGCCAGACCGCTCTTCTTCCTCGACTACATCGCCTGCGGCAAGAACGTTCCCGAGCGCATCGCGGACATCGTGAAAGGCGTTTGCGACGGCTGCGTTGACGCGGTAGCGGCGTTGATTGGCGGCGAGACGGCGGAAATGCCCGGCTTCTACCCGGAAAACGAGTACGACCTGGCGGGCTACTGCACCGGAATCGTCGACAAAGATAAGATAATTGACAACACTTTAATGAAACCCGGCGACGTGATCATCGCGCTCCCGTCTTCCGGCGTCCACTCGAACGGCTTCTCGCTTGTGAGGAAGGTTTTCGACGTCGAAAATCCGGAGTCGAAGGTGCGCGAGCCGCTTGAAGAACTCGGCGGGAAGTCGATTCTCGAGACGCTGCTGACCCCCACGAAGATCTACGTGAAGCCGGTGCTGAAGCTTCTGGAGAGAGTTCACGTGCGCGGGATCTCCCACATCACCGGCGGCGGTTTTTACGAGAACATTCCGCGCAGCATTCCCGAGGGACTGTGCGCCGAAATCGACGGAAGTTCGATTAAGATTTTACCTATTTTCAGGTTAATTCAGGAGCGCGGCGGAATCACCGGGCGCGACATGTTCAACACGTTTAACATGGGCGTGGGCATGAGCGTAACGGTGCCGGCTGACGAGGCTGAGGAAGCGCTCTCGGTGCTTAATAGATGCGGCGTTGACGCCTACGTGATCGGAAAGATCGCCGCGGCAGACGGATCGGGAGAGAGGATCAGGATATGCTGAAAGACATTTTAAGGAAGTTCCTGTCCGGGTTCGCCGCCGGCATACTGATTTCGATCGGCGGCGCGGTGTTCCTGGCGTGCGAGAACCGCTACGTCGGCGCGGTGATGTTCTCGGTCGCCCTGCTCTGCATCTGCATCAAGGGGTACGCGCTCTACACCGGCAAGATCGGGTTCATTCCCGAAAAGCACGGGCGCGAGGAGTTCTCGGTTCTGCTGCTGGGCCTGCTCGGCAACGTCTGCGCCACGGTCCTCTGCGGTCTCGCGATCAGATACGCTGTCCCGGCTTCGGGAACAACGGCCGAAACGGTCTGCGCTTCCAAGCTTCTCCAGGAAGTCCCCGCGACGTTCCTGAGGGCCTGCTTCTGCGGAATTCTGATGTACCTCGCGGTGAGCATTTTCCGCAACAACAAAAAAATCGTCGGCATCCTGTTCTGCATTCCCGTCTTCATTCTGGCGGGATTCGAGCACTCGGTCGCCGACATGTTCTACTTCTCGGCCTCGGGAATCGTCTCATGGCAGGCGTTCGGGTTTATCTGGAACGTGATCCTCGGCAACACGGTGGGCGCGATGATTCTCCCGCTGATAACCGATATTTTCGAGTTCGCGAAGAAGAAGCTGCCGGCCGCCGAAACGCCGGAAAATGAAGAAAAAACGCCGGAAAAGGACGGAAACGATGGAAAATAACAATAAAGCGGGAATATGCGTGCTCGTTTCAGGCGGCGGAACCAACCTTCAGGCGCTGATCGACGCGTGCGCTTCCGGAGTGATAACCAGCGGCGAGATCGTTGCGGTTATTTCCGACACCGAAGGCGCGTACGCTCTCGAGCGGGCTAAAAAGGCGGGCATTCCGGCGTTCACGTTGCCGAAAAAATCATATCACGGCGACGTCGAAGCCTTCGAGAACGATCTGGACAGAAAGATCAAAGAAGCCGGCGCCGAGCTTATCGTTCTCGCCGGATTTTTCTCTATTTTAAGCGAAAAATTCACGTCGCGTCACACGCGCCGGATCATCAACGTGCACCCTTCCCTGATTCCCGCTTTCTGCGGAAAAGGGTTTTACGGGCTGCGGGTTCACGAGGCCGCGCTTGCAAGAGGCGTGAAGATCACCGGCGCCACGGTCCACTTCGTGAACGAGATTCCGGACGGCGGCGAAATCATTATGCAGAAGCCGGTTTTGGTGCGCGAAGGCGACACGCCGGAGGTTCTGCAGAAGCGCGTCATGCGCGAGGCCGAGTGGGTGATTCTGCCCGAGGCAACTGAAAAAATATGCCGCGAGATTCTCGCTTCTATAAAATAACCGGGAAGCGCTTGCGCAAAGAGCATTAAATCAGCGCTTCAATTTTGAAAGGAAGGTCGGATATATGGATATTTATGAGGCTCTGCCGGCGGGCGAGCGCATTTTCGGAAACACTTACCCCGGAAGGGGCATCATTTTGGGCACCACGCCGGACGGCAAAAACGCGGTCGCAGCCTATTTCATAATGGGGCGCAGCACCAACTCGCGGAACAGGGTCTTCACGATGAAGGACGGCGTTCTTTACACCGAGCCCTACGACGCGAGTCTCGTCACGGACCCCAGCCTGATCATTTACGCCGCGGTGAGGCGCGAAGGCCGCAACCTGATCGTCACGAACGGCAACCAGACCGACACGGTCGCGGACGGCCTCAAGGAGGGAAAGACATTCGGAGAGGCGCTCGAGTCGCGTGAATTCGAGCCGGACGCCCCCAACTTCACGCCGCGCATCAGCGGAATGATTACTTTTGCGGACGGCGGATTCTCGTACAGAATGAGTATTTTGAAGAGCGTCGACGCCGCGGGAAGCGCCTGCGCAAGGTACGAATTTGCCTATCCTTCGG
Source organism: Mageeibacillus sp. UBA1212 (assembly GCA_002309655.1). GTDB lineage: Bacteria > Bacillota > Clostridia > UBA1212 > UBA1212 > UBA1212. The sequence continues at coordinate 42,979 of DBXM01000019.1, forward strand.
TAAAAGGTCTCGGTCACTTCATTCACACGTACGTCTGTGACGGAAAGCCCATCCCGACGTTTCAGGGCGAGCCCGAACGCGTCGAAACCGTGGACAACATCGACGAATTCACCGACTCCCTTTGGAACGCGCTCGACCCCGACAACAAGATTTCACTGTACGTCAGCTACACAGATCTCGAAAACGGCTGCGAGGATATCCGGATCGTCAACAAGAACACCGGCACCCGCTCCGCCGAAAAGAGATCGCCCATTTTTTGAAACGGAGGTACCCAAAAAATGAAAGAATTCGAACTGAAATACGGCTGCAACCCAAACCAGAAGCCGGCTAAAATCTACATGGAAGACGGCAGCGACCTGCCTATCGAGATTCTGAACGGCCGTCCCGGCTACATCAACTTTCTCGACGCGTTCAACTCCTACCAGCTCGTAAAGGAGCTCAAGGAGGCGCTCGGAATGGCCGCAGCGGCATCGTTCAAGCACGTCAGCCCCACCTCCGCGGCCGTCGGCAATCCGCTTTCCGACAAACTCAAGAAGGCATGCTTCGTCGACGACATTGAAGGGCTCGACGACTCCCCGATCGCATGCGCATACGCGAGAGCGAGAGGTACGGACAGACTTTGCTCGTTCGGCGACTGGGCGGCGCTTTCCGACGTCTGCGACGTTCCCACTGCGATGATTTTGAAGCGCGAGGTTTCCGACGGCATCATCGCGCCCGGATACGAGCCCGAAGCGCTCGAGATCCTCAAGTCGAAACGTTCCGGAAACTACAACATCGTCAAGATCGACCCCTCATATATTCCCCAGATTCAGGAGAAAAAACAGGTTTTCGGCGTCACCTTCGAGCAGGGCCGCAACAACTTCAAGATCGGTCCCGAGCTTCTCGAAAACATCGTCACCGCGAACAAGGATCTCCCTCAGGAGGCGGTTCGCGACATGGTCGTCTCGCTGATCACTTTGAAATACACCCAGTCGAATTCGGTCTGCTACGCGGTCGACGGTCAGGCTATCGGCGTCGGCGCCGGCCAGCAGTCGAGGATCCACTGCACCAGACTCGCGGGTTCCAAGGCGGACACGTGGTTCCTGAGGCAGGCTGACAAGGTGCTGAACCTCCCGTTCAGGCCCGACCTCGGAAGGCCGGACCGTGACAACGCGGTAGACGGATACATAAACAAAAACGAAGAGGACGTCTGCGCGGACGGCGTATGGCAGCGCTACTTCACCGAGCGCCCCGAGCCTTTCACCGCGGAAGAACAGCGCGCATTCCTCGACACTGTAAGCGGCGTGACTCTTGGCTCAGACGCGTTCTTCCCGTTCAGCGACAGTATCGAGCGCGGCAGGAAGAGCGGCGTGCAGTACGTTGCGGAACCGGGCGGATCGAAAAGGGACGACGAGGTCATCGCGTGCTGCGACAAGTATGGTATGGTGATGTGCTTCACCGGCATGAGACTTTTTCATCATTAACGAACAGCAGATTTTTCTGCTGACCTTACGCTTTCCAACTTTAGAAAGGACAAAATGAAAATACTTGTAGTCGGCGGCGGCGGACGCGAACATGCCGTCATCAGAAAACTTAAAGAAAACAAACTCGTCACGGACATTTTCGCCCTCCCCGGAAACGGCGGAATCGCGATGGACGCGACGCCTGTTGCCATTGCGGCGACCGACATTCCCGCGATAGTTGACTTCGCGGTGAAAAACGGCGTGGAGTACGCTGTAGTGACGCCTGACGATCCGCTCGTTCTTGGCGCCGTCGACGCGCTTGAAGGAGCCGGCATTCCCTGCTTCGGACCGAGGGCGAACGCGGCGATTATTGAAGGCAGCAAGGCGTTCTCGAAGCGGCTCATGAAGAAGTACGGTATCCCGACCGCGGATTACGAGATTTTCGACGACGCCGGCAAAGCACTCGAATACGTAGAAACCGCGAAGCTTCCCGTAGTCGTGAAGGCCGACGGTCTCGCGCTCGGCAAGGGCGTCGTAATCGCGAACACGCGCGAGGAGGCGTTCGAGGCCGTCAGATCGGCGATGGAGGACAAAAAGTTCGGCAAAAGCGGCGAGACGGTCGTTATCGAGGAGTTTTTGACGGGGCCGGAGGTTTCGGTGCTCTCGTTCACCGACGGAAAGTGCGTCGTTCCGATGGTCTCGTCGATGGACCACAAGCGCGCGCTCGACGGCGACAAGGGGCTGAACACCGGCGGAATGGGCACGATCGCCCCGAATCCGTTCTACACACCCGAGGTCGCGAAGGAGTGCATGGAAAAGATCTTCAAGCCGACGGTCGAGGCGATGAACGCGGAATGGCGTCCTTTTAAGGGCTGCCTGTATTTCGGGCTGATGATCACGCCAGACGGGCCGAAGGTCATCGAGTATAACTGCAGGTTCGGCGACCCGGAGACGCAGGTGGTGCTGCCGCTTCTTGAGTCGGATCTTTTCGACGTCATGCGTGCGGTCACGGAGGGAAGGCTCGCGGAGACAGAGGTTAAGTTCTCGGACGGCGCGGCGGCGTGCGTCGTTATGTGCTCGAAGGGGTATCCGCTGAAGTACGAAAAGGGGTTCAGGATCGACATCCCCGAGGACCTGCTCGGAAAGGTTTTCGTGGCAGGCGCGAAGCTTGAGGACGGCGCTCTTGTGACGTCGGGCGGACGCGTTCTGGGTGTCACGGAGACGGCGGACGATCTTGAGACGGCGCTCAGGCTCGCCTACGAAGACGCGGACAGGATATCGTTCGAAAACGCCTTCATGCGCCGCGACATCGGGCAAAAAGCGCTTGAAAAAATAAGAGCGCACTGATTCTAATAAATACCTACAATTAGGTAAATTAAGAGAAATACAGAGCATCAAATACAGAGGTATCGGATGGTTTACAGAGTTTACGTTGAGAAAAAGAAGGAGTTCGCCCATGAGGCGGCGGCGCTGCTTCAGGACGCGAAGGGGCTGCTCGGAATCGGAGGGCTTGAGAGCGTCAGGGTCGTGAACAGGTACGACGCGGAGAACATCACGCGGGAGCTTTTCGACTACGCGGTGAAGACGGTTTTTTCTGAGCCGCAGGTGGACACGGCGGGCGGCGAACTTCAAGGAACGGAAGGTGCGGCTGCGGTGTTCGCGACCGAGTACCTTCCCGGGCAGTTCGACCAGAGGGCCGACTCTGCGGCGCAGTGCATTCAGATCATTTCCCGCGGCGAGAGGCCGCTGGTGAGGTCCGCGAAGGTTTATATTCTGGAGGGAACGCTCACGGAAAACGATATTAAGGCGTTCAAGAAGTACGTTATCAACCCGGTGGAGGCGCGGGAGGCGGACCTTGCCCTTCCCGACACGCTCAAGGCGGACTACTACATTCCCGAAACAGTAAAGACCTTGCAAGGGTTCACGGAGCTTGACGAAGAAGGGCTGAAAGAATTCATTTCCGCCCACGGGCTCGCGATGGACGCCGGCGACGCTGCTTTCTGCAGGGACTATTTCCGCTCCGAGCACCGCGACCCGACTATCACCGAGATCAGAATGATCGACACGTACTGGTCGGACCACTGCCGGCATACGACGTTCCTGACCCACATCGACAGCGTGAAGTTCGAGGACGAGCTGCTCGAAAAGACCTACGCGGAGTACCTGGCGGCACGTGAAGAGACAGGCGCCAAAAAGCCCGTCTGCCTGATGGATGTGGCCACGGCGGCGCTCAAGCTCCTCAAAAAGTGCGGAATGCTCAAGAAACTCGACGAATCCGAGGAGATCAACGCCTGCACGGTCAAAATCGAGATCGAGGCGGACGGCAAAAAAGAGCCGTGGCTGCTGCTCTTCAAGAATGAGACCCACAACCACCCCACGGAGATCGAACCTTTCGGCGGCGCGGCGACGTGCATCGGCGGAGCGATCCGCGACCCGCTTTCAGGGCGTTCCTATGTATACGGCGCAATGCGCGTGACGGGCGCGGCGGACCCGCTGGTTCCGGTTTCTGAGACCATTCCCGGCAAGCTTCCCCAGCGCAAGATAGTCACCACGGCGGCGGCGGGCTACTCCTCCTACGGCAACCAGATCGGTCTCGCCACGGGAATCGTCGACGAGATCTACCACCCGGGCTACGCGGCAAAAAGAATGGAGATCGGCGCGGTCATCGCGGCGGCGCCGGCTGAAAACGTAAGGCGTGAACGGCCCGTTCCCGGAGACGTAGTGATACTTCTCGGCGGCGCTACAGGGCGCGACGGCATCGGCGGAGCGACCGGCTCTTCAAAGGCCCACAACGCCCGCTCGGTGGAGACCTGCGGCGCTGAGGTTCAGAAAGGCAACGCCCCCGAGGAGAGGAAGCTGCAGCGGCTTTTCCGCAACCCCGAGGCGAGCAAACTCATCAAGCGCTGCAACGACTTCGGCGCGGGCGGCGTCTCGGTGGCCATCGGCGAGCTGGCGGACGGCCTTAAAATCGACCTGAACGCGGTCCCCAGAAAATACGAAGGTCTGGACGGCACGGAGCTGGCGATCTCCGAGTCCCAGGAACGGATGGCCGTCGTGGTCGGCAAAGAAGACGAGAAGCGTTTTCTCGAGCTGGCGGCCGCTGAAAACCTGAGAGCCTGCCGCGTGGCGGAGGTCACGGAGGACCCCAGACTTACGATGTTCTGGAACGGCCGGAAAATAGTCGACATTTCCAGAGAATTCCTGAATTCCAACGGCGCGGAGAAGCACATAACTATCGCGCCAAAAGCGGCTATATATAAGCCCGTTCCCGTCAAAGGGAGCTTCGCGGAAAACATGCGGCGCGTCGCCACCGACCTCAACACCTGCTCCAAGCGAGGTCTTTCCGAGCGCTTCGACTCGACCATCGGCGCGGGCACCGTTCTGATGCCCTTCGGCGGTAAATGCCAGATGACGCCCGCCCAGGCGATGGTGCAGAAGATTTCAGTCGAGAAGAAACACACCTGCGACTGCTCGCTGATGGCCTTCGGGTTCAACCCGTTCGTGTCGGAGCAGAGCCCCTACCACGGCGCGTATTTCGCGGTGATCGAATCGGTCTCCAAGCTGATCGCGTCCGGCGCCTCCTTTAACGACGTGTACCTGACTTTCCAGGAGTACTTCGAGAAGCCCGGCTCCGACCCGAAACGCTGGGGCAAGCCTCTCGCGGCGCTTTTGGGCGCGTTCAAGGCCCAGACCGAACTCGGCATCGCGTCAGTCGGCGGCAAGGACTCAATGAGCGGCTCATTCGAGAAGCTCGACGTCCCTCCTACGCTTGTCTCCTTCGCGGTCACCACAGAAAAAACTCAGTCCATCGTCTCGCCTGAATTCAAAAAAGCAGGCCACAGCGTGTACTTCCTGCTTCCCGAATACGACGAAAACGGCCTTCCCGAGACCGGTTCGTTCCTGAAAAACATTGAAACCGTCACCAAACTCACCCGCTCCGGCAAGGCGGTCGCGTGCTACACTCCGGGAATGGGAGGCGCCGCGGAAGCGGTCATGAAGATGGCCTTCGGCAACGCCCTCGGGTTTGATTTTTCAACAGGCGTGTCGCTTGACGACCTGTTCGGTTGCAGGTACGGAAGCTTCGTGATCGAAGTTGAAAACGGTGTCGAGGTTCCCGGCGCCCTGCTGCTCGGAAAGGTCACGGATTCAGTCAGCTTCACCCGCGGGAATGAACACGTTCCCGCCGCGGCGCTCCTCTCGGCATACGAAGGAAAGCTCGAGCCGGTCTACCCCGCGTACACGGGAGACAAGCCCGCGAAGGTGCCGAATTTTGCCTACAATTCGGAAAAATTCACGAAGCGTCCAGGCGCGGTTCACGCCGGAAAAGCAAGGCCCGTGTTCCTTATTCCCGCGTTCCCCGGCACGAACTGCGAGTACGACAGCGCGAAGGCGGTTGAAGACGCGGGCGGAGACGCAAGGATATTCGTGGTCAGAAATCTGACGGCCGAGGACATCAAAAAGTCGGTCGAAGACTTCGCTGCGGAGGTCAGGAATGCGCAGGCGGTGTTCATTCCCGGCGGTTTTTCGGGAGGCGACGAACCGGACGGCAGCGGCAAGTTCATCACCGCGTTTTTCAGGAACCCGGAGATTAAGGACGCGGTGAGCGACCTTCTCGACACGCGCGAAGGCCTCATGTGCGGCATCTGCAACGGCTTCCAGGCCCTTATCAAGCTGGGGCTCGTTCCGTTCGGAAAAATTACAGACGCGGACGAAAACTCCCCCACCCTCACATTTAATACGATCGGCCGCCACCAGTCCCGGATCGTCCGCACGAGAATCTGCTCCGTCAAGTCGCCCTGGCTCTCCCTCGTGAACGTCGGCGACGTCATCTCGGTCCCGATCTCCCACGGCGAAGGCCGCTTCATTGCCGACCCGGCTCTCATCGAAAAGCTGGCGGCAAACGGCCAGATCGCAACCCAGTACGCGGACCTTGACGGGAACGCCACGGAGGACATCCGCTTCAACCCCAACGGTTCGATGTTCGCGGTAGAGGGCATCACCTCGCCTGACGGCCGCGTGTTCGGCAAAATGGGCCACAGCGAACGCACCGGCAAGGATTTGTACAAGAACGTGCCGGGGAACTACGATTTGAGGATGTTCGAGGCTGCGGTGAAGTATTTTAAAGGCTGAAAACAGTTCTTTAACGGAAATTGAAAGGCCTGCCCCCGCTTCAAAAACTGTCGCGGGGGCAGGCCTTCTTTTTATAACTAAACTAAAGTTTATTCTTCCTTATCTTTTCTCTTCTTCGCCACCGCCAAAACAATCAAGACAGCGGCAACAGCCAGCAGTGCGGCGCCGGCAGCGCCCCAAATCAGTGCCTTCTTAAGTGAAGAATTCCCGCCGGGTTCCGCAGTGCCGCCCTGAGGCGTCTCAGGCGGATTCTGACCGTCTTCATCCGGGCCGGGAGTAGTTTCACCTCCGGGAACAGGCGTGTCCGTATTTTGCTCCTGAGGGCTCTCAGTGGGATTCTGCGTGCCGCTCGAAGGCTTGTCCGAGGGCTCCGGTGTCGGGGTGGGTGTCGGAGTAGGAGACGGCGTGGGAGTAGGAGTATCCGTCGGCGTGGGAGTTGGCGTATCCGTCGGCTCAGGCGTCGGAGTGTCGGTGGGCGCGACTGTAGGCGTCGGAGTAGGTGTAGGCGTTGGCGTGGGGGCTGGTGTTGGTGTTGGTGTTGGAGTCGGCGTAGGAGTTTCTGTCGGTTGCTCCGTAGGAACCGGACCTGCCCCGCCTACTCCCATATAGTTCACGGTCCATATATGGAACTCGCCGCCCGAAGACGTTTTCGCGTAAACCTTTATCTCGTGGCTGCCATTGGACACCGACACCTTCACCTCGAACCGCGAATAGTCCGCCGACGCACCCTGAAGCGCCTGCGCGGCCCCCTTGATCGCGTCGATGTCGGCCGGCATCTTCACCTTGAAAGATTCGTCGTAAATGTGCTCGCCGCCGTCGACTGAGTAGCCAAATTCACGTATTTTGCCGTAGAGTTCGTTGCACGCGAACCAGCCGTAGCAGCCCACGTGACTGCAATCGTCCCCGCTTATGACACCCAGATCGATGCTGTCGGCGATGTTCCCCTGCGGAACGATGTCGACCTTCCCGCCGCCGTAGTCGTAGGCGAGCGCCCTGTCCCTGGAGACCGTCGGCTCCTTCCCGGTGACGCGCGAAAGAACGATCGAATTGATGACCGACCTCGCGGTGCCGTCGCTGGGCCTGTTCACGACCTCGTAGGCGCCGGAGGAGTTGATGTTGACCATGTCCGCGCTGCCGCCGCCGTCCAGCAGGAACGCGTTCTCAACGCCGAGCTTGATCAAAACCTCGGCCATGTCGATGATCTTGAACCCCACCGCGTATCCGGACTGTCTGCCGTCCATCGTTATGAACACGACCGAACCGTCCGCCTTGTTCCCTATTATGGAAGTCGGGTAGCGCGTGGAGTCGCCGATTCCGGTGGATTTTCCGTTCCTGACGAGGATCATGTGGCCGCCGACAGCGTTCACAACCTCCTGCCAGATTGCGTTGTCCTTCGAGGTGCCCTTGAGCGTGAACGTGAACTCGACTTCGTCGCCGACCTTGATTCCGTTGACCTTGTTGATATAACGGGTGCCGCGGGCGGTTATGATGAAGCGGTTTTCCTTCATGGCCTGGCGCGCCTGTCCCGGCTCGCTTATCGCGGTCACTTTTCCTCTGATCACCGAATCCTGCTTAACGCAGTAGTCGAAATCGCAGTCGATGTAGATCTCGTACGCGTCGCTCAGGCAGTAGTCGGAGGCCGGCCCCTTGTCGGAGTAGAGCATTATCGCTCCGTCGGAGGGAAGTCTGTTAAAACCGGTAACAGTGACCGAACCCATATCCGGCTGCGTGGGAACGTTCATTTTGACCTTCAAAGTGGGCGTTCCGAGAACGGTCCTGCCGTCCGCCGTAATTCCGAAGCAGTCAAACGCTCCCTCGTAGGGCGTCTCGGCCGTGGTGTGGCCTCCGCAGACTATCTCGCCGTTGTAGATCGAAATGCCGCGGGGCAGTTCCAGCGCCTTTGTGACAACCGGGTCGTTGCAGCCGCCGTAGGTCGTTCCGCTTCCCTGCACCCGTGAATGCGCGTAGCTGACCGTCCAAAGGTCGCCGTTGATTCCCGCGATCGGTATCTTGGTGCCGGCGGAATCCGATTTTATCTTCTCCATCGTCTTTTTGGTGCTCACGCGGCTGTTGAGCCAGGAGCCCTTGTTGGTGACGTCCAGCGTCAGGTCTTCGCGCCGCGGGTCGAATTCGGTCACCCAGAACGACTGCTGCCCGTACTTGGAGTCCTTCGAGAGAGTAACGTGCGTGCAGATAACGCCGTCGTAGAGCTCGGTGGCAGTTCGTGAAGTCTCGCCGTCGAATTTCTCGTCCGGGAACGCGATTGCGGGAAGCGAACCCAGGAACAGCGACGCCGCGGCAGCCAGAATTACAATCGATTTTAACACTTTTTTCATTTGATTTTTCCCTTATTTTAGGCGCAAAACGCGCTTCGTTCTCTTTCAGCAAAACCTTTAATCAAAAAGCCGCGGTCGCATCCGCCGCGGCACATGATAGTTTAAAGTGACAGAATATACTTCCCGTAGTCGGAAAACGCGAGCTTTTCGCCCTCCGCGCGAAGCTGCTCCTTCGTGATGAAGCCCCTTCTCCACGCGACCTCCTCGAGGCAGGAAACATAAAAGCCCTGGTTGTTCTGAACAGTCTCGATGAACTCGGAAGCCCTGAGAAGTCTCTCCGGCGTGCCGGTGTCCAGCCACGCGAATCCGCGCCCGAACTGCGTACAGTAGAGCGTCCCGCGTTTCAGAAACGCCTCGTTAACCGACGTGATCTCAAGCTCGCCGCGCGCCGACGGCTTGATCTCCGACGCGACTTTAACGACCTCGCCGCTGTAAAAATACAGCCCCGGGATCGCGTAGTCGGACTTTGGCTTTGAAGGCTTCTCCTCCACGGAGATCACCTTGTTCGCGCCGTCGAACTCGACAACGCCGAAATCGGACGGATTTTTGACCATGTAGCCGAAAATGACCGCCTCCGACTCCCCGCTCTCGATCATGCCGCGCGCCTCGGAAAGTGCCGCGGTAAGATCCTGGCCGTAGAAAATATTGTCACCGAGAATCAGGCAGACGCCGTCGTCGCCGATGAAGTCACGGCCTATAATGAAGCTCTCGGCTATCCCCCTCGGCTCCTCCTGGACCTTGTACGAAATTTTGACCCCGAGGCGGCTGCCGTTCCCGAACAGGCTCTTGTAGAGCCCGAGGCTCGCGCGGTCCGTGATGAGAAGAATGTCCCTTATTCCCGCGAGTAAAAGAACCGACATCGGGTAGTAGATCATTGGTTTGTCGTAAACGGGAAGCAGCTGCTTCGAGACGGCCTGCGTCATCGGATACATCCGGGTTCCCTTCCCGCCGGCAAGAATAATGCCTTTCATAAACTTCGACCTTTCGTTTTAATTCCGCGCTCCGGCACTTTAACGCCACCGCGCGGCTTGTCTTTTTCCGCTTTTATGATACCACGCGGAAGGGGCAAATTGCAAGAATAAAGAAATGGCACCGACGCTGATTCTAATAAGGATTCTTTTAGTATTACTGTGCCCTCAATGAAGACGGATACTGGGAGTGTTTCTTTATAATTTAAAAATTTCCTGAAAAAACAGTGATTATCCTCGTCTTCTTTAGAAGGATTTTTTATTGATGTCCCATGGCCGACTTCTCTTCTTAAGGATATTCCGGACAGTCAAATAGCGCCGTTTTTACTGCGCTATGATTTATTCGTTTTGACTGTTTAAAAAAGGATTTTTTTACAGGAGAGAATATGATACAATAAACGAGGTGGAGAGATACATATTCTACTACATTGAGATAGTCTATAACAGAAAGCGGTTACACATCAACCCGGGTTACATGAGTCCGGTCGCCTACCGCTTGAAGGAAATGGAAGCAAAAGCAGTATGAAAGAAGGTACACATATGGCATAAAACCCACTACAAAAAAACATACCAGTCCAATTACTATTTTTGTACCATACGGATGAATAGAGTGTCTCTTTGTTACTGCTTGAATGTCACTTATATATGATTATTTAGGCTCATTGTATTTTGACGATGTGCATAAAGAGGAAGGAGAATAAAATGAATCATTCTGTATATGTATATCTGCGTCGAAATGATTTTGACGAAATAATCAATTTGATATCATCAGTACATTACATTATAATTTCGTATAAAGGTGAAGTGCTGAAAGAACCACAATTTGATTCTATCGAAAATCAAGAGTTTAATATTTATTCAAGAAATATCGTTCAGGATAATAGTATTGATCTTAATCAAGTTAGTGATTATGATCATATTGCTGTTACACAGCAGAGAGTCATTGGCGGGATGCTTCAGCCTATGAGTATAATTCTTGTATCACGTCAACAGGATGATGCGAAAAAGAATGAGGTTATTTCGTTGTATAATTGCATCAAAAAGCACATAAAAAAGAATTATGTCATCTCATC
>DBXM01000019.1:54127-139917 GCA_002309655.1 Mageeibacillus sp. UBA1212
GGAATTATTAAGCACACTACAAGAATAAATACAATACGAATTGATTCGGATTCCAAATGTGTATATGTCAGTCGTGAACTAAAGGGGAAAAAAAGAACTTTTGTATATATTGACAAGAGAATTTTAAATGAGCAAAATCAGGCAATAATAAAGATTTTTGACATGATCGTAAACTACATTGCAAAAATGGACCAAGACGGGAGTGCATCGGAAGTTAACGCCCTCACTTAATGGATTCCTTCCATATTGGACTGGCACGAAATAAGTATTAGTGGATAATGCGCAGGCACGATAACCGCAGGCACACATTTTTCACCAAGGTCACGCTACCATCAGGTCCGTGTGAGAGTTCTCTCATACAGGTTCATGCCGGCGGCGCGCACCATCACTCCCGGAGAATTTGACCGTTCTCCGGGGATTTTTTTGCTCTAAAATCAGGCTGTTTTGCGGTAATCTGCGGTTTCTTCCGCGGTCTCCGCCGCGGCGTCCTCCGCCAGGTGTTTCGATGAATCCGGCGTAGTCATCGGAATCCATTTCTTCCGCCATTGCCTCAAACGCCGTGTCGGTTAGATTTCCGTCCTCGTCGTAAAAGTCCATATGGTGCCTGTCCCCTGTTGCTTTGGGTGGCCGACGGTTCTTCTAAGCGTGATTAATGTGTCACATTTTGTACAGAGACAAAACAAAACCTATTTGATAAAATAGTAGTGGGAGAAGGGTTGATATGACTATCGGCGAATCAATAAAGAAATATAGAAAGGAAATGGGCCTAACGCAGCAGCAATTGGCAGATTGCCTTTGTGTCTCTTTGGAACTTGTGTCAAAATGGGAATGCGGTGATCGAAGGCCTGATTACGCAACCGTTACGAAACTATCCGAGATTCTTATGGTTCCGGCAACAACATTGGTGAATTACGAAAATGAAATTCTAAGAGAATTCGGAAATCTATTTCCCGAAGTTGTAGAGCGGGATCAAATGATAAGCATTGTCAATTCTTTTCTAAATGAACTATGCGAAAGGGACCGCGATATGTTCGTGATGCAATATAATATGTTCCTTGACACAAAGGCGATTGCTGACAAACTCGGATTAAAAGATTCCAATGTCAGGAAAAGACTATCGCGATTAAGAAAAAATCTTTGCATTTATTATAGGAGATTGCAAAATGAAAACTGAACTTTTATATGATGTATTTGTCAGTATTGATGAAAAATATGTTAGAGAAGCAGAGAATACATTAAGTGTCGAGAAAACGCCAATTAAAGAATTCTCGTCAAACGGGATAAAGCGAATGAAATCATTAGCAGCTGCTGTCCTTTTGATATGTTTGGTGTTTTCTCTCGCTTTAATGATAGGAACTGCCTTGAATAACAATCATTTATTAAATCTTAATGATAATAAGTCTGAAGTGGAATATGGCAGTTTATTCTTTGATTCAGTTGATCAGCTTTGCCGGACAATTAAGGAGTATTCATTATCATCTGGTGTAAATAATCAACGGTTATACACTGTGAACAGCTTTGAAACCTTAACAATGGATTATTACCCGAAAATTACTGATCCATCATTTTCATTATTTACCATTGAGGTTAATAAGTATAATGTATTCTATTACTACACACCTTCAGGATTAGACTCTTTTAGCTATTCCAACGGGATTGTCGTGACTGTACCACGAGAAGAAGACGCCACTATGGAAAACATAAAAAAACAATTTCCTTCAGCCACTGAACTTAGCGACTCTTTATTTGTTAACGAGATTCATTCATGGTTTATTCCGATGGGATGTAGTTATTATGAAATCAGCTATCCATCCTCTATGCAAAGTTGCGATAAGAGCATCATTGAAATGATACCGATTGACTGTGCCAATAACACACAATAAGCCATAACCACAGTTTGTCTTTGTTCAAAAACCTTTTATTTCAAGTTACTCCCTTACATTATTTCGGCCGGTTCTCACATTATTCTTATGAGAACCGGCCGTTTACGCGATACCTTTTGTTTAACACAAATATTATCTGTGAGCCGGTTCGAAACCGCCGCGGCAGGCGTCAGGCGTTCTCTTTCAGCGCCCCGAACTTGATCAGTTCGCGCCTTATAAGCGCCTTGTGCTCTTCGCTGACCTCGACAAGCGGCATTCTGCACTTGCCGACGTTGAATCCCAGCTGGTTCATCGCCTCTTTTACGGGCATCGGGTTGACCTCGCAGAAAAGCGCGCGAACGAGTTCGAGGCATCCGGTCTGCATCTTGAGACCTGTCGCGACGTCGCCCTTTCTGAGGCTCATCACCATGTCGTGAACGTACTTCGGCGCGAAGTTAGCGAGAACCGAAACGACTCCGTAGCCGCCCGCGAGCGTGGGCAGGAACACCTGTTCGTCCTCGCCCGTGTAGATGTTGAGGTCGTCGCCGCAGCGCCTGACCATCTCGAGAACCTGATTCATGTTGCACTCTTTGACCGAGTTGATGTTGGGAATCCTGCAGAGCTTCTCGTAGGTCTCGGGCGCGATGTTGAGGTTGGTGCGGCCGGGAACGTTGTAGAGCATCACCGGGATGTCGATGCTCGCGGCAATTGCGGAAAAGTGGCGGATGAGACCCTCCTGGCTGGTCTTGTTATAGTAAGGAGTGACGGTGAGGATCGCGTCGGCGCCCATTTTTTCGGCGCGTTTGCTGAGCTTGATGGCGTGGGCGGTGTCGTTGCTGCCCGCTCCCACCACGACGGGAATCCTTCCCGCGACGGTTTTGACGCAGTGCTCGGCCACGGAAAGGTGCTCCTCGTCGGGCATCGTCGCCGCCTCGCCGGTCGTCGCACAAATTATAATGCAGTCGCACTCGTTCGCGATCTGGAACTCGATCAGCTCGTCCAGCTTGTCGTAATCGACCTCTTCCGCGAATTCGCCCTTGAAAGGCGTGATCAACGCGACTCCGGCTCCCTCAAAAATAACCTTCTTCATATGTACCACCTGTAACAAAAAGTGTCGGAAATGACCCGTCAGGGCCGTCTAAACAGCCGCCGGCTGATGCCGGCGCCCGCCTTTTTCTTTGAGCGCACGGCGCTCACAGTTTTCAAATATATCCCTTCACGCAAAGCATCTCCGCCATCAGCACCGCGCCGCCCGCGGCCCCCCTGAGCGTGTTGTGGGACATTCCGACGAATTTGATGTCGTACTGGGTGTCGGCGCGAAGCCTTCCCAGCGATACGCTCATGCCGCCGTCGTTGTCGCGGTCGAGCCTCGTCTGCGGTCTGTTCTCCTCGCGGAAGTAACGCAGGAACTTCGCCGGCGACGACGGAAGGTTCATTCTTGTCGCCTCGTTCTCGTAGTTCTCCCACAGAGAGATGATCTCGTCGATTGACGGTTTTTCCCTAAACGTAGCAAAAACCGCGCCCATATGCCCGTCGGTCACCGGCACCCTTATGCACTGCGCCGTGAACGACATCGACCTGTCGGGAACGATCACGCCATTCTCGACGCGGCCGAACAGCTTGAGCGGCTCGACCTCGGATTTCTCCTCCTCGCCGCCGATGTACGGAATCACGTTGTCCACCATTTCAGGCCAGGACGCGAACGTCTTTCCCGCGCCGGAGATCGCCTGGTACGTGCAGACGAGCACCTTCTCGATGCCGAACTGCCGTAGCGGCTGAAGCGCCGGAACGTATGTCTGCAGCGAGCAATTGGATTTGACCGCGATGAAGCCCTTGTTCGTGCCCAGACGCTTCCTCTGGAAGGGAATGACGTCGGCGTGCTCCGGGTTGATCTCGGGAACGATCATCGGCACGTCGGGAACGAGCCTGTTCGCGCTGTTGTTGGAGATCACCGGGCATTCGCGCTTCGCGTAGCTCTCTTCGAGCGACCTGATCTCGTCCTTTTTCATGTCGACCGCGCAGAAAACGAAGTCGACCTCAGAAACTATCGCGTCAATGTCGGCTGTCGCGTCTTTCAGCACGAAGTTCTTGAACTTCTCAGGCATCGGAGCCGTGAGCCTCCAGCGGTCGCCTACAGCCTCTTCGTAGGTCTTACCCGCGGAACGGCCGCTCGCCGCAAGCACTTTCACGTCGAACCAGGGGTGGTTCTCGAGAAGAAGCAGAAATCTCTGCCCTACCATACCGGTTGCGCCTATAACGCCTACGTTGTACTTTTTCATGAAAAGAGCACCTCTTTTTTGCGGTTTCCGGAACGTCCCGCCGCCTTTACGGCTGAAACGGAACACGTCCACAAAGCGTTAATGTTACCACTGTGCGGCGGTATTGTCAACGATTTGTTTCATTTTCGGGGTCGCCGATGATGCCCCTCACGAAGTCGACGAGCTCGCCGCAGCACTTTTCGCGCGTGTAGTTTTCAAGGAAGCACTTTCTCGCCCCCGCAGCCATCTCCGCGCGCAGTTCCGGGTCGTCGCGAAGCGTCTCAAGCGCCTTCCTGAGCCCCTCCGTGTCGCCGTTTTCCACCGCGAACCCGCACCTGTACCGTTCTATGTCCGCGATAATGTCCTTTTCGTCCATCACCGCGATGATCGGTTTACCCATCATCAGATAGGAATACGTTTTGCTCGGCGCGCAGAGGCCGCCAAGCCCCTTCTCAAGGCTGACCACGCAGCAGTCGCAGGCCGCAAGCGTGTCGGAAAAAGCCTGCCCCGTCAGGAAGCCGTGAACCGTCACGTTCGAAAGTCCCGCGACGCGCTTTTCGACGTCCTCCTTCTTCGTGCCCTGCCCCGCGAAAACGTAGTCGATGCCGTCGTCGTATTTTTCGATGCACGAGAGGATCGTCTCCATGTCCTGGCAGATGCCCATGTTGCCGAAGTAGCCGCAGGTGAACTTCCCGCCGCTGCCGCCGTGCGCCTCTTCGAAGGTATCGCGGTGCCAGTTGGGAATAGTCGTAATGCGTTCACGGTCGATTCCGCGCTTTTCGACGAAAAAGTCGGTCATCTCGGAGGAAATCGAAACAAGGCCGGTCAGTCTTTTGGCAAGCATGCGGTTGATGCTGCGCATACGTCCGGCCATGAGTCCGTGCTCCATGCACATTCCGGTGTGGATCGCAATCTCGGGGTAGACGTCGTGGGCAATGAACGCGGTCTTGCAGCCGAAGAGCTTCGACGCGAGCGTCATCACGTGGGGCAGCATCGGCGGATTCGAATAGGTGACGATCAGTTTGTACTTTCTCATCGAGAACAGTCTGACCAGCGACGCGAAGTAGAACGAATAGCTGTTCACGAGCCGCCTGATAACGTTCTTCTTGCCGGCCGCGATGTACCTGAGCCTTCTGATGCCGACTCCGTTTCTGACCTCTCTCATGGGAACCGCGCCTTCGCCGGCGCTGTTGTACGATTTAGGGTAGCCGCAGATAACGTCCACGGAATAGCCCGCGGCCGCGAGAGCTTCGGCCGTGTCGGTTGCGAGACCGGCGACCGCAGCGAATTCGGGACTGTAGAACTGGCACAAGAACAGAACGTCCCTTTTTTCCTTCATCAGCGCTTCCCCTTTCAACAGAGAGATTTATCCAAGTTATTATATCACAAGATTTTGGGTTTGAAAAACGTTTTTTTATCTATATCTTGTGGTTTTAGGCTTTTTTCAATAATTCATGAACGGGTCGGCCCGGTTTAAAGGTCTTCGCCGTCCGCTTCGCCTGCCGCTTCACGTTCCGCGTCCTGTCCGCGCAGGCTCTGGTAGATTTTGTAGGCGTCGTTCCTGCCAAGGCCGAACAGACCGCCCGCGTATTTTATCGCCTCGTTGCGGCGCATTCCGTCCCGCACCGCCTCGTCGACTTTTTCCGCAAATTTACCGTAGATTTCGTCCCTGTCCGCGTCCTCGGGAATCTTTGCCGCCTTGTTTTCCTTCGCAGCGCCGGCGTGAACGCCCTCCAGCACGAGCACGAACTCGCCCCGCGGTTTGTTCACGTCAAAATACTCCGCCGCCTCCGCTACCGTTCCCCGGAAAACCTCCTCGTGAAGCTTCGTGAGCTCCCGCGCGACCGCGATCTTCCTGTCAGGCATTACGCCCGCAAGCTGCGCGAGCGTTTTCGCCACGTTGTGGGGCGAATCGTAAAAGCAGACCGTCGCGGTCTCTTTTTCAAGCCGTTCAATGAACGCCGCCTGCGCCTTTTTGTTTTCCGGGAAAAACCCCGGGAAAAGAATGTCCTTCGTCGGAAGACCCGAGAGCACCGCAGCGGTCACGAACGCGCAGGGACCCGGAACCACCGTGAACGGAATCCCGTTCTCGACGCAGAGCGCCGCCAGGTGTTCGCCGGGGTCGGAAATTCCCGGCATTCCCGCGTCTGTAACGAGCGCCGCGTTCTCGCCGTTCTTCAGGCGTTCGACGATCTGCGGACCGCGCTCGAGCTTGTTGTGTTCGTAGTAGCTGACCAGCGGCTTCCTGATCTCGAAGTGCGCCAGCAGCCCCGCGGTCACGCGCGTGTCCTCCGCGCATATGAAATCGACGCTTTTCAGCGTCTCAAGCGCCCTCACGGTAATATCGCCCAGGTTGCCGATCGGCGTTCCCACAAAATAGAGCATAATTCCCTCTTTTTAGCCAAAATTTATCGTTATTCAGAGGCCTCCGGAGCGGTTCCGGCGGTGCCTCCCGCATTAGAATCCGACAAAATTAGAGGCGCGCCGACCTTCAGCTCCCTTCCCGCCCCGAGGACGCCCTTCACAAGGAACATCACCGGCGCGCGCGACGCGTCGTAATGCACGAAAACCAGTTTTTTCGGCTCGATCCCGTACCTGCGCATCAGCTCGAGACTGTCTGCAAGGCGGTCGGGCCGCTGAACCATGAAGAAGCGGCCGCGTTTTTTAAGAAGCTTCGCGGCCGCGCCTATAACGTCCTCAAGTGTGCAGAGGACCTCGTGGCGCGCCACGTATTTTGAGTAGTCGCTGTTGGGAAGTCCGGAATTTCCGGTCTTGTACGGCGGGTTCGTCACCACCGCGTCGAAGCGCCTTCCCTTCAAGATTTCCGGCGCCTCGCGAACGTCCGCCTCGATGAATTCAATTCTGTCCTGAAGGCCGTTCAGCCGCGCGGACCTCCTCGCCATCCCGACCGCCTCCGGCATCACGTCGATTCCCGTGAAGCGCGCAGTTTTGTTTTCCGAAGACAGAAGAATCGGGATGATCCCGCCGCCGGTCCCGATGTCCAGCACCTCTCCGCAGCCGGTAATGTCGGCAAACTTTGAGAGCACCACCGCATCCGTTCCGTAGCGGAACCCGCCCTTCTTTTGTATGATCACGAGGCCGTCTTTAAGAAGGTCGTCAATCTGCTCGCCGGCTTCGATCCTTATCTCCGCGCTTTCCGCCGCCTGTACCGTTCCGTTCTCCAAGTTCTTCATAAATAAAAAAGCGGGCGTATTCCTTCAAGAGAAAATACACTCCGCGCCGCCAAAAATGTACGTTTAAAGTACGCTATTCTTTATGATTTTCTCTTTTGTATGTTGTTGTTCCGCGGACGCCGGCTGACGTATCCCGCGGGAATTCCGCAAAAAAAGCCGGAAGAACCCCGCAAAAAAGAGTCTCCCGGCTTAAGCCTAAGATTATTCGTCTAACTGAGGAGCGCCTACCGGGCAAACCTCTGCGCAGCTGCCGCACTCGATGCACTGCTCGGGATCGATAACATATTTTCCGTCGCCCTCGGTAATGCACTCTACCGGGCATCCCGCCGCGCAAGCACCGCAAGCCAGACATTCGTCAGAAATCTTATATGCCATAGTTGAAACACCTCCGTCCGTTTCAGATTTACGCATATATGATACCACGAAAATCGGGGCCTGTCAATACCCATCCGCAGGCGGTCTTATGCGGTCACCTTAGAACCGCCTGTGGGAATGTTTGGTTCAACACTACTCGAAGCACCTTACCGGATTTCAGATTCCATTCCGCCACTGTAGTTCCATGCCGCATCACGAACAGACGTTTATGTATCATCACAAACTTCTATTTCATGGGAAACACAGTAGGCTTGTCATCGCCGTCATAAATCATTCTTTCTCCGTCGACAAACGGCAGACACACACAAGACTCGTGATTTTCTATTCTCCAAAGCATAGTTATAACTCCGGATGTGGGTATGTATAGCGGACGACCAAGTATCTGAACGACTTCGTCAAACGACATGCCCTTTTCGAGCCTGTCAAGCGCCTCGACTGAAGCAATAAAATCCACGTCTATTCCCGTGTCGGTAATGCTTTCCACGACCCAGGGCCAAGACTCTAGTGCAAACTTAACATTGAAAACATGCCCTGTTTTGAAATCATTTACATAAAGACCTGCTCCCAATGCAAACGCATAACTGCCTTTATCGAGAACCTTCAAAGCTTCATCGTACGTCATTCCTACGCTAACTTTGGATATATCCGTATAGTTGTCGTATGCCTTAAAGGAAGTCTCCGTCTCCGAGTACGAAACGGACGCTTCATTCTCTGAGTCATAATCAACCGCAGAATCCTCAGTGACCGAAACAAGCGCATCACTCTTTGCATTCTGCGGTTCTCCTGAATCCTTTCCAAGCGACGACAGTCCTACGCAAAGAATTGCAACAATTGCGACGACCAGTATTCCTATTATGATAAAAATACTTTTATTTGGTAAAACTCTGTTCATTTGTTGCCTCCTATCAAATCATTTAAAGTTATTTCTGAACGAACGCCTCCCAGGCCAACATGTCTGTTTTCGGCTTCTCCGTAATCTAATTCCTTTATACTATTATAATTCAAGAGAAAGAAGTTTTCAATACTCCGGATGAAACTGGTTCCATGGTTCTATGGAGATCGCATAAGCCCGCACGCGCAGTCGTGAGGCAGCGAATCCATGTAAAACCCGGTCCTATTCAAAAGCTTCCGCGATGGCGACACTGACAGCTAACCAGTCACAGTAAAGACGGCTGTAGTAGTCTCCGCCTTCGGGAATGTCAGGTTCTAACACTACTCGAAGCACCTTACCGGATTTCAGATCCCATTCCGCCACCGTGGTCCTGTATCCTATATTCCTCTGCGGTCTTCCGATAAGTTCAACTATCTGCTCAAACGTCATACCGGCGTTGATTGACTCGCATCTTTCATCCGGTAAACCGCCTTCCTGCGCGTGAGCGTACCATGTTTCGGGCCTGCTCATGACAAACGTATCCGATTCAACACGGTTCGCGCCTGTCAGATAAGCAGTGGCTTCGTCGCCGTAAAGAACAGATATGCTGCTGACCGTAAAACAATCTGCGGGCTTTCTGTCTTTATTTTCAGAGAAATACTTCCAACCTCCTAATTCGGAAACGAACTCATCATAGCTGTAATTGTTTATTCTGAGTTCAAGAACCATTAAGCCGTTATCGTCCAATAAGTAAGAATAATGGCACGGATAAATCAAATTGGAAAACGGAGAAAGCGATACGCGTGAACTAATAGAACGGTATCTGGTTGTCGGCCCCATCAAAGAAACCACCTCGCCATATGTCATTCCTTCAGTAATTGTCGGTCCCATTAGAGAAACAACCTCGCTGTATGTCATACCTGTTGCTATTGTTTTTGCTTTATCTGCACTGATGGCAACATCTCCCCATCTTGAATACTGACCGCTGTCAGGCACGGCAGTCTCATTTTCATTTGTCTTTTTCATATTATCCTGATTTATAATTAACCTATTCTTGGCGTTTTTAGCGTTAACGTAAATCGCCGTCGCCGCCGCGGCTACGACAAGAAACGCCGACGCAATAAGCGCAACAGTCGTTATCCGTGTTCTTTTGACAGCCCTTTTTCTCTTTTGCGTTCTCTCGGCTTCCAGAGCGCTGTCAACGATTTCGCCGTCGATGCCGGCTATCACTTCATATAATTCAAGCTTATCCATTTCCGTTTCTCTCCTTCAAGAACAAGGACAAGGCGTCCCTAAGTTTAACCAGTCTGTTTCTGACCGTCCCGTCACGTTTTCCCAGCACGACTGAAATATCTTTCGTAGGCCTAAAACTAAAATATCTCAACACGAAAAGAGTTCGGTCCTCTTCCTCGAGCGTCCGGAGAAAATCATTGATGAGACTCACTGCTTCCCCGGAGCTCATTCCCGGGGGAATGCACGATCCGAGTTCGTCAGCCACGGAAGAATCCATGCAAACAAGTTCATGAACGTCAACGCCGAACAATTCAGCCATACGTCTCAAAACGTCTAGGCCCGGATTTCTGTTGCCGAGTTCCCAGCTGCAGACTAGTTCTCTCGACACAAACAGTTTCGCCGCCAGTTCGTTCTGAGTCAGATTTGCTTTTGTTCGCAATTCCTTGATTTTTTCGCCAACGCTCATACTCATCGCAGGTCCTCCGCGATTATTGTAGCATTCCTATGCCGGCAAAAAAAGTTACAAAATGTCATTTTTCAAAAATTCTCAAAAATCCTGTTGACACGGCTGAATCAGGATGGCAATATCGTTTTACAGCCCTCTGCTCCGGCATCCTCGCCCTCAATTCCGTTGAAAAACCTTCCGCTATGTGCTAAACTGTCTCTACCGGAAACGACCCGTAGATCGGGCGGAAATACTCTTCAATTGATTTTTTAGATAATTCGGGAGAACATCATGAATTTCAGAAAGTTATCGAAAGGCGCAAAAGCAACAAATCTGCGCGGAATTCTTTTAAAAGCGGCGGCGTTCGCAGTCGTTCTCGCTCTGCTGCTGCCGGTCGCTGCGTGCAATCCGGACAACCCGGGCGAGCCCTCGGACACCGGAAAGCCGCAGGAAGAAAAGCGGATAACGCTGATAGACGCGGACGGAAAGACCTCCTATGCGCTTGTAAAAGCCGAAGGTCTCCCAGGGGCCGCTTTGGAGGCGGTGGACCTTTTCGCCGAAAAAATGGCGGCGCAGGGGACTTCATTCGCGACAGGCGCTTCCGGAAACGCCGAGATTACGGTAAGGCTCGCGGCTGACGCCGGAGAAGCGGAGGGCGGCGTGCTGTCGTTCGAAGGCTTCAGGATCTTCGCGGAAGACAGCGGCTCCATAGTTATAGAAGGCGGCAACGCGGAGAGTGCGCGGCGCGCGGTGGAGTATTTTGCGACGCTTCTGGAAGGAACCGGCGAAAAGACGCTTCCCGACAACTATTCATACTCGTTCCACCCGTTCATGGCCGCAGACGGCTTCACGGTGAACGGCACGCCGGTCTCCCGGTTCGTTATCGCGAAGAACGCGTCCGACAGCCTTCAGGCCATAGCCGCGGACTACGTGCAGAAGTACATATTCACCCGCACCGGCGAGCTTCCCGCACTGAAGAACGCATCGGACATCGCGGAGGGTTCAGCCCTTCTCATCAGCTTTGAACAGGGGCCGGACGGCAGCACGGGTTACGTTACGGTCGGCGAATCCGGCATCACCGTGAAGGGCAACGCCAAAATCGGCTATTATCGCGTGTTCAGAGACTTCTTTGAGGAGTTCGTTCTCGGCGGAGCATCGGAGAAAAAGGAACAGCCCGCTGAAGCGGCTGCCGGCGCGGAATTCACGAAGGACTACGGGACGTTCATTACCTACGAGGACTACGGCGCGGCGGGCGACGGCGTCACCGACGACACCACCGCGATCTACGACGCGCACAAGGCGGCCGACAAGGAAGGGCTTCCCATTCTCACCTCCGAGAGCGCCACATACTATATAAAGGCGGGAAAGCAGGCCAAGATCACCACGCCGGTCGACTGGTCCTGCACACACTTCATCATCGACGACGCGGGGCTCAAGAACATTTCCGCAAACCTGTTCTCGGTTCCTTCGACCGTGAAATCCGGCAGCGTCTCCAAGGAGGTCAAAAAGCTCTCGGCCGGCCAGGAGAATATCGGGACCACCCTTCCCGCCGCCTCGATACTCACAATTACCAACTCCAAGGTGATGCAGTACATCCGCAAGGGCGCCAACAAGGACGCAGGCACCGCGATGAAGGAGCTCATTCTCGTGGACGAGAACGGCAACGTCGACCCCTCGACGCCGATCATCTGGGACTATAAATCGGTCACCTCCGCCTCCTACAAGCCCGCGAACGAAGATCCCCTCACCTTAAAGGGCGGCATCTTCACGACGATCGCCAACACCGCCAAGAGCGAGTACAACTACCACGGAAGAGGCATCGACATCCAGCGCTCGCAGTTCACGATCGAAGGGCTCGCGCACTACGTCACCGGCGAAGGCGAGACCGGCGCCCCCTACAACGGCTTCTTCATGATCTCCAACTGCTGCAACATCACCGTCAAAAACTGCGTTTTAACGCCTCACAAGACGTATTACACGATGGGCACCGGCGGCGTCATGACGGGAATGGGCTCCTACGACTGCCAGGTCACTTCGACGATCGGGCTCAAGTTCCTCAACGTGATCCAGTCACGAAGCATCAACGACCAGACCTACTGGGGCACGTTCGCGTCGAACTACTCGCGCAACATTCTCTTCGACGGCTGCGTTCTCGGCCGGTTTGACGCTCACAAGGGCGTCTGCAACGTCACCATCAGGAACTGCTCGCTGGGCCACCAGGGCATCAACCTGATCGGCCACGGCACCGCCCTCATCGAGAATTCCTCGATCTACGCCAGAACGCTCGTGAACCTCCGCGACGACTACGGCTCCACATGGAACGGCGACCTCATCATCCGCAACTGCACGTACTATCCCTTTAACGGGCGGGCGGCCGACGCGGCGATAATCGGAGGTTTCAACACCTACGACCACGACTTCGGGTACACCTGCTACCTGCCGAGGCACATCACGATCGAAAACCTGTATATAAACGACAGCCACGCCTCCGACCCGGGACTCGGGCCGATGCTTTTCGAGGACATCAACCCGTTCTACTGCTACGAGGAATACACCGGGAAATACCCGCTGGTGATGCCTGAAAGCATCAAGGTGACAGGCGTTACCTCGTATTCGGGAATGCCCCTGGGCGTCTCGTCCAACACGTTCATGTTTGCGGGGGTCACTATTGACACTGCGGGCTGACAGGCGTGTTAGGAAACGCTTATTTTAAGTAGACGCTGAATAAATGCGCCTTACTCATACACGGCTCCTGCGGTTCATGCCGGGGAGCCTTTTTCTTAATTGTTTCTTGTATTTCCGGTCAAGCGTTCCTATTAAAGCCTTTCAAATCCGTCCGAATCGTGCTATACTAATAAACTAACCGCAGTTCCGGCCTCCCATTCCATACGGGAAGCGACGGATCGCTGCGGCCGGTGAATGCCTTTTAAGGAGGATATTAATGGTATTCGGCAGGCATTTAAACAAATACTATCTCAAGTACGCATGGATGCTGGTCCTCGGAATCGCGTCGCTCATCCTCGTGGATTTCTTTCAGCTGCTGACGCCCCGGATCTACAACCTGGTCGTGAACGCCCTCACCTACGGAACCGTGAACATCGACGGCGCCGAAGTGCCGTTCACGATGGACATCCTGCTTACGAAGATCTGCGCCCCGATGCTGATCATCATTTTCGTGATGCTGGCGGGACGCTTCCTGTGGCGCGTCTGCTTTTTCGGCGCGTCCATAAGGGTCGTCACCGATATGCGCAGCGAGATGTTCGACCACTGCAAGGACCTGTCCCAGCAGTTCTACAACGTGAACAAGGTCGGCGACCTGATGTCCCTGTTCACGAACGACCTGGACACCATCGAGGACTGCTTCGGTTCCGGCATTCTGATGGCCGCCGACGCGCTGTGCCTCGGAGCCATGGCCGTCGTGAAGATGGTCCGCATGAATCCCCTTCTCACCCTTTTCAGCATGCTTCCCATGGTGTTTTTGTTCGCCATCAGCACCGTTGTCGGAAAGTCCATGCGGAAAAAGTGGGACCGGAGGCAGGCGCAGTTCTCGAAGATCTCCGACTTCTCACAGGAGAGCTTCTCGGGAATCGCGGTCATCAAGGCGTTCGTGCGTGAATATCTGGAGCTCGCCGCCTTCGACCGGCTGAACAAGGACAACGAGAACGCCAACGTGGACTTCGTGAAGACCTCCACCCTCCTCAGGGTGTTTGTGACCCTTTTTGAGGAGTCGGTCAT
Source organism: Mageeibacillus sp. UBA1212 (assembly GCA_002309655.1). GTDB lineage: Bacteria > Bacillota > Clostridia > UBA1212 > UBA1212 > UBA1212. The sequence continues at coordinate 68,101 of DBXM01000019.1, forward strand.
CGGCGTCATTCTCGGCTACGGCGGCTACCTCGTTTACGTGGGAACGTTCAACGCCGGCGAGCTCATCGAGTTCATCGGCTACTTCACTTCCATCGTCTGGCCCATTCTCGCCATCGCGGAGCTGGTGGATATGAGCTCCCGCGGCAAGGCCTCTCTCGGAAGGATCTCCAAGCTTCTCGACACGCCTCAGGACGTGGTGGACGCGGAGGGTGTTGAGGCGCCGGAGACCATTCACGGAAAGATCGAGTTCAAGGACCTCACCTGGCGCTATCCCGGGGCCAACCACGACAACCTGCACAACGTGTCGTTCAAGATCGAGGCCGGCGAGAACATCGGCATCATCGGCAAGACCGGCTCGGGAAAGACCACTGTCTGCGACCTGATTTTAAGGACCTACAACGTCCCGGACGGCACCGTCTTCGTGGACGACATCGACATCAACAAGATTCCGATCAGGACCGTGCGCGAATTCGCAGCCTACGTCCCGCAGGACAACTTCCTGTTCAGCGACACGATTGCGGAGAATATCGCCTTCGCGTCCGACAGCGGCGACATGGCTCTCATCGAGAACGCAGCCCGGATCGCGGGTGTGGACGACGACATCAACGGCTTCCCGCTCAAGTACGAAACGGTTCTCGGCGAGAGGGGCGTCACGGTCTCTGGCGGCCAGAAGCAGCGCATTTCCATCGCCCGGGCCGTCATGAAGGACGCGTCCATCCTTATCATGGACGACTCCGTCTCGGCGGTTGACACCGACACCGAGCGAAGGATTCTCGGGGAGCTGAGAGAGCTCCGCAAGGGCAAGACCACTATTCTGATCGCCCACAGGGTCAGTACCATCGAGCAGATGGACAAGATCCTTTATATGGACCGGGGCCGCGTCCTCGGTTTCGGAACCCACGAGGAACTCATGGAGACGTGCCCCGAGTTCCGGAAGACGGTCGAGTTGCAGCGGCTCGAAGACAAGACCGAACAGGCGGACAGCGTTCATGCCTCCGCGGAACAGGGAGGTGGCGAAAATGCGTGAATACTATCCCCTCTTAGTAATCGGCGGCACCATCGGGCTGTTCACGGCGATATTCATTCTCGCCTACGCCATGATCAAGGACAAGAAGGAAGCCATCGGCTTCGAGCGGAACATGAAGGACAGCGAAATCTTCAAGAGGCTGCTCAGGTACGCCAAGCCCTACGCCGGAAGGTTCGTGATCGCGTTCCTGATCATGCTTGTGTCCATCGTGTACTACATTGTCTCTCCGCTGATTGTCGGCGGCATAGGCGACCTTATCAAGGACAAGTTCGAGCTGCCGCAGCTGTTCACGCTGGTGGCCTTCTACGCGATTTCGCTGGCGGTTTCGCTGCTGTGCACCTACTTCCAGACCATGATTCTGCAGAAGGCGGGACAGCGCATCATTTCGAACCTCAGGCGTGACACGTTCCGGCACATTGAGAGCCTCTCCCACTCCCAGCTTCACGCGATTCCCACGGGAAAGCTTGTGACCCGCGTCACCAACGACACCAACGCGGTCTCCTTCCTTTTCACGAACATACTGATCAACCTGATTAAAAACGTTATCATGATCTTGGGCGTGGTGGTGGCGATGCTCCTCGTGAACTACGAGCTCTCACTGATGGTGATGTGCTTCATGCCTTTCATCTTCCTGTTCACGCTCATTTTCCGGAAATTTTCCCGCAGGGCGTTCAGGCGCGTGAAGGACTGCACCACCGACATGAATACGTTCCTGTCCGAGAATCTCTCCGGCATGAAGATCATTCACATCTTCAACCGCGAGCAGCGCAAGCAGGAGGAGTTCGAGAAGCGCAACAAGGCCCTCGGAAAGGCCAAGTGGAGCCAGATATTCGTATTCAGCATCTTCAGGCCGGTCATTTACATGCTCTACATTTCGTCCGTGCTGGCGCTCTTCTACCTGGCCGGCCGCGGATATATAAAGGAGACGTCGTTCCTGGGGCAGACCGTGGGCGTGGGCACCCTGGTGACCTTCTATATGTACATCTCCACCTTCTTCAACCCGATCCAGAACCTGGCGGAAATGTTCAACTGGCTCCAGTCCGCCCTCGCCTCCTCCGAGAAGATATTCACGATTCTCGACGTGGTGCCCGAGGTGCAGGACCTGGACGGCGCCATTGAGGCCGAAAACATCCGCGGCGAGATTGAATTCAGGAACGTCTGGTTCGCCTACGAGGAAGAAAACTGGGTGCTTAAGGACGTATCCTTCAAGATCGACGCGGGGCAGACCGTTGCGCTTGTGGGCGCCACCGGCTCCGGAAAGACCACGATCCTCTCCCTGCTCTGCCGCAACTACGACATCCAGAAAGGCGAGATCCTGCTCGACGGCGTGAATATCACCCGCTACACCATCGCCTCCCTGCGCCGCTGCTTCGGTCAAATGCTCCAGGACGTGTTCCTGTTCTCGGGAACGGTCCGCAGCAACATCGTCCTCAGACGTGAAGACGTCACCGACGACGAGATCAACGAAGCCTGCCGCTACGTGAACGCCGACGTCCTCATCAGCCGCCTCGACAACGGTCTGGACGAGGAAGTGCGCGAGCGCGGCAACAACTTCTCCACGGGCGAGCGCCAGCTCCTCTCCTTCGCGCGAACGGTCCTCCAGCGCCCCAAGGTCATGATTCTCGACGAGGCCACCGCCAACATCGACACCGAGACCGAGCGCCTGATTCAGGACTCCCTCAGCAAAATGATGAACATCGGCACCATGCTGATCGTCGCCCACCGCCTCTCCACCGTCAAGAGCGCCGACAGGATCATCGTCATGTCCGGCGGCCGCAAGATCGAGGAAGGCACCCACGAGGAACTCCTGGCGGCCGGCGGCAAGTACCACGACCTCTACACGCTGCAGGCGATGAAGGAGAACATGGAGAACGGGAAATAAAAAATGAAAAAAAGGAATACGGAATGATTCCGCAGGAAATGAATCCGGGAATGATTTAAAGACGGCCGGCCCGCCCCGTTATTTAGAGGCGGGCCGGTCTTTCTTTTACCTGTTTATCCTGTTTTGCACGCACAGTTTGCCTCCGGCGCATCTTTGCCGCGTTTTAACGCGTTTTAAGGCCGTTTACGGCCCGTTTCAGCCCCCGGGCAGGAAAACACACGTCCGCAGGGCAAAGCCGGTTTAGGGCCCGTTTTTAAAGCCTAACGAAAGGCAATGAACGAGCAACGTAAAGTAAAAACGAGACCCTTAGGGCTGACCGTTTAACGGATGCCTGAGGGTCTCTTTAATGTACCGCTATAAGCCGGGCGGCCGGGAAAACAAGAAAAGGCCGCGCATACAGTACCCTACCGCACGCGCGACCTTTGGATTAATCTTCGATGTAGTTCTTCTTATCCAATGATATCGTCGGGATCTTCAAAGCCGAACTCCTCGCCGGTTCCGGGGCTGTTGGTGACAACATCCTCGCTTACGAAGAGCACTACGTCTATCCTGGCGTTTTCAAATAAAGCTTTCATTGTGTACTCCTTTCCGGAAAAATCTTCCGATTTTCGGAATCAGACGGTTACACGTCCAAAATCGTTTTTATTGTAAAACAATTTTTTCTGCGTGTCAAACGTTTTTTTCACACCTGCGCGGAATTTCTCAATTTCGCGCAGGTGCGCTTTTTTTATCAGCCGAAGTACTGTTCGGCAGCAAGGTAAACGTTGTAACCGGCCTTCGCGAGGTCAACCATTGCGGGCGTAGCCTTGTCGGACGTGAGAGCCTTGTAGAAGTAGCTGAGCACGCAGTATTCAACCGTGTAAGCATCTCCGGTTGCCTCGTCGACAACGCTGAACTCGTATCCGACGTCGAAGTCCTTGATCGCGATACCTTCGACCTCGATGAGGTACTTGGTAGCGGAGACCCGGGTCGCCTCAACTTCATTGCCGTTCAGGTAGAACTTGTATCCGGAGACGTCGGTTCCCTGCTCGAACGTGAAGTACTTGTTCAGCTTGATCAGCGAGTCGAACGTCGCTGTAGCGGTGCTGGAAGCGACCGTTGCGAGAGAATCGTCGGTGATGTTCTCGGCGAATTCCTCGAGTCCGCTGTAGTCCGCGTCGTCGATGAGAGCGAAGTCTTCAGCCAGTTCCGCATTGTGGTCGAACTTGATCATCGCGGCGTAACCGAAGTCGAGATATGCCTCTGCGAGCGCGACCATGTCGGGGTTGGAAGACTGCGCCACTGCGATCTTGCAGTAGTCCTTCATGCTGAACACATAGCCGGTGTCGGTCACGTCGTTGCCTTCCTTGTCGAAGAGCGGGATGAGCGTGCTGCCGTCCTCAGTGTAAACTCTGAGGGTGAGAGCGTCAGCCATTTCTTTGACAGCGGTCGGAACCGTGAACTTGTAACGCGTGCCGGATACGCACTCGGAAGCGAGGTACTCGAAGTCGACAGCTTCTTCGCCGATGCCCTTCGTGATGACGACCAGAACGTCGCCGTCCTCGAAGTAGGACTCGTCGATGTTGAGCAGGAAGTTGACTCCGAGAACGCCGAAGTTGCCGCTTCTGCCGTTGATGGCAGCCACAGGAAGTTCAAGCGTGTCGGTGAAGATCTGGTCCTCGATCTCGACGGTTGCCGTGTAAACGAGCTTTCCGCCGACCAGTTCGGACGTGATCTCGGCTTCAACTTCGAACTCGTCGATGTCGTCGTAGACGCATCCGAGAACGACGCTGGCGGCCTGCTTGCCGTCCGTCTCGTCAACGTACCAGTTCCACTCGCCTTTAACCTCGTAAACGTGCTTCGAGTGATAGCTCTCGATCGGCCCGAGAATGATTGCGTCGTACGTGGAGTTTTCATCGTCGTCCCGGTTGATGTCGTAGGTGTAGATGTCAACTTCGCCGGTGCTTCCGGAAGCGAACTCTACCGTGAGGATCTTGTCGCCTGCCGCGATACCTTCGAGATCGACAAACGCCAACACAAGGTCGTATCCGACAATAGTGCTGTTGTCGTCTCTGACCATCTCAGGGTAGATCTTGTACTCGTAGTGCTCCGCGTAGCAGGTGATGCTGACTATCTCGGCGGTTACCGGGTAGTAGACGTCTATCATACCGTTGGTGGTGAGCTGATCCGCGAGGACGTCAACCTTGACGGTGGTGACGACCTTGTTGAACTGATCCGCGTGGCGGCCGTTGAACGCTGCCATGAGCTGATCCACGTCTCTCGACATGATCTCATCCTCGTCGGAGAGGACAAGAGTAAGGTCAGCCATAGGAGTCTTGGTCGAGTGTCCGCCGTCGGTTTCCTCAGCCGGGATAGGCTCATAGAGACCGGCAACAGGCCATACGCCTTCATCAAACGTGCCGATGTTGTAGACACTGTCGAATCCGATGTAGCCGTCTTCGTCGACGATGTCAGGTGCGTAGTACATTTCGACCACGTTCTTGGCCTCGCTTTCGAAGCGGGTCATATAGATCGCGTTGTCCTCTTCACTGTAGTAGAAGGACTGCCAGTAGTCGAGCTGAGTAGGAGCCGTGAACTGGCCTATATCCTCCAGCCACTCGAGGGTGACTTTTCCGCCGGCGATTGCAAGATCAATCTCGTGGACGTAGCCGTCCTGGTCGATGAACAGGAACATATCGACGTACGCGCGGTCGCTACTGGAGTACCAGGTTCCCGCATAAGTGACGCCGGCGATGTAGGGCATGTCGGTCCAGTCGACGTCGAGCGACGGAACGTTGAACTGCGTCATGTCGATAGCGGTAAGCATGCCGCCCGTGGAGCCGTTGACCAGCAGCAGATATGTTCCGTAAGGCGCCACGAGGACGTCACGGCGCATTGCGTAAGAGAGACCCATAGAACCGCACAGGTCGGAATACTGAACTATACCGTTGCCGACGAACGTGAGTTCCATCGTATCCTCGTCGAGGAGATACAGCGCCGACTCCTGTCCCGGATAGCTGGTTGCGACGTAGAGATTGTCGTAGAAACCGCGTGCAGCGACGGCAATGGCCTTGTCGTAGGCTTCTTCGTTCAGTTTCTCGTACTCGGGAATCTTTCTGGTGTTGATGGAGGAGATCCAGACGTTGCCGGACTCATCCCAGACAATGCCGTTGAGTTCCTTCTCGACCGGGAGAATCCTGATCGTGACGGTGTCGCTCACTTCGGGAGCCACGGCAGCCGTTGCGGTGATATCAACAGTGGTTTCCTCGTCGCCCTCGTATACGCTGGTGACAAGACCCTTGCTGTTCACGACAGCGATGCTCTCATCGGAGGTGGTCCAGAATACGGTCTCGTCCGGGTAGCCCCAAGGCCTGAAGTCGTAGCCGAGCTGGAGGCTGCCCTTGTTGACGATGGTCAGTTCATCATCATAGGTGATATTAACCGCGAACTCGGGATTCTCGAGCTCTTCGGTGTTGAGGTTGATCTTGTAGGTCGACAGGTTGAGAGCGTAGTCGTAAACCTCGACAAGGAGGTGCGGCTCGATCTCTTCGTCGCCAAAGAGTTCGGTGAGGTTGAACTTGTAGTCGTACTGCTCGCCCTTGCGGATATCCGCAATGGATCCGTAGTAGTCGAGGAAGTCGCCGTTCTCTGTGTAGAGAGCGACCGCGGCGATGTACTGCTCGTCGTGTGCGGAAATCGTGAGGATCGTGCCGCCTTCGGAAGCGGAAGGAACTGCAGCCTCTTCGGAGATCTCTGCGCCTACGATGAACGGAGCCGCGCCGTCAACAACGAGCGGAAGCGATACGGAGGTGAATTCCTCGGGCATCTTCGACCAGTCGATGCTGCCCTGAGCGTCCAGATAGTACTCGGGGGCCGCGCGGTATGTCACCGTGAAGGTGTCGCCGGGTTCAAACTCTGACATCGCAACGCCGATGTTGAGCATCTCGGCGTAGTTGTACCAGTTGCCCGTGTTCGGGTTGTAGTAAGCAGCCTGCTCGGATCCAAGGTCGGCCGCGATCAGGTATCTGCCGTACTTGTCGGTCATCTCAAACCTGGTTGCGCCGGCGTTCCTGATGAGGGTGTACCGGAAGCCCTTAAGTACAGCCTCGGAGCTGATGGCGTTGCGCTCGGGCATATACTTGGCATCGAGATCCAGCGGGTTGCCGCCGAGGTAGTACTCGGAGCCGTCGGGAAGCTTCGCGATGTAGCTCTGGTTGTTGAGCATCTCAAGCGCCGCGTTAATGTCTCCGGTCATGCCGTAGACCGCGCTGCCCATGTAAGGCAGTCTGTCTTCTTCTTCGAACATGAACTCAACGTAGGAGCCCTTGTCGAACATGTCGTGCGCGGACCAGTCGCCGTGGAAGCCGAACACAGGAATGGAGTGAGTAACTCCAATCTCGCCCTCTTCGGTGCTGCCCTCGTTCACGAAGATGTAACCTTCAATGTAATCCTCTTCAGCGCCAACTCTGCTGAACGCTCTGTTGAGGTTGCTGACAGTAAGCGTGATGACGGTGTCGCCTTCAGCGGCTTCGGCATAGGCGGATCCGAGGTACTCAAACGCCAGTTTCGCGTCGTAGGAGTCTATATCGTCGTCTTCGTCAAAGTCGGCTGCGAGCCACCTGTCTTCGGAATCGAATTCAAGCTCGTCGTCAACGAGATATCTCAGGAGCCACTCGGCGTCAAGAGAGTTCGCGATTCCGTCGCCGTTGAAGTCGTAGAGGTCCGGATCGGCGGGTTCAAACTCCTCGCCGTTAACGGTCCACGAGAGGAAGGGTTCAATGTCAACGGTCTCGTTGAACATGCACTCGGCGTTGAGTTCCTGCGTGAAGAAGTCAGCGGAGAGACGGAGCTGGATGGGCTCCTCGCCCATGTTGTGAACGGTGAACTGGATCGTGAAGTCGTCAGCCGCGAGGGAGCCGAGCTCGACCTTGACCTTGCCGTCGGCAATGGACTTGGCCGCGGACTTGGGCGCGGTGTCGACAACGGTGTCGATGGTGATGTAGGACTTGGCATTGATCGCCGCGTTAACGTCGGCAATACCTGCGCCCTGCTTCATGACAGAGGTGTACTGATCGGTCCAGACAGGATGTTTGTTGACGTGAGCCGTCGACATGAGAAGGCTGGTGATAAGCGCTCTCGGGCTGATGTCAAACTTCTCGGCGAGGCCGTTGTCTTTAATGTACTGCGCCAGAACAGCGGAGAGACCCGCGATCTGAGGCGACGCCATGGAGGTGCCGCTGTAGCTTACGTAGTATGTGCCGGAAGCCTGCTCGGAGGGATCGCCCTGTACGGACAGGATGTCGCCGCCGGGTGCGGAGATCTCAGGCTTAAGCGAGAGGTCGCCGGGAACGCCCCAGGACGAGAAGTCGCTCATCATGTACTCGCCTTCGCCGGAGTGGGAGTGCCTGAACGTTCCCTTGTAGTAAAGAACGTTGCCGTTGTCATCCTTAACCGGATCCGCGAAGAAGTACTTGAGAATGTAAGCGTCGTCAGCCTGGATCGAAACCGCGGGAATCGTGATGTTCGAAGCAAGAGACGAAAGGTCCATGCCGATCACGCCGGACTGGTTGTTCGCGATAACGACCGCGATGGCGCCGAGGTTGTAGGCCGCGGTAATCTTTTGAACGAATGAACCCCAGGAATCCGGGTCGGTGGGATCTTCCGCACCGCGGTTGACGATGGCGACCTTGCCGCGGAGGATGCTTGAGCCACCGGCGGCGTTCCACTGAGCCGGCGTACCGACTTTGTCCAGATAGATGAAGTCAAGGTCCTGACCCTCGAGGGTGCTGAACGGCTTGTTGTTGTACTGCGTCTCGGTGTAGAGAACACGGTAGTCGCCGTCGCCGAGTTCGATGAACTTGAAGTTGCCGTTGTCGACGGAAGCAACCGTGAACGGAGTCGAGAACGATCCGGGGCTGCCGGTCATGGAGAAGTTCACGTCGTCGTAGTAGAGAACTTCGCCTGCCTTGGCTGCCCAGGAGCTGGCGTTGCCCGCGGAGATCGAAACAACCGTGTCGGAATCCGCAAAGCTCTGAACGATGTCCTCGTAAACGTCGGAGGTCGCGAAGCCTGCCGCGGCAGAGCCGAGGGAGAGGTTCACGGCGTCGCATCCGAGAACGAACGCGTCCTCAATGGCTACCATGTAGTCGGAGGAATACGCGCCGCCGCCCTTGCCGAACACCTTCATGATGACGAGCTGAGCGTCGGGAGCTTCACCCTGGGTGCTGACTTCCTCGATGGCGGAAACGTACTCGCCGTCGCGCTCAACGAATCTGTTGCCGGCCGCAATGCCCGCAACGTGGGAGCCGTGGCCGTCGGTGCCGTCCCTGTGGTCGATCTGAAGGTCGTTGTCGATGTAGTTCGCCGCGAACGGAATCTTCGAGTCGATGTAGAGATCTTCAGCGGTCACACCCGGAATCTTCTCGGAAATGTGGAGCTTGTCGATAACTTTGTCGATGTCCTCAGCGCTGAGGAGCGCGTACTGCTTCTCGTTGAGCGAGAGCGCGTACTCGAACGCCTCAGGGTCGAAGAGCTCGTGGGTGTAGTCGATACCGGTGTCGATGATGGCGATCTTGCTGCCGGCGCCGGTGAAACCCTCTGCCCAGACGAGTTCCGTACCGATCATGGTGGCGGAAACGGCGATCTGGGGCTCATCCGATTCCGCGGCTACAGGTGCCTCGTATTTCGTCTCGATAACGACTTTCTTAACGCCGAGAGTTTTGCTGATGGCGTCGATCTTGTCGAACGGAACGTTGGCGGAAATGATGTTGCCCGCAATCGTGAGATTCCAGACCACGTCGAGTTTCTCGCCTCCGAGAACCTTGCCGGAAATTCTGGCGGCAACCTTGTCCTGCTCCGCTCTCAGATTGTTGCGGTAGCTGACTGCCTGCGGGTTGCTGGCCAGTTCAGTAGTGGAGAAGCCCGCTTCAAGCGCAGACTCGCCTTCAAGGACTATCGAGACCCTGACGGTGCCGTCCTGCTTAATGTACTCTCTTTCGAAAGCTTCAGCGGCTTCTTTGCTGGCGAAAAACAGACCGCTGCCACGGTTGTCCACTTTAGTGAAGGACACCTTGGAGCCGTTTCTGCTGTTCGCAGCCCATGCATTTGTAAACGCACCGAAGTTGATGAACGTGAAGGCCATCGCCACCACGGTCAGCAGCGCCAGTGTTCTTTTTAAGCACTTACTCTGCATGTTGTTTCTCCTTTCCATATATAAATTTCTAAAGTGACTTTTCTGTCTGGTTTTAATGAGAATAGTCGTTTTTAATTTTACCCGATTTCAAAAATATGCGCAAGCGTTTTTTCGTGTTTTGGCAGAGAAAAAACGGGAAATGCGGGAATATAAAACAAGAAATAAGGAATGGGGCGGCTGCGATATTGTTTCAGCTCACATCCGGCGTTCCGCGGCCCCTATCTTTTCACATTTCAAATTGTTCTTTCCTCCCGATTGTGCTACCATTAAGCTGCCGGCCGGTCGCAGCAAGCGGGCGGCGGTTTGAGGAGGACTTTGACCATGAAATCCATTCCCGGCAAGGAAAAATATACTGTCGCGGCTGCGTTCGTCTTATTATTAGTATTGCTTGCGGTGCTTTCCGCGATTCTCACGGGCTGCGGCTCGAAAACGCCTGTTCTTTTTAAGGACACCCTTCCGGACGCGGTTCCCGACCCGGACGAACACGTTCAGATTTCCGCCGCCGGCGAACCCGAAATCATCTATGCACCGCCGGTCGACGTCTCCGGATACCGCTACGGGCCTTCGATTATTTACTACGCCGACGGTTCCTGCGACGCCTGGTTCTCGACCAACGGCTACAACGGCGAGTGGGACTGGATCACGTACAGGCACTCACCCGACGGAGTTCACTTCGGCACGGAAAAGGTGGTGCTTGTGCCCACCCCCGACTCCATGGACCGCTACTCCTGCTGCGACCCGGGAGTTGTTTATTTCGGCGGCTGGTACTACCTGGGCTACACTTCGACTATCGTGGAGGGAGGCGTCAGCAACAACGTCTTCGTCGCGCGCTCGAAAGACCCCGCGGGGCCGTACGAAAAATGGAACGGCAGCGGCTGGGGCGGCGACCCCGCTCCGGTGATATACTACGACGAAGGAGATTCCTTCTACGGCGCCGGCGAGCCCAGCATGACGGTCGTGAACGGCGTTCTGTATTTTTACTATACCTGGTGCTGCCCCGACAGGGACTGCGTCCGCGTCGCCACTTCCGACACATCCGAAGACTGGCCCGCGAAGCTCACTTACCGGGGCGAGGCCTGCGTGAAAACCGACGGTCAGGATTCGTGCGACGTCGCCTACCTGGAGGACGCGGGCAAATTCGTCGGCTTCACGACCCGCAACGGTCACTCGGCGGACAGCCGCATTGTCATTCTCGAGTCGGAGGACGGCATCAGCTTCCGGGAGACGCAGTTCCTGACCCGCGACCTGATAATGTTCATGCACAGCCTCGGCGTCAGCAAGCGCCCAGACGGACACATCCAGCTGAAGGACCCGCTTTTTGTGGGCTACGCCTTCAGCGACGGCGCCGGCAACAACTGGGGAAAGTGGGCCACGGCGTTCCAAAAGGTGAGCCTCGGGCTCTACAAAGGTCCTGTTCGCGAAAGCGAGTCCGGCGGCTCGATCCGCAAGGAAGGCTACCTCAAAGAACGCGACCCCGACCCGCCCGCCATAGGCATCGCGCCGTATGAAAAGATCGTGGAGCTGTACAAGGACGTTGAGGAGTACGAAATCTACTTCGTGTGGCTGGACCCGATGCTGGCCTCCCACGAAATCACCAATTACAAAAAGCTGCGCTATTCCGGCTACGACGCTTCCCTGATAACGGTAAAAGACAACAAGATTTATACAAAGGGCAATACCGGCGAGACCTGCGTCACGGTGCGCTACGGCAGCTTCGAGAACTCGTTCAAGGTGTATATAAGGGGCGACTACTCGGAATTCAGGGGCGATTTCAAGAAAACGGTGAAGGAATTCACTCCCATGGTCTCAGAATACACGCTCAAGCTCTCTGACGAGCACCGCCATCAAATCCGCGGAATGGCCCGCTTTTCCGACAACACCTGGGCCGAGGCCACAAACGAAGGAAAGATGATCTCGGCGAAGAAATTCCCGGTCACTTACGAAGTTTCCGACCCCGCCGTGATCTCGGTGGACGGCCGCGGCATAATCACTCCCCTGGCGGCGGGAAGCGCGGAGGTCAAAGTCACGATTGCCGGAGGGCTGAGTTTTAGCGTGAAAGTGAAAGTGGAAGAGTAATAAATGAAACCGGGAACGCGGACAGATTGATTTCCGACGCGTTCCCGGTTTCTTATATATAAAGCTTCATGCGTAAGTTTACTTAACAATCATTCCGCCCTTATTTACCCTTCTTTAACTTCGATCTCGATCGACGACAGGAATTCCGAATTCACGACCTTGGCCGAACTTCTGACCGACGTCTGGAAAGCGTGGGCTGCCTCGTTCACGAGCTGGGAAGAGACCTCCTGCATGAGTTCGTTCACGTCCACGGTGTCCTTGAGGCAGTAGACGGTGACCTTGTAGGTTCTGCCGCCTGCCAGCGCGGTCGCTCTGAGAGCTTCGACAACGCCGGTTTCCACCTGTTCCCTGTCGGACGCGGAAGCGACCAGGAAGGCCGTTCCCGAGGGGGCGGTTGCGCACTTGGCGCGAAGTTCGTTCTCGAGTTCCGCAAGTTTGGCCGCGGTGGCTTCCGCCTGCAGCGATTCGGATGTTCCGGCCGGCGCGGGAAGGGCTTCGTCGTTTTGGTGGTCGGCAGAAATCACGGTTTCGGGAACCAGCAGGTACTTGTACCTGAGGTTTTTGCCGTCCGGGTAGTTTGAGGTGCCGTTGATCAGCGGGTCGTCCCATGTCACGTCCACGTAGTACCATGCGCCGTTTAACTTCACCGCGTTCCATGCGTGGGCGTCGCCTCCGGCGGTTCCCGTCACCATTTTCGTCTCAAACCCGGCCTCTTCCATATAGACCGCGAACAGCTCCGCGTAGGCCTGGCAGACGCCCGTTCCCGTCGCGAGAAGGGTCGATGCGCTGCGTGAAAGATACGAGGTGTCGTAGTAATATTCCGTAACCATCATGTCGTGAATGCGCCGGATCTTCTCGACGTCCGTCATGTCTTTAGAAATGAGGCGGTTGAGGGTATTGTCGATCGCGATCAGGTCGTCGTTGGAATCAAGGCCGTCGAATTTGTCGTAGGTCTTGCCCGCAAAGCCGGTGTAGGGGCCTTCCCCGTGGGGAATGGGCGTCGGCGGCACGGTGGGAGCTTCGGTTACCTCCGGAGTTTCTGTCGGATTTTCCGCGGGCGTGTTGTCCGGGGTTTTAGTGGGAGTCTCGTCAAGGTTGACCTCGCCCGGGTCGAGCGTGGGTGTCGGTGCCGCGGTTTGTGCCGCAGGTTTGTCCGTTCCTTCCGGATTTTTCGTGTTTTCGGGGTCGTTCGTCTCCGCGGGCGCCGTTGTTTCGACCGTTCCGGACGGATTGTTCGTTTGTGACGGATCGTCAGTGTTTGAAGGGGCGTTTGTGCCTGAAGAGGCCGTGCCGGTCTCCGCCGGGTGAACGGGCTCCGGGTTCCTTCTGCAGCCCGCAAAAGCAGCCGCCGTGAACAAGGCGACCGCAAGGATCAATATCGCAATACCGGCAAATCTTTTCATAGGGCACCCTTTGCTTTAGAAAACCTTTGTTGTGGAAGGCGGCGCGCCGCCACGCGCCCATTATATCAAAAAGCCTTCGCCGAGTAAACAGGAAACGGCGGGCGCCCCATTTTACCGAAGCGCCCGCCTCCCTTTTAATAAATTATCGATTAAAACTTCATCAGCCGCTCTTCCCGGCGTGGCATTTCCCGCTCATCGGACACCCGGAGCACCCGCAGCCGCAACCGCCGCCGCACGCCGAACACGCGCTTTTGCCTTTTCTGCGGCTTACGATGAGCGACGCCGCTGCCGCCCCCGCGACAGCCAGTACAACAGCCGCCGCGATTATCGTTCCCGCGTTTTCAGCGAGCCATTGAAACATTTTCCGTCATCTCCTTTAGAATCCGCCACAATTTCCGGTTTCAACCGCCGGATTACTTTATTTCCTGTTTTTCCGGTCTTTTTTGCTCGCGACAACGACCTTGCCCTCGAGCGTCTCGGCCTCTTTGTACTTTCTGATGAAGAGCATGTAGATGAACAGGCCGAGGACCAGGAGCGCCGCGATCAGTCCGATCACGTTGACGTTGCCGGTGAAAATGTTGCCGATCTGGTAGATCATCAGCGATATCGCGTACGCGAAGCCGCACTGGTAGAGAATCGCGAACCACGTCCACTTTCCGTTGTTCATCTCACGCTTGATGGCGCCGATAGCCGCGAAGCAGGGCGCGCAGAGGAGGTTGAACACCAGGAAGGAGAAGCCTGCGAGAGGCGCGAAGGCCTGTCTGAGTGCCGCGTAAACGGTGGAGCCAGCGGTTCTGTAGATGATGCCCATTGTACCGACGATGTTCTCTTTCGCGATAAGTCCGGTGATCGACGCGACCGTCGCCTGCCACGTGCCGAATCCGATCGGAGCGAAGATCCACGCGACCGCCCTGCCCGCGTATGCAAGCAGCGAGTTCTCGATCTCTTCCTCGGCGAGCATCCTGAACGTGCCGTCTACAACTCCGAAGTATGTCAGGAACCATACGAGTATCGTGGAGAGAAGGATGACCGTGCCGGCCTTTTTAATGAAGGACCAGCCGCGCTCCCACATTGAGCGGAGAACGCTGCCCACGGTCGGCCAGTGGTAAGCCGGGAGCTCCATAACGAACGGAGCGGGCTTGCCTGCGAAGGGCTTCGTCTTTTTGAGCATTATACCGGAGATGATGATCGCCGCCATTCCGATGAAGTACGCAGAGACCGCCACGAGCCAGCTGTTGCCGAAAATCGCGCCCGCGATCATGCTGATGAAAGGAATTTTCGCGCTGCAGGGAATGAACGTCGTTGTCATGATCGTCATTTTCCTGTCGCGCTCGTTCTCGATCGTTCGTGAGGCCATTATGCCCGGAACGCCGCAGCCCGTGCCGATGAGCATCGGGATGAACGATTTGCCCGAGAGACCGAACTTTCTGAAAATACGGTCGAGCACGAACGCGATCCTCGCCATGTATCCGCAGCCCTCAAGGAACGCGAGGAGCAGGAACAGAACGAGCATCTGGGGAACGAAGCCGAGCACCGCGCCGAAACCGGCGATGATACCGTCGAGGATCAGGCCTTTGAGCCAGTCGGCGCATCCGATCTTGTCGAGGAGGCTTTCAACAAGTACCGGAATGCCGGGAACCCAGACTCCGTGGTCGGCCGGATCAGGCGCGTCGAAGCCCTTTTCTTCAAAATACTTTACCGCGTCGACGAACGTTATTCCCACTGTCGCGTCTTCGTCCGCGTCCGCCGGTATCTCATCGTAGTAAACGGTCTTCGTGTCGGTTGCGAGCGTTTCCTCGTCTTCAATTTCGATTTCAGCCGATTTTTCAGCCGTGGTGAAGCCCTTTATTTCCGCCAGTGCCGCGGCGGCGTCAAAATCCTCCGCCTCGGGGTCTACGTCGCAGAACGCCTGCAACGCCGCCAGCGCGTCACCGTACTCTTCGGAAACCGCCTCGTACGACTTGCTGCCTATTCCGAAAAGATGCCAGCCGTCGCCGAAAACGCCGTCGTTCATCCAGTCGGTTGCCGCAAGACCGACGCCGACCATCGAGATCCAGTACACCAGCGCCATCACGACCGCGAAAATCGGAAGGCCGAGCCAGCGGTTCGTGACCACCTTGTCGATCTTGTCCGATACGCTGAGGTTGCTCTTGTCCTTAATTTTAAGGCAGCCCTGAATCGCCTCGGTGATGTAGATGTAGCGTTCGTTCGTGATGATGCTCTCCGCGTCGTCGTCGAGCTCTTTTTCGGCCGCCTTGATGTCGGCTTCGATGTGTTCGAGCTTTTCCGGCGTAATGCCCAGCTGTTCGATGACTTTGGAGTCGCGCTCGAAAATCTTGATTGCGTACCAGCGCTGCTGCTCCTCGGGAAGGTCGTGAACGATTGCCTCCTCGATGTGCGCTATCGCGTGCTCAACGGGACCCGAGAAGTTGTGCTTCGGCACGGTCTTGCCGTTTTTCGCGGCCTCGATCGCCGCCTCTGCCGCCTCCGAGACGCCCGTTCCCTTAAGTGCAGAAATCTCGACCACCTTGCAGCCGAGCTGCCTTGAGAGCTCCTCCGAGTTCAGCTTGTCGCCCTTCTTTTTGACGACGTCCATCATGTTGACCGCCGCCACTACGGGAATGCCGAGCTCGGTGAGCTGCGTAGTGAGGTAGAGGTTTCTCTCGAGGTTCGTTCCGTCGATGACGTTCAGAATCGCGTCCGGGCGCTCGCCAATCAGGTAGTTTCTCGCGACGACCTCTTCAAGGGTGTACGGCGAGAGCGAGTAGATGCCCGGCAGGTCCGTGATCGTGACGTCGTCGTGCTTTTTCAGTTTTCCTTCTTTCTTCTCGACAGTGACGCCGGGCCAGTTGCCGACGTACTGGTTTGCACCCGTCAGCGCGTTGAATAGCGTCGTTTTACCGCTGTTCGGGTTGCCCGCGAGGGCTATACGTAAATTCATAACAGTACTTCCTTTCTGAATTCTTTTTTACTTATTCTTAGCGGGAATGGTTAGCCGCCGCTAACCGCAAGGGTTTTAAAAAACGGAGCCGCGCTCCGGGCCCCGGCGTATTTCCCGGAAATATCTTTTACGACTCCGACACCGGTTCGATCTCGACCATCTCGGCGTCTGCCTTCCTGATGCTGAGCTCGTACCCGCGAACGTTCAGCTCGACCGGATCTCCGAGCGGCGCGACCTTCCTCACATAAAGAACGGTTCCGCGCGTGATGCCCATGTCCATGATCCTGCGCCTGACCGCGCCCTCCCCGTGAACCTTCACAACCTTCACGGTGCTTCCTACTTTAACATTTCTCAGTGTTTCCATAATGTGCGTTTCCTCCTTTTCAGACCATAATGGTTCTCGCGAGCTCGCTGCTGAGCGCAAGTCTCGACTCCTTGACTTTAACAATAACGTTGCCGCTGCGGACGGCCACAAGCGTGACAGGGCTGCCGACGACGAGTCCGAGGTTCTCGAGGTGCCTTTTGACGTCACCGCCTCCCCCGATTTTCTTGATTATCAGCTCTTCGTCCTGAACGGCTAAATTGAGCGGGAGCATACCGTCACTTCCTTTCTGTTTCGTGCAGTTAGTCTCAGCTAACCGCCTTCGTTAATTATAGTTAGCCGCCGCTAACTTGTCAAGCGTTTTTTTGACGTTTTTTGAGTAAACTGCCGGAAAACTGCTGGAAAACGTCGGGAAAACTGCGGGAAAACCACGGGAAAATCAAAAAAAGGCGTTCGCACTTGAACGCTTTCCGGGAAAGTTGTATAATTCAGGCGGATCTTAAAGTAGTTGAGGAGACCTTATCATGCACGAATCAGGCGAAATGTACTTGGAAACAATTCTAATTCTCAAAAACAGGCACGAGGCCGTGAGGTCGGTCGACGTGGCTGCGGAGATGAACGTCTCGAAAGCCTCGGTCAGCCGCGCCCTCGGAAAGCTGCGCCAGGAGAACTGCATAACCTTTGACGAAGACGGCCACATCGATTTTACCGACAAGGGCCGCTCCATCGCCGAGGAGATCTACGAGCGCCATCTTGTGCTCTCCTCCCTTCTGATGACTCTCGGCGTGGACGAGGCGACAGCCACCGCGGACGCCTGCAAGATCGAACACGACCTGAGCCAGGAGAGCTTCGAGGCCATCAAGGCTTCCCTGAAGCGCCACGGCGAATACATCAAGAACAAAGATTGACGCTTCATCATTTCTTAAATAACCCGGAAAGCAACGTCCGGCGCGCAACGAAATCCTTAGCGCGCCGGACTTTTTTATTACCAAAACGGGGCGCCCGAACGCGGGCGCCCCTTCTTCAACCGCCTCAAGGACGGTCCTTAATATTATAGTAACCAATTAATGGGCCAGCTTGTTAATGAGCCAGCTTGTCGCAGCCTGTGAACGCATCGTCCGCGGCAGTGTAGGAGCCGAGCTCGAGGGTCTCCAGCGAGGTGCAGTAGTTAAACGCTCTCTCACCCACCGTGGTAACGCCCTTCGCGGTGATCTTCTCAAGCGTCGTGCAGGCGCTCATCGCGTAAGGTCCGAGTTCGGTAATGCTCTCCGGAAGCACAAGTTCCTTGAGTCTGTACGTACCCGTGAAGGCTCCGCCGAGGATCTTCCTGACGCCGTCCGCAGCGGTAATCTCGGTCTTGTCCTCAAACGCGTGGTACTTCACCATGACTCCGTCGCCGACCGTCAGGAACTTTTCGGTCGCGTTGTCGAACCAGAGCGTGTTGGTGAACGCGTACGCGCCGACGTCCGAAATCGCGGAGGGAACCGCGAGGTCTTCGAGCGACAGGCAGTTGTAGAACGCCATCATGCCGATTTTCTCGACCGTCTCGGGAATCTCGATCGAAGCGAGGTCCGCGCAGCCGTAGAACGCGTAGTCGCCGATTTCACGAACGGAATCCGCGATCACGATGTCTTTCAGGTTCCTGCAGCCGTAGAACGCGCTGTTCCCGATGACCTCGACGCCGTCCTCGATAATGACTTCGGTGAGGTTTTCGGCGTAGTAGAACGCGTAGTCGGCAATGGTTTTCACGGTTCCGGGAATGACGACCGCGTAAGGAAGCTCGCTGTGGTAGAACTGCTTTTCGTCGACCTTGTCGATTCCGTCAAGCGTCACGGAGACGGATTTCACGCCCTTGAGCGGGTCCGTAACTTCCGCGGCTTCTGTGGTTTCGGCAGTTTCCGCATCTTCACCGTTTTCGCCTGCCTCTGCAGGTTCGGCCTCCTCTGCCGCCTTGACCGGGAACGCGCCGTCGACCGCCTTAATGAGCACGCCGTCGCCTATAATCAGGAAGTCGCCCTCCTCGCCGCCGTTCCAGCTCTCGAACCACTCGGTATCCTCGAACGCGTTGAGGCCCACTCTGGCGAGCTTGCCGCCAACCTCGAACGACTTGATGCCCTTGCATCCGCCGAACGCCTCGCGTCCGATCGACTCGACGTTCGCGCCGAGTTTGACGGAGTCGAGTTTTTCGCAGTATCTGAACGCCTCGCTGCCCACGGTAACGAGCGTCGCGGGAAGCTTCACGCCTGTGAGTTTGGCGGGTTCCTTGCCGTCGTCTGCCGGCTTTTCGGTAGCTTCCGCCTCTTCCGCGGGTGCTTCGGTGTTCTCTACCGGTTCCGCGGTGGCGTCGCCGCCCTCTTCGGGAGCCGCGGAGTCAGCGCCCTCTTCGGGAGCCGCGGTGTCAGCGTTCTCTTCGGGAGCCGCGCTCTCATCGGGAGCGGGCGTCGCGGCAGGCGCGGGAGTCGCGGCGGAAGTCTTGGACTCTTCGCCTATAAATTCGAGCGAGGTGCAGCCCTTGAAGGCGCGGTCGCCGATTTCTGTGGTCTTGCCCGCGAGAACAACGGTCTTAAGCGCCGCGCAGTCCTCGAAAGCGCCTTCCGGAATGACCGGAACGGTGTTGGCTATCTTGACGCTCTCGAGCTTCGTGAAGCCCTTGAACGCGTCCTTTTCAATTCTTATTACGGTGGAGGGAATTTCAAGCGTCTCCGCGACGTCCTTGAGCTCGTCAAACGCCTCGGATCCGATAACCTTTACGCGGGTGTCGAATTTCACGGACGAGGGATCGTATTCCGTGTTTTCGGGAAGCACGCCGGAGAAGTGAACCAGCACGCCCTTTCCTATAATAACGTACGCCTCGGAGGCCTTTGCGGGCGTCTTGGCGGCCTCTTTTTTGCTGTCGAGCCAGTAGGTGCCGTCAAACGCGTGGGAGCCGAGCGCGGTCACGACAGACGAGAATTCGCCGCCGGAAGAGGATTCGGTTCCGAGCGCCGCGCAGTTGTAGAAAGCGTATTCGCCGATCGTCGCGCAAGCGGGAGCGTCGACTTTGGTGAGCGCCTCGCAGCCGTAGAAAGCGTAGCTGCCGATCGATTTCGCGGCGACAAGAACGACTTCCTTGAGCGCCTTGCAGCCCTTGCAGATTGCGTCGTTGACTGTTACCATCGAGTTCGAGAAGGTGATCTTTTCGAGAGCCGTGCAGTCCTCGAAGCATCCCCTGCCTACGTTGGTCGCGTTGGTCTTCATTTCCGCGGTCTGAAGCGCGGTGCAGCCCCTGAACGCGTACTCGCCGACAACTTTCACGAGCTTCGGGATCGCCACCGTCTCAAGCGAGGTGCAGCCCTCGAAGGCGCATCTGTCGATCTGAGTGAGCGAGTCGACAAGCTTTACGCTCTTGATCTCCTTGCAGTCCTTGAACGCGTTCGCGCCGATGACCATGGTGCCGTCCGGAATTTCAACAGCCTCTTCGCCGCCGATGTACGCGACAAGAACGACGCCCTCCATTACAAACTTAGTCGCGTCATATTCAAGCTCTATATCAGGCAATTTGCTTTCGGTAGGCTCTGAAATGATGACAGGCGTCGGGCTCGGTTCCGGTTCTTCAACCTTCTCCTCGCACGCCGTCAAAAAGCACAGCGCAATGCAAATCACAGTCAATATCGCCAAAAATCTCTTCATAAGATAATCCCTCCGTGAGCTCTGAAAGAGTTTACCGTACTTCATTTTATTTTACATTCTTCCCCGGCTCAAGTCAAGCGAAAAACTTCCCCGGGGCACGTTAATCCGTATTTTGGGGCATGCGCGCGCATTTTATAAGCGCCGTCCGCCGTTATCCGCGCGGTTTACTGCAGGTGGATCTTCTCGATGGCCGAGTCGATGAGCGGGATGACGTCCTTCTTGCGGGACATCAGGCGGTCGAATTTGATGCAGTTTTCGTCCGGCTTCATCAGTAGCTCGCGCCTCACGACGTCGGAAAGCCTTCCCGTGATCCACATCTCGGTCTTCCGCTTGGAGAGCTCGGTGATCATCAGTGCCAGCAGGTCGAAGCCGCTCGAACCCGCCGCCTCGCCGGCCATATACTCGAGGATGCCCGGCTTTTCGTCCTTGATGTAGTCCATGTTGAGAATCGTGATCTGGCTGATTCCGCAGTGGTAGTCGTTGAACGAAACGCGCTTGAAGTCCTGGCTGTAGATCTCTTTGGCGGTCTTGCCCTTGAGTTCGGAGCCGGCCGTGAACATTCTGTCCGCGAACTCGTCGATGTTGATGCCGCAGATCTGCGCCAGCCTCTCCGCGGTGCGCCTGTCGAAATCGGTGCACGTGGGCGACTCGAACTTGAGCGTGTCGGAAATGATTGCCGCGCAGAGGATTCCCGCTATCTGAGGCGAGGGGCGCCTGCCGAGGTCGGCATACATGTTCGCGATGATAGTCGCGGTGCTGCCGAGGGGCTCGTTCTTGAAGAGAATCGGCGCGGTTGTGGTGAGGTCGCCCAGCTTGTGGTGGTCGATGATCTCAAGAACCTCGGCCTCTTCGATGCCCGGGCAGGTCTGCGATTTTTCATTGTGGTCGACGAGAATGACCCGCTTTTTGCGCTGCGAAATCAGGTGGAAGCGCGAAATGAACCCGCAGACGTGGTCTTCACTGTCGAGAACCGGATAGCTTCTGAAACGGTTTTTGCCCATCTGGTCGCGAATGTTCTCGACGTAGTCGTCGATGTGGAAGCTTACGATGTGGTTTTTGTCGGTGTTGCGGCACATTATCGAGCCGACCGGAATGCTCTGGTTGATCAGCCTGACCGTGGTGTACGTGTCGAGCGCCGTCGTGACGATGACCGTTCCCGAATCCTTCGCCGCGCTCAGCACCTTCTCGTCCGGAGTGTGGCCGCAGGTTACGATAATGCACCCCGCACCCATTTTGATCGCCGCCAGCAGAATGTCCTCGCGGTCGCCGGTGATGACGATGTCCCCCGGTTCGGCGTATTCCTCGAGCGTCTCGGGAAGCCCCGCCGCCACGATCACCTTCCCCTTCGCAGTGAAGTTCTCGGCGTCGCCCGCAACCAGGTCCGCGTTCACCGTCTCCATAATGTTGTCGAGCTTGGTGCCGTAGGCCGAGACCGCGTTGTAGTTGAACGCGTCCATATATTTTTCGGTGATGTCGGACATGGAGACGATGCCTATCAGCTTCTCGTTGTCATCGACCACCGGCAGCGTTTTGGTCTCGGAGCGCTCCATAATGTTCCACGCCTTTTTAATGGTCGTGTTCGGCGAGAGCTTCTCCGCGCGGTCGATTTTGAGGTCGCACACCTGCGTTTTGACCGTCTCGAGGATCGGCGGCACCGGCAGCTTGAAGTAGTCGAGAATGAACGCGGTCTCCTTGTTTATCTCGCCCAGTCTGCGCGCCTCCGCGTCGATACCGAGCTTGCGCTTGAGGTCCGCGTACGCGATGCTCGAACAGATCGAGTCGGTGTCGGGATGTCTGTGACCGAAAATGTAGATAATGTCGTTGCCCATTTTTCCTCCGAAGTTGGTAAAGGTTTCCCTGTCTTACTAAAAAATGCGATTCACGCGCCGCGAAGACGCGATTTCCCGTGCGGTCGGTTCTCCGGCGGCTACTCCAAATAGACGATCTCGGGATCCAGAGTAACTCCGGTCTTCTCGAAAACGGTCTTTCTGACGGCCTCGATCACCTTCAGAACGTCCTCCGCCGTCGCGCCGCCCCTGTTCACCACGAAGCCCGCGTGTTTTGTCGATACCTCGGCGTCGCCTATGCGGAAGCCCTTGAGCCCCGCCTCGTCTATGAGCCGCGACGCGAATCCGTTCGCCGGACGCTTGAACGTGCTTCCCGCGCTCGGCATGTTGAGCGGCTGACTTTCCCTTCTTTTAGCGGAATACGTGAGGTACTCCCTGAGAATTTCCTCCCTGCTTTCCGCCCTGTTTTCACATTTGAAGACCGCGGAGACGATCACCGCGTCCTTCCTGTCGCAAAAAATACTGTGCCTGTAGGAGAGGCCCGCCTCCTCCGCGGAGACCGTTTTGAGTTCACCGTTTTCCAGGAAGTCGCACGACTCCAGAACGTCTTTAATTTCAATTCCGTACGCGCCGGCATTCATTCTGATCGCGCCGCCCACGAAACCCGGAATGCCCGCGAGCTTCTCAAACCCCGCGAAACCGTTCGCGTACGCGCATGAATAGACCGAAGCGAGAGTCGCGCCCGCCTCAGCGTATATCCTGCCGTTTTCGAACCTTACGGACGACATTTTCGGCCCGAGCTTGATCACCGCGCCTTTCACGCCGCCGTCGCTCACGAGAACGTTGCTGCCCCTTCCGATGACGGTAAACGGCACGTTTTTCTCCCCGCAGAGATCTATGACCGCCTTCAGCTGCGCGACGGAAGCGGGCTCGGCCAGAACGTCGGCGGGGCCTCCGATTCTGAAGGTCGTATGCCGCGACATGGGCTCGTCCGCGTACGCTTCGCAGATGCTCAATATTCGGGAAATGAATTCTTCGTTAACTGCCATTTTTCTCCCGCGGCACTTCTCCGCGCCGCCCGCACGCTCGCGTGAAATCAAATTAAATCAAAATGAATATGACCAGCAGCACCACCGCGACAGCGATCACGCACGCGCCGGCCGCCTTGATACCGTTCATATTCTTCCACTCGGGCACCTCGTCCTCGCCCTTCTTGTAGACAATGTGCCAGATCTCCTCGGCAAAAAGAATTATCAGTCCGCCCGCGAGCGCAACGACCGCCACGATCGCCGCCTGCCAGAACTTCACGAACCTGTCCTTGCCCTTGACGATCATCCTAATAAGTTTCTCGGAGTACGTTCCGAACGCCTCCGGGTCGTCCGTTTTCGCGCCGTCCTTAAAGGCGGTCACCGCGAACTCCGTCTTGTCGACAGTGTACGAAAAATCGCTGCCGTCGACCGAAACCGTCACGACCTCGCCGTCGTCCGACGCAAGGCCCGTTTCGACCCTTCCCGGCTCCTCAAAATAAAACTCCAGTGTTTTGACGCCGTCCTGTTCGGAAACGACTATATACCTGACGCCGTCGGCCACGCCCTGGGTGTTGTCCCTCTCGAAAAGAGTAAAAAACGCGAGCACGCTGACGCTTAGGAGACATATCATTATCAGCAGAATATTCCGTCCTTTGTTCATAACACGTGCCTGCTCCTTTTCGTTTAATAAGCACCCGCTTGATTAACGTCCCGTTATTGCTGTTTGATTACTCTCCGAACTGCGCGAGGTACATCTTTCTCGCCGTCTCCGGGCTGTCGTTCCCCTCCCGGTTCTTGACCGGCGCGAACTCGCTCTCACGGTCGACCCTCAAAATCGCCAGGTCGTCGAATCTCCCGAAAGCGTCGAAAATGAACGACTCGAACTTAAACGCGTTCGGCTTGTCCGGCGTATGAATTTCACCGTCCGCTCCCACGTAAGGAGTCTTTTTCCGCGCCGCGTGGTACGGAAGGCCGTCCGCGTTTTCGAGAATGTCGCCTATCGCGTCCATGCTGAA
The DNA here is from genome assembly GCA_002309655.1 of Mageeibacillus sp. UBA1212. Lineage (GTDB taxonomy): Bacteria > Bacillota > Clostridia > UBA1212 > UBA1212 > UBA1212. Next base: position 92,423 of record DBXM01000019.1, read on the forward strand.
AAGGTTGCAGAGAATATGCGCGTCGCCGTAGACAAACTGACCGTCGGCGCCGCGCGCCTCCGCCATTTCGTCCGAAACTTCGGTATACTCTACCACGTACGGTCTCCCGTTCCGCCTGCAGAAAACGCCCACGCCCTCTTTGGCGTCACGCTTCACAAGCGACTTAGCGGCTACCGGCGCACCGCTCTTTTCACCGAACCCGACGAGAACCGGATCCGCGAGCTTCAGCAGCACGTTGTCGATGCCGCCGACAAAAACCCATTTGATACCGCGTTTGCGCATATCCGCATAGCAGCCCGAAGACTTGAGCGCCGCGAAAACGCCGCCGTGGCCGTCCGCGCCCTCTTTAATGTGTCCCGGGTTGTCGAGAATGATTTTCCCGTCGAAGCCCACCATCGGAAGCATGTTCTGCACGAAAAACCTGATCTCCGTGCGCGGGTAGCCGAAAAAGCCGTGCGCCTCGAAAAACGCCCGCGTGTCTGCGTCGTTCTCGCGGCTCGTCATAATGTACCAGGGAATCGTTCTGCCGTACTTCGCGGAGGCGTCGGCGAGCCGGCGGCACTGTATCTCGAAAAGCGATCTGTGGCAGGAAAGACCGATGTCGAAGGTTCCCTTCGGGCCGTTGTGGCCGAGTCTCGTTCCCTGTCCGCCCGCCATCGTGACTGCCGCGAACATTCCGCGCGCCATTATGTCCGCACCGGCCTTTTCGTATTCCGCGAGTTTCTCCGCGGGAAGCGACGCCTTATCCGTATAAGGAAGCGGCTCGAAACTAAAATTATTCTCCGCCGCGTCTCCCTGTTCGCCGCCGGAAGCGTGCCTGTAAAGGCTCAGCACTTTTTCGAAATCGATGCCTGCCGCCTGCGCGAGCAGCGCCTTTTTCTCGGCGCTGTCAAGTTCTTTGTAGTGGTCGAGAACGTGCAACTGACCGTACTTTTTGAGTTTGGATCGGGTTCCGATGTAATTCATTTCGCATTCTCCGTTTTCCGTCGCGCCTGCGCCGGTGTGCTTTTTTTGCTGTCCGAAAACAGTTACACACTTTTATTATAACAGTTTTTCGCCGGAAAGTGAATAGAAAAAGCCGCTTCCGCGAAGACTTCCGCGAAGAAATGAATCATGCTTTCCCAAAGCACATAAAGCCGGACGCGCCACCATTTTTCGACGGCGCGTCCGGCACTAAAATCAACCGGGTATTATCTTGTTCCAAATCAGGGAGAAAATCAAATCTGCGTGTAAACGGTGAATGCGGTCGCAAGATTGTCCGGACCGGATTTTGAGGCGAATTTTACCGCCGCATAAATCTTGCCGTCATTTCCGAAACAGATGCTTCTTGTTCCCGTATCCTCTGCTTTATCGCCAAGCTTTTCGTGCATATATTCGAGTATGGAATTGATTCCGGCTTCGACTTTTTCTATTGAAGGCTGCGCATAATAACCGGAAATTCCCGCCTCTTTCGCAGAAACCCCGTATATGTATCCGCTCCTCGCAACTCCTACGACGATAGTGTCGTTGGTAGGTATTCCTTCCGTCTCCACGGAGTATATGAAGCAGTAGCTTCCGTCACTGTCTTCAATTTCTCTTATTGCCGAATACTTCGACAAGTCATACTTCATTGTATCTGCAACGAATCCCTTGAAAACGTTCCTTGCCTCATCGAGGTCAATTTCAACGTCCTCATACCCGGTTTCGTCGGCAGGTTCAAAAACATATCCGGCGAGCATATCAGTGCCGCTCAAATAGTCAAGAACAACCGTAAACGCGTCGGTTGTTAATTTGTAGTGGTCATACGATCCGTATCTGAAAAGAACGTTCTCCGCCTCCGGATCGCCTGAATCTGTCTCTGTCCACTGGTATTCCGCTTCGTAAGTCTCTCCGTCAATATCGATAACCTTTGTCGCGGCGGCGTTCTTTGAGGAAATCCTTTTGACCTCGCCTCCGTTCAACGCGGTAAGTTGCCCCAGTTCCGACAAACCTGTAAAAAAATCTGCCTGCACAGCGTCGGATGCGTTAATAAAATACCTGGCAGTCGGTTCCGAAGCGTTTGCGTTTTCGTCCGAAGTTGACTCTCCGCCGGCAACATGCAATTGTTCCTCGTCATTTTCGTCAATTCTTGGCTGCGAACATCCTGCCCCCGCAAAAAGGAACAGCATCGCAAGTGTTAAAAGAATGCATTTTTTCATCGTGGTTTCCTCCGTTTCTTTATTATTATCAAGAAGGCGCTTACATTCAATTGTCCGAAGCTCTTCCTTCAATTTATATTATACACCCCCCCTAAAAAAATCAATAGGCTTGTGTGGGGCGTGTTTGCACGATTTTTGTTTCATTTTCGGGCAAAAAGTGGTATCATAAACACGTAAAGACGGATTCACGCACATTTTCGAAAAGGAGGGCCGCTTTATGGCCGATACGATTTATACAATTCCCGTCAGTGAGGCGTTTGAGGCGGACTGCGAATGCCCGGTCTGCGAACTCAAGAAACGGTTTGAAAACAGTACCGTCGAGTACTTCGCGGGACCTTCGCTAATGGAGCCCGACACCCGCATCGTCACGAACGACCTCGGTTTCTGCGGCCGCCACTTCAACATGCTCTACAACTCGCAGGCCAAAAAACTCGGCCTGGGTCTGATGCTCGACACGTACATGCAGGAACAGCTGAAACGCATCAAAAAATACGCGCAGGCAAAGGACACCGGCACCACCGGAGAAGACGCGTCCCCGGATCCGGAGTCAGGCGAAAATCATAGCGAAAAGCGCAAAAAGTTCAGCCTTTTCGGCGGGAAGAACGCCTCGAAACCTGCCGCGAGCCAGCCTCTCGTAAGGTACCTTCGCGCACACGAAAAAGAATGCGCCGTCTGCAAAAAGCTCGACTACACGATGGACCGCTACGTCGACATCATTTTCCACATGTACAAGACCGACCGCGATTTCAGGGCGAAGTTCCGCTCTTCAAAGGGCTTCTGCGTTCCCCACACCGCGCTTCTGCTTGAGGAGTCCGGCAAAAAACTCGGCGGCTCGACGCGGGACGAATTCCGCGACACGGTGACTTCGCTTCTGGTCACCAACCTTGAACGCATCGAGGGCGAGGTCGACTGGTTCACCAAGAAGTTCGACTACCGGAACGCCGAAGCCGACTGGGGCAATTCGCGCGACGCCCTTCCCCGCGGCATTTTAAAGATGACCGGCGAGACCGACATAATCAAGTAATATTCACCTAAATATAGACAATTATAAGCTTCCGGAGAACAATTTGAAAAGGAGGTGAGCGCATGAAGATCTACGCGCTTGTCGGCGAGAGCGGAACGGGCAAAAGCCACCGCGCAGCCAGAATAGCCCGCGAAAAGAACATCGAATACATAGTCGACGACGGCCTTCTCATCAAAGGCGGCACCATCGTCTGCGGCAAGTCGGCAAAAAAAGAGAAAACGCGCATCGCCTCCGTAAAGACGGCCGTTTTCGTGAACGACGACCACGCGTTCGAGGTCTCCCACGCGCTCAAGTCGTCGAACCCTTCCAGCGTTCTTATTCTCGGCACCTCCGACGGCATGGTCAAAAAGATCGCGGAGCGCCTCGGCCTTCACGGGATAGACGAGACTATCTACATTTCCGACATCGCGACTCCGGAGGAGATCCAGCTCGCGCTCAACACCCGCCGCAGCCAGGGAAAGCACGTCATCCCGGTGCCCACGATGGAACTCAAGAAAGACTTCTCGGGCATCTACCTCGACCCGCTTAACGTCCTCAAAAAGAACAAGAGCGGCTACGTCGAATCCGCCGGCGAAAAGTCAGTCGTGCGGCCCACGTTCAGCTACCTCGGCAATTTCACGATCTCGGAGTACGCGATATACCAGATAATGGAGCACTCGGTGATGTCCTCCCCCGCAGTCGCCCGCATCAGCCGTTTCCGCGTCTCGAACGTCGTCGGCGGCATCACAATGGAAGTCGACCTCGTCCTGAAGTACGGCTACCCCATACCCGAACTCATGAACCGCCTCCGCGCCAACATAACGCGCGAAATCGAGTGGCTGACGTCGCTCAACGTAAAAAGGCTCACACTTGCGGCGAAAAGCATAGTGGTTTGATTCTTATATTAGGTTATACGCACAGCGGGCCCGCCCCCTTTTAATAACCGGGGGCTGGCCCGCAACTTTTTTTCAATATGAAAATTCTAATTTAATTCTATTTGCCGAAGAGACCGCCGATTTTTGACGCGATTCCCGCGACGCCGTCGAGGCCGAGCTTCGCCTTGACGAGGTCGACAAGCTGCTTCAGAATGTCGCCTTTGAGGTCCTTGTTCACGAGCTTTTTGACCGTGTCCTCGGGCTTGCTCTTGAAGGCCTTGAGGAGGCTGTCGTCGCCCTGAATTTTCTTGACGAGTTGTTCCGCTGTCGCTTTGATATCCATTTTGTTTCCCCTTTCACTGACCGTATTTTGAACTGATGCGGGAACCCCGCTTTTATTCACTAAATAAAGAATGTACCGTAAAAGACTGTGACGTCACCCCTGCCGCGCCGCAATTTTGACCGCCTCGGCGTAGAAATTGTAAAGCGCCCTGACCGTATTTCCCGCCTCCGGGTCGTCAATCGCGCCTGCCATGTAGCACTTCCCGCTGTACATGAGCCGGTTCGAACCGTTTTCGACCACGATGTTCCGGAAGAGGTTCGCGAGCGACACAACCGGCGTCACAATATAAGTTTCTCCGTTTTCGACTGTGATCTCGCACGGAAACCGCTCTTCCGAGTCCTCAAACCCGAACGTCGCGCCGTCCGAAGACGCCGTTTTAAACTTGAACGAAAACGCGTTCCACAAAAGAAGAGACGCGCCTGTTATCGCCTTCGCGGGGTCGTTTTCCTCGTACACGCTGTCGTCCGTTATTCCGCTGTTTTCAGGCACCGCGACCGCGGCTTCAGGCGTCGCGGCGGGATCGTCGGTGCGGTAGTGGGCGTAAAGCTGCGACTGGGCCCCGAACTGAAGCATTGAGTCGACAAGCGGCGCGTATTCCGTGTACCGCGCGGCAAGATTCTGAGCGTACTGTCTGACCGTGAAATCCGTGCGGCTGTCCAGCACCGTGTCGCCGTCTTTCAGCTCGAACGAAATCCTGTCGGTCATAGCCTGGCACCCGATGCCTGTATAGCGGAAATGCCAGAGTCCGTCGTCGCCCTTTGAGCCGTTCACTGTGACGGTGTCAGGCGTTTCAAAGCCGAACCGCGCGTGCGTGAACGTCATCGAGGGGGTGTTCCTGCTATAGGGAACGGACGCCGAGACGTTAAGGGTGAGGTCGGCGCCGACCGAAATTCCCGCGGTAAGAATAGCCGGATTCTCGCCGATATTGACCGCGAGCAGCTTCGCGAATTCCCTGTTCCCGTCCACGAACTGCACGTAGGCGTAGACGATCGTCTGCACGCCGGCCGTTTTGGGAACGAGCGAAAACTCCAGAAAGTCGCACGGTGCCGCCGACTGCGCTATCGTAAACCGGCGTGAACCCTCCCACGCGGCGGCGAGCAGGTACATATTCTTATGTGCGTCGTAAGAAGTATCGAGCGGAATTGCCGGCGCCGTGTAGCCTGGCGTTTGACTGTCAAGAAGAATCCGGGCGTTGATATCGCCCCACGTTCCGTTAACCGTTGGCGCGTCCGGATCGAAAACCGTCACGTCGTACGCCGGCGTCACGCCCGCAAGCTGCGCCTTCGCGCCCTCCGGCCATTTATCTATCGAAACGGTAAAAGTTACTTTCCCGCCTTCCAGAGTGTATTTATCCGCCCTCATGGCGACTTCTATGCCGTCCGCGAGGGTGTTTTTGTTGATATTCGAACCGCTTCCGCCGTACCTTTGAGGGTATCTGTCCGAGCCGTAGCCGTCGGGATGGCCGTATTCGTCGAAATCCGCCGAAACGCCCGTCACGAGCAGCGCCGCCAGCACGGCCGCTATTATAACGGTTAGGACCTTTTTCATACCCTCCTCCTAAAACTGCGGAACCGCTGATTAAATGCTCTTTACGCAAGCGGCAAACAACTTACAGCATACACTAGAATGTAGTGCGCTAGTTTCTCCTCGACTTTACTCAAATAAGGTGTCTTTCGACAGATTTGCTGCCGCTTGCTTTTCGAGAGCTCCCCACTCGCAGTATCTGTATACAGCTTCGGGGTCGCGCTCGAAAAAATAGCTATTAAATCAGCGCTTCCCAAATTGCACGGTAAGCATTTGTACAGTTCGATTTTAGCATTTCCGCCGTCCGTTTTCAACGCGTTTTTTGCGTTTTTGACTTTTTTGACTTGCCCGGCGCCCCCCGGTTTTGATAATATATAAAGCGCCTGAAATGCGGCTTTGAAAGCGGCGTTCAACCCTGCGTTCAACCCTGCGTTCAACCCGGCGTTTAACCCGGTGTATAATGAACCGGAAAGGAGGTCCCACGGAAAGTGTACAGAATTGAAATTGAAGGCGAAGAGATGGTTTTCGAGACGGAAGACAGCCTGTTCTCGCCCGCGCACGCGGACAAAGGAACACTCGCCATGCTCTCCGCGGCTCTTCCCGGAATCGAATCATACGTGAGCGCGCAGGAGCCCGATGACACGCTTAAAATCCTCGACCTCGGCTGCGGCTGCGGCATCGCCGGCATTTTCCTGGCGAGGAAGTTCCCGCGCGCTGAAGTGGTTTTCACCGACGTCGACCCGAAAGCCGTCGCAATAACCGGGACCAACGCCGCGCAGAATCTCGGCGGCCCTGCCAACGTCACGTTTTTTACAGGCGACGCCTACTCCGCCGTTCCGTGCCGCGATTTCGACTTTATCCTGTCCAACCCGCCCTACCACACCGACTTCTCTGTCGCGAAAAGGTTCATTGAGGGCGCGTTCACGCACCTCAAGACCGGCGGCGCGCTGTTCATGGTCACAAAGCGCAAAGACTGGTACTTGAACAAGTTGAAAGCGGTTTTCGGCGGGTGCAGGGTCACCGAAGCAGACGGCTATTTCGTCTTTGAAGCCGTCAAGAAGTCGCCCGAAAGGCCGAAAAAGAAGACCGCCGCCGAAAAGAATCCGTCGGGAATGTCGCAAAAGCTGCTCCGCAAGTCGCAAAAACTTCAAAATCAAAAAAAGCGGGCGTGAACCCCAAAAACAAAGAAAAATAAAAGCGGGAACAAACCGTTTTCCCGCTTTTAATAATTATTCCTGCAGTTGCCCGCGCCGCGACCCACGCGGCGCGGCCTTTTTTTATTCGTTCCCGATGACAATAAGTCTGTCCGCGTCGTCCAGTTTCAGCACTCTGTCGACTGGCGGGTTGAAAACGGGCGTCATCACACCGTTCTCCTCGTCCATGACTCCGATCAGAACGTACCCCTGTTCGAGCGCCGCGATTCTCGCCTCCCGCACCGTCAGCTCGTTCACGAGACGCAGCTCCCGGGCCTTCTTCAGATAAATCTCGTTGCCCTCGTCGGAAATGAGCTCGCGGAAGACCGACTCGAGGTTGGGTCTGTCGGCCAGCTGTGAGAGGAAGAGCGAGACCATGTTCGACGCGACAACGAAGTCCGTCAGGTCGCCCGAATCCACAAGGCGCTGGCTGAGCTCGCGCCTGAGTTCCGCGGTGATGCTGAAATCGAGCCCGTTCTCTTCACGGATCGTTCTGAGGTTCAGAATGCGCAGGATGTTCTCGGTGTCAGCCTCGTCCTCGTCCTTTTCGTGGTCGTTGAGAAGCACGACGTGCGCGGAGTCACCGATTATAGCGGCCATTGACTCGAGGTGGCGCGGAACCGTCTCCCGCACGAACTCTAAGGTATAGTCTCTCCACCCCTCTTCGCGAAGCCTGTCACAGGTCTCCGTAATCTCTTCACGCGCTTCAGCGTCCGCGCCGGCAATGCGGATTTTTCCCGTATTATAGGGCAATTCTTCAAGAACCGTCTTTATCTCCTCGTTGACGCCCAAAATCAGAACGGACCCCGCTCCCAAACCGCCGCGGAATGCCTCCGCAGTCACCTTCAGCGGAACGTCAACCGGCGCGCCAAGCGACACCTCATCCGGGAACTCGGTAAACACAAGCAACCTGTCCCCCGCTTCGACCGTGAGATTGCGGTCCGGGTTGATCACGCAGCGCCCGCCTTCCTTCTCTTTGAAGATACCCATCGGCACGCCGCCCGAGAGCCTTCCCGTGAGCTCTTTAAAAGTAAGTCCCGCCGCGTCCGCGAGTCCGATCTCGCACAGGTTGCAGCCGTCGTAGTCCAGGAATTCCATCAGCGTCTGCGAGAGACCGGGCTGAGTGCAGGAATGAGCAATAACCTTCGACAGAATGCGGTTCGCCAGCAGCTGCGTAATTCCGCGCCTTTTCTTGAAACCGTCGGGAAGCAGGAAGCTCGCCCTCGACACCACCGCGCACACGTACACGCCGCCGTCGTTCTCGCCGAGAACCGAAGAGACCGCCAGAAGCGCCTTCACCGTGTCGATGTCGTTCCTCGGGTTGATGATCACCGCCTGCGCGTGTTCGACGCAGCACTTCTTAACCGAAGCCGGGTCGTAAATGTCTATGTTCCTGCAGACCAGCCTGACGTTCTTCGGAATTTCGACGTTGTCCCGGATCGCCTCCTCCATCTCGGACCTCTCGGCGTCGCCCGCGATCACAATGCAGCGCCTGTCGTCCGCGGATGCGTCAACCAGCTGCCTGATCAGCGTGAATTCCCCCTCGGAATAGCCCAGAACCACGATGTGATTCTCTTCGATGATTGCGGAGTTCCCGTTCTTCAGCCCGGTGATTTTCTCCTCGATCGCCGTCGAAAAGATACCTATCAGCACGCTCGTCACGAGCAGTCCCGCAATCGCCGCCACCGCCATCAGAATAATGTACCCGATGCTGCCGTCCTCATAAGAGGGCATCCAGGCGTTTATGACCGTGGACATGGTCTCCCAGAACACCCCGCCGGCGTCGCCGTCCTCGCTGAACCCGCACACAAGAATCAGTACCGCGATCACTACAATCACAAGAATCGTGGCAATGACGAGAATGCGTATCAGCCCCATGCTTCCGTTCGCCATCCGGTTGTCGAACCAGTAGCGGAACCTGTCCCTGAAGCGCGGCCTGTTTTCTTTCTTTTTGCTCATTTTCACCTGACCTCCATTTTCCGGAAACGTGAATCTCATTCTGTAAGGGTATTTTACCCGTTCCCGCGAATATTATCAACAGGAAACCGCAGCAGTAACGGGTCGCGGCCGAGATTTTTGTTTACTTTTCCGCGCGCGGGTTGTATAATCAAAGTACAATAACGAAAAACTTCAAGGAGGTTTTTATGAAGAAGTTTATTGCTGAATTCATTGGCACATGCGTTCTCGTGACATTCGGCTGCGGAACCGCCATGCTCGTCGGATGCGACGCATCCTTCGGCGGCGGATACATTCTCACCGCGCTCGCCTTCGGTCTCGTGATCGTTGCCATGGCCTACTCGATAGGCAACATCTCCGGATGCCACATCAACCCCGCGGTATCGCTCGCGGTACTCATCAGCGGCGGTATGACGTTCAAGGATTTCATTTTCTACGTGATTGCCCAGATCCTCGGCGCTTTCGCGGGCGGCGGGATCCTCCTGGGAATATTCAAGCTCGGAGGAATTGAGGACAAGACAGGCGGCTTCGGCTCCAACGGCCTCGGCGGCGTGAACGGCAGCATCGTCGCGGGACTCATCGTCGAATGCGTCCTGACCTTCGTCTTCGTTCTCGCGATTCTCGGCGTCACCTCGAAAAAAGCCGGACACGGCTCCTTCGGCGGCCTCGTAATCGGCCTCACGCTCGTGCTTGTCCACATTCTCGGCATCGGCCTCACCGGAACGTCGGTCAACCCGGCCAGAAGCATCGGTCCCGCCCTCATCGCCCTGATCAGCGGCAACACCGCCCCCATCGCGGACGTCTGGGTATTTGTCGTCGGCCCGTTTGTCGGCGCGGCCCTTGCGGCGCTTGTTTACAAAGCACTCGAAAAAGAGAAGAAAGCCTGACGGCAAAAACGCCGCCTGACGCGGCGGAAGCAAAAAAGACGCCGGCCCCGGAAAACACCCGCGGGCCGGCGTCTTTTTATTTCCCGAATTTTCCGGAAATCAAATTCCGCCTTTTTTACAGGTCCTGCCTCTCAAACGCCGCCAACGCCAGCACGACCGCCAGCACAGGCAGCAGAATCCACAGAACGCTGATATTGTAGTACCATTTCGGCACGTACGTCATACCGTTGGAATCTCCGAGCCCTATAAAGTCCGGAACGCGCCGCAGAAATTCCGCGGCAGCGATGACCAGCCCGGTAAGAGCCGCGGATATCAAAAGGTGCGGAAGCGTTTTCTTCACTGTAATCGCGACAGCCACGTACGTAACCGCGCCGAAAAGCGTCATATACAAATACCTGATCAGACCGTAGACCGTCTTGTATTTGCCGATATCCATGAAATACGCCCTGTTCCTGTCCACCACGACCGCCTTCGTGAACACCTGCGGATACGTTCCGGACGCCAGGGACAGAAAAAGATACATTGCCAAAAAGAACACAACCGTGAAGATCAGCACCACCGCGCCGCGGGCAAGAACGTTCCGGGTCCGTTTCTCGTAGTAGACGTGAATGTGCACCCCTTCGTCGAATTCACGCGTAATCACCACACAGCTTAAAATGAAAGCCGTCGCCAGCGACAGGAACAGCGCCACGTTTATCAGGTTGAACAGATACGCCGTGGAATCCTCCGCACCGGTCATCATCGGACCCTGGTACAATTCGTCCGCTTTGACCAAAGGAAAGTTCCGCTTCAGTTCCTCAAGCACAAGAATTTTTTCGCGATAATAGGGGGCAAGGCTCTTGTCGTATCCGGGCGTACTCTCGAGTTCGGCAAGTTCATTCTCGGTGTCGTCAATTTCCCTGTCGATGTCTTCAACCGTGTCGGTGTCTCCGAGAGAATACCTGAAAGTTCTGACCGACGTATTGACTTTAAAAGTGACTACGACCGCAGCCATCACCATGAAAGCCAGCACGACCCACACGGCAAAAGCCTTACTCTTCAACACTTCTCCAAACTGTTTCTTCATAGCAGATTCTCCGAATAAAAGCTGTCGGCGTAGTCGAGTTTTCTGTACTCGAGCAGTCCGAACGGAATCAGTGACGCGGCGGCTTTGTCCTCCTCGCCCGGCATCACCTTCACGACGTACGAGTCGGGACCCGGTCTTCTCGCAATCATCGCCGCGTCCGCGGTCAGCTCGTTTTTCGTCCTGACAAAATAGTAGGAGTAGTCAAAAAGGTCGTCCCTGTACTCGTCGATTTTCTTGTCTTTCAGCACCAGAATCCGGTCCACCAGCTCCGGGTCGAAAAATGACGCGTCATGGCTCGCAACGATAACGGTTCTCTCTTTTTTGTACTCCCTCAGAACGTTGTGAAGCGTGACCACCGAGTTCCTGTCAAGTCCGTTCGAGGGCTCGTCGAGAAGGAGCACGTCCGCATTCTTCGACAGACCGAGGACCACCGCCAGTTTTTTACGCATTCCCTGGGAATACGTCTTGAACTTCGTGTCTATATAGTCCTCCATGTGGAAGTCTTGAACGTATTTCCGCGACCTCAAGTACTCCTCTTTGTTCAGAAAATAGCGCAGGTTGTCGTCGCCCGATCTTGTTTTGAAAAAGGCCGGCGTGTCCTCGACGAGAATATACTTCTTCCCGCCGGTGGTTCCCTCGAAGCGTCTGATAAGGCCGTTGAGAGTCTTGAAAAGAGTGGTCTTGCCGGAGCCGTTTTCGCCTACAATCAGGTAAAATCTGCATGGCTCGATCTCCGCGCAGGCGCTGCTTAGCACTGTATGCTTCCCGAAGCTTTTTGTTATCTCAATCATTTTCGCTCACATAAACGGCCCGGATCCTGCCGTCGCCGTCCTCCCCGATCTTCACGAACGTTTCGTCAGACGCCGCATATCCGCCGCCGTCTGTCTTTTCGAATACCCTAAGGTAAAGCTCTTCCCCGCGGACTTCATATACTTCGTCCGGCAGCAAACTGTAGAGGAAGAGAATGTCCGCCATTTTTACCTTTCCCGACTGCCACTCGAACTCCGAGTACCATCCGGGCATTCTGGTCATCTCCGGAAAAACGTCGGCTACATAATACCCTCCGCCTGCGCGCTTATTGATCGTCTCCATCGGCGCGAAGTAAATCTTCGTTCCTTTGATTCTCAGCAGAAAAGCGTGATTCCCGTAAACGGTATAGTATAGCCTCGTACCGTCGTCCTCCGTGAAGCTCAGCTTCTCAATGTACCTGTCGCTCTTTTTGAACGCATCCTCAAACTTGTCAATATCGTAAATAACCGCGGTATAAACAATTTCGGTCGTCAGGAATCTCCCGTGCCACTTTCCCAGATCCAGCACGGTTTTGTCGCGGGTTTCCGCGGTCACGGAAATCAGCATCTGTCTTTTTTGCAACGTCAGCGCGGCGATAACCGCAGCCGCAATCACGACCGCAACAACCGCAATCAGTAATACCGCGGTCAGCTTCTTTTTACTCATATTCTTTTGTCTCCGCCGTCTTAATGAGTAGTACGTTTCTAATAAGTACCGTCTGTTTTGATGATCTCCGCCGCAATTCTGCCATCTTTAGCGGGACTGATGCTTAGGCCGCGCTCTTATCATTTTTCAGGCTCAGCGTAAACCATTTTTTTATCCGCGTCAACAAGCCTTATCGAAATGCGGCCGGCACCGTTTTGAAAAATCGCAGCGTAATAATTGTCGTCCAATGCATAGCTTCGCTCATACAATCCGGTATTTTTGTTTTCTGAAACTGTTTCCGCAAAACACTTGACATAAATCGTCTCGCCGTCAATTTCATAAAGAGAATCGTCCAGTTTCCCGTACAGGTATTTCAAATCCTCTATCGTAATCGGAAAGAGTATCGTCTGCCACACATAACAATCCTCTCCTCCCGTATTGTGTCCGTTGACATCCGTCTCGCGAAGCCAGTGCGCCATCGCACACAGTTTATGGTTTGAACCGGAATAACAAAAATGCGTGTCTCTGCTTAGGAGCGAATCCATCCCGATGTACCCTTCGTTATAGACCTGAATCCAAAATATGCGGTTCTCCTTAACTATGTAGAACAATTGAACCCAGTTCCCGTTCGGGGCCGTTTTTGTAAAATGAAGTTTCTCGTCGTAAAGAGGGCTTCTGCAAATTTCGGCTATCAATTCCTCGGGTTCTTCTATTGTCGCCTCAAGAAACAGACTCAGCCCTTTTGATTCGGAGCCCTTCCACGTTCCAAAATCGAGTTCAACGCCGTCGGCAGATTGCCATTTTATGTCTACGTATTCTTCTTTTTTATCCTTTTTGTGAAGCAACAGGTACACAATAGCGGCTGTCGCAATCGCAAGAACAACAACGCATACGATGATAGCCGGTATATACTTTTTAATTTTCACGGTGTTTCCCTCCTGTTCGTCTTCCTGTCATTTCTTAATTTCTGATTTATCATTTTCCGTTTCTCATTCCTCCTTCCTTATTATACCCCCCCCAAGTTGTTTGTCAATATCCGAACGGTATGAAACAGTTTTTTATCATTTATCATTTCTCATTCCGCATTACTTGTTACTAATTTCTCATTCCCGGTTCCGTTGCTTCCGCCGTTCCGTCCGCGTTCCATTTGAGTTCGAAAATCTCCAGGTACTGCTCGAACCGCGGCAGCCTTTCGCAGCAGGTGATGTACCACTTGCCCTTGAACTCGAACACCTCGGCACAGGAAGGCACGTTGGCGCTCGACTCGTTCCCGTGCGTTCCCTCGATAATGGGGCCGAGGCTCTTCCAGCCGCTCACCGGGTCGTCCGAGACCGCGTAAGCCGTGCCGTGGCCGCAGTTTGTGTAGAACAGATAGTACTTCCCGTCCTTTTTGAGCAGGAACGGCGACTCCAGCGCAATGTCGCAGATGTCGAAGGTGTGCGCTCCGAGGTCCTTCCAGTGAACCATGTCTTTTGACGATGCGATGCCTACCGCCGGCACGTAGCGGTTCGTTATTTCATCTCTTTTGCACGTGCAGTAGTACATGTAAGCGGTGCCGTCCCCGTCGATGAACACCATCGAGTCGCGGCAGTCGGACCACCTTGAGGCGTCCCAGTTCCCCCACTCACCCGGCGTCAGCACCGGATTGTTTTCGTACTTTGTCCAGCTGTAAAGATCGTCTGATGTGGCGAGGCAGATCGCCTGGGCGGAGTTTATGTTGACGCCTGTGTAGTACATGAAGTATTTCCCGTCTTTTTCCGCGACTCCCGGCGACCAGACCTGGTAGTTCTCGAACATATTGACGTCCACGGAGATGACCGGCGGCTCGATCTTCCAGTTTACAAGGTCCTCCGTCACCGCGTGGCCCACCGTGTCCGTGGGCATTGTGTCCCATTCGTATCCCGGGTAGCTTCTGTTGTAAAAAAGGTGCACCTGCCCGTCCTTCACGACAACGCTGTGGTCCACCAGCGCGATTCCCGGTTCCGTGAACTTACCCTTTAAAGGCTCTTTGCCGGCTTCGAGCGCTTCTATGTACCTCTCCGCCGCGTTCAGGCACTCCTCCGCGGTGTACCCCACGCCGAAGCCGTACCTCCCTCTCGCCGAAGCCCCCGCATCGAAGTTCTGCGCCCGCTCAAGAAGAATCCTCACGATCGCCACGGTCTTCACGGTCTCGAAGTCCGTTTTCAGCTTAAACGGCGCCGTCCGCGCCTGCAGTTCGTAATATTTTGTCTGAAATCCGCTGAGCCGTTCCATTTTTAACCCTTTCCCGCCTCTATAAACCCTGTTTTCGTCAAAAAAAGACCCGAAAGCGACTTAAAGACTTCCGGGCCTTTTGGAAATTCATTTCAGATTATTACTTTCTCGCTCTCAGGAACGAAGGAATGTCGTCGTCACCGTTGCCGTTGTCCTGGGGCTTGGGCTGCTGCTGAGGCTGAATGGGCTGCTGCGGCTGCTGGGGCGGAGTATTCAGCGCCTGGCCGAAGTTTGCCTGGAAAGCGTTCTGGGACGGCTTGACGCCGAAGGGCTCGGTGTTGAGCGCGCCCGTGAAGGTCGTTTCAGCCGGCTGCTCTTTCGCAGAAAAGTCCGCCGCGATGATCGTGATGTACACGAAGTCGCGCAGCTCGTCGCTGTCCTCTTCCGGCTCTCTGGTACCGAAGATGATGTCGACGTTCGGATCCGCCTTCTCGCAGATCTCGTCGCCGCACCTGGAAATCTCCATCATGTCGAGCTTGTCGCCGAAGTACTGAACGAGAACGACCTTTGCGCCGTCGATGGTCGTCTCAAGAAGCTGGTTCTGGGTCGCCCTTGCGAGTGCCTGCTTGAACCTGTCTTCGCCCTTGCCGTAGCCGACGCCCATGTGAATGATGCCGCGGTTGGTCATCGTGGTCTTGATGTCCGCGAAGTCGATGTTGATGTCGCCGCACTTCTTGATGATGTCGTAGATGCCTCTAACCGACTGGGTGAGGATCTCGTCGGCCTTCTTGAAGCTCTCCTTCATCGTGACCTTGTCCTTGAATACCTTGAAGATATTCTGGTTGGGAACGATAAGCATGGAGTCAACGTTCGCCTTGAGCTCCTGAATGCCCGCCTCCGCGACTCTCATCTTGCGCGGACCTTCAAAGTTGAAAGGCTTGGAAACCACCGCGATGGTGAGAATGCCCTTCTCCTTCGCGCACTTCGCTATAATAGGAGCCGCGCCTGTGCCGGTGCCGCCGCCCATACCCGCGGTGATGAAAACGACGTCGCAGTTGTCGAGAACTTTGGAAATCTCGTCAAGGTTCTCCTGAGCCGACTTCGCGCCGACCTCCGGTCTTGCGCCCGCGCCGAGACCTTTGGTCTCCTTCTTGCCGATCTGGATCTTGACCGGCGCCTTGCACTGAGTGAGAACGTTCACGTCGGTGTTGACCGCCACGAAGGTGACGTCGTCAAGGTTCGAGTCTTCAACCATTCTGTCGATGGCGTTGTTTCCGCCGCCGCCGACACCCAAAACAACTATTCTTGCGTCGACAAAATCAGCCGCGCCCGCGAAGAGCTCATTGTAATCTTCAAATTCGTTTGCCATTTTAAACCTCCCCGATGCCGGATGTGGGCCCGGACATCACTTCTTCCGTTTGTAAAATCAATTAGTACCGCTTGTGCTGTTATGTTCCTGTTTTCGAAAATGTTCGCGGAATCAGAACCCGATCGGACGCCAGTTGTATCCGCCGGTAGAACCGCCCTGGGGCGTTCCCGGATTTCCTGCCGGGGGCGCCATATTCTCGCCTCCGAGAGGAGCTTCGAACTGTGCCGCGATGATCGTGACCTGCACGAAATCCTTTTCTTCCGTCTCGGTCTCCGGCTCTCTGTAGCCCCAGATGATCTCCGCGTCCGGGTTGACCGCGTTTGCGATGTACTCGGAGCACTCGTTCATCTGGAAGATGTTGATGTTGTCGCCGTAGAAGTTGAGAATGACCTCTTTCGCGTAGTTGATCGAAGTCTCGAGAAGCGGATTCTTGATCGCCATGTCGAGCGCGTCGTGGAAGCGGTTGTCGCCCTTGCCGTAGCCGACGCCCATGTGAATGATGCCGCGGCCGGCCATGACCGATCTGATGTCGGCAAAGTCGATGTTGACCTCGCCGCGCTTTGTGATGATCTCGCAGATGCCCTTGACGTTGCTGCTGAGAACCGTGTCGACTCTCTTGAACGCGTCGTTGACGGTGCACCTGTCTCTGAACACCTTGTAGACGTTGTCGTTCGGAATCACTACCAGCGAGTCGACGTTCGACTTGAGCTTCTCGATTCCCGCCTCCGCGGTGCGCATCTTCGTCCTGCCCTCAAATGAGAACGGCTTCGTGACGACCGCAACGGTCAGAATGCCCTTGTTTCTCGCCAGTTCCGCAACGAACGGAGCCGCGCCGGTACCTGTACCGCCGCCCATTCCCGCGGTGATAAACACCATGTCAATGTCCTCGAGAACGGCCTCGATCTGGTCTCTGGACTCCTCCGCGGCCATTCTGCCCACCTCGGGCTTCGCGCCGCAGCCGACGCCCTTCGTAAGCTTGGCGCCAAGCGGAATCCTCTTCGGCGCCTTCGAATTCTCGAGAACGCGGAAGTCTGTGTTCATCGCAACGAACTGAACATTTCTCATGCTCTCGTCGTTGATGCTCTCGTCGATAATGCGGTTCACGGCGTTGTTTCCGCCGCCGCCGATACCGATTATTGCCACCTTGGCATCTCTTACTTGCTCAATATCATAATCAACAGGCACGGTAAATCCTCCCCAATTTCAAAAGAGATTATACTCTTTGTATTATAAAATACCGGATAGTTTTTTTCAATACGTTTCAACGCGCCTTCAGCCGTTTTTTCGGCCGCAAAAGCGTTTTTTTCTCCGGTTTTCTTCGTTTTTCCGCGTTTTCAGCGGTTTCCGCCGTTTTCCCAAGTTCTTTCCCTTGTGTTTCCCGGCGCTTTCCCCGGCCGGCGGTTTGTTCTGCGTCAGCTCTTTAGTTTCTCGAAAAAGCTCTTGACCGACGATATGATGCCGGCGAAAAACGCCTTTATCTTCTCGCCGAACGATTTTCCCTCTTTTTCGGGGCCTTCGCCTCTTTCGCCGGAAGCGGTCTCGTTGCGGTTGATGACCGTCGAAGGTCTGCGGCCGTACTTGATCTTGGACGAGATGTAGATCAGCATTCCGAGCGCGGTCGTGAACGACGTCTTGATTCCGAGATCCTTGCCCTTGTCGACCGCCTCAACGTCGCCCGCCTCGATAACCGACTCGAGCACGTTCCCGATGCCCTTAAAGTTCACGATGCCGTCGCCGATAAAGTAGATTTTGTCGATCACCGGCTTGAAAATACCGCTCTTCGCCATGACGTCCTTCGCCATCTTGAACGCACTCTTCGCGATCTCCTCGATCCTGGCGTTCATGACGTCGACCACGTACGAAACCTCGACCATGTCCTCTGCGCCCGCGTCAAGCCTGTCCAGCGGGATCTCCGCGTTGGCCGTGAGAACGTTCCTGGAGGCGTAGCCGTACTCGAATTTCATTCTCGTCGCCTTGTTCTCAGGCACCGAAAAGACTTTTTCCAGGTCGCGGGAAATGTTGTTGCCGCCCATCGGCAGCGTGTCGAACGCGAACGGAATTCCGTTGTAGTACACCGAGATCTCGGTGGATGCGCCGCCCACGTCCGCAATAACCGTAAAGCAGTCCTTCGAGAGGAAGAACGCTGACGCGTCGAAAACCTTCTGGCTCGCGAAGAACGAAGGCACGAAGCCGTCGACTTTTATGTCAAGGTCGCCCAGAAGCCTGGTCACACGCGCAATCACGTCCGCCTTCGCTACCACCGCGTTCGCCTCAAGCTGCAGCCTGCTGCACACGGTTCCCTCGGGCTTGTCGAAAAGAAGCTTGTCGTCCGCTCTGAAAGCGACCGGAATGATGTCCACAAGCATCTCGTCCTCGCCGTAAACGACGTTCGACGCCTCGTTGAGCACCTCGCCCACGTTGAGGCCCGTAATCGGAGCCGGCGGCACGATCACGACTTCGCCCGACCCGAACACCGGACGCACGAAGCGGTTGGAAATGCTCACGTAGCACGACTTGATCTCGATGCCGGTCTTGTTCAGAACGGTGTCGACCGCGCTCGAAACGCACCTGTGGAGGTCGGTCCTCTTGAGGTCTCCCGACAGGTCGATAACGCCCGAAGAAGGGGTCTCGGCTTTTGCGATTATTTTCGGCGTTCCTTTGTCTGTAATGCGCCCGACAAGAATTCTGACTCCCGTCGTTCCGATGTCCATTACCGCTACGGCAAGTTTCAGGTTGCTCATTTGTTTCTCTCCAATCGAATTCTAAAATAATCTCTGATTTTCGTGTGCGCCGGTCTGTCAGTCCGCGCCGTGTTCCGGGAACCTCCCGGCCGCCGCGATTGCCGGCAAATATTAATAATATAAAATCGGCGTTTCTTTTTCAATAGCCGAAATCGGTTTTTTGAACTCAATTCCGCGTTTTTTCGGCATTTTTAGGGAATTATTCGCGTTCCGGGCTGAAATGTCTCAGTCGAGCTCGCCTTCCCCTTCTTCTCCGCCGCCCTCTCCGGAAGGTTCTGCGGTCGCCTCTTCTTCCGGCGTTCCGGTGGGTTCCGGCGTGTTCTCACCGGGTTCCTCTGTCTCTCCCGAAGGCTCTTCGGAAGGCTTTTCCGTCTCTTCGGGAATCTCCGTAGGCGAAGGTTCTTCCGTTTCTTCAGGCGTCGGTTCTTCGGTGGGTTCCTCCGTGGGCTCTTCCGGATTCTCAGTCTCTTCCGGAGGCGATTCCGTCTCCTCCGCAGGCGTTTCGGTCGGATCAGGTTCTTCCGTATTCTCCGGTATCTCCGTCTCTTCGGGCGCTTCCGTTTCTTCGGGAACTTCCGTCTCTTCCGGCGCTTCCGTCACCGCGGGAACTTCCGTCGGCGTTTCAGTCGGCCTTTCTGTAACCGGCGGCGCGGCGGTGGGCGTTTCCGTCGGCTCCTCTGTTGGAGCTTCCGTCTCCGGCGGTTCCGGCGTGGCGTTCCTGCTGAACACGTCGTTTCCCGAATCGGAAAGCGTTATCGTGCCGTCCTTCAGTTCGACCTTCCCGGACCTGAATATCGCCGCAAGCCGCTCCAGCCTCGCGCAGTTCGTGCTGCCGTCGCCCAGCTTCCCGAACTTCACAACCACGTTGCCGGTGCAGTAAAAGTACGCCTCGTCCTTCCCCGCGAAATAAATCAGCCTCACGCGGCTGTAAAGCGTGTCGTCCGCGAGCACCGCGTAGTAGAACTCCACAACGTCGCTCCACGCGATTTCGTTCGCGTACTTAATCCTCGACCCGAGATCCGACTGCGTGACGGAAAGTCCGCTCACCGCGGGACCATCCACCTCGATGCCCTGCATCCCCACGCTGTCCTCGCTCAGCCTGTCGAGTTCGCAAATCAGCGCCACAACTCCGGCCCTGTCGGTAACGACCGCCTCTCCCGCCTCAGTCACTATCACGTAAGCTCCGCGCGGCTCGCCCGAAATATGAAGCGTGCTGCCGCTCAGTTTCACCCTCACGTTCTTGTACTGCGGGAATTCAAACGAAATGTCTCTCTCGGCCGCAGTGTACCGCCCCTTCAGCGTCGCAAGAACGCCCCGGAGCCCGTTGGACTTGACAATCGCCGCAAGCCCGTCCGAGCCGATATACTTTTCCGCATAAGGCATAACATCCGCCTCAAAACCGTCGTCGGCGGATTCGCAAACGATTTTCCTGATTTCAAACGGCTTCGCGATGGAAAACACCGCCGCAACAATACCTGCGACGACCAGCAAAACGACAACAATCACAACAACGGTCTTCACGACCTTACCGGTGCCGGCTTTCCGGGTCTTTATCTCTTTTTTGGTGCGTACCCTGTCTCCGTACATGTCGTCACGAAACCTTTTCTTCAGTAATCGCTTCTTCAAAAAGCGCGAAAAAGCGCGCGCCGCGGTTCGCGGCACAAAAACTCAGTGTAATTGTATCATTAAAAACCGCGCTTGTCACCTTTTTTTACGCAAAAAACACCCTCGCGCGCATAAAACTTCGCAAAAACCCTTTCCGGTTCCTGATTTCCGCCTTACGCGCGCGGGAGCGGGGGCTCAGCCGCGGTTTAGACCGTCTTTTGTTCTCAACTTAATAGCCGTATTCTTCCTCGAGTTCTCTGACAAAAGACCCGGGCTCGAACACCAGGTTTCCGCACCTTGAAGGGTACGCGATGACGAGTTCACTCTTTGCGCGCGTCATCGCGACGTACATAAGCCGCCTCTCCTCTCTCAGCGCGTTCTCGCCTTTTCCCTCTCCCGACGGGAACTCCCCTTTCACGCAGTCGATAACGATGACCGTGTCGTATTCGAGTCCCTTCGCAGAGTGAACGGTACTGAGATTAATGAGGCTTGCTTCGTCCGTCTCAAAAGCGTCGATTTCCGCCGCCAGTTCCATGAATCCGTCTCCTGACAAAGCCTTCCCGGCAATGATCGCTGCGGCTCTTTCCAGCACCGCTGCATAGAGGTGTCTCCTCCCTGCTCCGATGCCCGCCATAACCGCCCCGATCGCCCCGGACTTCACCAGCCTTCTGTAAATTGTCCCAATGTCCGGAAAAACGCCCGGTCCCTTACGCTCCAGGAACGCCTCCTCTTCGCATTTTATCAGCTCCGCAACTGCGTCCGTGAATCCGCTCTCACCGAACTTAACGCGCTCTCCGCCGACCCTTGGCCGGATATCGATTTTCCGCTTTTTTTCGGCAAAAAACAGCTTCGTCAACACTACGACGGCGCTGGCGTTGTTTCTGTAAAGAACGCACGCGCTCCTCCCTTTCGCCGCGCAGTCGAGCATCTTCGCCACCGCAAAATCCGCCTGTTTTTCGGTATCCGCGAACCTCATCAGCGACACGCTTCCTCCGGCCCCTTTGTGCGCGCTCAGGCGCTTTCCGAACCGCCCTTCGTTTCCGCGAATGAACCTCGACGCAACCTCCACGATCTCGCTGTTCGACCTGTAATTTCTTTCGAGCATATAGACCGTCCGCGCCCCGAGCCCTCTCAGAATGTCCGGCTCCGCGCCTCTGAATCCGTAAATCGACTGGTCGTCGTCCGCCACATAGAAAATGTTGCCGTCGGAAATGAGTTCGATAATCTCCGCCTGAACCGCCGACAGGTCCTGCGCCTCGTCCACCTGCGTGAACGAAAACGCTCTCCTCGTCTCCCGGAGAAACTCCGCGTCGCTTTTAAGAATCCGCACCGCCTCCGCGAGCATGTCGTCAAAGTCGATCAGTCCGAGCCGCCTTTTGGTCTCTGCGTACAGAACCGCCACGTCGTCCGCGATGCTGAAGAACCTTTTGCTTTTCGCGTCCGTCTGTCTCTCGATAAAGTTCTTCTCCGTCTCTGACACGCTTCTCTTCAGTTCCCGCAGCACGTCCTTCGACGCGTCCGTTCCCGTGATACCGCGGTAAAGCCTTTTCAGAATGTCCTCCGTTTCCGCCTGCTCAAGCACCGCCGGCGGCGCCTCTCCTCTTTTTTCAAGCCGCCGCCTGATAAGATAGTAGCAGTACGCGTGAACCGTCGAAAACCTCGCCGCGCTCCCGGGAATGCCGACCCTCCTTAAAAGGTTCTCTCCCCGCTCTTTCATCTCTTCGCACGCGTGACGGTTGAACGAAAGCGTCAGCACGACCCCGCTTCCGCAAGTATCTCCGTTTCCGCCTTCGCATCCCGCTACGTGGTTCCGCCGCCCTTCGCACGCCAGCCTTGCCGCCCGGAGCGCAATCACTCTGGTCTTTCCGCTGCCCGGGCCCGCCACGCAGAGCGCACGTCCTTCGCCGTGCATTACCGCCGAAAGCTGCTCTCCGCTGAGTTTCCCTATCTCGTCGGCAAACGCCTCCTGAAAAACACTATCCGTTTAGAAGCACTCCTCCCGGCACATGCCGGCATTTTCGCGAACAAGCCACAGATCTCCGAAATCGCGGGGTTTCAAGCCGCCTTTCCGCCTCGCCCCGAAGGTTATTCTACACCGTTTTTGCGGCGTTGCAAGCGGAAAAATATTTCCCGCGGACCTGGGAAATAACAAATTTTATTGTCCAAAAAACCGGTGGATTTTCCGCCTCTTCAAAGTGCAAATCCATCCACCCGCACGGCAGCTGTTTTGACCTATTTCTAGAATAATACAGCCGCACCCCCGAAAAATCGGAGGTGCGGCCGGCCCGGTTTGAAACCGGTTCAAAGCCTATTCAGGCCTTATTCATTTTCGTTTACCGAATTGGTTATCAACCGGAATCAGAAAGCCTTCTTCTTGAGAACGATCGCAGCCGCAAGCGCGAGGGCCACGACGACCGCGAAAGCGATGACAGCGTTGCCGGTTCCCGGGTTGGGCTCTTCCTGAGCCGCGCTCTCTCTGGTGATGTTGAGAGTCCAGAGTTCCGTTTCGTTGCCGTCGTCAAGCTGCGCAACAAGAACAATCACATGGGAGCCTTCCTCAACCGGAATCTCACCGTTGAAGCGGTAACCCACAGCGCCTTCTCCGCAGAGCTGGACCGCAGCCGCCATGATAGCGTCGCCGTCGGCGCCACCGGTCTTGAGAAGATTCTCGTCCCAGATAACTTCGCCGCCGTCAATCTTGTAGCCGTACTGGAGAATGTAAACGTTCGCGGCGTACCAGAGGTTCGGAGTAATGGAAGTAACGTCATTCGGGATGGTCGCGGTGATCGTCTCGTCATTTCCGAGCTCTGTCGAGCCGGCGGCGCATCCGTCGCGGTTGATGTGATCCTTAAGCTGGAAGGGAGCCTGCTGATCCGGAATGATGTCGTTGAGAACGCCGTCGCCGAGGAGGATGAGAAGCACTCTGGTCGTGAGGTCGTTCTGCTTGACGCCGTTGAGGTAGTAGTCCGCCTTGTCGTTCGTCTCTTCTTCGACTTTCGTCATCGGGAGAACGAGGTAGTGGTCGTGCTGGCCGTCGCCCTGAGCGACTTCGGCAACTTCAAGGTAGTACTGGCCGGGCTCGAGAGCTTCCGCGAATCTGAGCACCATGCCCTGGTTGTTGTCGAAGCTTGTAAGAGTGCATCCTGTGCCTTCAACGTTGACGGGCTGTCCGCAGTTGTTGTCGCCGTGAGGCGTGAATTCAGCGGAAGCAACCGGCGTTCCGGCGAGGGTCGTTTCAATGTTCGTGTCGAACTTGTAAAGTCTCATACGGACTGTTGCGTCAATCTTCGGGCTGTCGGTAGCGTCGGAGTTGCTGGACCAGTAGTTCACGAATCCGATTCCGAGCATGGGCTCGCCGGGGTTGACCATAACGCCCGTAATAATGTCGGCGCGGTTGGGAGCGGTCGGGTTGGAGAACCAGTAACGTGCATCCCAGATGATGCCGCCTTCGTTCTCGGTCAGCACGGTGGTGGGAGTAGCCTCGACCTTGAGCGTGAACGCTTTAACAACCAGAGTCGCACCGTCCTCGAATTTCGCGACGATTTCAACCGCGTAGGTTCCTGCCGCGAGTTCGTTGATTCCGGTCATCTCCATCATGCTTTCATCTTTACCGTAGCCGGAGTTTGCGGCATACTCAGCGCTGAACTTGAACACGCCCGCAACGTCCGGTCTTTCTCTGTAAATGCCGGAGCAGCTCTTTTCAGCGCCGTCGACCGTGTAAACGATTTCGGAAAGGCTCGTGTAGGTTCTGTAAGCCCAGCCGATGATGTACATTCTGTCGCCCTTCTGGATCGTGATCTCGTCGAGTTCCTTGAGACCTGCCGGATTGGCGGCTGCGTAGGTGTTGGCGTTGACGCCGATCGCGTCGATGCTGGTACCCTGCTTAAGCGCGGCCCTGTAGATCAGGTAGATGTCGCGGTCCTTGCCGGTTTCAAATCTGTTGAGCTTAACTATCTCGCCGTTTTCGAGCTTCGCAACGGCACGGATCTCATGGTCATTTCCCTTGCTGAGTGCGGTAACGTCGACCGTGATCATGAATCTTTTGCCGTTGGCGTTGGCCTGCGTAACCTCAGGTTCCGTTTCCGCGAAGAAGTCGCCGAAGACCGGGTCTCCGCCGTCGATCATGTATCCGTAGGCCTGAGTCGGCGATGAGGTGCTGCCGAACCAGCCGTACATCGCAACGGAGGTGATGGATCCGTCGCTGCCGTCGACAAGCTGCTTAAGCGCGATGACCGCGTCGTTGCCGTTGGCTTTCATTTCACCGTTGACAAAAATCTGGTCGTACGAAAGGCTGTCGCCCTTGTTCTTGTCGAAGTCGCGAATGCGGATAATCTCGGGGCCCTGGTAGGCCTCGGCAGACTCTCTGTCAGCGAAGATCGCTATCCATGCATAGTCAACCGTAACGTCAGACTGGTTCGAGGGGTCGAGTCTGTGGAATTCTCCGTTCCAGCTGGTGTTGGTTCCGTCGCCGGGAGAGAGAGTGAGATCCACGATCTGGATGTGCCACTGACCGTCGCCTTCAAGTACGAGATCCTTGACGTGGGGTTCCGCAACAAGCGTGTAGAAGGACGCCGTGACGCCGGAATTCGAGGTGCGGTACTTCACAGCAGCGTACTTGTTCGCAGCGTCCGTGGACGGGAACGGGTTGATGCCCACGTTCGGGTCGGCGTTGTTGGACGTGAATCTCGCGTAGGGCATACCGGTTTCTTCCTCAGTCATGAGCTCGTGCTGAGAGAGCCCGAGATAGGTGTTGCCGTCCGCAGCGAGCATATCCGCGCTGATGAGCAGTTTCACGCCGTCATCGCCTTCCGCAGCAGCCGATAATACGCCAAGCGTAAATATCATTGCCGCTACGAGAACTAACGTAATGAGTTTTTTCATATTTAAACCTCCAAATATTTCGTGAAGATTGTTCACGATTATATTGATGTTTTTATACTACCACTTTTCCCTTTTATATTCAAGTGTTTTTTCTCTATTATTGCAATTCGTGAAGGTTCCGGCGGCGTAGAATACATCCTGAAGGCGCAAAAAGCGCCGCCCTGCGCGGGCGGCGCCTTTTGCTTCATTCTGCCTTTAATAAAGCAGCAAGGGGATTATTCACCCTCTACAATCGGAGCGTCGGGAGCGTTCTTCTTGACACTGTTGATGCCGTTGAGGCAGGTGTCTTTGGAAGCGTATCCCTGGGAAGAGAGAATGACCTCGCCGTTTCTTGCCTTGAGGTTGAAGCGATACTTGCCGGCCTTGTCGGTCTTGATGACGAACTTCGGATGCTTAACTTTCTCGCCGCCCTCTACGGTGGTGTCGTCGATTCCGCCCTCAGCGCATCTCTTAACAGCGGCAATGCCGTTCTTGCAGGACGCCATGGACTTGTAGGTCTCGCTGGTGCCGATAACCTGGCCGTTGGTCGCGATGAGGTTGAAATGCGGATCGCCCTTCTCATTTACTACAATAACAAATTTTCCCATGATGGTACTCCTTTCAAAAAGTTTCATGTGCTTGAAGTATAGCACAACGAAATGCCGTTTACAATACCGATTTTTGCTGTTCTTTCGATTTTTTCGCTGTTTTTTCGGAAATGTTGGTCTTTCGAACCGCCGCCGGGCGCGTGCGCGTCTTTATTTTCCGCGTTTTTCCTGCATTTCCCGCCTTTTTCCGGTATTTCCGGGAAATATCTGCCCGTTCCGTGCGCCGCGTTCAAACCGTCAAAGGATGATTTCCCGCAAAAATGAGGTTTTAACGGGAAATATGCGGTCCCAACGGAAAATATCAGCCGCCACCCGGAAAAATCCGTACTCTAACCTTTACCGCTTCACCGCGAAAAGAATCTCACAAGGCCCGAGTATCAATTCCCCGTTTTCCGCCTTTTCGCAGACAACAGTTACCTTGTCGTCGTCTGCGCTGCACTTTTCAAACGTCAGGCGCGTAATTTCCGCCCCTTCGAGAAAATCAGAGACGAGGCGTACCGGTTCCCCGCCGCGGTTCACGGCTGACAAAGCGGTATAGTCCAGGTGCACGGTGGCGCAGATGTCGGCGTTTTCACAGTCGCAGTCGACGTTCGCGACAAGCCCCCCGCGGTGCAGGTTCATGTTCTCGAAAAGGATTCCCACCGTGTCGAGATACGCTTTTTTAGGCGTCACCCTGATCATTCCCTCGTTGACCGGGTGGAAAAAACGCGCGTTCGTGATGGTGTAGGTGCCCGAAGACTTGATCAAAAAGTGCATCATCAGTGCGTCCGCGAACATCATGAGCGTGCTGCCGTACTGCCCCCAGGTGAGGTTCCACTCGTCCACGTTGATTTCTGCGGTGTTCCGGACGTCCTTGAGGAAAACGTACTTGGCGCAGTCGAGCCTCGAATTGACGCCGTTCATGAAGATGCGCGAGACCGCCTCTTTTTGGCTGATATCCTGCTCCTCGGTGTCGGTGGCGGCGCCGCAGTAGTTGTGGAACGAGAACTCGTCGTAAACGGTTTTCGAGTTTTTGATGAACGCCTCGTCCCATTCGTCGTGGTGAAAGTCAGCGCAGATGCCTCCGATCACCTTAATGTCCGGGTCGGCCGCCCGCATCGCCTCGACGTACCTGTCGCACATTTCCGCCGCCTTTTTGCCGTCGGTGTACTCGCCCCCGAAGTAGTACGGCTCGTTCCCGATGTACCAGCGCCTGACATGCCTGCCGCAGGGAAGGCTCTTCACCCGCCGCACAAGGTCCGCCGCCTTTTCGGGCTTGCCTTCGACGATCCCGACCGTGAACTCCGGCTCCGCGCCCACATACTTCGCGAGCTTCAGGAACTCCTCCGGGCCGAAATCCGAGCAGTCCTGGCCGTACGTGTCCGGGAACAGGAACCACTTCGTGCCGTTGTCGGAAAAGGGCTTTCTGTCGTCGGGAAGGTTCGTGAATTCGTCCCATTCGATGTGGTCCGCGCAGCAGCCACCGGGATACCGAAGGTGCGAAGGCCGCAGCCGCTTGAGGAGCTTCACCGCGTCCCATCTCAACCCGTTGAAGTTTTTCTGCGGCATGAGCGACACCATGAAAACCGAAACCGGCATCTTGTCTGAAACGTTCCTGATGCGGAAGCGGGTGTTTTCGTAGGTTTTCGACGGGTTCACAAAGCGGTAAAGCCTGTCGCGGAGCGGCCGTCCGGTTCTGAAAGGTACAATGCGTCGGAAATGGCTGCCGCCGACCGTTACGGAAATGCATCCGGGCTCCGTTTTCGGGTCGTGAATGTCAAAACCCGCCTCATTAAGCTCATTGATTTCGCTGCCCGCGCAGACCGTCAGCACGTATCTTTTTCCCGCCTTCAGGAACAGTTCCTGTTCGCAAATAAGCTCGCCGCCCGGTTCGAGAACGACGTAATTGCTCCTGCAGTTGCTCGCCTCCGGGTTGTCCGTAACGACGCGCCCCTTTACGACCTTCCACCCGCAGGGCATGCCGTCCGCGCCGGTCGCGTAAAACTTTCTGTTGTTGAGAAGCTGCGCGGAAAGACCGCCGAAGAACGTTTTCCGCGTGATTTCCATGTTCATCCCGAAAAGGCCGTCCGGCACCGAACCGACCGGTTTCCCGACCGTAAAATGCGCCGTCACGCCCTTTTCCGCCATATTTTCCGCTTTTTTGCTCATATTTTCCCCTCCGCGGGCAAATTTCCGGCTATTTCCGGCTATTTCCGTCCTTTTCCGGCTGCTTCCGGTTATTTTCCGGCCCGCCCGGCCTGACAAGTAAAACCCTGTTTTCTTCCGACTTTTTTGACTTAGATTTGTTCAAGAACGGCCTTGATCCCGCTCAGATCCGTCGCCGCGAACGCCGCGTTTTTCAGCGCCGCACCGTTCTTTCTGCCTTTAAAGTACCACGCCACGTGCTTTTTGATCTCGCGAACGGCAGTCTCCTCGCCCTTCTCCCTGACCGACAGCTCCAGCTGGTGAAGCGCGGTCTCGCGGATCAGTTCGCCGGTCACTTCCGTTTTTTCGCCGGTGATTATTTCCCGGAAAACCCATGGATTTCCCAACGCGCCGCGGCCGACCATAATGCCGTCGCACTCCGTTTCCGCGAACATCCTCTCCGCGTCCTCCCGCGTCAGCACGTCTCCGCTCGCGATAACCGGCACCGAAACCGCCTTCTTCACGCGCGCGATGACTCCCCTGTCGCAGGTCCCGGAATAGTACTCCGACCTGAACCTGCCGTGAACCGCGACCGCCGCGCAGCCGTTCGCCTCGCATATCTTCGCAATCTCCGGCGCGGTCTCCTCGCCCTGCAGGAAGCCTCTTCTCATCTTCACCGTAACGGGAACGCCGGCCGCATCGACTACCGCCCTGACGATCTTCGCGACAAGTTCAGGCTGCGTCATAAGGTAGCTGCCCTCGAAATTGCCGCACACCTTCGGGACCGGGCAGCCCATATTTATGTCTATGAAATCCGCCCCGTACTGAGTCGCGAAAAGCCGCGCCGCCTCCGCCATTATTTCCGGCTCGCTCCCGAAAATCTGCACCGAAAACGGACTCTCGGCCCCGCTGTGTTCCGCCAGAACAACGCTTCCGCGGCTCCCGTAGTGAACGCCCTTCGCGCTGATCATCTCCGAGACGCACATTCCCGCGCCGTACTCCATGCATACGGTTCTGAAAGCGCTGTCGGCAACGCCCGCAAGCGGCGCCAGAATGATATTCCGCGGCACCGCCACGCCTCCAATATTCAGTTCGTGAATGATATTCCCGCTGCTCATTTTCAATTGAATTGGTATATATTTCCCTCGGTTGGAACGTATTTCCCGCCGCTTTTTTATTTCCCGAAAACGGAGTATTTTCCGATAAGCTTCTTGATGACCTCTACCGACGCCAGCATCTCTTCAACGACGGCGTGCTCGTAAGGTCCGTGCATCGCGTAAACGCCGGTTCCCAGATTCGGGCAAGGAAGTCCCATGAACGACAGTCTCGAGCCGTCCGTTCCGCCCCGCACAGGCTGAGTTTTCGCCTCAAGGCCTGTCTCACGCATCGCCGCCAGCGCGTTTTCGACAAGGTGGAACTCGCCCCTGATGACCTGCTCCATGTTCCTGTACTGGTCGCGCACAGTCAGAACCGCCGTGCCCTCGCCGTATTTTTGGTTGATTTTCGCCTCGATCACCTTGAGAAGCGCCTTGCGGAGCTCGAACTTCTCGTCGCTGTGGTCCCTCACGATATACTCCAGCCTCGCCTTCTCGACGTTGCCCTCCATTGAGCACAGGTGGAAAAAGCCCTCGTAGCCGGTCGTGTCGCGCGGTGTCTCCTTAGGCGGAAGCATCGAATCGATCTCCATCGCCACCAGCGAGGCGTTGATCATCGTATCCTTCGCGGCGCCCGGGTGAACGTTGAAGCCGTGCACCTCGAAAACCGCCGCGGCCGCGTTAAACGTCTCGTACTCCATCTCGGTAACGTCGCCGCCGTCCACCGTGTAGGCGTAT
Source organism: Mageeibacillus sp. UBA1212 (assembly GCA_002309655.1). Lineage (GTDB taxonomy): Bacteria > Bacillota > Clostridia > UBA1212 > UBA1212 > UBA1212. The sequence continues at coordinate 122,213 of DBXM01000019.1, forward strand.
TTGGCCCCGAACCTTTCGACGTCGAACTTGTCCGCGCCTCTCCCAATCTCCTCGTCCGGCGTGAACGCCACGCAAATCTTCCCGTGGGGCGACCCGCTCTTAATTAGCTCGTCGACCGCCGTGAGGATTTCCGCCGCGCCGGCCTTGTCGTCGCCGCCCAGAAGCGAAGTTCCGTCCGTGACGATAAGAGTCTTTCCCTTTTTGGATTCGAGATGCGGGAAGTTTTTCGGAGAAAGAACTCTGCCGCTGTCACCGAGTTTGATATCGCCGCCGTCGTAATTCTCCACGATGCGCGGGTTCACGTTAAAGCCGTTAAAATCGGGCGCGGTGTCCATGTGGGAGATAAAACCGAGCGCCGGCGCGTTCTCGAAACCGGGTGTCGCCGGGAAGAAGCCGTACACGTAGCAGAATTCGTCGCAGACCACGTTCTCCGCGCCTATCCTAATAAGTTCGTCCGCGAGCTTCGTCCCGAGGTCACGCTGGATCTCGCTGGAAGGCGTTCTGTCATTCGAGCCGTCGCTCTGCGTCGCTATCTTAACATATTCCAAAAAACGTTTTACTGCGTCCATTGTTTTTCCCTTCTTTTCCGTAAATTTAACGATTTCCGGCGTTTCCGTGCCCCCGCGCAAACCGCCGCTATTTTTCTTTCTTCCCGACTCCTCCAGCTCTCTTTCGTAGAGTTCCGGGTTCTTTTTGTGAAAATCTATGTGCCGCTCCTCCGCCTCGTAAAAACTCTTGAACGGCTCGACCGCGACGCGCACCTTTTTCCCGGTCTCCGCCTCGATTCCGGCAATTTTCCTCTCCGCAGCCTCGCGCTCCTCTTCATTCGCGAAGAAGACGGCCGTCGTGTACGACCTGCCCCGGTCGATGAACTGCCCCTCCGCGTCGAACGGGTCGATGTTGTCGAAAAAGACGTCCAGAAGCTGTCCGTACGAAATTACCGACTCGTCGTAAACCACCTTGATCGACTCCCGGTGGCCGGTTTTCTGCGCCTTCACGTCCTCATAAACCGGGTCTGCCTCGTCGCCGCCGCTGTAGCCGCTCACCACCGAAATCACCCCGGGCGTTCCGTCGATTGCGCCGCAAATGCACCAGAAGCAGCCTCCCGCAAAATACGAAGTCCTCATACCAGAACCTCCTCCAAAGTTTTAACAAGTGCGGTCAGCCCCTCGAGGTCGGCATCCGTAAACCGGCCCTTCTCCTCGCTGTCTATATCAAGCACCCCGAAAACCGTTCCTTCCCTAAATATAGGGATGACGATCTCCGACCTGCTCCGCGGGTCGCACGCAATGTGCCCCGGAAAAAGATGAACGTCCTCCACGACAACGGCTGTTTTCCTCTCCATCGCGGTTCCGCAAACGCCCCTGCCGCAAATGATTTCCGTGCACGCCGGCCGCCCCTGGAACGGTCCGAGAACGAGCTTCCCGCCGTTTTTCGCAATATAAAAACCTGCCCAGCTGACATTTTCCATCATCTGAAACAAAAGCGCACTGATATTCGCCAGATTCGCGATGTTGTCGCCCACGCCTTCGGTTAAAGCCTTCGCGCACGCGTTGAGTTCCCTGTAATCCGTCATTGGACTCTCCTTCCGCAGCAGCACAACTGCGCACAACTGTCAAGTATATTATACCCTTAAACCTCCGCTTCTTCAACGGCACGCGCCCGAAAATACTGCACGGATATTTGCTTTTTTCGAAAACATTCCCGGTTCCCGATCCGTTTCCCGAAAACGCCCCGCGCGCCGCCGCACTCCGTCTATTCCTCTTGTCCGCTTTTGAAAGATGTTGAAAAGTATGGCCGCGCATATTATAATTAAACCACAGACATTTTTTTGAGGAGATGTTTTATGGAAAAAATCAATAAAATCACACGCCTCACGGCGGTTTTTGCGCTTTGCGTTGCGCTCCTGATTGCATCCGCGGGTTTTCGCGCTTCATCGTACAACAACGGCGGCTGCCTCGGCTCCGTTCCCGCCACGAGAACAACGATTGCCGTCGACGGAATGAAAGAAGCTGTCTACAATGACGGGCTCAAGGTCGAGATCAAGTATCCGAAAACCGAGGAGCAGAGCGTCGGCGCGACAGGCACCGTCTACCTGCTCTGCACAAACGGCAGCCTTTACGTCTTTTTCGAAGTGACCGACGAGGGGCAGGTTTTCGACCCGATTCCCGCAAACCAGCAGAATAAACCGTGGCTGACCGAGTCGTGTGAGGTTTTCATCAACGAAAAGAACAGCAATAACGAGCAGGACATCGTACAATACCGCGTCGACTGGACGGGCTGGCCGAGCCTGTACACAAAAACGGGAATCGCGAAATACGGTTCTGCCAAGGTCGGCAGCGATTTCGGCTACGCAGCGTCACGTTCGACCACCGGCTACAAGGTGGAGTTCAGAATCCCGCTTAAAAGCATCGGCTCGAACGTTCTCGCGGGCGACAACTACGACCTCGGAATCCACTTCCAGATCAACGACGTAAAGGACGAGGAAGCGAACCTTAACTGGGCAACCGAGTATTCCGCGGCAACCGGAGGCGGCTCCGACAGCTGGCAGGCCGACGCACACCCGTACGTAATTCTCGGATCATCTTCAATCGTTCCCGTTGAAAATCCCACCGAGGCGCCAACCGAAGAACCCACGCCCGAACCTACCGAAGTTCCTACCGAGGCGCCAGTTGAAACGCCTGAGCCCACCGAGGAGGCCACCGAAGGGCCCACAGAGGAACCCACCGAAGCGCCAACTGACGAGCCGGCCGTTACTGAAGAACCTGCTACGACCGACGAGCCCGCATCGGAAGAACCTGCAGACGCCACGCCGACACCCGAGGTAGTAGAGCCCGCAGACACGGATGAACCCGTCGCCGATCCCACGCAAGAACCCGCCGCCGATCCCACGCAAGAACCCGCCGAAGCGCCTACAGACGCCCCCGCGGAAGGAACCGCAGAAGAGCCCACCGGCAAACCCGCAGGCAAAAAGGGCTGCGGCAATACAATCGGCGGAACGGCCGCACTGATTTTCGCCGCCGTGACTGCTTTCGTTGCGCTCAAGCCAAGGAAAAAAGATTGACCGGATTTGTTATTATTGATTTCTAAAATAGCGAACGGGCAGCCGCAGATATTAAAGCCGGCTGCCCTTTTTCAACGCAGATAACGCGTAATCTGCTAATACATTTCCGCTACACTCCAAAAAGCGTTCGAATCCTTCCTACCCCCTGAAAACTGCCCACCCGATCTTTTTATTTCACTCATTTTGTTGGTCTGGGAAAAGTGAGAAAAACGGCGAAAAACGCAGAAAAACGGCGAATTTCGCCGTTTTTCGGGTGCCGATCTATTAAGACTATACACCATGTGGCGTGTAGTCTAAAAAGATCGGATTGCGGGAAAATCGAGGGTTTTGCCCGGTTTTGCCGTTTTGCGTACATGCCAAAAAGATCGGGAGTACGTGCTTAAAAGATCGGATTTGGGTTTCTCCGTCGCTAAGTGTACCGCCTTGGCAATACCCAAATGACAACTGTATCACCATATGTTATTATTTCTGCGCAGTCCATTATCAGTTTAGAACCACAACGACCTCTATATAATCATGAACATTTATCTCTTCATCATTCACAATTTTCGTGCATTCGAGATTAACAAAGCACGTAATTTTATACCTGTCATCTTTGGGATCGAAATAAAGCACACTGTGCGCTATTTCGATGGTTGGAGAAGTAAATCTGTCTTTTTGTTTGTGTAACAGATCCTCAAAACGCGTCTCAATGCATTCTTTGACTTCATCAAAATCGGGGGGATTCTCGGGTATTACAATTGATCCCAAAGCTATCCCATGAAAAGACTGAAGTTCTCCCCAAGGCAGAATTCGAATCAAAACGTAATCTTGTATTTCTATTTTTTCCGTAAACCTCCGCATTAAATAAACGTCCCACCAACCCAACTCCGGACGATCACTATTAGGAGAAGTTCTATATACTTCATCATAATATGAAGAATTATCAATATCGAAATATCGGTGGGCGACTTCCCACGCAATTTCGACAGCCTCACTTTGCTTAATCAATTTTTGGTTTTGTCGTTCATTTTCCGGAATTCGTGAGTGTGAGAAAAATCCAACAATTCTTCGTTCTTCATCCAGTGTCACATTGCCGCTCATATGACTGTCCGAATCTGAAAAGCGATATTGGTATCCAAGTCTTCCGTTAGCTCCCACAACCCGATAAAAACTACAGTCGTATAGGTCTCCTTCAAACTCAACGGTCATTTTTTCAGGCCATAGTTCTTTATCACGGTCAGTCGATTCTTCTTCCGGATAGCTAAATTCCGTTGGTAATATAAGCGCGTTTGAAGAATCAGATCCTCCCACTATCAGTACTCTATACTTATTATTCCGACTCGATTCACAGGCGCAAAAGATAATTAATATTGTCACTGCAAGGAACAGCCCGGAAAGCTTGTTTGTTTTATTAATTGGCATTTGACCACTCCTCCTTGATTAATAGTATCTTCTTGTCAAGGCATTTGCTAATTACGTCAGAAAAGAGTACTACCAAGGCTCAAGAATACTGTTATGAACTATTTCGTCCTTCCTTGTAGCGGGATCCAGTCTCCGCTTAAAAGATCGGATTTGCGATACTCTATTTCTAAGTGTACCGCCTTGGCAATAGTTTTGACCGATTTTGCCGTTTTGCGTACATGCCAAAAAGATCGGGAGTACGTGCTTAAAAGATCGGATTTGGGTTTCTCTGTCTCTAAGTGCGCCCCTTAGCAAAACCCATATGACAAACACATCACCGTGTGTCACTTTTTCGCCGCAGTCCAAATAAAGTTATCAAAATAAATCGACCCTTTTTATCTTCACCAATTCTAATTCTTCAATAGATTTGAGCACATCTTTATTTGCTACCAAACGAATGTAATCTTCATCATTCTGCCAAAGATATAAGACGTAGTACTCTGTTTCGATGCGCATCGTTTGAAAACCACCAATGTCTTGTATTTGAGGTTCGCTTATGCCAAAAAGCATCGCGTATTCATGAAAGTACCAAAACAGCGGCTTGCCATTTGTTCCGTCATTCTCAAATCCAATGACAATGTCCGGATACACGGAATCTCTATCAAGGTAATAACAGGTATCCAGCCAGTCCTTTGATACAGCTGGTTCCATCAGTATGAACTCAATGTTTTCATTCAACTCATAGCAGTGGTCATGCTCCATTATAAACGAGGCTACGATTTCAACTTCATTTTTGTTTCCTTTTCCTTTTGTTGCGGAGATCAATGCGTTGCGATCATTTAGTAGCATAAAAGACTCGCTCTCCCATTTCTTTCCCCCACTATTATTAAGAAAACAGAAGGAGAAGCCGTGTGAACGGAATGCATAGACGGTATTCTTCTCATATGAAACATAATACAATTCTGCAGTTCGAAAATCTGCATATTTAATATCCGATAGTAGCATATTCTCAGGGGTCATCTTGACCGCAAAACTGTCTCCCTCAGAGATAAAACTCTCCTCATCAAAGTCGACATTTGCTGAAAGCTCACCGAAATCTGTAACATGATATTTAAAGCTCTTGATCCAGTGCTTAACATATTCACAACTAAAGTTGTCAACGTATAAATAATCGTCATCTCTTTTATAAGAGTCTATCGACGTGGAGGAATAGTAGTACTTGCAGTAGTTGGCAGATGAATTAAACGAACTGTATCGATATACATCCTTCGATTTGTAGTTCGCGTGAACAGGGGTTCCGGATGCTTCCAGTATATTCTTGATTTGGACACAGGACGCAAGGGGAACAACTGAAAGCAGAACACAGCATATCAACACAATTCTAATAACGCGATTATAATTCACAATTTTGCCTCCTATATCTTCAAAGTTAGTTGGAAATCCACGTAATATGCATAATTGAACCTCCTGTGTATCAAACTCCCAAGAAGTGTGCGTGTTTTCCTTAACGTAATTTTAGCACCTGCGCCATTTTTAATCAATCCTTTTAAATGAATCGGTACTAATCGGTACTAATCTCTACGGGGAGCGAGCATCGCCTTTGACTTGCCGCTAAAGCGTCGAACCTTCTGCAAATGAAACAGGCGGAAGTCCTGATCCCACTTTGCAAAAACAAGACAACCCCGAGAATAATAGTGATTCTCAAGGTTGTTCAATGGTGCGCGACCGCCGGCTTGAACCTGTATGAGAGAACTCTCACACGGACCTGATGATAGTGTGACATTGGTGAAAAAACTAGGAGGCAACGAGCAAAGCCACTTACTTGGCTATTATCATTTGACTACTATTGACTCAGCATCACACAATAAATCTATTATCTCTTGAGAAGAAGATGCTAACAGAACCGCATGAAATTGATATCCGTATTGTGTCCAAAGAACATCTTCATATTCATCCTCAGGAGCAGAGATTATGACAAAGCCGTCTTTTTCAAATCTATTTCCGTTTGAATACAAACCTATTATATTATCGAATTCTTTATCTTTATACCATTCAAATGTCAGGTATAGAGACGAATCGCGATAATACTTATATGCAACAAAATCGTCCCAAACCTCAACTTCTTTCAAAGTTAAGTCTTCAGGAATTGATTTTGGGCAGCAGTACACTGTCAGTTTATTTATGTCTTGTTTTTTTTCACCAGAGATAATTGCTTTTTCAAACTCTTCAATAGAATCGTATTTTGTGAAAATATTACCATATTCGTCGTTATCGTTGCCGCATAAGTAACAGTCTTCCACAGTCCATTTACCCAAAAAGGGTTTGATTAGATTTATACACCATATATCCTTGTTTATCTCGATATGAGCTCTTGCTTTGCCCTTAGTAAAAACGTAAGAAAACTCGTCTTTTAAGTTAGCCGATCCTCCAGAAAATGATGCTTCGAAATCCTCACCATATACTGAAGAAAAATCTGTATTGGTATATACATAACACAAAGCAACTAAACTATAATCAAGTTTTCCATATCCGAAATTATTATTTTTTGAAATGCGCATGATGCTTTCTTTAGAGTAATCAACGCTATTGGAATTGCAAGAGCACAAAAAAAGACTAAGAAGCATAATTACACCCACCTTAATTCCAAACCTTTTTTTCACTATTTATCCACCTCTACCATGGAAAAGATACCGTACACTTGCCGTTGAACTATAAACCTTTTGCTAGGCAAAAGGCCCTAGCCATATCTAAATCTTTAAATACTATTCTAATATCCATTTTTAGTTGGACTGGTAGGTATTTTTGTAGTGGGTTCCTATGCCCATATGTGTACTCCGCTTCCTGTTGTAGAAAATCTCGATGTAATAGAACAAATCGTTTTCTACTTCATTTATTATATCATACTCTTTACTGAAAATGAAGTCCGTTTTCTCGCTTATAAAAAGCGTCCTTGAATTATTGCAAGTTTCGCATTTGTGGTACAAACGGCCTTGCCGCCCGCCCAAAATGCGGATGCGAGCTAAGCCCGCGCCCCTATTTTTTCTCGGCAGCCCGGCTCTTCAAAGGTCAGGCAACTGAGAAGAAAACAGCCCCGGGACGTTGATCTCGAGGCTGCTTAGTGGTGCGCGGCCGCCGGCTTGAACCTGTATGGAGTCGCCCCCACACGGACCTGATGGTAGTGTTACCTTGGTGAAAAATCGACACGGGGCGCTGGCAAACCCACTATTTATTTTCACCACACTCCAATTAAAAAAGGCACTTATACCACCCTGTGTCACTTCTTAGACGCAGCCCAAGTTCCTACTTCCCAGGCGATATCTGGCATAGTGTTGCTGCCTCGTTTTAGCGCCTCGGAAATGCTTAAAAAGCGTTCGAATCCTTCCTACCCCCTGAAAACTGCCCACCCGATCTTTTTATTTCACTCATTTTTGATGTTGGGAAAAAGTGAGAAAAACGGCGAAAAACGCAGAAAAACGGCGAATTTCGCCGTTTTTCGGGTGCCGATCTATTAAGACTATACACCATGGCAGCGGAAGAAGGATTTGAACCCTCACATACGGAGTCAGAGTCNNGAGTCCGCTGTGCTACCATTACACAATTCCGCTGTGTTTCCGTCCCGGCCAGGGCCCTTCCTGAGCGGAACGCAATATAGTATACCACATTTTTTTAAAAGTGCAAGCGTTTTTTTGAGTTTATGCGCAATTTGTGTGTGATTTGCGGATTATTCCCGGTCATTTCCGGAAAATGCGCGCGAAAACCGGCCGCGTTCAGGCCCTCTCCCGCCCTTTTTCCCGGCCTTCCACCTTCCGGGCAGTTCAAAAATACTTAAATCTTTCTAAAAAGAGTGAAACACTCGCGCAAAAGTAGTATAATGTCCGTCGGCGGTACGGATGTGTTCGTCAAGAATAATAATTTCCCGGAAATCTCGCGCCGTATTCCCGCGCCTGCATTTTCCGGAAATAGAACCCGCACCCGACGAAAATCATTCACAACAGGAGATGTTCATCAGCAATGGAAAACACTCACGGCTCGGTGCAGATCAACACCGAAAATATTTTCCCAATCATCAAAAAATGGCTTTATTCCGAGAAGGATATCTTCCTCAGGGAAATCGTTTCAAACGCGGGCGACGCGATCAGCAAGCTCCGCAAGCTGGTCAATATTGGCGAGGCTGAGGTTGAAGACGACCCTCACTGGAAGATCGAGGTTATTTACGACTCCGAAGCCGGCACTCTCACGGTCACCGACAACGGTATCGGAATGACTGCCGAAGAAGTCGACAAGTACATCAACCAGATTGCCTTCTCCGGGGCCAAGGATTTCATCGAAAAGTATGAAGGCAAAGCCGACTCAGACCAGATCATCGGTCATTTCGGTCTCGGTTTCTACTCCTCATTCATGGTCTCAGACAAGGTCGAGATTGACTCGCTCTCGTTCCTTCCCGGCTCAAAAAGCGTTCACTGGGAGTCCTCCGACGGCATGACCTTCACGATCGGCGACTCCGAACTCGGGGACCGCGGCACATATGTGACGATGCACCTTTCCGACGACGCAAAGGAGTTCCTGACGAAGGAAAAGCTCTCCGAGGTGCTTGAAAAGTATTTCGCGTTCTTCCCTTACGAAATCTACCTTACCGACGCGAAGGATATTCTCGAGGCCGGGGACGAAGAGACCGTTGTCGGGCCTGAAGACGAGTCCGGCGAAAACAAGGAAGGAGAATCCGGGGAAAAGCCGGAGAATGAAACCGCAGAAAATGCCGAAAAGAAGGAAAAAGCTGCGCCTGCCCCCATTAACGACACCAACCCTCTCTGGAACCGGAACCCCAACGACATTTCCGAGGAGGACTACAAGAAGTTCTACCGCAGGACTTTCTCGGATTACGAGGACCCGCTCTTCTGGATTCACCTCAACGTCGACTATCCGTTCAATCTGAAAGGCATTCTGTTCTTCCCGAAAATCCGCGACCGCTACGAACGTTTCGAGGGCCAGATCAAGGTATACTACAACCAGGTTTTCGTTGCAGACAACATAAAGGAAGTTCTTCCGGAGTTCCTGATGCTCCTGAAAGGCTGCATCGACTGCCCCGACCTGCCGCTCAACGTCTCCCGGAGTTTCCTCCAGAACGACGGCTACGTGAACAAGATCTCCGCTCACATCACCAAGAAGGTTGCGGACAAGCTTAACGGTCTCTTCTCGACCGAGCGCGAAAACTACTGCCGCTACTGGGACGACATCAACCCGTTCGTGAAATACGGCTGCCTCAAGGACGAGAAGCTCTACGATAAAATCAAGGATTCGATCGTCTATAAAACCACTTCCGGCGAGTATTTCACTTCCGGCGAATACCTCGAGAAGACCTCCGGCAAGGGCAATGGCGAAGGCGACGGCAAGACGGTTTACTACACCGACGACAAGGTCATCCAGTCGCAGTATATCAAGCTTCTGACCGACCGCGGGATTCCGGTTATCGAGATGAACGGAATTATCGACAGTCCTTTTATGCAGTTTATCGAGTACAAGGTCGGCGGCGGTCTTCGCTTCACGCGCGTCGATTCCGACGTCGCGAACAGCCTTAAGGACAACACAGGCGACGGCGGTGGGGATTCCGAATTCGGCAAGGAAATCGCCGAAACGCTCGCTCCCGTGTTCAGGAAGACTTCCTCGAAGCCCGGTCTTAACGTAACCTGCGAAAAGCTCTCGGTTTCGATGCCGGCTATAATGCTTCTCTCCGAACAGGCAAGAAGACTCAGCGATATGATGCGCCAGTTCGGCAACCCGGGATTCGAGTCTGAAAACGACAGCGATCTGACGCTCTGCCTCAACTCCAACAGCCCCGCGGTTCAAAAGCTTCTGGCGCTCGTCAAGGCCGGAAATTCCTCTGAAAACACCTCTGAAAATTCCACCGTTGAGGTCGCGGAAGACGCCCACGTTGAGGTCGCGGAAGACGCCACGGAATCCTCGCCCGAAGCAGAGCCTGCGGAAAAGTCCTTATCTCCCGACGCCGAGCTTCTCGCGCGGCAGATCTACGGTATCGCCCTGCTCGCTCACAAGCCGCTCGATTCGGACGCCATGAGTTCGTTCATTGACGACTGCTCCAAGATTCTCGAGAGAGCTTTCTGATTATACCAAATAACAAATTCCGTTTATTACGCGTCTCCTTTCCTCCGGGATCGGAGGCGCTTTTTATTCTTCCCGGTTTCCGTGGCGCGCCTCTCTTTACCCGGCACCGCCATTCTACGCCTTTCACAAGCGTTTTTGGTCGTTTGCCAAGCGACAAATATAAGCAACCGGCCGCAACCGGGAAATGTCAGAATAAGGCTCTTATCAGCCGCAAACCGGACCGCAGACAGGCGCAGTAAATAAAGAGAGGCGCCGCTAATAAAGCAAAAGAGCCCGGCCCCCTGCAAACATTAGAGCGGGGGCCGGGCCTTCCGTATCAATAATAAAGCAATCAATGGATCGCGTATTTTTCCGACTCGTGGAATTTTTCCTTTGTCTTTTTTCCGGTCTTTTCGTCGATCAGGTAGCGCTTGTCGAGCTTGTTGATGCCCTTGTCGACGTAGATCTTCTCGGGCGGCACGAGGAGCTTCTCGGGGCGTTTCAGATATTTGTAGAGCAGGCGCGCACTCTCGGCGTAATAGTGGCCGTCGCAGATTCTCTCGTCGCCGACGATCTTGATTCCCATGAAGCGCTTTTTGATGATGTTGCCGTCGGAGTCGGTGACGACCATCGTGCGTTTTTTGCCTATAGCAAGGAAAATTGAGGTGGTGCCGAACTCGTAGATGTGGTGGTAGATCGGCTCGATTCCGATGGAGCCGATGTTGGTGATGAAGAAGCCGGTGTGGAACGGGCTGACCTTGTTTATGAACTTGGGCATGCAGTTGTGGCGGTCCATGAACATCAGCGTGTTCACGACGAATCTGCAGAGCCAGTGCGGGAGCTTTCCGATGATGTTGATGGTGTCGTCCGTGTCGTTCGAGTTCTCGACGACCTTGTTCTCGTCAACAATCTTCTTGAAAATGCTGACCACGTCGGCGAGGGTGCCGTCCAGCGGAAGTTCCGGCTTGACGAGAGTTTCGCCGCCCGCGACGGTGAGGCCTTTTTTGATCATCATCGAGAGGCAGAAATGGTTGCGCGCGTAGATCTTGCTGTTGACCACGAACCGGTTGAGGTACGGGCGCTGCGAGATGGTTCTCAGAACCGCCGCGATAACGACGTGGTAGAGCGAGAGACCCGGCATCTCCTCCTGGTGCTCCCTGATAAAATTCTCGATCGCGGTAATTTCGATGTCGTCCTCGAAGTAGACCTGCGAGTCGACGCGGTCCTTCATGATGTAAGGAATGAGCAGGAACGGACCGTCAACGTTCTTCACGCGGTAGCCGTCGTATCTGTCACCGTATTTTCTGGTTAGTTTCATTTTTGCCTCCGAATAATTTCTGAAATATCTGTGTAATTTTGCATTCTAAAAGTTCACTATTGCAACCTCCGGAGTCGTTCCCAGCCTGATCGGCAGGAAGCTCTGACCGAGCCCGCAGGTGATATATAGAACGTTGTTGGCGCAATAGTCATAAAGTCCGTAAACGTAGCCTTTTTTGGGCAATTCGTCGTTCCTGAGGAGCCGGAACTCGAGGTTGAACGGCATGTAGATCTGCCCGCCGTGGGTGTGCCCCGCGAGCGTGAGGCTATTTACCGCGGATTTTTCCACCGCCTCTTTGATATTCGCCATGATGTCCGGGTTGTGCATCAAGAGGACGAGCCTGCCGTTTTCGCCTGTTTCCGCGGCCGCCCGTTCAAAAAGCTCCTTTTGAGTTTCCGCGTTCGAAACGGTCATGTCGTCGAACCCGCACACGACAAGGTCGAAGCCGAGCCCCTCAACCGGAACCCGCTCGATTTCATTCCTGAGAACGTGAACGTTATTCCCGCACGCCTCGATTTTGGCGCAGTATTCGGCGATTTCCTCCTCTTTTTCGCCGCAGACGTGGTGCGCGTCGTGGTTCCCTGTGACTACGAGAACGGTCTTGCCGCGAAGCTCCGCCGCCAGAAACCGCATGAATTCCAGCATCTGCTCAACGCCCCTGCCGTTCTGGCACAGATCGCCAGCGACCATTACCGCGTCAACGTCGGCTTTTTCCAGCGCCGCGACGACCCGTTCCCTGCCCGCCTCGAACATCGGGAAGTGAAGGTCCGATATAAGTCCGATCCGCGCGTACCCTTCCGTGCGCTCAGTTCCCTTTACGTCGGCAAAAACCTCTGTCACCTTCAGCCGTTTGGTGAGCGAGTAGCACACGAGAAAAACGCAGAGACCGACGACCGCGCAGGCACCCAAGAATATTCCCAGGCGGGCTGCCGTCACCGCCAGAATCGCATTTTCCATCATTTTCCGTCACTTTTTGCCGATTATCTTCTTTTCCTCGTCCGTCACGAAGATCGCCTTCCTGCGCCAGATCGCGGCGCCTAAAGCGATTCCTATCCAGACGCCTCCCACGAGCGAAAGGAGCGACCAGAACACTACCGCGCCTACGGGAATCGCGCTGTCTCCGCCGTTCCCGCTTCCTCCCGGTACGTCATCGGGTCTTATCACGTCGGACGTGGGCGTCGGTTCGGGCGTCTCTTCGGCATACTCAGTCGGTTCCGGGGTCTGTGTAGCGCTTTCGGTCTCGATTACCGCCATCGTCGGCGTGGGAGTCGGCGTTGCCGTCGGTGTGGGCGTCGGCGTGTCGGTGGGCACTTCGGTCGGCGTTGGCGTCACGTTCGGGTCCGGAGTCTGGTCAGGTCCGGGCGTAGGTGAAGGCGTGTCCGTCGGTTCCGGCGTATCCGTCGGCGGCGGCGTCACGCGCGCGATCTCGTAAACGGTTTTCGACGTCATTCCCGACATGTTCCCCTCTGAAACGTACGCCTGCACCGTGATCTTCGAGACCGGATTCTCGTCCGCGGTAAAATGAATTATGCACACGGTCGCGCTGCCGCCCGAAATAATAAGGTTCGAGTTCGATTCCGCCTCGATCGAAAGCACCGAGTTTTTGTACTCCGTTTTGATTGAAAAGCCGTTCACGGGCTCCACAAGCGACACGGAAAGACCGTTGACCTCGACTGTGATGCCGCCGGTTATCTCTCCGTTGCCCGAAAGGCCCTCGATCGCGATCTCGACCTCGACCTGCTCGCCGGCGTTGTAAAGTCCCGAAGGCCAGCGCGCAATCGCCGAAAAGCCGGCCGCAATTACTGTAGGATGCGCGTTTTGCGCCGCGAAAGCGATAACAAGAACGGCCGCAAACATGATAACAGCCGCCGCGAACGCCGCCTTTTTATTCGATTTTGTCGAGCTGTCAGCCATTCGTCAACCGCCTTGCCGCGCCTTTTTTTCGGGCGTTGCCCGTTCCGTGCGCAGTTCTTAGTTTACTCTTTTTTCGCCTCTGCCGCAACAGAAAATTTATTTTCCGGCATTTTCCGAACCGTTTTCAGAATCGTTTTCGCCGTCGGTTATGTCTTCGTTCTCCGCTCCGTTTTCAGTCCCGGTTGCTGCCGTGTTTCCGTTCCCGTTTTCGAGCGTGTTCCCGTTCCCGAGCGTGATCCCGAGCGCGTCAAGAAGCCGGAACGATTTCTTGCGCACGAACAGGACCGCGAAGTAGGCCGTCGCGGCAACCGCCAGTACAACCGTAATTACAATCGTCGGAACGTCCCACCAGGTACCGTCGCCGAGCGTCGGCACGACCAGCCCGCAGAAGTTGTACACGCCGTGAAGCACCACCGGCACGGTGACGTTCCCGGTTATGAGCATGCACGCCGCGCACATCGCCCCGACGAGCGCCGAATAGCCGACCTGCTGCAGCACCGGGCCGATTCCCGCCCCTTCAAGAAGGTTGAGCAGATGGTAAAGCCCGAAAAGGCAGCTCGTTCCCGCGATGCACAGGAACACGTGCAGGCGCGTCTTGCATTTTTTAAGGAAATACGGGAAAAGCAGCCCCCTGAACGCGAGTTCTTCAAAAAATCCCACGCACATGCACTGCACGAAGAAAATCAGTACCCACAGTGGCGTGTCGGTGATCCGGCAGCTTCCCGTCGCGAGCGAAATCGCCGGCAGGTTGTTGACCGCCACAAGCAGCGCGGGTAGCGTGAGCAGAACGCTCTTCCAGAATTCCCCGGCCGGCCTCCACGAGAACACGCGGAGCTCGCTCTCTTTTATAAGCAGCAGGAAAAAAACGCCCGCCAGCAGGCGCGTCAGCCCCGTGTTCAGAATGAGGTCGTGAACGCTGTCGCCGGTGAATGCGAACTTGCCGAACTCAAGAACCACGCACCCCGCAAGCAGCACGATCTCCGCGACCGTTGTCCATTTAACCCTTAACTTTTTTCCTGCCATAGTACTTGTTATACAAAATCAGAAACAGCGCGACGCCGCCCACGACAAGCAGAATGCTCGTAAACTGCGAAGGCGTAAATATCTTAATAAAGAACTCTCCCCTGTCGTCGTCCCTCAGGAACTCCGCAAAATACCGCCAGATTCCATAGCTGACCATGTAAACCGGCATCCCGAACAGGAACCGTTCCTTTTTTAAATTGAAGAACAAAATGACGCCGAACAGCACGAACAGGAACGCACTCTCCATCAGCTGCACCGGAATCGTCTTATGGTCCATCCCGACCAGATGAATTCCGAAAACGCTGTCCGTGGGCTTCCCGTAGCAGCACCCCGCGAAGAAGCACCCGATCCTTCCGAGCGCGTGCGCGACTGCAATACACCCGCCGCCAATCGACAGCAGGTCCGGAAACTTCCTCAAATGCTCGTTCTCATGCTTCTTGAAGACAAGCGCCCCCGCCCCGAAATACACGACAAAGAACACCGCCGTTCCCGCGATAAGCCCGCCCAGGAACGTCGCCCCGGTATTCTTGTCCAGGCTGAACACTCCCGTCTTCCAGTAGTCGAACACCGCCTGAGCCAGCACGGCTCCCAGATACCCGGCCACCACCGACAGAAACCCGTCAAACAGAATGAAATTCTGCAGCCTCGCGGTAAACTTCCTCCTGTCCGCGCAAATTCTAAATATAAGAAACGCGGCCAGAACTCCCGCCAGCAAAAATATCGAATACAGGTCGATTCCCCAGAAAAGCTCGTAAGGATACATACGCCAAATTCCTTCCCGCGGCCCGTGTCACACCGTTCATCCGCCCGCTCATTTTACCACAAACCCGCCTCCCCCGCAACTTCCGAAAATGGCTTCTCTTTTTGCTTGCGGCGGCGGCCGGCCCCCTTTTAACATCGTGGGCCGGCCGGCGGTACAAAAAGCCGGCGGCCGCAGAAACGAATCCGGGCCGCCGGCGCTGTAAAACTATTTAAACTTTAAGAATCAATCCTTTATCAGGAAGCGGTTCTTCAGTCCTCTTTCTTTTTGATCACAATCGTAGCGACCGCAAGCAGAGTGATCATTGCGAATCCGCCGCCGATGAAGGTCTTGCATCCGGGCTTCTTTTCGGGCTCCTCGGGTCCGGTCTTCGGAGCGGGCGGAAGTCTGTCAAGGTCTATCTCGAGCTTGTTGATCGTGAAGAGGTTGTAGTCCTTCTTGTTCATGTACTTCTTCGTGTTCTCAGGCTGCTGAGTCTCAACGTGGAAGTTGAAGAACAGAGTCGCGTTTGCGGGAATCTTAACGTCTTCGGTAAGCTCAACCTGAACGCTCTTCATCGTCGAGGGGTATACGCCTTCGGAGCCGTCGGATTCGGTCTTGGTGGTCACGCACTTCGCGGTGCCGATGATAACGCCGTCGGTGTACATCTTCTCGGGATGCTCCGCAACGTAGTCGAGCGCCTTCTTAACGTTCTGGTAAACGTCGCCGGTGGTAATCGTGATCGTGTTCTTCTGCTGAGGATCGGCGGTCACGTCGTCGTAGAGCTGGGTTCCGAGAGCGTCGATCTCAACCGTGATGTTGTCGATAACGACCTTGGTTACCGGGTTGCCGATAGCGGGAGAACCCTGGACGTAAATCACGTTGCCCTCTTTGTCCGTTCTGGTCATGATGTGTTCCTGCGTGATAACGAGGTTCGGATCGTTGTAGCCGACGAGGTCGTCTTCGGTCTTCTTGCCGTCGCCGTCAAAGTCGATGTAGTCGATCGTGAACATCTCGATGCTGCAGCCGTTGATCCAGTTCTTCTTCTCTTTCACGAGGCTGTTGAACGCCTTCTTGTCCTTCGCGGTGCCGACCTTGCCGTCGCCGTCGTAGTCAACCGTTGCGTCCATCGCCGAGTCGTCGAAGTTGTACTTCTCGGGAAGAGTGATAACGCCCTTTTCGAGCAGAATCGCGTTGGTTATCGTCGTGTAGTCAAGAATCTTGCCGTTCTCGTCGCCGTTCTCCTTGCGGCTCTTAAGATCAATCCAGGAATACTTGTCCTCGCCCACTTCGATGAAGGGCTCGATCCTGTGGCCGTCTCTGGCGTGCCAGATTCCGTTCTTGTCGATGACGTAGCTGTTGATGTCGATACGGAGGTTGTTGCCGTCGGCGTCAAGCTCCTGATCGAGGAAGTAACCGTCCGCGTCTCTCGTGAAGTTCGGGTTCGGCGTGCCGGCGTCGTCGTAATACTCGCTTACGCCGTAGAGAGTAGCCGCGCTGATAATGCTGACAGCGGTGTTGTCGGCAATCTGCGTGAGACCGTAGTTGGCGTTGATCGCGAGGTTGGAAGAGTCAATTCCGTAAGGCGCCGAAACAACGCTGTAGAACAGCTTGCTGGTCTTGCCCTTCGCGAGCTCTTTGTTGCCGTAGGAAAGCATGTCGTTGGTGTAGCTGCCGTCTTTGCTCGTGAACGCAACGATCGGAACAATGTAGCTGTCCGAGGGGTCCGCGAAAATCCATGCCTTGTCGAGAATGACATCCTCACCGTTTTCGTCTTTCACGACGTTTCCGTAGATATCTTTCTTGACAATACCGTCGGCCTTGGTTACATACTTATATGTCAGGACAACGGCCTCTTTATAGTGAGCCGTCATGGAATAGAAGTCAAATCCGTCGCCGGTCGGGGCTTCCTCATCGGCAAAAGCGTGAAGAGCCATGCAGGAAACGGCCATTATGGCTGTTAAAATGATCGCTAAAATCTTTTTCATCTAAAAACCTCCTAACAAGCGAAAAAAATTTCCCTATAAGGTATAATACTACGCGCGCAGAATAAAGTCAACCGCATTTTTCCGGCGCTGTCTTTTTCTTCACCGCCATTGTAGCACATGTTCAACTGTTTTTCAACTACATTTTATTCCTGGACCGTGTCAAGTTGTTGTTGGTAC
>DBXM01000025.1 GCA_002309655.1 Mageeibacillus sp. UBA1212
TGACCCCGCCCCCACCCCTGTGGGGGGGGGGGAGCGGGGATGGGGCTCTGTGTTCTGTGTATAAAGACTTTGGAAACTTACTTCTTTTCCACTTAATGTCTTCCGTGTTATCGTATACAATATAGGTAAGAAATTCTTACGTTTGGAGGTATTCAAAATGACTGTTGATGTTCTTACCGTCTCTTCTAAGGGTCAGGTTGTCCTTCCTGCTTCCATCCGCAGGAGCCTTGATATTGAATCAGGCACACGGCTGGCTGCTTACGCTTCCGATGACTTCATCATGCTGAAGGTTCTCCGTCTGCCCACCGCCGACGAGTTTAAAGAGAAACTCGACGAGGCACAGGCATGGGCTTCTTCTGTCGGTTACACCGAAGATGATGTACACGACGTGGTGAAATCAGTCAGAACAAGGAAGCGCGGGAAGCACGGATGAATATCGTAATCGATACCAATGTTGTTATATCCGGCACCTTTTTCGGTGGGGCTCCCCGCAGGGTATTGGAAGCAGTGGTCGACAGAACGATCTCGGCATACGCCACCGCTGAAATCGTCGATGAATATACTGAAATCGTTCAGGAGATGATTGACCGCAAGCAAGGACACCTCTCCGCCGCTGTCCTTACACTTTTCGTCAACAGACTGCACCTGGTAGAAGCGGTCACATCAGTAAAGGCTTCAAGAGATCCTGATGATGATAAGTTCATCCCCTTGGTGGGGAATCTCATGGTCTATCACAGCGGCATTCGTATATCTCCCGTCCTTCCTGCACTCCTCGCACAGCGGGTGCACCAGCAGGAACTGTTCTACGCAAATCAGAAGCTACACTTCCCCGCTGCCCCCCACAAATATCAAAGACGATGCTGACGCACCCAGTTCAGTAGCGATTCATAATCCATCTCCCCTGCAGCTACCTTGATTCCAACGTCTGCAACTTCCTCATTTGTCGCTTCCAACCGAATACCGTTGACCTCCAGAAATGTCAGCAGCACATACATACCGATGCGTTTGTTGCCATCCACGAAGGCGTGATTGGAAATCAGGGTGTATCCCAGCCGAGCTCCTTTCTCTTCTTTTGTCGGGTACAGCTCCTGTCCCCCAAACGTAGCAAATATACCCTCTAACGCAGACTCAAGAAGACCCTCGTCTCGTACACCGATGCTGCCGCCTGTCTCCTGTGCAATGTATTTGTGCAGGAGCTTGACCTTATCCTTGGAAAACCTGATCACTTTGCCAACTCCATGAACGCGGGACGATACCGCTCCATGATACGGGCAGCGACTACATCAATCTTCTCGTCATCTGTCATATCCAGAACAGGATTGCTCTCGATATCGACCAGAAGATATTTGGGCTTGTTATTCTTGAAAATAACCGCCTGCCCATTCTTGTCCGCAATACGTGTCACACGGGAAAAATTCTGATTCGCTTCGCTGACGGAAACGATTGCATTGGTATCAATTATCACGATATCTCACCTCAAGGCAAGGATACAACTTTTTTAGGTGAAATTCAACCCCTAAATTAATAGTGGCAAGCCGGTCTGGAATCCTATCGACGGGTCTTCCGGTCATGGCACCGCTTGCACAACGCACACCAGTTGCTCTTCTCCCAGGACAACGTCCGGTCCCTTCAATGGGGAACAATGTGATCAACCACGGTTGCTTTGGTTACTCAAGTCTGAGACAGAACGTCTGTCAATTACGTCCGTTCCGGAGAATAAAGCTAATGTCTCATGACTTTACTGATACGGAATATCCAGCATATCCATCAACCGGATAAAAGCATCCTGCCCATCCAGGCATGTGTCTGTCAGCCAGCCTTTCTCATTCTTCCATTCCGACAGCCCACGGTAGTAATAGTATTTTTTTGAGTCCTCGATAATAAACGGAATAATATTATGTCTCAAGCATTCCTTCAGAATGATGAGCCTGCCTACCCTTCCGTTCCCGTCCTGGAATGGATGAATAAACTCAAATTCCGCATGAAACGCAATTACGTCATCGACCGTTATTGTCTCCTTTGCGTTATATTCTTTCAGTAGCGACCGAATCTTTTCCTGGACATCCTTTGGCTTAACTGTTTCCCGTCCTCCAACCAGATTTGTCCTGCGCTTGTAATCACCAACTGCAAACCAATTCAGTGTGGAGCTTCTGGCATCATGCATTAATAGATAGTGCAGGTGCTTAATTAGCACCTCGGACAACGGTTCTTCCGCCATGTCAATCACATAATCAATAGCTCTGAAATGATGAACCGTTTCGAGGATATCATCTACCAGAACACCACCCTTTACATCGATGGTGTTCGTCTCAAATATCAGTCTCGTCTGGCCCTCTGAGAGCTTACTGCCTTCGATATGGTTGGAGTTGTATGTCATGCGAATCTGGAGCTCGTGATAGAGGCCGCCTGAAATCTTCGCATTCTTTTCTTCGCGCAGAGCCTGAAGGACCGGATTGTCCGAAATCTCGCGGACAAGGTCACCCGGCGCGCACCCCAAAAAACCGGCAAGCTTTTCGGTGACGGTGCGCGAAAGCTTTTCACCCTTGGCGATTTTTGCGATTGTACGCGACGAAATACCCAGCAGGCTCGTCAGATCCGACCGCCGGAGACCGCGCTCATTCAGTTTGGTTTCAAGCCCTTTGTAGGAAAACATAGCCGTTTTCACCCTCCGTCTTTACTTATTATCGCATACGAGAGGCGAAAAGTAAAGTTTTTTCGGCGAAAACCGCGAAAAAAGTAAAGATGAGCAGTGTTAACTCACACCCGCGAAAATGATTATGAGGCTGAATACCGGGGCGGCGCCAAATGACCGGCATCATCCTTTAATTTCGCACAAATTCGTGTCTGCTATATTGACTGCGTTGCTGTAGACAAAAGAGGTTTCTTTTATGTCTAAGTACGCCCAAAAGTACACTTTTTAAGCTAAGTACGCCTAAAAGATACACGCAGAACAGCTCGGCAACCCGGAGGCTTCCGGTTTTATCCTGTCGATTCTGCAAAAAGCATCCTGACACCATTTGAACAGGAAGGAGAACGCTTTATCAAAATCATAATCATCCGGCAGCTCTGTTAATGCCAGCGCCCTGCGATCCTCTTCCGATACTTTCCCCTTCAAATCGCTTTTTGTCGTGACGAATTCTCCGCTTTCAAGATAATAAAGGTTTTGAATGAGAAAGAAGAGTCCTTTGCAGGTTAAGCGGAGCTTCATGGCATTTCTCTCGCGATCGGCGTGGATATATCGGTGGCATAATTCATGATATAGATTTCCGAGGCTGAATTTCACATAGTTGATTTCATCCTCTGCTCTTGCGTCCGGCAGATATTGGGATAAGGTTCCGTGCAGATCTTTTGTCGTATTTTTGAGCTGACATACCTCCAGCGGATTCCATCGCGCCATTTCATCCCTGCCGCAAATAAATCCGCACGACTTTTCAAAGTATCCGATTTTCTGCAGAATCCCGCGATATACGTCCATGTCTTTTACGGAGAAATCGTCAAGAATGACCATGACGTCTATATCGCTGTTTTCCTTTGCTTCGCCACGCATGTAACTTCCTTGAAGTCCAACATACAAAAGTCGGAAGCCGAAAGCGGACTTGCACTCCGAAATCAGTTTCTGCAGATACTCATCCAATTCAAACATAGGGCCTCCACCAATCTTTGTTTTGTCAAAAGAATTATAGTCCAGGCCTCCGACAAAAACAAGAAAGCTCCTTTGCCCGGTAGACAAAAGAGCTTTCTTTGTTGGCGCCCACTGTAGGACTCGAACCTACGACCCTGCGGTTAACAGCCGCATGCTCTACCGATTGAGCTAAGTGGGCATATTCTTAAAGGGAAAGCGCCTAAATGAAATCAATTCATATCGGCGCTTTTTCTAAACCCGGCAATGACATATTTTCGCGAGCCGCTTCCAGCGCACTATCGTCTGCATCAGGGAGCTTAACTACTGTGTTCGGCATGGATACAGGTGGATCCTCCCCATAATTATCACCGGATTGGCGTACCCGAAGGGATTCGAACCCCCGACCGACGGCTTAGAAGGCCGTTGCTCTATCCAGCTGAGCTACAGGCACATTGGAGCGGGTGAAGGGAATCGAACCCTCGTGTTCAGCTTGGAAGGCTGACGTTCTGCCATTGAACAACACCCGCAAAAATACGCGACTTCGCTCGCCGCTATGCAAGTATACCATTTTGCGTGAATTTGTCAACTGTTTTTTTGACGATTGCGTAATTCCTGCGTAATTCCCGCGAAAATCCGGAGAAAAACCGTGTCGTGAATACGCGGCAGCCGCCGGAAAATGCGGGAAAAAAGAATTTTCGCGAAATTCACGAGAAAAATATTTCCCGGTCTTGCGGAAAATATCGGGAAGTTTTAGAGTGTGTGCGGAGGGGGTGAGATACGTATGCCGGCGGGAATTCTTAGAAAGATCAGAACGGCGCCATTCGCGTATATTTTCGGCGCGGCCTTTATAATATCGTTTGTGTTTTCGGGGCTTTATACTGAGAAGAATTACAGATACGGCGCGACGGAGGAACTGGGCACGGTCACGGGCGAGGCGGTCAGAGAGGCGTGGAACGCGGAGGAGGATTTCGTTTTTTCTTTTGTTAGGGGTGGAAGGCGCGTAAGAATCCTTGTGAAATGCGGCTATATAACCGGTTCGGAACGTGAAGAGATCCTTGCGGCAGGTACGGTCAGAGCTTCCTCTGTGAGGGCGAGGACGCCGGAGACGGCGCGGAATTTTGGGGAGTTCGACTATGCGAGATACCTTCTTTCGCACGGCGTGAGTTACTATTTATATGCGCGCGAGGGGGAATTTGTGCCTGCGGAGGCGGAAAAAAGCGTTTTTCACGCATGTATGTCGCTAAGCCGGGTCTCTTCGGGAGTGAGGGCCGCGGTGTCCTCGTGCCTTGCAAAATACCTTGACGGCGGGTTCGCGGCGTCGGTGAACGCTGTGATGACAGGGGAGACCGGGCTTCTTGACAGAGAGACGAAGAGCAACCTCGCGAAGGCGGGATTCGCGCACCTTATGGCGGTTTCGGGCGCGCACGTGTCATACTTTACGATGCCTTTCGCGGCGGTCATGAAGAGGACTCTTTTGGACACAGGGAAGAGGAAGCTTCTGCTGCTTGTGCCGGTTGCGTTCCTGTGGTTCGTGGCGGGCGGGACTTTTCCGGTGACGAGGGCGGCGGTGGTTTTTGCGTACGCGGCGGTGGCGGCGGCGCTCAGGAAGCCGGTCAACACGGTCAACGCGATCGGGCTCGCGGGGACACTTCAGCTTGCGGTGCAGCCGTTCGCGGTGTTCGGAACGGGGTTCGTGCTCTCCTACGGGGCGGCGCTGTCGATTGCGGTAATTCTGCCTGTTTTGAGGAGGTCGCGGCTGGGGAAAGCGGGGCCTGCGGGGGTTCTGCTGCCGGGAATCGCGGTCAACGCGGGCGTTTTGCCGGTGCTTATGTATGTTTTTAACTCATTTTCGCCGTGCGGGATTCTTTTATCGGCGTTTGCGTCGGAGATTGCGTGCGCTTTGTGCGTGGGGGGATACGCGCTCTTTTTTCTCGACAGGCTGCCGTTCGCTGCGGGGGTCATGCGGGTGGCGGCGAAAGGGCTGACGGGAATGTCGTACGTTCTCGAGTGGATCGCGGGGAAAATCGCGGGCGGGCAGTCGTGGTTCCTGAGGGTCGAGTGCGGGACACCGGGAATCGCGTTCTTTGTCGTTTACTATATCCTGCTGCTGTGGCTGGTGGCCGGGTGCAGAGGGAAGATTCTGCCCTTTGCGGCTTTTGCGGCCGCCGCGGTCTCGGTCATGTTCGGCGCGCTGCCCAAAACGGAGGTGCTGTTCTTCGACGTGGGTCAGGGGAGCGCGGCGCTGGTGCGGACTTCGGACGGGGTGTGCGGGCTGGTGGACACCGGGGACGGGAGCACGGACGTGGCGAAGCTTCTTAAAAAGGAAGGGGTCAGGAAGCTGTCGTTCATTGTGATCTCGCACGGTCATTCGGACCACTACGGAGGGCTTGCGGACGTTCTGAAGGAGTACCGGCCGGACGTGATATTCGTGCCCGACAATTCGTTCGACACGTATTGCGCGCAGCTCGGGGCGTGCTTCGGCGTGGAGACGGAGACGGTCAGCGGGTTTCTTTCGTGCGGCCTCGGGAAGTACGCGAGGATGGACCTCGCGGAGCCGCTTTTTGACTCGGACAATTTGAACAACGGTTCGCTTGTGGTGACGCTGAGCGGGGCGTGGGGGAGCATCGTGCTGCCCGGCGACGCGGAGAACGAGGAGCTTCTGGAACTGGAGGAGCGGGGCCTCATTGGGGACTCGGACGTCTTTTGTCTGGCGCACCACGGGTCGAGAACGTCGGGAGACGAAAAAATACTGTGGGAGATTTCGCCGAAATATGTTATCATTAGTGTAGGTTACCGGAACAGCTACGGGCACCCTTCGAAACAGGTGCTGGAAACGCTTGAAGACGGGGGCGTTCCTTCCGGGAATATCTACAGAACAGACAGGGACGGGGCAATACGCGTTACCGCGTCGGTGGATCTGTTCGGCAGGGAGTTTGTTTGGCTATGGCAAAAAAGAGCGAGGGTGTGACCGGGGCGACCGAGCTTGCGAGGACACTCCGGCAGAGTGAACTGAAAAACGTATATCTTTTTTACGGCGAAGAGGACTATCTCAAGTCGAACTTTACCAAAATTGTGATTGGAATGGCCGGGGTCGGCGAGGACGCGGTTACGGCGCTTGACGGAAAGATCACGCCGGCGGTTCTCGAGGAGGCGCTGGAGACGTCGCCGCTTTTGTCGGAAACGCAGGTCGTGACGGTGAGAGACTCGGGGATATTCAAGGGGTCTGCGAAGAGTTCCGGAGATTATTCGTTTCTGGCGGAACTTTCCGGAGACAGCATTGTGATCTTCCGCGAGACGGAGGCCGATAAGAATAATTCGAATTTCAAGGTCGCGGAGGCGTGCGGGCTTGTTCTGGAGTGCGCGGTCCAGCCGGAGTCGGAAGTGATCAAGCTGCTTGTCAAAAAGGCGGCCGCCAACGGACGGGGAATCACGACCGGCGCGATTCTGATGCTTTTCAGGGGCGCCGGGAAGGAGCTTTTCAGGCTGACAAACGAGGTCGACAGGCTGAGCATGCTTGTGCCGCAGGGCGGGACGATCGACGAAAAATGCGTTCAGGAGGCGACCGAACTGTCGCCCGAGGCGAGGATGTTCGACCTTACGGACGCGATTGCGGAAAAGAACTGCGACAAGGCAATGGTGATGCTAAGGGCGATACTGGCGGACAAAATTCCCGAACAGGTCGTGCTCGCGGCGGTCGCGAAGCATTTTCAGGCACTCTACAACACGTGCTCGCTGACCGAGCAGAATTACAATATCCGCGAGGTGGCCGAGAACCTGAAGATTCACGAATACGTGGCGAAAAAATACGTCAGGCAGGTGCAGAACTACAACAAAAAACTGCTGGCGGAGATCATCGCGGAGATTGCCGACGTGGACATGAGATGCAAGAACAGTCTTCTGGACGCGAGGGACGGGCTGATGATTTTGATAGAGGATATTTCGGCGAAATGACGCACGCGATGCGTTTGGTATTTTTTAAGAGCCTTGCGGTAGAATCGGAGCGTAAAAGAGGGTTTTTATATCCTCTTAGACTGAATTCGTTTTCGAACGGAACCGGGAGGCGGAAATACTGTGATGCGTAGCAGAATCAAAACGAAAAAAATAGTTTGCGCCGTGGCGCTGTTGCTTGCGTCGGCAGTGTGTCTTTCCGCGTGCTCTTTAATAAAGGGGTACATCAGGAACGGCTTCGGGGGCGGCTCTACCGCAACGCCTGACCCGGGGACTCAGTCGGGCATCGGCGGTGAAATTTCGGCAAACGTCGAGACCGGTTTTTCGTCAAAAGACACGGATTCCGGGTACACGGAGGCGGGTTCGTTCACGGTCGTGCTGGAGAACGGCGCGACGCAGGCGGATGCCTCGAAAGTTGAGGTGTCGGGAGACGTCGTTACCGTGACCGCGGAGGGTACGTACGTGTTCAAGGGGTCGCTTTCCAACGGCAGGATCGTCGTGAACGCGCCCAAGTCGGACAAGGTCAGGATCGTTCTTGAAGGCGTTTCGGTGAAGTGTTCCGGGTTTGCGGCGTTTTATGTGGCGCAGGCGGACAAGGTGATCGTTACCGCCGCGGACGGAACGGAGAACTCTTTTGAGTCGGACGGCGCTTTTGTGCAGATTGACGATAATAACGTTGACGGGGCGGTGTTCTCGAAGGATGACATCTCGTTTAACGGAAGCGGAAAGATTTCGGTCAAATGCGCCGAAGGCAACGGGATTGTCGGAAAGGACGACGTGGTCTTCTACGGAAGTGTCGTTGATATTACGGCCGCGGGGCACGGAGTCCAGGCGAAGGACAGTTTGAAGATCGCGGAGAGCACATTCTCGGTGGATTCGGGAAAGGACGCGATTCACTGCGCCAACAGTGACGACACGGCCAAGGGCAACTTATATATTGAAAGCGGGTCGTTCGTGTTTAAGGCGGACGGCGACGGAATAGACGTTTCAGGCACGCTTAGGATCGACGGCGGTTCTTTTGACATTACCGCGGGCGAGTACAAGGGCGTTAGCGGCGGAAACGGTTCGTTTAATCCGCGGGGCGGAGGAAGGCCGGGCTCGAGCTACGGACAGACTTCGCAGGACACGGTCAGCACTAAGGGCATCAAAGCGGACGGCGGCGCGGTATTTAACGGCGGAACGTTCGTGCTTGTGTGCGCGGACGACGCGATTCACTCGAACACCACGGTCGCGTTCACGGACGGCACGTTCACGATAACCACCGGAGACGACGGTATTCACGCGGACTCGGAGGTCGTTGTTGACGGCGGAAACATCACCGTGCTTGCCAGCTATGAAGGCGTTGAGGGCGTAAAAATTACCGTGAACGGCGGCAGAGTCGACGTGACTGCAAGCGACGACGGGTTTAACGCTTCGGCGGGCTCGTCCGGAGAAGGCGGAGGTTACGGCGGGTACGGCGGCTATGGCGGATACGGCGGGAATTCTTCGAGCTGCTCGCTGACGATCAACGGCGGGTACGTCAAGGTCAACGCGTCCGGCGACGGTATCGACAGCAACAGCGTTTTGACCGTGAACGGCGGAGAAGTTTACGTGTCCGGACCGACCAACAACGGGAACGGAGCGATAGACTACGAGAATTCGGGAACCATAACCGGCGGAACCGTGATTGCCGCAGGGTCGAGCGGAATGGCGCAGAACTTCGGTTCGTCGTCGACGCAGGGGACGATCCTTCTGACGACGCAGTCCACTATTAAAGGCGGCACCGAGATAACCGTGAAGGATTCGAGCGGAAAGGTGCTCGTGTCGTTCACGCCGGAAAAGAATTTCAACTCGATCGTCGTGAGTACGCCCGAAATCGTGCAGGGCGGAACGTACACGGTTACCGCGGGTTCGTGGTCCGAGACCGTGAAGATGACTTCGCTTGTATACGGCGGAGGCGGCTCGTTCGGACCCGGAGGCGGCGGACCGGGCGGCGGAGGATGGCCCGGAGGAAGACCGGGACGGCCGTAAAGCTTTTGTTGCGTCTTTATACGTGAGAATAAAATATATACGCGCATCGCTTTTCGAGGGAGCCAAACCGGAACTTTTTGAGAGAACCGGGGGCCGCCGGGAATCGCGGTGCGCGTTTTGTTTTTGACTTGCGGGATATTCACGCCTTAAAGGGCTTTAGAGAGTGATCTTTTCGGCGTGTTCGGCGAAAAGGCTGCCGGGCGTTTCGGAGACCGGGTCGACAAGGTAAAAATCGCCTTCCTCGGTCATGATGCAGAAGCGCCGGCGGCCGCCAGCGTTCACGTGGAAGGCGGCTTCGCAGGGGAGAATCATACTGAGGACGTCGTCGCCGTCGGGGTAGTCGCGGTCCTTAAAAATCATTGCGGAAAAACGCTCCGCTTCGACGTCGCGGATGTCGAGGTCGGGGCGGCTTTTTTTCAGCTTTTCGAGTGTTGCCTGTACGTTATTCACGTCGGTTCACCTCCGTTTTCGGGAATTATACGGTTGCCTTTACGCTGCAAGACTATTTTACCACAAAAGCGCGGGAAAAGGAAGCGGAGTTTTCGGGTTCGGGGACAGTTGCGAAAAACTTGCGAAAAGAAGGCCGCGGCGCTTGAAGTGGCCGGCGGTTTTTTGGTAAAATGTGGGCAGAAAGGCCGGTAAAACGCGGCAGATTGAGATTTTCAGAGGTAAACTGGCGATGAGAGATAGAAAAAGAGCTGCAATTAAGGACGTTTGCGTGCTGCTCGGGGCGGTGTTCGCAATTCTGGGCTGCTTCGGATGCGCGCGGCACGTTCCCGAAGGAGGAACGCTGATACAGGCGGAGGTTCGCGACGGAGCGGAGGTGCCGATTCTGGGCGAGAGTCTCAGGTCGTACTTCCTTAACTACAACGGGCCGGGTTCTTCCGCGGGAAGGGCCGGGGGCGGCGAGGAGTACAAGCCCGTTCCCGTCACGCTGAAATGGGAGTGCGAGGACGCGCTTTACTATATCGTGGGCGTGAGCCTCTCGAAGGAAATTAAAATCGAGGGCGGCGAGGGCGTCGCGACGTTCGTGTCGTTCGAGAAGCGCGTGGAGGTGCCGGACCTTTTCGCAGGGAAGACGTACTACTACAAGATTTATGCGGTTTACGCTGACAGGACCGTCGAATCGGTGCTTTACAGCTTCACAACCGAGGATTTCAGGCGCACGATCTGGATCGACGGAGTGTCGAATACGCGCGACATCGGCGGCTTCAAGGCGGCGGGCGGAAAGCGAGTGAAGCAGGGAATCATTTACAGAGGCGCGGCCATCGAGAGCATCACGAGGCAGGGCAGGGTCGAGTTCCTGGAAAAATACGGAATCAAGACAGAGATCGATTTGAGGAACGGGACGGAGGTCTCCATTCTCAGCAAAAAGGTCAAGGACGTGGCGGTGAAGGCGCCGCTGTACATCGGCGACACGGGAATCAACAACCCGGACTACCAGGAGGATTTCGCGAAGGAAATCAAGGTCTTCGCGGACCCCGAGAACTATCCGATCTACTATCACTGTCAGATCGGGCGCGACAGGACCGGCACGCTGACGTGCTTCCTGTTCCTGATCGCCGGCGTCAGCGAGGAAGACATTCTGAAGGATTACGAGGTGTCGCACTTTTCGGTGTACGCGACTCACGACAGGACCTCCGCGGACGCGACGACGGCCAACCTGAAGGCAATGCTCGAGTACCTGCGCAATTACGGGAAGGGCAATATTTACAAAAACACCGAGACGTTCCTGAACGACATTGGGGTCACCAAAGAAGAGATCGCGGCGATCAGGAAGAATATTCTGGAGTGAGGCGAAAGGGGGCGTAGAGATGAAAAAGAATTTTGTGAAAAGATGTTTTGATTTGAAGCGCGCGGTCGCCTTCACGGTCGCGGTGGCGCTTCTGGCGGCGGTATTTGCGCTTAAAAGCGGCGTATTTACGGGAAATGCGGCGGAAAACGCGGAAAAAGAGGCCGCGCTGATATCGGAGTTCGGCGAGTGCGAGATCCTGAGTTCGATGAGGAAGGTCTCCGCGTACGGCGCGAAAAATATGAAGATACTGTCGGCGGAGGAGGCGGCGAAGGAGGGCGTTCCCGAGGGATACGAGGGGTACGTTCTCGCGGCAAACCGGTCCTCAAACGTGGGGTATACGTTCGATTTCACAGACGCGGGCATCGCCGTGAACGCGCTCAAGTCGATCTCCTTCAGAATTTTCGTGGAGCCGACCGATGATGACGCGGAGAGCAAGCCGGAGATCAGAATTCCGCTTCCCGGGAACACGAGCGTGTATCTGATGCGGTACGAGGTGACCAAACGCGTGGGCAACTGGATGACGTGCACCGTTTACGCCAGCGGAATCGGGGTCACGGACGAAGGCAGGGACTACAGAAGAAACGGTAACGAGCTCTACGGGCTCGCCGACGAGAACGGTCTGCTCGGGGCGTTCGAGGTTGCGGTCAGAAGGCACAGCGGCAGCGGCGCGTTTTATATCGACAGCCTGAAGCTGAATTTGAGATCCGACATCGGGGACGCGCCGGAGATCATTTACGACGGACCGGATTCGGTCAGCATCCCGAAGGGGAGCAGGGTCGAACTGGACGCGAAGGCCTACGACGAGGCGGAAAAAACATATTTCCCGGTGGAATACGTCTGGGAGGACGGCGTCGCTCTTGAGGAGGACGGAATTCCGGCGGAGGGGACTACCTGCCGGCTGACGATGCGCGCACACGACAGCAGGAAGAACGTGGCGGAAAAGACGGTCACGGTCACGGTGGTCGCGAAGGACACGGTGCCGCCGGAAATCAACGTAAAGACCGACAACGTGTACTGCCCCGCGGGTGCGGTTCCAAGCACTGATTTTACCGCGACCGATGAGTTCGGGAAGGCGGAGGTTTCTTTCGAGTGGGAGGACGGCGCGCTTGACAGCTTCGGCCGCCTCAACGAAGGGGATTTCAGACTGGAACTCTCCGCGGTCGACCTGTCGGGAAATATTTCCCGGAAAACGGTTTATTTCCACGCCGGGAAGTGCGATTTTCCGGAAATAACCAACGACAACTGATGTTTTAAGAAAAGAGATGATCCATCCTATGCTCTGGGTGAAGATTCTAACAGGCGTCGCGATCACGGCGGGAACGGCGGCGGTTTTATTCGCAGCGCTCTCCGCGGTCACGTACTTCATTGTGTTCTTTTCGCCTAAAAAAGGGCAAAATGTCGACTTGAGCATTCCTGACGGCGCGAACTACAAAAGGTACGGGGACGTTCCGAAGAACATGATTATTGAGGCTGCTTCGGTTCCGTTTGAGAGCGTGGAGACGACCGCCCGGGACGGTACGAGGCTGACCGGAAGGCTGTACGTCAACCACCCGCAGGACGCGCCGCTCGCAATCTGCTTTCACGGCTACAGGGGAACGCCCTGCAGGGATTTCAGCGGCGGACTCAAGTCGCTCATTGAAGCGGGCAACAACGTTCTGCTTGTGAACCAGCGCGCCCACGGAACCAGCGGCGGCCACACGATAACCTTCGGAATCAAAGAACGGTTGGACTGCGTTGACTGGGTGAAATACTGCACAGGCAGATTCGGACCGGACGTCAAGATTATACTTTTCGGGATATCCATGGGCGCGACGACTGTGCTGATGGCCTGCGCGGAGGACCTTCCCGACAGCGTCAGGTGGGTGGTTGCGGACTGCCCGTTCAACGCGCCGAAGGACATTATCAAGTCGGTTGCGGCGGGAATGGGTCTGCCGGCGGCCGCGTTATACGTGCCGATTTACTGCGGCGCGAGGGTTTTCGGGAGATTCAATCCCGATGAGGTCACGGCGGCGGACGGCGTCAGGAAGTCGCGCGTTCCGGTTACGGTCATTCACGGCGAGGCGGATTCGTACGTTCCCTGCCGGATGAGCGAGCCGTTCCCGGGGCTGAACCCGCTCTGCGAGAGGTTTGTGTTCCCGCACGCTGAACACGGCGTAAGCTTCCTGGAGGACAAGGAACGCTACGAGCGCATCGTGGCGGACATCTGCGCGAAGGTCAGGAACGGACATGCGTGAAGCCCGCGCGAACCCCCAAAAACCCGCAAAAAAACTTCACGAAAAACCGGAAAAACCGCGCAAAACCCTTTGCAAAGAGAGGCAAAAAGTAGTATCATATCACCAGTGATTTCAGACGACGGGAGGTCTGGTGTTTTGAGCACGTACAAAGCCACTCTGATGAACGACGAAGCCGTAAAACGGGCGCTGAAAAGGATTTCGCACGAGATTATTGAGAGAAATAACGGGTGCGATAATCTTTGTCTCGTCGGCATCAAAAGAAGGGGAGTGCCGCTGGCGGAAATCATCGCCGAAAACATCGAATCGATCGAAGGGATACGACTCCCGGTCGGAAGCGCAGATATCACATTCTATAGAGACGACCTTACCAAACTGTCGGAAAGTCCGAGAATCAGCTCTACAACTCTCGGAGTCGACGTCAACGGCAAGGTCGTTATTCTTGTTGACGACGTTCTTTATACCGGAAGGACCGTGCGGGCGGCGATGGAGGCCGTCATGAGCGCGGGAAGGCCGGCGGGGATCCAGCTGGTGGTGCTGGTGGACAGGGGCCACAGGGAACTGCCGATTCGCGGCGACTACATCGGGAAGAACGTCCCCACTTCGAAAACGGAGCACATCGAGGTGAAGATTCCGCCGTTCGAGAACAAGATCGCGGTGGAACTGTACGGCTGACAGGCCGGAAAAAGGTCATGGCGGGAATAACGACATTCCCGTGTGATAGATATTAATTTGTACCAGAGTGTGCAAGATATGGAGGTTTTTATGAAATTAATTTACGATGTCCAGGACAGACCGAAGACGGGCCGCGTGCTCGTGTTCGCGATCCAGCAGCTCCTGGCTATTATGGCGGCAACCATTGCGGTTCCGGGCGTTGTGAACCAGGTCACCGGCAGCCACATGACACCGTCTGCGGCACTGTTCGGCGCGGGCGTCGGCACGATCGTCTACCTGCTGTTCACGAAGTTTAAGAGCCCTGTTTTCCTCGGCTCCTCCTTCGCGTTCCTCGGTTCGATGTTCGCGGCGTTCTCCGGCGCGTTCGCGATGAGCAACGAAGAGCTCGGATTCCTCGGCCTCATCGTCGGCGCAATCTTCGCGGGTCTCGTTTACGCGGTCCTCGCGCTGGTCGTCAAGCTTGTCGGAACCAAGTGGATCGATAAGGTTATGCCGGCGGTCGTCATCGGCCCCACGGTTGCGATAATCGGTCTCAGCCTTGCAGGAAACGCGGTGGGCGACGCTGTCAGAGGCGCTGCCGACAACACTGCGGGCGACCTCAAGTCCTACGTCGGATTCTTCTGCGCGTTCGTGACGCTGGTCGTGGTCATTGTCTGCTCGACCTACGGCAAAAAGATGGCCAAGCTGATCCCGTTCATTATCGGTATCGGCGCGGGCTACGTTGTGGCTCTCGGCTTCACGCTTCTCGGAATTCTGTTTAAGGTCGAGGCGCTTCAGGTCATCGACTTCACGCCCTTCAAGGAACTCGTCGCCGACGGCGTCGGAATCAAGACGTTCTTCGCGGTTCCGCAATTCAGCTTCCTCAAGGGAATTGAAGGTATCAAGAATGCGATCGCGGGCGTCAAGGAAGCATCCGATCCCGTGCTTTACAAGGCTCAGATCCTGACCTACTTCGTGTCCGTGCTGGTTGCGTACGTTCCGGTTGCGTTCGTTGTTTTCGCAGAGCACCTTGCGGACCACAAGAACCTGTCCTCCATCATCGAGAAGGACCTCCTCGAAGAGCCCGGTCTCCACAGGACGCTTCTCGGCGACGGCATCGGTTCAATGGCGGGCGCTTTCTTCGGCGGCTGCCCCAACACCACTTACGGTGAATCCATCGGCTGCGTCGCCATCACCGGCAACGCTTCCATCGTTTCGATTTTCGCGGCTGCATGCCTGGCGATTCTGGTGTCGTTCCTGGCTCCGTTCATGGCGTTCCTGAGCTCGATTCCGGGCTGCGTAATGGGCGGCGTCTGCATCACGCTCTACGGCTTCATCGCGGTCTCCGGTCTCAAGATGATTCAGAAAGCTGACCTCAACGACAGCTGCAACCTGTTCACGGTTTCGGTGATTCTGATATGCGGCATCGGCGGCCTGGCCTTCACGTTCGGCAAGGTCTCCATCACGTCCATCGCGACGGCGCTGATCATGGGCATCATCGTGAATGTGATCCTCCGCTGGAGCCAGAAGAAGAAAGCCGCTCCGGCCGAAGCTGAGGCTGCTCCGGTTGAAGAAGAGCCCGCTCCGGTTGAGGAAAAGGTTGAGGAATAATTCCAAAAACAGGCTGAAAACAGCTGAAAAAACGGGCCGGTCCGCGCCGCGGACCGGCCCTAATTTTAGGTAAAAACAAGCGGTTTAGTATTTCCCGAGCTCACGGATCCTTCCCGCAATGGCCTTGAAGTTTTCAAAGCTGACCGAGTTTGGGATCGAGTGGTCGGAGGAGAAGAAGTAGCCGCTGTTTTCCTTCAGAATGGGAATGAGGCGGTCCAGCTCGGCGAGGATCGCTTCTTTGTCGTTCCAGAGCACCGCGTTGATGCCGCCGCGCAGGGCCAGCCTGTCGCCGTAGGTCTGCTTTATGCGCA
This sequence comes from Mageeibacillus sp. UBA1212, assembly GCA_002309655.1. Taxonomy (GTDB): domain Bacteria; phylum Bacillota; class Clostridia; order UBA1212; family UBA1212; genus UBA1212. The sequence goes on from DBXM01000025.1 coordinate 16,183, forward strand.
CGGGGTCCATTCCCGCCTTCACCTCGATCGGGTTGAGGCAGTCGACGCCGATTTCGATCAGGTCGGGAATAAAGGGTTCCACGTACCCGCAGGAATGCAGCTCCACGAACATGCCGTGTTCATGCGCCCAGTCGCACGCTTTTTTCTGGAAGGGCTTCAGCAGCTCGCGGTACATGTCGAGCGAGAAGAACGTGGTGTTCTTGTAGCCCATGTCGTCCGGCCAGTGAACGCCGTCGAAAACGTACCCCTTCGCGAGAATTTTGTCGTAGAGCGCGAGCTGGACGTCCAGATAGTGCCCGAACATGTCCTTGATCCAGTCCGGGTCCTCGTACATCCCGATGAGAATGTTCTCGGTGCCCGAGGCCCACGAATGCGTCACGTCGAACCCGAACCAGAGCGCCAGGTCCATGTACTCGCCGGCGGCGCGCGCCTTTTGGTAGCGCCTGTCAAGCCATTCCCAGTTGATACGGCTGTCGTCCGGCGTCATTCTCGCCTTAGCGATCTCCCAGCTTTCCGGGTCTTGAATAAAACAGTCCAGAAATTCGGGCGTCGAGTCCTGCTCTTTGAAGGATTTCAGCGTGGCGCCCCAGTTTGTGGTGTGGATTACGTACCGGTCGTTCTCCTCGAGGACTTTAGGCTCGAATTGCGGCGAGTTGTCGATGGAGAACGTTATCCGCCTGTCAAAGCCGAAATAATCCTCCCACTCCACGTCCGCGGGAAGCCCCTCCTCGTGCCAGCGGCGCAGCGTCCCCTCCCAGGGAACGTCGATCATCACGATCCGGTCAATCTCCCGGTGTTGGAAAGTGCGTATAAATCTCTCTCTGCTTGTGAGTTCCATAAAAGCAGCCTCTTTTCATTATAATCGGCAAATGCGGAAAGTAAAATGATTCTTTCGGGAAATTAAACCCTCATTCCTTATCAAAAACGCGCCGTCCTGTAATACTAAATGAGGAACGGCGCGACTTTCAGTTATCAATTAATCCGTCAGCAGGAATAGACTTCTATCTCGCAGAGCTGGCAGAGCAGGCCGTCCGCGCCGGAGGGCACGTCGTACATTCTTGTAATGACGAACTTCACGTACTTGACGAGGCAGGGGTCGAACTCCATGGTGATCGCCTTCGAGCTTCTCTTCACCGCGCTTTCGTTGCCCTCAACGGACGCGACCGTCGTGAAGTCCTTCCCGTCAAGCGACACTTCCACGTGGAAGTCGACAGGGAAGCAGGAGCCGTCGATCGTCGGGAAAACGACCATTTTGTTTACGTTGGTGTACGTTTCAAGCTCGAAAAGGACCCATTCCTCGACTTCGGCGTCCTCGGGCCCGGGGTACAGACCCACCGCCGTCGTCCAGCCGAGGTTCGGAATTGACGTGTCGAACTTCACGCCGTCGTTGATGTATTCGTAGGACCATCCCCACTGCACGTGTCCGGGGCCGGTGGAAGAGGAAACTTCCAGTTCGGCGGTGAGGGCTACGTTGGTTCCGGGCTCGATCGCGGCTGCGGTCGGCGCGGGGGTGTCGGTGGGTTCGGGGGTGTCGGTCGGCTCTTCGGTGGGCGTGGCCTCCGGCGCTTCGGTGGCGTCGGCGGGAACATCAGTCGCTGCGGGCTGTGCGGTATCCGCCGGCTTCGGGTCGTCGGGCTTCTGCGCGCACGCGGACAAAAGAAGCGCGAGGACGGCAAGAACGGTAATCAGTTTTATTAGATTCTTTTTCATGGTGTCTCCTTCTTTGAAAGAAAATCCCGTGGGATGATTTTTCATATCTCTGATTTGATTGTAAGGCAACGCCGGCGGCTTGTCAAGCGAAAACTTATTTCCGGGAAATCGCGGGAACCGACCCCGGGAAATATCGGGGAACGCCGGAAAATGCCGGAAAACGCCGGAAAACGCCGGAAAACGCAGTAAAAATGCAGGAAATCAGGGCTCATTCAAGAAACTTCTTGAACCAGTACGCGCTGTCCTTGGGAACGTACGGCCGCGGCCCGGTGGCGCCCGGTTCGATATTCACGAGGCCGAACTTCATCGAATAAGCCGCCGGCCACTCGAAGTTGTCGAGCATCGTCCAGACGTTGTAGCCGCGCACGTCGAAGCCCTCCGCCATCGCCTTTTTGAGCCAGCCCAGGAAGCCGTGAAGGTACCGGATGCGGGTCTCGTCGTGGACCCGGAGCATGCCGTTTTCGTCGGGAACGCGGGATTCGTTGCAGTTGTAGGTGCCGTTCTCAGTGATGACCACCGGGATGCCGCGGAGGTAGTTCTCGCAGACGTTGTGAAGGGCGTCGTAAACCGCCTTCGGGTAGAATTCCTGCCCGTTGTCCATGAAGTTCCCGCCGCGGAATTCAATTGCCTCCTTGACGGCGGCCGGTTCCGCGCTGTCGACGACCCGGTTGTAGCAGTTGAGGCCGAAGAAATCGAGGGGTTCGGCAATGCTCTCCATGTCGCCGGGGCGGATGTCGGGCATGCTGCCTGTCTCTTCCATGTATTTAAGGAGCGCGTCCGTGTAGCGGCCCTTGAAGACCGGGTTCATGTAGGAACGGTAGGTCTTTTCGTTCTCGAGCTCCGCGATCCGCAGGTCGTCGGGGTTGCCGGGCCGCGCGGGGTGGTGGTGCCAGACGTCGACGACGAGACCGATGTTCGGGTGCGAGAGGTCGAAGGGCTTCTTTTCGCCGAAAACGTCGCGGAAGCGCCTGACGCCTTCTCCGTGGGCGAGCAACAGGTTGTGGTTGGCCTGCCTGCCGAATTTCTCAAGCCGGCGGCCGGGCGCGAAGGCGCCGAGGGCGTACCCGACGTAGGTCGCGATGGGTTCGTTGAACGTGACCCACAGCGGAATTTCATTCTTGAACGTCTCGAAAAGAAGCGTCGCGTACTCGCCGTACCAGTTCACGATGTCGCGGTTCAGAAAGCCTCCGCGCTCCTCCAGCGCCTGCGGAAGGTCCCAGTGGTAGAGCGTGGCGTTGGGCGTGAGACCCAGTTCCAGCATCAGGTCCACGGCGCGGCGGTAGAAATCCAGACCCTTTTGGTTGACCCGGCCGGTGCCATCGGGAAGAATTCTCGCCCACGAGAACGAGAACCTGTGGGAGTTGAAGCCCAGTTCCCTCATCATCGCCAGCTGTTCGCGGTACTTGTGGTAGTAGTCGCATGCGAGGTCGGGCGTCTGGCCGCAGAAAGTCCTTCCGGGGGTGCGTGAAAAAACGTCCCATATCTCGAGCCCTTTCCCGTCCTCCAAAGCCGCGCCTTCAATTTGCGCCGCCGACGTGGCGATGCCCCACAGGAAATTATCCGGAAAATCCTTACGCGACAGGTCCGCGTACTTTTCAAAGCAGGGGGGAACGTATCCGTCGTCGCCGCCGCTCAGGCAGCCGTATTCCTTGCCGTTCCTGCAGCCGCAGCCGGTCACCGTCGCCAGCACCGCCTGGGCGTAAAGCCTGGACATGAAGTCGTTGGGGTGGTTGATGTTGTTGCCGGTGTAGTCGCGGAAATGCTTCCTTTTAAGAACCGAGAGGCTCATGGAGGTCATCGGACCCACGGCGCAGTGCTTTCCGGCGGCGGTGTATTCGGCGGCCAGCTCGTAAAATACAGGCTCGTAGAGGTGCTGGTTCGCGTCCCAGCCGTTGACCGAGTCGGGGTTGGGAACCATCGTGGCGAGAAGGAGAAGCTCAGCCTCCGGGCTCTGGCCGTACACCAGGTCCGCGAGCTGCTTGATGAGACCCTTTTCGGTGGCGGTGTCGTTGCCGCCGTCGTTCATGCCGTAGCCCAGCAGGAAGAAGTCGCAGCCGTACTTCCCGATGAACGGGCGGACGTATTCGTCGTAGCGCTCGATGCCGTCGATTGCGCGCCAGCCTCCCACCGCGGGGTTAATGTAGGTGATCGTTCCTCGGGTGCCGAAGACCGCGGGCTCAGCGGGAACTCCGCCGGTGGACGGAAGGCCGGGAGCTACGAAGCGGACCGTGTATTTGTACATTTTCGCCAGCTTGAGCGTGAACATCAGCGGCCAGATCGGGGTGTGGGGGTCGAAGCCCAGCATATCCGTTGCCGACGCGCCGAAGGTGATGCTGTCGCCGTAGAAGACCAGCGTGGCGTTCTCGCCTTTTCCCAGTTTCCCGAGAAGGCGCGCGAAGGATGCGCTCTCATCCGGCGGCGCGAAAACGTCCTCCGAGGGCTTGTGGGTGTACGTCACGAACACCTGGTTGAGGCAGATGTGCTCGCTGAAACGCGTTTCGGATGGCACGCCGTCCCTCAGCGTGATCATGCTGAACGGGAACTCCTCGTTCTTGCTGTAGTAGAGGTCCTCGGGAATGAACGTCAGTTCCGACCCCTCGGGCATGAACAGTTCGCCGGTCTCCCGGTCGTAGCCGTAGTCTTTTCCGTTCACGAATTCCTTCTTGAGGTCGAAGGACCTGACACTGAGAATCTCGTCCGCGGGGTAGAGCAGCCTGACGCGGTCTTTCGTGCCGACGAACATGACCGACTCGTAGGCGACAAGGCCGCCGTTCCAGACCGGATCCATCCAGACGTCCAGGTCGTACCTGCCGTCAAAAACTGATTTGTCGATTTTCATTTTTGCCTCCGTTTAGGTAAAAAAATAACTGTATTAAAAACGGCCGTCAGTTGCCGTCAACCGCAAAAGTTTTAAACTCAACGAATTTAGCGTCGCCCGCTTCGATAACAAGATCGAGTTCCCGCGCCGCGCCCATTGCCTCGATTCCCGACGACCCCCAGGCCGTGTATTCACGAACGCCGGTGAATTCCAGATGCACGTTCGCGGTGTTCCACCTGTCGAAATTGAGCACGTAATACGCCTTGTCCGCTGTGTCGGTCGCGTACCCGTCATTCACGTTTTCCTCAGCCGTTCGAGCCTTGAAAACCCCAAGCAGCACGTCGATTCCGTCCGAGTCGAATTCCGAAAGGAAGCCGTCCCGGTGGAGCTTGACAGCGTTCGAGAGCGCGGATTCGTACTCTTTGCGCACGTTTTCCGCGATGATCCCCTCGAGGTCGTAGGAGAGCACCCGGTAGCCGGTGTTGTCCAGCATTCCGTTGACGGTCCGCACCCTTTCGTAGGTGTCCGTGAGGTTATTGTACCAGTCCAGCATGCCTGTAAAGCCGCCGGGAGCGCCCGGGTCTTCGTGCTGTGCGTAGAGAAAATACGAGTAGCTCTTGGCGCCGAAGAGGAGGTGCAGGTGGTCGTCGAGAAGGATCTCCCGCGTCTCGGGAACGCGCATTCCGGTCCAGCCGCAGTTGCTGATGAACCCCCAGAGCGGCAGTTCAAACTTGTCCGCCACCGCTCGAAGGTCGCAGAAATTCCGCAGCAAATTCTGAAAAGAGGGAACGTTGTCGCCGTTGTTGTAGGGGTAGTAGTCGAAGGAGAGGACGTCGGTGCCGGTGAGGATCGCGTTGAGAGCGTAGGTGCGGTAGAAGCCCATTCCCGTGACAGGCTCGGGCGCCATAATGCCGGCCGGTCCGTAGTTGGGAAGAAGGTTCATCATGACGACCTTCGTGTCGCCCACAAGCTCCTTCACGAGCCGGTACTCCTCCTTGAGGCCCGGAAAGTACGGGTCGACCGGTTCGTCATACAAATTGTAGCCGTAGAGGTTTTCGTAGCCCACGGTCTCCCTGACCACCTCCAGGTTCCGCTCGATGCCTTCCGCGGAGAGGTCGGTGCCCAGCTCGATCATCACCTCGACGCCGCACTTCGCGGACGCTTTTATAAGGCGGTGAATGAACTCCATGTCCGGGAGGTCGTTGTGGTGGGTGCAGACCATGTTGATTCCCGACTCCGCAACCTCCTTCATGCGGGCTTCCGCGGACTCGTCGTCCTTCATCTGGTGGGGGCGGGGCGGAATCCAGCAGCCGATGAGAAGCTTGTTCCTGCCGGCGGTTTCAGCGGCCTTCGCGAGGGCGTCCGGGTCCGCGGTCCACTCTTTTTTCGTGAAATTGGCGCAGCCGGCGCAGGAAATTAAAAGCGCGAATGCCAGAATCAGACACACGGCGGAAATAACCGCTTTGAAACCGTGACCGCCCGTTTTTGAGATCATTTTCGATAGTCCTCCGATCGTATCGCGCATAAGGCTCCGGGACGTGAACGCCGCCCCGTGAAACGCCTTCGTTTGAGTGGTTTCATTTTACAACGAAAAGGGCGGGAGGTCAATCGGAACGGAACAGGGAATCGGAAATATGGAACGGGCTTCGCGATTTTAAATATATATGGAAAAACGCGGGCGAAAGTAGTAAAATATAATGGATACGGCAGGAAACGGGCGCGCGAAGAGGCGGTTCGCGATATAAAACGGAGGCGGAAGAGTTATGATAAGAGTTGGAATTTCAGGCTACGGCAATCTGGGAAGAGGCGTCGAGTGCGCGCTCAAGCAGAATTCGGACATGAGGCTGGTGGCGGTGTTCACGAGAAGACCACCCGAGAGCGTGAAGATACTCACCGAAGGAATTCCCGTATACCCCGCGGCGGAGATCGCCGGACACAGGGACGAGATCGACGTGCTGATTCTCTGTGGCGGCAGCGCGACTGACACGCCCCGCCAGACCCCGGAGTACGCGAAGTACTTCAACGTGGTGGACAGCTTCGACACCCACGCCAGAATTCCCGAACACTTTGCCAACGTTGACGCCGCCGCCCGCGAAACCGGCCACGTGGCGCTCATTTCAGCGGGCTGGGATCCGGGAATGTTCTCGGTGAGCCGGCTCTATTCCCAGAGCATCCTTCCCGAGGGGCGGACGTACACTTTCTGGGGGCCGGGCGTCAGTCAGGGTCACTCCGACGCGATCCGCCGAATTGAGGGCGTCAAAAACGGTAAACAGTACACGATTCCGGTGCCCGAGGCCCTTGAGCGGGTCAGATCCGGCGAAAATCCGACGCTGTCGACGCGGCAGATGCACAGGCGCGAATGCTTCGTGGTGGCCGAGGAGGGCGCCGACAAGGAACGCATCGAGCGCGAGATCGTGACGATGCCGAACTACTTCGCGGACTACGACACGACGGTGCATTTCATTTCCGAGGAGGAGTTCAGGCGTGACCACGCGGGAATTCCCCACGGCGGGTTCGTGTTCAGAACAGGCGTCACAGGCGTGAACGGCGAGAACCGGCACGTGATAGAGTACAGTCTGAAGCTCGATTCCAACCCGGAGTTTACCGCCTCGGCCGTCGTCGCGTTCGCGCGGGCGGTGGTCAGGCTTCACAATGAAGGCGCTTCCGGCTGCAAGACAGTTTTCGACATCGCGCCGGCGTATCTCTCGCCTTACTCCGGCGAAGAATTAAGGGCTCACTTACTGTAAACACCCGGACAAGGAGTCAAAGAAAAAAAGCTGACATCTATGAAAGCCAGGAAAATCGACGGAAAAGAAATAAAAAAGCGCGTATACGTGAGATTTTCGCACACGCAGATCATCGCGATCGGCTTCCTGATTATGATCATGGCCGGGGCGGTGCTGCTGTCGCTGCCCATTTCCGCGAGGGACGGGCAGGCGACTCCGTTCCTGAACGCGTTTTTCACGTCGGCGTCCGCTTCCTGCGTGACGGGACTCGTCGTTTACGACACCGCGACCCACTGGTCGCTTTTCGGCCAGGTGGTGATTCTGCTTCTGATCCAGACCGGCGGACTCGGCTTCATGACGTTCATAACGTTTTTCTTCATGCTGATGCGCCGCAAAGTCGGCCTTCAGGAACGCCAGATCATGACCGAGAGCATCAACGCGTCCAGCATCGGCGGGATTCTGGGCATCACAAAGCTGATTCTGCTGGGAACCCTCGGCTTCGAGACCGTCGGCGCGGCGCTGCTGGCGATACGCTTCATACCCAGGTTCGGTGTCGGGAAGGGCATCTGGCTGTCGGTCTTCCACTCGGTTTCCGCGTTCTGCAACGCCGGCTTCGACCTGCTTGGACGGGACGGGACGCCGTATTCGTTTACCGAGTACTCCGCGGACCCGCTCGTCAACATAGTAATAATGCTTTTGATCATAATCGGCGGACTCGGCTTCCTCGTGTGGGAGGACCTGCTCGTCCACAAATTCAAGTGGAAGAGGTACAAGCTGCAGACGAAGGCGGTCCTCTTTATGACGGTATTGCTCGTTTTCGGCGGCGCGCTTTTGTTTTTCATTTTTGAGAGAAACGCGACAGGCGCGGAAATGGGCGTCGGCGAGAGGATATGGACCGCGCTGTTCAGCTCCGTGACCGCGAGAACTGCCGGCTTTAACACGACAGACACCGCTTCGCTTTCGGATCCGTCGATAATTCTGACGTACTTTTTGATGTTCATCGGCGGCAACTCGGGGTCGACCGCGGGCGGTATCAAAACGACCTCGATCCTCGTGATCTTCGTTTTCGCGTGGTCGGGAATCAGACGCAAGCAGGACGCGAACATTTTCGGGAGAAGTCTCAGCGACGGCGCGCTCAGGCAGGCGGTGTACATCTTCTTCATGAACCTTACGATGGCGGTGGTCGGCGCGATGATCATCGGAACGATCCAGCCTGTTGCGACGCGCGACATCCTTTTCGAGACGTTCTCCGCGATCGGAACGGTCGGAATGTCGACGGGCGTTACTTCCGGACTTCTGCCGGTGAGCAGGGTCATTATAATCCTTCTCATGTACATCGGCCGTGTCGGCAGCGTTTCGTTCGGCCTCGCGATGCTCGAGAAGAAGGCGCGCCCGAGGGTCACGTATCCGATGGAGAACATTACGGTCGGCTAAACGCGGGAAGATCATTCGCGCTTCGTTTGCGGAGCTCGCGAATTTGAACTTTCCCGAAAAATAGTGACATTTTCGCCCGGAACCTGTATAATAGAGGCATGAAAGCCTTGAATCAGACGGGTCAAACAATTTCATCCTTCTGAAAGGACGGTTTTTGAAATGAAATCATTTTTATTGATCGGCATGGGGTCGTTCGGACATCACCTGTGCCTCAGCATGGCGAAGCAGAGAGACGTGGAGATGATGATCGTCGACAAGTCTTCGGACGTGCTTGAGGACCTTCTTCCGTACGTTGTCAGCGCCAAGGTGGGCGACTGCTGCGACGAAAAGGTGCTCAGAAGTTTCGGGGTCGACGAGTTCGACGCCTGCTACGTGTGTATCGGAGGCGATTTCCAGAACAGTATCCAGATCACCTCGCTTTTGAAGGATCTCGGCGCGCGCAAGGTCATCGCGAAGGCCGACGAAGACGTTCAGGCCAAATTCCTGCTGCGCAACGGCGCCGACCAGGTCATCTACCCGGAGCGCGACATCGCAGAGAGGATCGCGATCACCGCCGGCAGCAACCGCATTTTCGACTTCATCGAGCTGTCCGAGGACCTGGGCGTTTACGAGGTGCGGCCGATGAAGAAGTGGATCGGCAAGACAATCCGCGAGGTCAACGTAAGAGTCAACTACAACGTGAGCATTCTCGCGTACAGAAAAGACGGCAAGCTTGTGCCGATGCCGTCGCCGGATTATGTTTTTGTGGAGGACGAGCACCTGATGGTCATCTCGTCCAAGAGCGATATTGACGCGATCACTCGCTGAACCGATTTTTGAAGGCTTCCCGCGTTTTTTGCGCTAAAGGAAGCGAAAGAGGGAAATTATGGAAGACACTAACAAGAAACAAAAGTCGATGAAACACCGGATCATAAAGATCATCATCGCCGCTGCCATCATGGTCACCACAGGCGTCGCCGCGATGCTACTCGGCGCCTTCGGGAACGCCAACCAGATCCTGGGCAGGCTGCAGACCGACGGCTACACGATCCTGAAGCTGACCGTCATGGTGGCGTTCCTGATCGCGATCCTCGAGGTTATTCGCCTCATTCTCGAGTCGGTCAGCAAGAGTCCGAAGCTCAAGAACCGCACGCGCACGATAATCACGGTCATTCTGAGCCTGCTCAAATATGCGATTGTCATCGCCGGCATCTGCTGGGGTTTGGCCATCGCGGGCGTGAACACCGGAACGATCTTCGCGGGCGTCGGAATTGTCGCACTGATTGTCGGCTTCGGTGCTGAGAGCCTCGTTTCCGACCTGGTCACCGGCGCGTTCATCCTTTTCGAGAACCAGTACAACGTGGGCGACATCGTCGAGCTTGACGGTTTCCGCGGCACGGTGGACTCCATCGGCATCCGCACCACCGGCATTCGCGACGCCGGCGGCAACCTCAAGATCGTCAACAACTCCGACATCAAGAACATCGTCAACCGCTCCGAACACGGCTCCGTGGCGATTTCCACCGTCGGCATCTCCTACAAGATCAGTCTGGAAGAGGTCGAGAAGAAGATTCCCGCGATCCTCGAAAAGATCAAGGCCCGCAACGCGGACGTGTTTATCGGCGAGGTGGTCTACCTGGGAGTCGAGGATCTGTCCGACTCCTGCGTGCTGCTGAAGTTCAAGGCGGAAGTTGACGAGAAGAACATTTTCGCCGGCAGAAGGCTGCTCAACCGCGAGATCAAGGTGTGCTTCGACGAGAACGGTATCGAGATTGCTTATCCTCAGCTGGATCTTCATATGAAGCAGTAATCGCTGATTTTCGGCTCTTTACGCAGCCGCGTGGGGGAGTGAATTAAGAAAGTACGTTTCCGGAACGAGGTATAAATTCAGACGATGTACGGTTAACAAGGTGCCTGCGGCGGATTGCGGCGGCCTGCTTTTCGAGAGCTCCCCTCTCGCAGTACCTTCGTACAGCTTCGGGGTCGCGCTCGAAAAAATAGCTCGAAACTTAGCGATTACTGAGTCTCGGAAACTTAGCGATTACAGGGTGAACGGGATTTAAACTTCCTGTCAATTGGAGAACGAAATGAACGAAAAGGCGTTCCGAAACGAATATACGCGTGAAGGCGCTCTCAGGGAGGTTCGCGACCGCAAGGACGAGTACGGCTGCCCAAGGGGGAATCTTTTCGAGTACCCGCAGCCTGCGCCCGAGTTCGCTTCTCCGGGAAGGGAGTTCTTTGACGACGCCGGCGAGTTCGTTCACGTGGGGGCTGAGGAAGCCGATCCGGGTGCCGAGGTAAGAGATCCGGGTGCGGGCGCTGCGCAGGAGACCGTTCCCGTGGCAGGCGAAGGCGGTCAGGAGCGCGGCGGCAAAGACGCGAAAGGCGCGGAAAATGCGGAAAAAGCGGCGGTGAAGAGGTCTGCGATAAAGCACGCATCCTTCGTTGCCAGGGCGGCGGCGCTGGTGGTTTCCGTGGTAATCATTGGCGTTGTGATAGCCGAAACCGGTTCTTCAGTGGCGCTTTCCGAGTTTTTCTCCGAATTCCTGTACGGCGAGCACCACGGCCATCACGGCGAGTATTGGGACGATCCGTGGTTCGGCGGCATAGACGACATAATTCCCGGAAACTCGTACAAGTTCCTGGATTCGATTGCGGCGGACGTCTATTCACGCCTCGAGGACGGCGATTTTCTCGGTGCGGCGGAAATCATTTCCGAAAACGAAAAAGAGCTCACGGAGGGCTTCTCCAAGCTTACCTTGTCAAGCGCGAATATCTACTACGACGGTGAAAAAGTGGTGAATGACACCGATATTAACCTGATCCGGATGACAATCGGGTACTTCTTTTTCACCGATGACACCGGCGAGAAAGGAGTCCACCTTTTGCTTGGAACAAAGGAGCACAGCACGGGGGCTCCGGGAATGGTGCGTATAATGTCGGCCGCGGACGACCAGTACCGCTGCTTTGAGGGCGAACTCGACGAAAACAAAAACTCGCCTCACGCCACAAGGCTCATTTTCAACTACTTCGCCGACGGAAGGATCATGAATCTCGCCATGAAGGTCGAAGGGGCGCTGACGGGCGGAATTTACACAGGCGAGGTGACGGATTATTCCTACGACCGGAATAACGACTCGACCGTTCCTGAGGGGGCGAGATTTGATGACCTCGTGCCGAAGGCACATGCGGTTTACCATCTGACGCCGCGCGGAACGTTAAGCCTCGCCGACGTGGAGTACAGGGAGTTTGACACCGACGCGGAATTTATGAGGCAGAGCGAGTATGACTACGGCGTCGTTGAAGACGACGATTTCCGCTACATCATTGTGCGCGGTTCGTCCGAAAGCTCGGAAAGCGGCTCGACGAATTACTTCTACACATATATTTTGAGGGGAGACGAGACGGACGAGCTGTTCAACCTCGGGGAGTTCCTGGATACCATGTGGTGAGACTTTTTGCGCGCGGGACATGCTGTCGTTTAGGATGCGCATAAAACACAAAAAAAAAAAAGAACCGGAGAGCGTTGGCGCCGCCTTGTTGCAACGGGGCGGCGCTCCCTTTTATATAAGGAGCCGCCCCGCGTATTGACTTCGGGGCGGCGGAATTGTATAATCAAACCGGTAAAAAAGACCGGCGGCGGGATGCCGCGGAAGGGGATTTTTGATATGAAGAAGACTGTTTTTGCGCTGTGTTTCGGAAACCGCGGGTTCATGCCGGGCGAGCTCATTCTGGGGGCGCGCGACGACATGGTGAAGGCTGTGACAGACGCGGGATATGACTATATTATTATGGACGCGGACGCGACGCGGTACGGCGCGGTCGAGACGCGTGACGAGGGGCGGCTGTACGCTTCGTGGCTCAAGGAGCACAGGGGCGAGTACGACGGCGTCATATTCTCGATGCCCATTTTCGTCGACGAGAACGGCGCGGCGGAGGCGCTCAAGGACGCGGGCGTGCCGATTCTTCTGCAGGCATATCCCGACGAGATCGGGAAGATGGATTTTCAGCACCGCCGCGACGCGTATTGCGGAAAGTTTTCGGTCACCGACGTTTTCACGCAGTACGGAATTCCGTTCACGGTGCTGAAACCCCACGTGGTGCATCCGCTTTCGCCTAAATTTAGAGAAAATCTCGACGAGTTCGCCGCGGTGTGCCGCGTCGTGAACGGCATGAAGCGCTTTACGGTCGGCTGCATCGGTGCGAGAACGACCGCCTTTAAGACGACGCGTTTTGACGAGATCGCGCTCCAGAAATACGGTATCACGGTCGAGTCGTTCGACCTTTCCGAGCTCGTCTACAACGTCGGGAAGATGAAAACCGACGCACGCGTGGAGGCGAAGATCGAGCGGCTGAAGAACTACACGAACTGCTCGCTCGTTCCCGACGGCAACATGGAGACGCTGGCCAAGATCAGCTGCGCGATAGACGACTACATTGAGACGTATCACCTTGACGCGCTGACGCTCCGATGCTGGAACGAGATGGAGACGATTCTGAGGGTCTGCCCGTGCGTGCTTCTGTCGGAACTCAACGACCGCGGCATCGTCGCGTCGTGCGAGATCGACCTCTGTTCGGCGATCACCATGCGTGCCATGAACCTGGCGTCCGGCCTTCCCACGGCGGTTCTCGACTGGAACAACAACTACGGCGAGGACGAGAACAAGGTCATCCTTTTCCACTGCGGGCCGGTTGCGCAGACGCTCATGACAGGTCCCGGAACAGTTACCGAGCACAAAATGTTCGCGAAGGGCGACCCGGGCAGCGGCTGGGGCTCGAACGAGGGTCGCATCAAGGCGTTCCCGATGACGTTTTCGAACTGCCAGACAAAGGACGGCAAGCTGATCGTCTACGTTTCCGAGGGGCGCTTTACGGGCGAACCGATCGAGGATGAGTTTTTCGGCTGCGGCGGCGTCGCGGAGATCGACGGCCTTCAGGACAAGCTTCTGAAGCTGGCGCGAGGAGGGTTCAAGCACCACACGTCGGTCGGCGTGGGACATATGAAAAACGTGCTCGAGGAGGCTTTCAGAGTTTACCTCAGGTACGACGTTACTGAAATCGATTGATAGAAAATGAAGATCGCGGGACTTGACATAGGCACCACAGGGTGCAAAATAACGGTTTTTGACGAGAACGGCGCGAAAACGGGCTCGGAGTACAGGGCGTACCCGGCTTCGAGGCTGAAAAGCACGCACGAGCTCGACGCGTTCGCGCTGAGGGACAGTATTCTGGAAGTCGTCAAAGCGGCCGCGGAGCGCTTCCCGGACATAAAAGGCATCGGAGTGACTTCGTTCGGCGAGTCGTTCATAGCCGCGGGAAGTGACGGAAATCCGTTCAGGCCGCTGATGCTCTACACCGACCCCCGCGGGGCGGAGGAGTGCGCGGAGCTTGTAAATAAGCTCGGAAGGGAAAAAATCGCGTCGATTACAGGCCTCAACCCGCATTCGATGTACAGCCTTCCCAAGCTGATGTGGATCGCGCGCAACGAGCCGGAAATCTTCGCGAAAATCAGGCACGTATTTCTGGTCGAGGACTACGCGGTCTTTCTGCTGACGGGAAAGCGCGCCATAGACTACTCGCTCGCGACACGGACGATGGCCTTCGACCTGAAGACGCTTAAATGGAGCGGCGAGATTTTCGACACGGCGGGAATCGACTCCTCGCTCTTTTCGGAACCTGTTCCGTCGGGAACCGCCGCCGGCACGGTCTCCAAGGAGGCGGCGGAAAAGACGGGCCTTTCGCGCGACGTGCTTGTTGTGGCGGTCGCGCACGACCAGGTGGCTGCGGCTGTCGGCGCGGGAGTGACTGAACCGGGAATCGCGGCTGAGGGCGCGGGAACGGTCGAGTGCATCACGCCGGTATATAAAGAGATCCCGTCCGGAACAAACTTCCAGAACAACAACTACAACGTGGTCCCGTATTTCGGCTCGTACGTGGCGTACGCGTTTTCGTACACCGGCGGCGCGCTCCTTGAATGGTGCGTCGACAACGTATGCCGCGCGGAAAAGGAGGAGGCGCGGGCTGCCGGCATGAGCGTTCACGAATACCTGCAGCGCGGCTACAAAGGGCCCACGGGAATTCTGGTGCTTCCGCACTTCGCGGGGGCGGCGACTCCCTACATGGACAGCGGTTCGCGCGGGGTGATTGCGGGGCTCGACATGTCGACGTCGGCGCGCGATATCTATTTCGCGTGCATGGAGGCGGTGGCGTACGAAATGCGCCTAAACATAGAGAAAATCTCGGAGTCGGGAATAAAGATAAACCGGCTGGTCGCCACAGGCGGCGGCGCGAAATCGGCTCTCTGGACGAAGATCAAATCGGACGTCACGGGGCTTCCCATCGACGTTCTTGAAACCACCGAGGCGGGAACCGTCGGCTCCGCGATGCTCACAGGCGTCGCGACAGGCGTCTTCAAATCGCTTGATGAGGCGCGCGCGAAAATGGTCGTGAAGACGGCCGAGCGGATTCCCGACCCGCTGACGCACGAACGCTACGGCGAGATTTACGAACGGTACAAAAAACTTTACGGCGCGGTTCGCCCGCTTGTCTGAGAACAGAGGAAAGAGGCAATAAAAATGAACAGAAAAATCGGAACACCGGAACAGCTTTGCGAGGCGCAGCGCGTGACTGTGAACGACGGCCGCGGGGCAGGCGTCAGGCTCATCAACGTCAGCAACGGAAAACTCAACTTCGTGCTCTCGGAGAGCAACTGCCTGGACATTCTCCGGCTCTGGCACGGCGGCACGAACATCGGCTTCCTCACAAAGAACGGCCTTTACGGCGTGAAGGACGAGTTCCCGCACACGTTCCCCGCGGGAATGCTCTACACCTGCGGCCTTGACAACATCGGCGCGCGCGACGGATTCCCGATCCACGGCAGGCTCCACTCGATTCCCGCGGAGATCAACGCGATAAAAGCGGACGAAAAAGGCGTCAGAATTTCCGCGACGGTCCGCGACGCTGCGCTCTTCGGCGAAAACCTGACACTTAACCGCGCTATCGAGACCGCATTCGGCAGCGGCACGGTCGTAATCACCGACACGCTCACAAACAACGCCTTCCGCACCGAAAACTACTGCATGCTCTACCACATCAACGGCGGCTACCCGCTTGTCGACGAGGGCGCGGAAATAATCTGCGACGCGGGGGAGTCGATTCCCAGGACCCCCTGGGCGGCAGAAAACAGGTCGCGCATGTTCACGGTCGACGCCCCCTGCGACAACGAGGAGGAGATGTGCTACTTCCACCGTCTGAGAAGGCCGGAAATCTCCATTTTAAACCGTAAAATAGGGAAAAAACTCACGGTCAGGTACTCGGATTCCACGCTGCCGGTGCTGGTCGAGTGGAAGAGCATGGGCAGCGGAGACTACACGATCGGTCTGGAACCCGCGACAAGCTGGCTGGACGGCTACTTCGCGTACAAAAAACTTGAACCCGGCGGGAGCGTCGTTAATTCGGTCTCGATTTCGGTCGAGGACGTCGAGAAAAGATAAAAACAGATGCCGGAGCGCGTGAGCAGCCGGCGCGACAGGGAGTATGAAATAATGATAGTATCACTGAAGGAAATCATGGCTTATGCCGAAGAAAACAAATGCGCTGTCGGCGCCTTCAACACGCCGACGCTTGAGAGTCTGAACGCGGTCATTTCCGCCGCGGAGGAGCTTGACGTGCCGGTCATCATCAGCCACGCGGAGCTTCACGAGCCGTGGGCGCCGCTTGACGTGATCGGTCCGCATATGGTGCTGGCCGCAAAAAACGCGCGTGTGCCCGTCTGCGTTCACCTCGACCACGGAGAGCATTTTGACTACATAAAGCGCGCGATTGAGCTCGGTTTTACGTCCGTCATGTACGACGGTTCAGCGCTCGAGTACGCCGAAAACTCCGCGAACACGTTTTCGATAACCGAGTACGCCCACGCGCTGCATGTCGACGTGGAGGCGGAAATCGGGGCGCTGGCGTCGAGAGAAGACGGACACCACTCCGGAGGCGCGGTATACACAGACCCGGAACTCGCGCAAAGATTTGTGGAAGACACGGGCATCGACGCTCTTGCGGCCTCGTTCGGCACCGCCCACGGCATCTACAAAGAAAAGCCGAAACTGGACTTCCCGAGAATCGAAAAGATCCGCGAACTGACCGGCCTTCCTCTCGTCATGCACGGCGGAAGCGGCGTCAGCCCGGAGGACTACAGGCGTTCGATCGAATGCGGAATCAGAAAGATAAACTACTACTCGTACATGGCGCGCGAAGGCGTTTTCGCGGCGAGAAAGCTTCTTGAGGAAAACCCGGGGCTGACGTACTTCCACGAGCTCGCGGCGGAGGCGGAGAAGGCGATGAAGGCCGACGCGATGAAGGCGATGAGGGTCTTTTCCGGGAAATGAACGGATGTTGCCTTTGTACGAATCGGAAGGGTAGATTTAATTTAGAATTATACTTTAATGCGCGATCGCGCACCGCAAAACAGCTTCGAGGTCATAATCCCGGGGCTGTTTTGTTTCTGCGGCGGCGAAACCGCCAGGCCTGTGCAATTACGACCTTACGTACGATTCATCAGATTGCCCATGTATTTTTTCAAAAAAAATCGAAAAAAACCGAAAAAGTGACAATTTGTCACTTTATTCGGGCGGATTTGCCCTGTATAATACTTGACGGAGGCATTGTATGAGCTTAGACGTCGGCGAAAAAATCAAAAATCTCAGAATCGATAAAGGCTTGACGCAGGATGAACTTGCAGAGAGACTTAACGTATCGCGTGCTTTGGTCTGCAAGTGGGAAATCGGCAGCAGACTGCCCGCGTACAGTGTTCTTGAAGAGCTTTCGACCATTTTTGACGTTGATTCCGAGTTGCTGATTCTTGCCGACGCGACTGTTTACGAGGATCTTGATACCTGCGTTCCCGCCAATATGGATTCCCGGCAGGCCTCCGAACTGATAAGCGATTTTGTCAGAGCTCTCGGCGAAAAGGACGCAGAATTATTTAAATGAGATACATAGCTTTTATGGACTCAAAGACAATTGCCCGCAATTGCAATTAAGTATTCAAGTGGCACATGCAAATCTTTACCTATAGAGTCTAAAGAAACGAACGATACGACGATGCGCCCGTGGTACAGAATTCTTTACACACTGGACAGCCTTCTTATAGAAGAAGGTGATTACCTTATTGAAAATGCTGAACTTGATGGTTTTCTTCAAATTGATGATAACGATGCGTCCAATAATTATTCTTCAAGTAATGCTATTCTTGAATTATTTGAATTGGATGGTTATGACTATCAAAAGTGGCATATTAAGTATTTGCACAATGGTTGTTATAGTATTACTTCTCTGCGAAGTTTAAAAGCCATTTCTGTAAAAAATAATCAGAACTATAGTTTAGATGTTTCGTTAGTTCAGGACATTTATACAGGTGATAATCGTCAGCAGTGGGTTATTAACAGCACGAGTAGTGGACGATATGTCATTAAGGCGAATTCTTCTTACGGAGCTTCCTATAATTTGGTAATGAGCGTAGGCGGAGGGACTGGTGTTAATGGCAGAAATGTAATTCAAGGAAAGTATATTAACAACAACAGTTATCTGGATGAGTGGCACTTATACAAAGTCGACGGACAACAAGTGATGCTTCTTGCAATTTCCGATACTAACGGCGCAGATCGTGTTTCCGCTTATAAAAAAGCTTTTGGGTATCTAAGTGACTATGGTTTCTCCGATTTTAATTTTCAGTACACAGATAGTATTAGTTCAAATGATTGTTTGGATCAAATGGAAGACGCAATGATATTTATCATCCGAGGCCATGGTTTCTCGGGGCCAGGTAATACTTGCATTCAACTTGATGAGAATTCAATTACTGATACGCTTATTAGTTCAGCTATTTGCAATAATAATGTTCCTGCTGTTGATTTCAGCAATATGCAGTTGGCGATTTTTGCAGCGTGTAAGACTGCTTATTTGAGCAGCAACAATAACCTAGTGGATGCATCTGTGGCGGCTGGTTCAGAACATGCCATTGGTTTTACTGATGATGTTTGGCCCACAGAAGTAAATCACTGGGTGGAACTGTTTCTTGAAGCTCGATATTCGATGGGTTTAAGTGTTGCTTACGCATGCGCATATGCAAGCAATCAGGAAACAAGATTAAGATTGTTGGTCTATTATCAATAACATTGTTTACAAGGAGGAAAAGTAAATGAAGACATATCTGAAATCGGTAATGACTATCATCTTTAGTGTAATCCTTTCTCTGCTCCTATGTTGTTTATACTCTTGTAAAAACAACATGCGTTCGCTTCTTGTTGCCGGAGTATCTGAAAATGGATCAAAGTATTTCTCTGCTGTGATTGAAAAAGAAATAGCCGGTAAAAATGAAAAGAACAGTCAACTCATCGGAAAAACATATGCGGTTACGCTAAACGGACAGGAATTCACGGGAACATATTTTGATTCTTTTATTTCTCCGTATTATTCATGTGATGGAGACACGTATGTTTGTAAAAACGAAGACGGCTCAACCTTGGTGTTCGGAATCAATCGTCAAACAAAAGACCTTGTTTCGTATATACTGGATAATTATCCCAATAACACAACAAAGGAAACCGGGAAAAACCGGGATGAGTGTCTAAGCATTGCGCGCGAGGTTCTTCAGACCCATTTTAAGGACTATGTTTTTGCCGAGAAAGAATTGAACAGCAGTTTTTCGGGGGATGGATATTCCTTTTATTTTGTTATGATGATGGACGATTGGGAAACTCGAGCAACAGTATCGATTACAGTAAATACTGATGGAGTGGTGACTGAGTATTCTGCGATAACCATGGAATCTTTTGGAAATTTAGATGCATTGGCAACTAAGGTTGATCACATCAATAAAGACGAGATCAACTCGCAGATCGACGAACGAATTTTAGAATTGTATAAAGGTAAAAGCTGTTCCTGGGAAGTAAAGGGATGCTATCTTTCGGTCATTGACGATCTGGGCCCTTGTATAGAGTATGAAATCTCGGTCAAAGTGTTAGATGAAAACCCCGCGAATGGTAGCGAGAGCGATGGCGAGTTTTACAATAACACGGTTGGATTAATGATGATTAAAGTATTATAAATCATTAAGAAAAACATGGGACAGTGTCAAACGAAATAAAACACCTATAGGGATTATGATTCTTATTGCTCATTAATTGGGTGGGAGGAATTTATAAAAAATATCGGGAAATACATCAATATCGCGTCTGAAAAACGAGATAATATATATAGATTTGATATTACAAAAAGGCTATAAAGCGCACCTGCCAGTGCCAGAATGCGCCTTGTATCAATCATTCGGTTCAAAGCTACTAAGCAGCCTCGAGATCAACGTCCCGGGGCTGTTTTTCTTTTTCTCTTACGATTCAAATCATCTGTTTCTTAGGCTTACGTTTTTTGCGCGCTGCTGCAGATTGCCCATGTATTTTTCTAAAAAATCGAAAAAAACCGAAAAAGTGACAATTTGTCACTTTATTCGGGCGAATTTGCCTTGTATAATACTTGACGGAGGCATTGTATGAGCTTAGACGTCGGCGAAAAAATCAAAAATCTCAGGATTGATAAAGGCTTGACGCAGGATGAACTTGCAGAGAGACTTAACGTATCGCGTGCTTTGGTCTGCAAGTGGGAAATCGGCAGCAGACTGCCCGCGTACAGTGTTCTTGAAGAGCTTTCGAACATTTTTGACGTTGATTCCGAGTTGCTGATTCTTGCCGACGCGACTGTTTACGAGGATCTTGATACCTGCATTCCGGCAAACATGGATTCCCGGCAGGCTTCCGAACTGATAAGCGATTTTGTCAGAGCTCTCGGCGAAAAGGACGCAGAATTATTTAAAATGAGATACATAGCTTTTATGGACTCAAAGACAATTGCCCGCAAGCTGGGAAAGTCTTACGGGACTGTTAGAAACAGACTGACGGTACTAAGAAAGAACCTAAGGGCGTTTTTGGAAAGGTGTGTTTAATAATGAAAAGAAGCGAATTGTATGATGTGATAGCGGGTCTTGACGAAAAACTGCAGGAGGACGCGTACGAGCTGAAGAACAGGCCGAAGAAAGGCGTGTTCAACAAGAAGGCGGTTGCGGCGATTGTCGCGTCGGTGACGCTGGTTTTAGTGGCGGCGGTTATACTGACGGTTTTCGGGCTCCGACAAAAGCAACACGGAATTCCCGGCATAGAACCCGGAGAACAGATGGTCAATGCTCCGGAAACGGAGAATACCGACCAGGCTTTTCATACGGAAGACCCCGCATTTCAGCCGGTGACGGAAAATCCCGCGCTTTCGCCTGTTGACGGCAATTCCTCGCTGAAAATCAGGAGGCTTTCGTACAGCGGGCTCGAGGATCTGGTCTTCACGCTTAACACCGAAAACTTCGGCGCGCGGCTCATTTCCGCCAAGGCCAGGGGCGTTCACGAAAACTGCAGCGGCGTATTCTACGACCCGGATTCCGGGGAAATCATATGCTTTGAGCACGAGTTCCTGAAGGCGTCAGGAGTGACATTGCCGGAGGACTATCATCCCGCTTTTTATCCCGACTGCGTTAACGGTAAGCTTGTTGCCGTCGAGGTGAAGGACGCGCTGTTACATAATACGGACCTTTGGATAATGGACCGGGATTCGGGCGCCGCGCTGCATATCGACCTGCCGGAGGGATGTTCGGATTACACCGAAATCGGTCTTTCCTACCGCTGTCTTTCTGACGGAATACTGTGCGTGAGCGTCAATTCCAAAACCGGAAGACATTGTGTCCGTTTTTACAACGTCAACACGGGAGAGGCGGTCGACAGGTTTGAAAACGGTGAAACATCGTTCATTGCCGGCGGATTCCTGTCCGGCGACGTTCTGGAAATATGCGACAGCGACGGATTCTGTTTCTACAACGTCAAAACCGGAGCTAAGGTCAAAACCGCAGGGGAGTACAATTACTGCTTCTCCGGGAAGGTTTATTCGGTCAAGGGCTGGGGCGGGGCATACCATAAGGATGTCGTTGTCGCGGCTTATGACGCCGAAACCGGCGAAGCGCTCGAGAATGAAAACGTGCTTGTTCAAACATTCCTTGAAGGCGGAAAACCCGCGATTCTGCTGAAAAATTCAACGACCGGTGAAGAAACGGTTATCCTGGAGGATATTATCTGGAACTGCTGCGGATGGTCCAAAGATTATTCCTGCTTCTACGCATATTCCGAAAAGAGCGGAAAGATAATCTGCTACTATACGGGATTGCAAACGTGGAGCACCGCTGTCATAGAAAGCGCAGACAGAACGCCGGTCGTTATTGACGGAAAGACCTACGCGGTCTACGCAGATTACTCGCTGGCAATTGGAGAAACGCAGGGGGAAGTTACGGTCTACTATGCAAGAACGTTGAAGGAAGTTAAAGAGGCGCCTGATGCCGAGCCGGACGATTCCCCTTATTTGAGAGAGTACCGTGATATCCAATTCAGGAACTTCGCCGACGAGAGGAGTTTTGAGTACGCGAACAAAAACGGTATCAATCTTCACGACGGATACGTCAACGGCACAACAATATACGATATGAATCTTCTCAAAGACGTAATTCTGGAATGCCTTGAGAATAAAGGGCCTCTTTACGAGCCGGACGATCCCGAAAACGCGGAATACGTTATGATCGGTCATCTGATCTGCGGAAGCCTGCGCATCATCTTCTACGAATGCGGGAACGACCTCTGCATATCCATGCCGCGGAACGTTTCGCCTTTAGAGGAGTACGACAGCGCCGCGTATGAGTTCCCGAGAGAAGTGTTTCAGAGCATCGAGGCAAGATTGATAAACAATAATGCGGGATAAGTTATTCAAGAAGGAGAGTAGAATAACGATTACTATAGTTATTTGTAACTAAGGGGCAATTATGAAAAGAAGGATGCTTTTGGGTATTTCGAGTCTGCTGGGTATAATGATTTCAATTTCATATACGAAGACAGTTATTCTGACGACGATTGCAGACAGGAGATGGAAGAAGCATCCATATTTATAATTAGAACTCACGGAGCCGCAGGACCCGGTTACACAAGCGTATCTCTTGGAAATTCGTCTCTTATGAGTAGCGAAATCTATATTTACAATATTTCATGTGTGGAGACCGATTTGAGCGGCATGGAGCTAATTGTTTTCGCGGCATGCGACACTGCGAATCCTACAGCCGCACACAATTTAGTCGATGCTTCAATAATGGCGGGAGCAGATTGTGCCATAGGGTTTAATGCCGAAATATACCCTACGGAAACCAATGACTGGGTGGATGCTTTTTTAGAAGCACGTTTTAACCAAGGGAAAAGCATCCACGATTCGATAAACGACGCAAATGAGATTGCTGAAAGACTCGAGAACATTGTTTATGTTGCGTATGGAAACTAAAAAAGGGAGGTAAATTTAAAATGATAAAGAAATTACTGTTACGATTTTTGCAGGTTTTGCTTATTTGTTCTTTTGTGCTTCTTGTTTTTTGCTCTTGCAACAATAAAAAAGGAGACCTTCTATTGTCCGGAGTATCGGAGAGCGGACTTGTTTCGATTACATACAAAAATGAAATATTATTGTCATCAAATAATTATGAAGATCGCAACCTTGCCGAAACAACCTACAACATAAACCTATACGGAGAAGAGTATACGGGAATTTACCAAAGAACAATTATTTATCCGTATTATAGGTGCGCTGTGGATAAATATGAATGCTGGGAAGACGGTAGGTTTATATTAAGCTTTTTAATTAACAGATATTCTAAGCAACTAATGTCTTTCCGTTTCTCAGTTGATAACTATTATTGCGCAACGGACAAAAACACCGGTAAGTCATATGAAGAATGCCGGCAGATTGCAATTCAAAAGCTGTACGAATATGATCGCGATAGCGTTTTCACAGAAAAAGAAGTGCAGGACGATTATTTGAAAAATATCTATAAATTTATGTTTGTAAAAACGATTGACGGGGTAGAGTCCAGTGCGAGAATTATTGTTTCGGTGAACACCGATGGTGTAATCGTTAGGTTTGATACGACGACCATGCCTTCTTTTAACAACATTGAAACAAAAGAGCAGAGGCTAAAAAATATAGATGAGTCAAATCTGAACGAACAAATCGAAAGCAAGCTTTCGGAAATTCTGGAAGGTGAAAACTATGAAAAGTGGGAGATATGCAACCGAACCTTGCATATATTGAAAGACGGTTCGCCTTGCATTGAATACGACATTCGAGTTATATTAAACACCTATGAAGTTGAAGTTGAAGGATCGATTGAAAAAGCAGAAAACCGGGTTGGACTAAGATTTATAAAGATGTTGTAGCTTAGAACTGGAGTGTAGTGGAAAAGCATCAGTGGGTTCGACAGCGCCTTGTGATGTTTTTCCACCAAAGTAACGTGACCATCAGGTCCTTGTGGGGGCGACTCCATACACAGGTTCAAGCCGGCGGCCGCGCACCACTAAGCAGCCTCGAGATTAGAGTCCCGGGGCTGTTTTTCTTGTTCTCTTACGATTCAAATCATCTGTTTCTTAGGCTTACGTTTTTTTCGCGCGTTGCTGCAGATTGCCTATGTTTTTCCGGAAAAATCGAAAAAAACGAAAAGTGACAATTTGTCACTTTACTCGGGCGGATTTGCCCTGTATAATACTTGACGGAGGCATTGTATGAGCTTAGACGTCGGCGAAAAAATCAAAAATCTCAGGACCGATAAAGGCTTGACGCAGGATGAACTTGCAGAGAGACTTAACGTATCGCGCGCATTGGTTTCCAAGTGGGAAACCGGCAGCAGACTGCACGCGTACAGTAACGTTGAAGAACTTTCGACCATTTTTGACGTCGATTCCGAGTTGCTGATGTAATCCTGGAATGCCTTGAGAATAAAGGGCCTCTTTACGAGCCGGACGATCCCGAAAACGCGGAATACGTTATGATCGGTCATCTGATCTGCGGAAGCCTGCGCATCATCTTCTACGAATGCGGGAACGACCTCTGCATATCCATGCCGCGTAACGTTTCGCCTCTGGAAGAGTACGACAGTGCCGCGTATGAGTTCCCGAGAGAAGTGTTTCAGAGCATCGAGGCAAGATTGATAAACAATAATGCGGGATAAGTTATTCGAGAAGGAGAGTAGGATTGGTATGCTTAAAGCGAAAACGGCTCTACGGTTCATGAAAGCATTGAGGCTGCAGCGCTCGGTATAAATGCGCAGAACCAAAACCAGTTAAGAATGTCGAATGTCGAATTCTATAAACTGGATTCAGTAGAGTGTTACGGAGATGCTTCGCTGTGCATAGATGATGTAAGAGGAGGCTGACATAATGAATAAAAGGACAAAGATAGTCATAATAGTGTTTTTTTTGATTATAACCACCGTTATGAGCGCCTGCACCTCTAAAAAAGAAGAAAAATATAAGGTGTTATTTGGGGGTGCTTCAGATTCGATGAGCGCGTTGGTATATCCTGTGGACATCGGTTTAGGAACTAAAAAGGATACCGAGAGGGACGAGGACGTGTGGCCGGATGAAATGTCAATCGTTTTTGATGGACAGTCGTATGATTGTTCCTTTGATCAAGTATACCGCATGGGGATAAACACAGGATACCAATACGCCGTTAAGAATCAAAATCAAGATGGAAAGAAAGATTTAATTCGTTTCGTGCTAAATGACAATCGAGAAATAGTAGGTTACTTGAGCCTTCGAACACTGAGTGAGGATGAAAAAGGTGATTTAACTCAAATTACTGAGGAAAAAGCAGTTGAAATTGCCGAACAAGTTTTTCATAAGTACTTTGATGCTGATTATTCCGATTACAAAATGACTGTAAAGAAAAATGAAGATTGCGAGTACTATGAGTTCTTATTCTATAAGAACTATGATCCACCAATAGGAGTCAGTGATAATCTTATGGTTTGGGTTAGTATTTACGGAGAATTATTATGGTTTAACGGACTCAGAATAGGGTCAGTGCCCCCGCCAAAAGAAGAACCGGATCCGGCTGAGGTAAGGCAATGCATAGAAAAACGAATTGTTGATTTACTTGAGGATAATGGGGTTTTAATCAATAAGCTCAATATAGACGTGGACATTGATAATTTAGCACTGGGATATAACGACAAAACAAAAAAATATGAGTTAAACTGCGTCGTATCCGTTGATTGCAATGGAATTGTCGATGGCTTTGAAAGGGACATCCACGATTTAGTTCAGATAATTGTTGTATGTGACTTAAATCGAAAGTGAGGTTTGTTACACAAATGCATAGGCGTAGGGTATACTGTCGAAATGGCGTTTGACGAATTTGCGATATGTTCGAATAACAACAAAGACTGTTACGACCATGTTTATAGTAGTTCATCATTTAGGGATAGTATTGTGATTGCAGGTGATTTGTCGTATGCTTTTGGGTATTGACAGTGCAGTGGCACGCTAACAATGCAACGATTAGTTATTTCTTTTGAAGTACACGGGAGGTTTACTGTGAAAAACAAAATGAGAATCAAATTACTTGCGGTATTATTACTCACTATAATTGTTTTCATTTGCTGCAGTTGCAGCAAGACGGAAACTTGTTATACATATTTGGTTCCTGATTTAATTAGTCTTCGCGGAACAACAGCCGGTCTGAACGTCAGGGATGATATCGGTATCGGCGCACCCAGGAATTCAAAATCAATAGTAATGGCAGGTGTCCCCGAAGAATACACCGTCGAATTTCTGGGTAGGAATTATACCGGTAAATATGAGTATAGTTCCAAAGTGGGAGGAGAATATACACACAAGTACAGTGGTGACTCATATTACTTCCGTTTAGGACAAGATTTAAAACCGTACAATATATACTTTTCGGGAAACAATCCTTCTTTGGACATCAGTGAAAAGATATTTCCAAAGTTGTCTGAAGCAGAATTGATCGAAAAGGCAACGGCAATATTCGATAAATACGGAAACGAAGGAATTGATTTATGCAGAACCCCGGCGTTAAAAATCAAAGAGTACAAGTCAGGGAAGAGCTCTGTTCAAAGAGAATACGTAGTTAGTTTTAACTACTTGGACGAAAGGATAAAGAACGAGCCGGCTTTCTATGTGATTTTTTCCGGTTATGGGGATATCAGGGCTTCAAGTCTTGCGTTCTATGACCTTGGAGCGCCGTGGATGTTTGTTCAAAAGAATCTCTCATACGACGATGATCTGATCAAGAAAGATATACAGGAACAATGTAACCGGTATTTAAAACAATTTGAGGACAGACAGGATCTGGAAATTACAAAAACAGAGATTGATGACGGGGAAATAAGGTATATTTATATAGGTGATGAAATGCACATAGGAGTATACACACGTGCAACGATCTTTTATATACAGGAATATCCGGACGATTTTGTCGAAAAAGGATATACCGATAAGTATGTGGAAGAAACGTCGATGCTTCAATTTGTGACATTATTGGACTAACGTTTATACAGTTCTTGTGGGGAAAGGATTTAACATGTTGTGTATAGCTTCTTATATACAGGAGTAAATGATAATCAACAGTAACTGTGTTTACGGAAAGGAACGATAATGAAACTAAAGGTATTGTTTTTGGTTTGGGTTATTATAGCAGCATTTATGCTCTTAATGGCATGCGGCAAAACAAATGAACCCGGCACAAGATTTAAAATTGACTTCGGTGCAGTGGGAGATGACCATTGGG
Source organism: Mageeibacillus sp. UBA1212 (assembly GCA_002309655.1). Lineage (GTDB taxonomy): Bacteria > Bacillota > Clostridia > UBA1212 > UBA1212 > UBA1212. The sequence goes on from DBXM01000025.1 coordinate 43,552, forward strand.
ACATTTCTAACGTTAAAATGGAATATGACGATAATGTATTAGAGAAAAAGATTTCCGGCAAAACTGCTTATATTTATGGCTCTTCAAAGATTGAAAATTATGATGATATTGCTGGACAATTTGGATTTACAGCCGTGCAAATTCTCCCTGCTGTCGATGATGTTGTTGAATATCAGGATATATCAGATGACCGTATCAGAAGGCTTCTTATTTGGCCAACAGGAAAAATTCGATATGATACAGGCGTGAAGGAAACGTCTTTTGCAACAAAAGTAAATCAGAACGATTGTGTTGAAATTTCGAAACAAGTATTAGAGCAATATGGTTTAACAAGCCACATGTTTGACAGCGAATGGAATTACAGTGAAAGCAGGCTGACTGATCCGCAAGACAATAAAACAACGGTTATCGGATATACTGTGTTTCTTCATTTTTTACTGGACGGAACAAGCCTGTACGGTGAACCTCGTGTGACTGTAAAGTTCAACGGCAATGGCGAAGTCGTTTCGATAATGTACAATATGCCGGATTATGTAAAGGGAGATGTAGCGAGTATTAAAAGCGTGAGCCGGATACTACAAAGTATTCAGCGTGGCGAAGTGCCTGTAATGTATGACTTGGATAGTATTCCAGATCGAATTACAATAGAAGATGTCGAATTATGTTATTATTCCCAAACATTTGAGGAAAATGTCGCTATTGCTCAGCCTATATACGTTTTCAATTCAGTTGGTCATTATGAAAATGAAGAGGTGCCATTTAGAATAGTCGCTCAGGCGAATTAGTTACTGTATTGGCCTGTGGAGTGTGGTGGAAAT
>DBXM01000026.1:0-6737 GCA_002309655.1 Mageeibacillus sp. UBA1212
GCGAGCGCCTCGTCGATGGAGTTGTCGACGATCTCGTTTACAAGATGGTGTAGCCCTCTGGACGACGTCGTTCCGATGTACATTCCGGGGCGTTTTCTGACAGCGTCGAGACCTTCAAGCACCTGTATTTGATTTTCCGTGTAGACGTTGTCTTCGACGGCTGTGATCAGCTCTCCCTTGTCCTCGTCAAGTTCTATCAGCTCGGGGGGAGAAAGTTCTTCTTCCGTCGTTTCGTCGATTTCTTCCTCTGGTGTAATCTTTTCCTCAGGCATTAAAGAATTCCTCTGCTTTCGATTTCTGTCTTGATTATTCCGCTTTTCAGTCTCTGATACAGAACCAAGCTTGAAAACTCCGAAAAACAGACTTTAATATCTCCGTTTTTCCGGTTTCCCTGCTTTTTTCCGTCGTAATAAACTATAAATGATTTAGGAATGTCGTTTCCGGCCGATTCGGTTATTCCTTTTTTTTCGGATAACGACAGGAACTTTTTCGTGTCGGCTGACGACAAAGTCGACGTGTCGGTGTCGAATATTCCGATTATGTTGCCGACCGGTATGCTTTTATCCGGTCCGACCGCAATATACATTTCAGCTGTAACTCCCGTTTTCCACGCGGATTATTTTCGCGCTGTCGCAAAGCCCCTCTTCGGCGCAGGCGGTGATTATGACCTGTCCTTTTTTCATCCTCTCGGTCAGATACTCTCTTCTGCCTGCGTCAAGTTCGGAAAAAACGTCGTCAAGCAAAAGTACGGGCACCTCTCCGGTGTCTTTTGCCGAAATTGCGCTTTCGGCAAGCTTGAGTCCGAGCGCAAGCGAACGCTGCTGCCCCTGGGAACAGTACAGACGGGCGTTTTTTCCGTTGAGCATAACGTCTACGTCGTCCTTGTGAATACCCCAGAGGGTGGCTCCGGCTGCGATCTCGCGGTCGTGGCCGGACATCAGCTTCTCAAAGTACGCTCCGGCAAGCTTTTCTCTGCTCTCGTAAAAGTTTTCGGCGTCCCTGAATGACGGCAGATAGGAAAGAGAGGGAACTTCCTTTCCGCCGGTCATTTCGGAAAAACAGTTTTTCAGTTCGGTTTCGACGAAAACCAGGTATCCGATTCTCGCGAGGGTTATGAACGCCGCCTCGTTTGCCAGCTGATACGACCAGAACTCGACGGTAGAATCGAAGCTTTTTCTGTCCGAGAGAGCGTTCTTTATCAGTTTGTTCCGCTGTCCCAGTATGTGATTGTATCTCTGAAGGGATTTAAGGTAGACCGGACGGAGCTGCGAAATGGCGACGTCAAGGTAGTTTCTTCTCATCGCCGGTCCTTCTTTTATAACGTTCAGATGTTCCGGAAAGAAGAGCACGGCGCGGAACTGACCGATTATCTCGGAAGTTCTCGCTATTTTTACCCCGTTCTGCTCGATCTTTTTGTTTTTCGACCTGTCGAAAAACATCTTAATGTTCTGTTCACGCCTGGAATCCCTGAAATCAAGCGAAAGAAGAGCGTCTTTGCATCCGAATTTGATGAATTCCTGCTCTTTGACTCCTCTGAAGGACTTTCCAAGTGAAAACATCCCTATCGCTTCGAGAAGATTTGTCTTTCCCTGAGCGTTGTTTCCGTAAAGAAGATTGGTTCCTTCACCGAATTCGACGTCGCAGCTTCCGATATTCCGGAACCTTTCCGCTACGATTCTTTTACAGACCATTGCGGAATGCTTATCTTCTGGTCCTTACCGGCATTATGAAGAAAACTTCCTCTCCTCCGTCTTCCTCACCTAAGGGTATAATGTTTACGCTGTTGAGCGGGGTAGAAAGATCCATCCTTATTTTTTCGGATCCGCACGCTCTTACCGACTCCATAAGATTGCGGTTGTTGAAAGAAATCGTAATGTCTTCTCCCTCGTGTACCGTTTCTATTTCGTCGTAGGATACTCCGGCGCTGGACGAAGCGCTGAGTTTGAGCAGATTGCCTTCGAACTCGCAGGTAATCGGAGGTTTGGTAGATCCGGGCACCTTTTCCTCGGTTACCACCGAAGCTCTTTCAAGCGCTGACAGAAGCATATTCCGGTCGATTACGGCGTGAATCCTGTGAGTAGTCAGAATGATTCTGTCGTAGTCGATGTATTCTCCCTCAATGAGTCTTGAAAAGAAGGAAATACCTTCGAAAGTGCAGATCATATTCTTGTGACTGAGATTGAAAATCACTTTGTCGTCGTCTCCGTCGGGAAGCATTTTCAATAGCTCGCTGACCGTCCTTTGCGGAAGTATATACTTAAACTCGTCGTTTTTTCCGGAAAGAGTTCTTATTTCAACCTTTGCGCGGCATTTCGCAAGCTTGAAACTGTCGCAGGCAACGATCAGAAGCTCGCCGCCTCCGATTTTGAAAAAGGCGCCGTTGAGAACGGGACGCTGATCGTTGATTCCCATCGCGTATTCGGTTTTCGCAATCATCTTTTTCAGCTGCTTTGCGGAAATTTCAAACCCTTCTCCCGTCTGGACCGCGGGAATGACCGGAAAATCGTCCCCCGAAAGAGCACAAAGCTTGTAATGAGCGCGTCCGGATCTCACGAACGCTTCAAGCCGGTCGTTTATTTCAAGCGTGACGTCGTCTCCGTCCATAAGTTTGAGAGTCTGCAAAAACTTTACAGCGTTAACGCAGTAATTTCCATCTTCGTATACGTTGCCTTCGGCGGACGTTCTGACGGCTTTTTCAAGATCGTACGTCGTGAGGACCACGCCGTTTTCCGCGTCTGTTTTCACGTTTAAGTATTCGGTTATCGGATTCGTTCCTCTCGATCCGACCGCGCACATCAGCGGAGACATGGTATTTATAAGAGCCTGTCTGTTGAAAACTATTTTCATTTTTTCGGTTCCTTTCAGATTTCCGGCGCTTCCGGGTTTTATTAATACATATAATTATTATTTTAATAACAATAATAGTAATCGGCTGTGGAAATGTGGAAAAATCAGTTTGCTATCTGTTTTTTGAGTTCTTCTATTTCACGTTTGAAGGACTTGTCGGTCTTCATCCTTTTCTCAACGTTTTCTATCGATGACATCATAGTCGTGTGATCTCTGTTGAAGATCTTGCCGATGTTCGGAAGAGACATTTCAACCGTGTTTCTTATCAGATAGATGGCTATATGCCTGGCTCCGACTATTTCTTTTGTGCGCTTCTGACCGGTAAGCTCGTCTTTCGTTACGCCGTACTTTGTGAAAATGGCGTTGAAGCAGCGGTTTATCATCGATTCGGTCGGAATCTGGCCGTCAAGAAGGTCGGATACGCACTCTTTCGCGTTTTCAAGAGTGATTTCGCGGCCGTCCAGAAAACTGATTGCTCCGAGTTTTTTTATTGCTCCTTCGATCTGACGGATATTCGACCTGAGATTTTCGGCAAGAAACGAAAGAACGTCGTCGCTGAGTGTGATCCCGACCTGTTCGGCTTTCTTTTTTATTATCGCGATGCGAAGCTCGAGATCGGGCGGCTGGATGTCGGCGAGGAGTCCCCATTCGAAACGCGTTTTGAGCCGTTCTTCGAGCGTTTTCATTTCACGCGGAGGACGGTCTGACGAAAGGATTATCTGCTTGTGATCCTCGTACAGGGCGTTGAACGTGTTGAAGAATTCCTCCTGCATCGAGACCTTGCCGGCGATAAACTGGATGTCGTCGATGAGCAGAACGTCGCAGGACCGGTATTTGTTGCGGAATTCGCCTGTGCTTGCGTTAGCCAGCGCGCTTATGAACTGGTTTGTAAAATCCTCGCTTTTAACGTATATGATTTTGACGTCGGGTTTGTCTTTTTTTATCTTGTTCGTCACCGCGTAAAGCAGATGCGTTTTTCCGATGCCGCTCGGACCGTAGATGAAAAGGGGATTGTAGTTCTGGGCAGGGTGTTCCGCGACCGCGGTGCAGGCCGCGTGTGCGAATTTATTCGAGTTGCCGACGATGAAATTTTCGAAAGTGTATTCAAAATTGTAGGAGGGCGGCGGCGGGAGAACGTCGTCCGGCTTTTTCTGCTCCTGTTCCGGTTTTTCCTCTTTTCCTGCCAGAACCAGTTCAATGTCGACGTCGAATCCGAGAGTTTCGGAAAACCTCTTTTTCAGTTCGACGAGATACTTGTTTCTGATTATCTCGTATTTCAGTTCGGACGTGGTCGATACCGTGATCTTTTTTTCGTCCATATCGAGTCCGGTGACGGTCAGATCTCCGAACCACAGATCAACGTGGGTCTCGGACATGGTTTTGGTTTCTATAAAAGACGCCTTGACCGATTCCCATAATTCGTTTATTTCATCTATATATGCCATATAAATCTCCAGATGCGCCCGCGCGCGGGCGAATATATATAATATTATACCATATTATATAATATAAATCAAGAGTTCACAAAAAATTTACATTTTATTGTGTTTGCAGAAATGTGTTATCCCGAAATGGTTCGCAGTTTTGTTTTGATTATTCAAAATGGGGCTGTTTAAAAAGTTGACTTTTTAAACAGCCCCTTATTTACGTTTGCTGCTTGTCAGCGGGTTTCCGTATCAGTCCTCAAACAGCTTTCCGTAGCGGACGAGTCTCTCGTACTTCTCCTTCGCCGCCTTTTCGGCTTTTGCAAAGAGTGTCTCGGCGCGCTCCGGGAACTGCTGGGCAAGACGCGAATATCTGGTCTCGCTGGTGATGAACTCGCGGTAGTCGCCCGTCGGCTCCTTGGAGTCGACCGAGAGCGGGTTCTTTCCTTCGGCCTTGAGAGCAGGGTTGTAGCGGAAGAGCTGCCAGTAACCGGCGTCGACCGCACGCTTCATCTCGATCTGGCAGTTCTGCATCGTGCCCTTGATGCCGTGCATCTCGCAAGGCGCGTAACCGATGACGAGAGAAGGTCCGTGATACGCTTCGGCCTCGGTGAGAGCCTTGAGCAGCTGGCTCATATCGGCGCCCATGGCCACCTGAGCCACGTATACGTAGCCGTAGGACATCGCGATCTCGGCAAGGTTCTTTTTATTGATGGCCTTGCCGGCGGCCGCAAACTGGGCCACCTGGCCGATCTGAGAGGCCTTGGAGGCCTGTCCGCCGGTATTTGAGTAAACTTCAGTATCGAAGACCATTACGTTGACGTCCTCGCCCGACGCGAGCACGTGGTCGAGTCCTCCGAAACCGATGTCGTAAGCCCAGCCGTCGCCTCCGAAGATCCAGACGGACTTCTTGGAGAGGTACTCTTTCTCGGCGAGGATCTCTTTGCCTCTCTCGCAGCCGCACTTCTCGAGGGCAGCGATGAGTTCCTTGGTAGCCTGAGCGTTCGCGACGCCGTCATCAAGCGTCTCGAGGTACTTCTTGGCGGCCGCGACGTTCTCCTCTTTCTTGCCGTTCTCCGCAATGTAGCGGACCTTTTCGATCAGTCTCTCGCGGATTGCCTTCTGGCCGAGGTAGATACCGAGGCCGTGCTCGGCGTTGTCCTCAAACAGGGAGTTCGCCCATGCGGGTCCGTGTCCTTCCGCGTTAGTCGTGTAAGGCGACGTGGCTGCGGGGCCGCCCCAAATGGAGGAGCATCCGGTGGCGTTGGAGATGTACATCCTGTCGCCGAAGAGCTGGGTGATGAGCCTTGCGTAAGAGGTCTCGGCGCAGCCTGCACAGGAGCCGGAGAATTCAAGAAGCGGCTTTCTGAACTGGCTGTTGACCGCGTTGTTGCCGCAGATCTCGGGCTTCTCGGAAACCTTCGCGACGCAGTAGTCGAAGACTTTCTGCTGGTCCTCCGCGGACTCTCTCGGAACCATCTTGAGGGACTTGGTCGGGCAGACGCCGATGCAGACGCCGCAGCCCATGCAGTCCAGAGGCGAGATCGCCAGCGTGTAGGTGTAGTTCGTCTTCACAACCGGCTTCGGAGCCTTCTTCATGTTCTCGGGAGCGTTCTTGAGCTCTTCTTCGTTGAGAGCGAAAGGTCTGATGGTGGCGTGCGGGCAGACAAACGCGCACTTGTTGCACTTCGCGCAGGTCTCCGCGTTCCACTCGGGAACGGTCACCGCCACGCCGCGCTTCTCGAACGCGGACGCGCCCTGGCAGAACGTGCCGTCGGCGTAGTCCTTGAATGCGGACACCGGCAGCGAGTCGCCGTCCATCTTCGAAACAGGCTCGAGCACTTCCTCGACCATCTTCTCGAGAGCGGTTGTCTCCTTGCCCTTGCCGTCAGCGGCCTTGGGAACGATCTTCTTCCACTCGGCGGGAACTCTGACCTTCTTGAACGCGGTGACGCCGGCGTCGATAGCTTTGTAGTTCATGTCGACGACGTCCTGTCCCTTCTTGGAGTAGGACTTGTAGGCAGCCTTCTTCATGTAGTCAACCGCTTCCTCGATGGGCATTACGTTCGCGAGAGCGAAGAAGGATGCCTGGAGGATCGTGTTGGTGCGCTTGCCCATGCCGATCTTCTGCGCGAGGTCGATAGCGTTAACGGTGTAGAGTCTGATCTTGTTCTTCGCGATGTAGAGCTTGGCGTCGTCGGAGAGGTGCTCCGCGAGCTCTTTTGCGTTCCACTGGCAGTTGATCAGGAATACGCCGCCCGGTTTAACGTCGTTGACCATCTTGTAGCCCTTGATGACGTAGGACGGGTTGTGGCATGCCACGAAGTCCGCCTTGTTGATGTAATAGGGACTCTTGATGGGCTTGTCGCCGAAGCGGAGGTGGGAGATCGTCACGCCTCCGGTCTTCTTCGAGTCGTACTGGAAGTACGCCTGAACGAATTTGTCGGTGTGGTCGCCGATGATCTT
>DBXM01000026.1:6758-18930 GCA_002309655.1 Mageeibacillus sp. UBA1212
CCCCAGAACTTGCACTCGATGGTTCCTTCCGCAGCAGTGTTCGGAGCGGCCTTCTCGGGAAGCGAGAGGTACGTAACGTCGTCGTTGATGCCGATCGTGAAGTGCTTCTTCGGAGCCTTCTTGGCCAGCTCGTCGTAGACCGCGAAAATGCTGGAAGGAGGCGTATCCTTGGAGCCGAGTCCGTAGCGGCCGCCGATGACCTGCGCCTTTCTGCCGGTGGCTTCGAGAGCCGCAACGACGTCGAGGTAGAGAGGTTCGCCGAGGGAGCCGGGTTCCTTCGTTCTGTCGAGAACCGCGATCTTCTTTGCGGTGGCGGGAATGGCCTCGACCAGTTTCTCGGCGGAGAACGGTCTGTAGAGGCGGACCTTCACGAGGCCGACCTTCTTGCCCTTCGCCACGAGGTAGTCGATGACTTCTTCAGCCACGTCGCAGATGGAGCCCATTGCCACGATGACTCTGTCGGCGTCGGGTGCGCCGTAGTAGTTGAAAAGCTTGTAATCGGTGCCGAGTTTCGCGTTGATCTTGCCCATGTACTCCTCAACGATTCCGGGAACCGCGTCGTAGTACTCGTTGCAGGCCTCTCTGTGCTGGAAGAAGATGTCTCCGTTCTCGTGGGAGCCGCGCATAACCGGGTGCTCCGGGTTGAGGGCTCTCTTGCGGAACGCCTCGACGGCGTCCATGTCGCACATTTCTTTCAGATCTTCGTAATCCCACACGTCGATCTTCTGAATCTCGTGGGAGGTGCGGAATCCGTCGAAGAAGTTCAGGAACGGAACTCTGCTCTTAATAGCCGCGAGGTGCGCTACCGGAGCCAGGTCCATGACCTCCTGCGGGTTCGTCTCCGCGAGCATCGCGAAGCCCGTCTGGCGGCAGGCGTAAACGTCCGAGTGGTCGCCGAAAATGTTCAGCGCGTGGGACGCGACGCATCTGGCCGAAACGTGGAAGACGCCGGGAAGCAGCTCGCCCGCGATCTTGTACATGTTCGGGATCATCAGGAGCAGACCCTGCGAAGCGGTGTACGTGGTGGTGAGAGCGCCGGACGCCAGCGAACCGTGAACGGTTCCCGCCGCGCCTGCCTCGGACTGCATCTCAATAACCTTCACGGTGCTGCCGAAAATGTTCTTGAGCCCCTGGGCGGACCACTGGTCGACATAATCGGCCATAGGACTGGACGGTGTGATCGGGTAAATGCCCGCAACTTCCGTAAATGCATACGAAACGTGCGCGGCGGCCTGGTTGCCGTCCATCGATTTCTTTTCTCTTGCCATAATGTTTATTGCCTCCTTATGGTAACAAGGTTTCTTATCACCGAGAGTATAAAACTTCCCGGCGTGTTTGTCAATGATTTCGACGCGTTTTAAGGTATATTTGGGCGCTGTTCGGGAACATTTTTACCTTCTGCAGCCTGCCGTCAACCCGCGGGAAAACGCGCTCAGTCCGCGAGCTCGATTATCTTCTTCATTCTCAGGCTGACAGTCGAATGCGACACGGCGGGAATCAGCATCGCCCCGAGTTCTGCGTGGTTCGCCTCCGGGTATTCCAGCCTCAGCTCGGCAACGGATTTCAGCGACTCGGGAAGGCCCGAATACATCCCCCTGCTCTTGATTCTTTTTATCGCGGCGATCTCGGCGGCGGCGTGCGCCCTGGCCTTCTCGATGTTCGCGATGTCGCAGTTCATCATGCGGTTGACGTTGTTGGAGACCTCACGCTCGGTCTTGGCGACCTGGTATTTGATTGACTCGCCGGGAAGCCCGATGACCGTCAGAAGGTCGCTGACGCTCTCCGCCTTCTTAATATAGCAGACAAACTTCGCGCGTCGCTGCGAAACGCCGGCGGCGATCCCGAATGAGGCGAGAATGTCCGCGTAAGCTTTGGCGAGCTCGCGCGTGTCGAAATAGATTTCGGCGTAGCATTTGCTTTTGTCCGGTTCGGAAACGGTTCCCGCCACCGAGAAGAACACCCTGAGCGCCGCCGCTCTGCAGCAGTCGGATTTTATCCTCCTCAAGAAGATCTCCGCGTCCGCTTCGGCGTCGTTTTTGATTTTAAAGTAATCTACCGCGGCTTTGACCGGGTCTTCCGTTTCCGGTTTTTCGGTGTTTCCGGGCACCGCGCCGGTGACCTTTTCGGCAAGATAAGTGATTCGCGACAAAGCGTCGGGACGGTTGAGCGGATTCCGCGGGCCGCCTTTCAGTTTGCCCGCTTCGCAAACTCCGCCCTTTTCTCCGCCACCCGCGGACAGCGCAAGATACGCGAACAGCCAAAGTTCTGTCTCGCGGCAGCACTTTTTCCGTACGTCGGTATGAAGCAGTTCGTGTCTTACTGTCTCGGTGTAGCTCATTTTTTAAGTCTCAGGTGGCGCGGCAAACGCCTTGGTTAAAAAGCCCGCCCCGCTTTCTATTATTAAAGGCGGGGCGGCGCTCACTAAAAACTATTCTATGACGCAGAGTTCGTGCATTGCCCGCGTCGCGGCAGTATAAAGCATGTTTGTGCCCAGCTTTTCGTCGAGTTTGCGCATCTCGCCGCCGATGTTGAGGATCAGCACCGCGTCGAACTCGAGGCCCTTCGCGAGGTACACGGGCAGGAAGTGGAGCATTCCCCTGGGAAGATCCCCGGGAATATCGCACATCTCCAAAAATCTGTCGCTCTCTGACTTGGACGCCGCGAGCACGCAGCATCTCTCGTACTTGGAGTTCCTGATCTTTTCGATCCATGCGCTGACGGCCTCCGCCGCCTCCTTCTCGTCCGCGACTTTGATTACCTCGGGCTTCTCGCCGGACCTGACGCAGGACATCTCGTCTTCTCTTCCCGAAATCTCGCGCGCAAACTCGGAGATCTCTTTGGTGGAACGGTAGTTGACCTTGAGCTCGTACTTCTTGTAGTGCTTGCCCGGGAATGTCTTACGGATCATTTCCGCGTAGTCCTCGGAGTTGGCGAAAACGTTCTGGTTGAGGTCGCCCGCATAGAGCATGTGCGCCTTACCGTAGCAGGCCTTGATGATGCCGAGCATTGCCGGCGAAAGGTCCTGGGCCTCGTCGCAGAACAGGTAGAAAACGCTGCCGTCGTCCTCGCCCGCGCCGGTCAGTTTGGTCACGAGATAAGCCGCAGCCACCGCGTCCTCCCACGTGAACACCGGAATGTTGTAGTCCGGAAGCTTCTCCGCCGCCTTCGCGAGCTCGCCCGAAAGGAAGTCGTTTCTGAACTCCTCGTTCGTGAACATTCCCCTGTAAATACGCTCAAAATCGAACTCGGGAAGCATCGATGCCAGCGCGCTCCTGATAACCTTGATCGTGTCCTCGTTGGAGATGTGGTTCTTGACCGCGATTCTGTTCATGATCGCGTCAACCCTCTCGGCCACCGGAACGTCCTCGAACTCAACGTTGAACAGGTAGTCGATGTCCTCTTTTTTGAGCCGGTACTCCCTGACTCCGCCCGAGTCTCCGTTCTCGAACTCGATGTCGTCCGCCTTGAAGCAGTGCGTCGCATAGTACGCCGCGTATTTGTCGAGAATCTTTAAGAAAGCGGAGCTGTTCTTGAACCTTGTGTTGTCGGCGAGAAGCGTTCCCTCCTCGGTGAGCATGCGCTCCATCGAGTTGTCGCGCTTTGAGTACTGAATCCCGTGCGGAATCAGAATGCCCTCCACGAGCTCCTCCTGCGTCAGCGAGAACACGTTGTCCTCGCCCAGATCCGGCAGAATGTGCGAGATATAGTTCGAGAACGCGACGTTCGGCGACAGCACGACGATGTTCTTATTCTTCAGCTTCTCGCGGAACGAGTACATAATGAACGCGATCTTGTGCATCGCAACCGACGATTTTCCGCTGCCCGCGCAGCCCGCGATGACGTGAACGCCGTCCACGAAGTCCCTTACGATCATGTTCTGGTCCTTCTGGAGCGACTGAACGATGACCTTCAGGTGGTCCGAGGAATTTTCGGAAAGAATCTCGCGCAGGAATTCGTCGTCGTTGGGAAGGCTGATGTTCGCCGCGCCCACGAGATTGCCCTCGCGCCACGTGAACCTCCTCTTCTGGCTGAGAATGCCCCTCTTTTCGCCTGAAGCGGGCGTGTACGACGCCTCACCCGGCTCACTCTCGTAGTAGAGTGAACTGACAGGCGCGCGCCAGTCGATGACCGCGGGAAGGTAATTCTTCATCAGCGAGTAGATGCCGATGTAGAACTTCTTCTCCTGCTTGCCGTGCTCCTGAAAGACGACCTTGCCGAAATACGGCTGCGCCAGCTGCCGGCCGAGCTTCTGAATCGTCTGGACCGACTTGTCGTACTGCTTGAGTTTTGCGTATTCAAACTGGAGCCAGTCCTCGCGTTCGTCGTTGTGCATCTCGCGGAAGTAGTCGATGAAATACTCCCTGCTGCCCGTGACGTCCTTCGCGCGCTCGTTGCGGCTCGCAACTTCGGTGTTGAGGAGGGCAAGAATGTCGTTTGTCGTCTCCTCCGCGTGCGCAAGTTCCTCCGAGAACTCTTCTTCTGTCAGTTTGCTTTTGAAATCCATTTGTGTTCCTTTCGTGGCGGCCGTTTCTTTCCCGGCAAATAGGTGAACCGGGGCGCGGCAGCCGCAATGTGTCAAAAAAGCCTGTACGCTTTACAATTATTCTTTGATTTCAACGATATTGATGTTCGTCCCGTCCGAGTCGACTTTGACGGTCTTCACGCCCTCGAGGCCCGTTCTGAGCGCCCTCTCGGCGAGCTCGTCCTCGATGTTCTTCTGGATGTACCTTCTGAGCGGCCGCGCGCCGTACTCCTCTTCGTAGCCGTTTTTGACGATGGTGTCAATCGCGGCTTCGGTGACCTCCATCGTAATTCCGCGGTCTCGGCACTGGGCCGCCACCTCTTCGAGCATGAGGTCGACGATCTTGCGGAGCGATTCGTTCGAGAGCGAGTCGAAAATGACGATCTCGTCGATTCTGTTGAGGAACTCCGGTCTGAAGATCTTCTTGAGAGCCGCCTCAGCAGCCGCCTGGGCGTCGCCTTCCTGCGTTCCCGAACCAAAGCCCAAAGTGATGCCGTTCTTCTTTCCGTACGCGTTGGTCGTCAGAATTATGACCGTGTTCTCGAAGTTCACGACCCGGCCCTGGCTGTCGGTGAGCCTGCCGTCGTCGAGAATCTGGAGAAGCATGTTGAACACGTCCGGGTGCGCCTTCTCGATCTCGTCGAAAAGTATCACCGAATACGGATGTCTCCTGACCTTCTCGGTGAGCTGACCCGCCTCGTCGTATCCCACGTATCCCGGAGGAGATCCGATGAGTTTGGAGACGGTGTGCTTTTCCATGTACTCGGACATGTCAAGCCTGATCATCGACTCAACCGTGCCGAAAAGCTCCACCGTGAGCTGCTTTACAAGCTCGGTCTTTCCGACGCCCGTCGGTCCCGCGAAAATGAACGATGAAGGCTTGAAGCGCTTTCTGAACCCTGAGCGGTTCCTTCTGATTGCCCTCGCGACGCAGCCCACCGCCCTGTCCTGGCCGATAACGCGCTTCTTGAGCGACTCCTCGAGCCCGAGCAGCCTCTCCGCCTCTTCCGCCGAAATCATCTTGACGGGAATTCCCGTCCACGTTTCGATAACGCGCGCCACGTCGTCGTAAATGACGTCGATGTACATTCCGTTTTTGAGCGCCTCGATCTCGCCATCAATCTTCGCGATCTCCACGCGGATGTCAGCCCGCTGCCTGAACAGTTCGAGTTCGGCGTCGTCGACCACCGAAGTCTCCGCGCCGTCTTCCTGCTTCACAACCGCAGGCTTTGTCTGCGCGCTGTCAATCTTCGCGTCGATCTCCGCCAACTGCGCCTCGACACGCTTTTTTTCGCTTTCTTTAGAGGAAATCTCCTCGGGGACCTTGTTTCTCAGATTGGCGCGCGAGCACGCCTCGTCCAGCACGTCGATCGCCTTGTCGGGAAGGAACCTGTCGGAAATGTACCGCTCCGAGAGCTTGACGCAGTCGGTCAGCAGCTCATCGGAAATGTGCACGAAGTGGTACTTCTCGTACGTATCTCGGATGCCCCTGAGGATCTCTATCGTCTCCGCGACAGTCGGCTCCTCGACCATTACCGGCTGGAACCTTCTCTCAAGCGCGCCGTCCTTTTCGATGTACTTGCGGTACTCCTTCAAGGTGGTCGTGCCGATGACCTGGATCTCGCCCCTGGAGAGGGCCGGCTTCAGAATGTTGGCGGCGTTGAGAGAACCCTCGGCCTCGCCGGCACCGATGATGTTGTGGACCTCGTCAATTACGAGAATGATATTCCCCGCCTTCTTGACCTCGTCGATGGTGCCCTTCATCCTGCTCTCGAACTGGCCGCGGAACTGCGTACCGGCGACGATGGCGGTGAGGTCGAGCATCACAACGACCTTGTCGAGAAGCTTATAGGGAACCTGCTTTCTGACGATTCTGAGCGCAAGGCCCTCCGCGATGGCGGTCTTTCCGACGCCGGGTTCACCGACCAGCGCCGGGTTGTTTTTGGTCCTGCGGTTGAGGATCTGGATCACGCGGTCGGTCTCTCTGTCGCGGCCGACGATGTTGTCGATCTTGCCCTGGCGGGCTTTTTCGTTGAGGTCGATGCCGTAGTTGGAGAGGAATTTGAACTTTTTGAGCGAGAATTCCTTTTCGCCAGCTTTTTTGGCGTCGGTCCGGCTGTCGCCGGCCTGAGCGCCGCCGTTTTCGTTTAAGCCGCGCGGGCCGGCGTTCCCGTTTTGGGCGCGGCCGGTTCCGGGCGCGCCCTGCCCCTGCGGCCCTCTGTTCTGGCCGTTCGGGAACAGTCCGTTGAGTCCTCCGAAGAGGCCGCCCATCATCTTCATGATGTCGCCAAGGTTGGGCGTGTTCGTGGCGGATTTTCTGCTCTCGGCGTCCTTGCCTTCGACGTCGTCACTGCCGTTTTCGCCGTTGCCGCCGTCTTCCCGGGTGCCGCCGTCTTCGCTTCCGGAACCGTCTTCCCCGTCTCCGTCCGCCCCGTTATCGCCGTTATCTCCGTCGTCGCCGTCGCCTTCAAGCTCCTCTTTCGCGCCTGAAAGTGCCTCCGGCAGACCGCCGTTCTCCTCCATGTTGCGCATCATCTCGTCAAAATCGTCGGAAACGCTCTCCAGATTGTCCTCGGTGATGCCGAACCTGTTCATAAAGTCTTTTATCTGGGGCAGGCCCATTTTATATGCGCAGTAAAGACAGACCTTCCTGGTCTCGCCGGGACGGCCGTCGGGATTCATCTGCGTAACGTATACGGAGGGGCGTCTTTTGCCGCAGATCGCGCAAAGTTCGTTGTTCTCCATAGTTTCTCTTCCTTCCGTAAATAAATCAGTCTCTCAATGTGACCAAACTGTGAATAATTTTTAACATACCGCTTCGGCGGGAATGTTGACGCGAGATCCGGTTTTTACCGCCGTTTCCGGCAGTTCCCGAAAACACAGGCAATATTCATATCACAAACCGGACGTTTTGTCAACTGTCTTAAGTCAGCGTTTTTCAGGTTTTTTCAATAATTCGCGCCGGACACTTCAAAGGGCGATATTTCAGCCCTTTTCCGCCAGAATTTTCTTCAGGAACATGCCGGTGTAGGAGTTTTCGCACTCCGCGACCTCTTCCGGCGTTCCTGTGCAAACGACCGTTCCTCCGCCGTCGCCGCCCTCCGGTCCGAGATCGATGATGTAGTCGGCGTTCTTGATCACGTCCAGGTTGTGCTCGATGACGATGACCGTGTTGCCGCCCTCGGTGAGCCGCTGCAGAATTCCGATCAGCCGCTTGACGTCGTCGGTGTGAAGACCGGTCGTGGGTTCGTCGAGAATGTAGACCGTCTTCCCGGTGGCGCGCCTCGACAGCTCGGTGGCAATCTTGATGCGCTGCGCCTCGCCGCCCGAAAGAAGCGTCGAAGGATGTCCGAGCTTCAGGTAGCCGAGACCCACGTCGTAGAGCGTTTTGATTTTCTGGAAAATCTTTGGAATGTCGGCAAAGAACGTCACCGCGTCTTCAATCGTCATGTCGAGAACGTCCGCGATCGACTTCCCTTTATAATGAACGGCGAGCGTCTCTCTGTTGTAGCGGGCGCCGTTGCAGACGTCGCAGGGCACGCAGATGTCGGGCAGGAAGTGCATCGGAATCTTCACGATACCGTCGCCTCCGCAGGCCTCGCACCGGCCGCCCTTCACGTTGAAGCTGAAACGTCCGCTCTTGTACCCGCGGGCCTTGCTCTCCTGCGTCATCGCGAACAGGTCGCGGATCATATCGAAAACGCCCGTGTACGTCGCGGGGTTCGAGCGCGGCGTCCTGCCAATCGGAGACTGGTCGATGACGATCGCCTTGTTCAGGAACTCCGTGCCCTCTATCGCGTCGCAGTTCCCCTCGCGCTTTCTGGCGCCGTTAAGTTCGTTCTGAAGCGCCTCTGCCAGGACCATATTGACAAGCGAGCTCTTTCCGCTGCCGCTGACGCCTGTCACGCACGTAAACGTCCCGAGCGGGATCGACACGTCGATGTTTTTGAGGTTGTTCTCCCGCGCGCCGCGGACCGTCAGAAAATGGCCGTTGCCTTCCCTTCTTTTATCCGGAAGCGGTACGAAAAGTTCTCCCGAGAGGTACCTTCCCGTAAGAGAATCTTTGCACTTCACGATCTCCTCCGGCGTGCCCGCGAAAACGACCCTGCCGCCTTCCGAACCCGCCGCCGGTCCGATGTCGATAATGTAATCCGCCGCCCTCATCGTATCCTCGTCGTGCTCGACGACTATAAGGGTATTGCCGAGGTCGCGAAGCTTTTTGAGCGTCGCAATGAGTTTCGAGTTGTCGCGCTGGTGAAGGCCGATGCTCGGCTCGTCGAGAATGTAAATGACGCCCGCGAGGCCGGAACCTATCTGCGTCGCCAGTCTGATTCGCTGCGACTCGCCGCCCGAAAGCGTGGCGCTGGTTCTGGAGAGCGTTATGTAGTCAAGGCCTACAGACTTCAAAAAGCCCAGTCTCGCCCTGATCTCCTTCAAAATCGGCTCCGCGACCGCCTTTTTCATGCCCTCGAACGAGACGCCGTCGAAAAACTCAAGCGCGCTCTTCACGGTCTTGTCGCAGAGCTCCGAGATGTTCAGCCCGCCTATTTTGAACGACAGCGCGTCCCTGTTGAGCCTTCTGCCGCCGCACTTTTCGCATTTCCGCGCGCGCATAAAAGACTCGTAGTGCGTCTTCATCATCTCGCTTTTCGTCTCGGCGTACCTGTTCTTCACAGTGGGCATTACGCCCCAGAACGCGTGTCTGTACACGTTGCCGTCGAGCCTGAACGAGATTTTGTAGCCGTCCGAGCCGTACAAAATGATCTTCCGCGCCTCTTCGGGAATGTCGCGGAAAGGCGTGTTGAGCGTAAAGCCGTACTCCTCTCCGAGGCCCTCCATTTTCGCCGCGAAATAGCTGTCGGCGCAGCTGAAGCCCATAGGCTTGATAGCGCCTTCGCGCAGCGATTTTGACCAGTCGGGAACGACAAGGTCCTCGCTGAACTCGGAAATGACGCCTATGCCTGTACACGCGGGGCACGCGCCGGCCGGGTTGTTGAACGAAAACAGCCTCGGCTCCGCCTGCGGAACGCTGATGCCGCAGTCCGGGCACGTGTAGTCGCGGTTGAGAAGTCTCGGCTCCTCGCCTTCGATAATGATCTTGAGCAGGCCCTTCGAGAGCTCGGTAACAGTCTCCACGGAGTCGGTCACGCGCCTCTCGCCGCCTTTTTTCACTACGATTCTGTCGACAATTATGTCTATGTCGTGTTTCTTGTTTTTGTCGAGCGGGATCTCCTCGGAGAGGTCGTACGTGATTCCGTCGACGAGCGCCCTCGCGAAGCCCGACTTTCTGTAGCCCTCGAGCTGCGCTTTGTACTCGCCCTTCCTGCCTCTCACGACAGGCGCCGCGAGCATCATTTTCGTGCCCTCGGGGTACTTCATGACGACGTCTACCATCTGGTCGACCGTCTGCGCGGTAACCGGCTTGCCGCAGTTCGGGCAGTACGCGTCGGCGGTCCTGGCGTAAAGAAGCCTCAGGTAGTCGTAAATTTCGGTCACCGTCCCGACTGTCGAGCGGGGGTTTTTCGAGGTCGTTTTCTGGTCGATGGAAATGGCCGGCGACAGACCGTCTATGCTGTCGATGTCGGGTCTCTCCATCTGGCCGAGAAACATGCGCGCGTATGAGGACAGCGACTCGATGTACCTGCGCTGCCCCTCGGCATAAATGGTGTCGAACGCGAGCGAACTCTTTCCGCTGCCGCTCACGCCGGTGAATACCACGAATTTGTCGCGCGGCACGTTCACGTCTATGTTTTTAAGGTTGTTCTCGCGAGCACCTTTGATTACGATTTCGTTCTGCATAAGAATCTTTCCGGAATAATTTACGGTCCGCAGGCGGGTCCCGCCGCCGTGTTATTATGCGGTTTAAAGACCGCACTTTTTCTTAAATTCTTTCATGAGGTCGCGCGACTTCGCGGCGAGCTCGAACTCCATTTCCGCGGCGTACCCGAGCATCGCTTCCCTTAACAGGTCGACGGCGATTTCGGGAGGAACCGCCTCTGTGATCGCGGGAACGAGCTTCGAGGCGTTCTTGTAGAGATCCGCGAGCGTCTTGACGGCGTCGCTTCTCTTTCCCGTCGGGGTTCCGCCGCTGCCCTTCGGAAGCCGGCGCGGCTTTTCGTCCCGCTCCGCCGACTCGATGATCTTCGCGACGTTCTTCTTGATAGTCTGCGGCGTGATTCCGTGCGCCTCGTTGTACTCAGACTGTATCTTGCGCCTTCTCTCCGTCTCGTCGATCGCGTGGCGCATCGAATCTGTCACGGTGTCGGCGTACATTATAACGCGCCCCTCCGCGTTTCTGGCGGCCCTTCCGACCGTCTGTATGAGCGAAGTCTCGCTCCTCAAAAATCCTTCCTTGTCGGCGTCGAGAATTGCCACAAGCGAAACCTCGGGAAGGTCAAGTCCCTCGCGCAGGAGGTTGATTCCGACCAGAACGTCGAACTCCCCGAGCCTCAGGTCTCTTATGATCTCCATTCGCTCGGTGGTCTGAACGTCCGAGTGGAGGTATCTCACCCTGATTCCGATCCTCGCCATGTAGTCGGTGAGGCTCTCGGCCATCTTCTTGGTGAGCGTCGTAACGAGAACGCGCGTATTTTTCGCCGTGCATTCGCGGATCTCCGCAATCAGGTCGTCGATCTGGTTTTCGACAGGTCTGACCTCGATTTTCGGGTCGACAAGTCCGGTGGGCCTGATGACCTGCTCGACGATCTCCGTCGAAACGCTCTTTTCGTAGTCGGCAGGCGTCGCGCTAACGAACACGACCTGATTAATTTTCGAGTTGAACTCGCTGAAATTGAGCGGTCTGTTGTCGAACGCCGCCGGCAGTCTGAAACCGTAGTCCACAAGCGCGGTCTTTCTCGCCTTGTCGCCGTTGAACATCGCCCTGATCTGCGGAACGGTCGCGTGCGACTCGTCTATCATCATCAGAAAGTCCTTCGGGAAGTAGTCAATCAGCGTGTACGGAGGCACTCCGGGCGCCCTTCCGCTAATGTAGCGGGAATAGTTCTCGATGCCCTGGCAGAAGCCTGTCTCGCGCATCATCTCCACGTCGTACCGCGTGCGCTGCTCGATTCTGAACGCCTCCACCGGCTTACCCGCATCCTTGAAAAACTGAACGCGCTCCTCCATATCGGCAAGAATCTGATCCGTCGCCCTCAGAAGCTTCTCGTTCGACGTCGCGTAGTGGGAGGCCGGGAATATCGCCACGTGGGACCTTGTCCCGATGACCTCGCCGGTTACAGCGTCGATTTCCGTCATTCTGTCGATCTCGTCGCCCCAGAACTCGATCCTGATAAGGTGCGTCGACAGGTCGGAGGGAATGATCTCCAGCGTGTCGCCTTTTACACGGAATCTGTTTCGCGAGAGCTCGAGGTTGTTCCGCTCGTAGCGCATGTCCACAAGCCGCGCGATAACCTCGTCCCTGTCCTTCTTCATTCCCGGCCGCAGTGAGAGCATAAGGTCGGTGTAGTCCTCCGGGTCGCCCAGGCCGTAGATGCACGAAACGCTGGCGACAATGATCACGTCGCGTCTCTCAAGAAGCGCCGCCGTCGCCGAATGCCTCAGCCTGTCGATCTCGTCGTTGATCTGCGCGTCCTTTTCGATGTACGTGTCGGAAGCCGCGATATACGCCTCCGGCTGGTAGTAGTCGTAGTA
>DBXM01000032.1 GCA_002309655.1 Mageeibacillus sp. UBA1212
TCGATCGGGCACATTCTGCCGTAGTGGGAATAGTGCACGTCGCGGACCTGGAACGTGGCTCTGTCTCTGTTGAGACCGCCGGGGCCGAGCGCGGAGAGACGTCTCTTGTTGGCGAGTTCGGCGAGCGGGTTGGTCTGGTCCATGAACTGGGACAGCTGGCTGGAGCCGAAGAACTCCTTGATTGCAGCGTTGATGGGTCTGATGTTCACCAGCGCGGTAGGAGTGATCGAACTTGCCTCCATGGAGGACATGCGGTCGCGGGCGCCCTGTTCGAGCCTTGCGAGGCCGATCCTGAACTGGTTCTGGAGAAGCTCGCCCACCGAGCGGATCCTTCTGTTGCCCAGGTGGTCGATGTCGTCGTAGAAGCCGACACCGTCATTAATATAAAGAATATAGTTAAGAGAGGCGATGATGTCGCTCTCGGTGACCGTCTTCGGAAGAAGCTCGTTGATGTTCTCGCGGAATTTCTTCATTCTGACCTCAACCGGGTCGCCGGCGTACGCTTCGCAGAGCTCGGTGAGCGCCGTGAAGTTGACTCTGTCGTGAATGCCGATCTCTTCGGGGTCGAAGTCGACGAAGCGGCTCATGTCGACGGTGTTGTTGCCGATGACTCTGACGGGCTTGTCGCCGGGAACGATCACGACGACGTCGTTGATGCCGGCGTCCTGGATTGCGAACGCGAGTTCCTCGGAGAGCATGTCGCCCGCTTTTGCGAGAAGTTCACCGTTCTCGGGGTCGACAACGTCAAAGAACGTTCTGAAGCCCTTGATTCTGGCTCCGAGCGCGAGCTTTTTGTTGAGCTTGTAGCGGCCGACTTTCGCGAGGTCGTAGCGTCTGGGCTCGAAGAGCATGCCGAAAAGATGGCTTCTCGCGGACTCAACGGTCGCGGGCTCGCCCGGTTTCAGCTTCCTGTGGATCTCGATAAGAGCTCTCTCGGAGGGAGTCATAAGCTCCTCGTCCTTGGTCCTGACCGGGGTCTCTTTGTTGATTGTGTCCAGAATTCTCTCGTCAAGCCCGCCCCACTGGGCAATCGCCTCGGGAGTCGCCATGGCGTGACCGTCGATCGCGAAAAGGTTCTTGATGTCGTCGTCCGAGTTGTAGCCCAGAGCGCGCAGGAACGTGGTCATGCACACCTTGCGGTTCCTGTCGATTCTGACCTGAACAACGCCGGTGTGGTCGATCTCGCACTCGATCCATGCGCCGCGGTTGGGAATGATCGTCATGTTGACGGTCTCGCGGTTCTTCGCCTTGTCGATATTCTTTTCAAAGTACACGCCCGGAGACCTCACGAGCTGGCTGACAATGACACGCTCCGCGCCGTTGAGCACGAACGTACCGTTGTCCGTCATTTTCGGGAAGTCACCCATGAATATAACTTCTTCTTTTTGAACACCTGTGTTTTTATCGACAAAACGCACTTTGACTTTCAGCGGAGACGAGTAAGTCGCGTCGCGCTCCTTGCACTGTTCGATAGTGTAGTTCGTCTTGTCCTCGATGACGTAGTCGTCGAATTCAAGCTGGAGCTTGCCGGTGCTGTCGGTTATAGGGGAAATGTCGCGGAACGCTTCCTTAAGACCGACTTCGCAAAAATGCCTGTAGGAATCCTTCTGGATAGCGATAAGGTTCGGCATGTCGAAAACTTCTTTGTTTCTCGAATAGCTGTACCTCTTGCTTTTCCCGTGCGCGACTTCATGTACTTTAACCATTTTCAAAAATCACCTCAAAGTATTCTATGCGAATGTTTCTTATTTGATTATGTGTTGCCCGCGGCCGCGTTTTTCCGGTATTTCCGGAGGCGCGTTCGAAGGCCTCTAAACCGTTTTAAGCGCATACTCCCCTAACCCCCGGCAACCACCGGATTTTTTCGGGAAATATGCGGAAATCAGTAGACATTTCCTGCCGGAAATGGTATTATAGCAGGTGAATGCGACAGTACCCCATAATGAAAAATACTGCAATTTAGCATTGTAATATATTTCCGAAAACCTGTCAAGCACTTTTTTAAATTTATTTTCAAGCTTTCCCGGTTTTTCCGGGGCTTTCCGTGACTTTTCTTGACTTTCCCCGGCTTTCCGCCGCTTTTACATCGCTGTTACGACGCGTTTCGCCGCGATTTTGACACAAAGGAGGAACTTATGAGAGATTTTCTGATTTCGATCTGCCCTGTCGCGATTTGGTGCATTGTGGCCTGCGAGGCCGCGGTCGCCGTTCTGCTTCTGGTCAGATACATTAAGAACAAACAGCCGGTCGCCCTGCTGTCGTTTCTGCTGACGCTGGGGCTCATTCTTGACGCCGCGCTGATCGGGCTCGGGACGGTGCTGCCGGCCGGAGTGCTGAAAGCGGTCAGCCCGGTGAGGTTCATCGCCCACGGGCTTCTGATTCCGCTGATAATTCCTATCTGCGGCTACGCGCTGAGGCTCAAAAAGCCGGTTATGATCGGCGTCTGGGCGGCGACTGGTCTTCTGATGTGCGCGGGCGTGGCGCAGGCGGTGGCGACCGTTCTCGAGCTCCGGGAGATCGCGGGCGTGGTGAGGTACGCCTCTTCGGCGGCAACTCCCGCGTGGGCCGACACGGTAAGCCGCGTGCTCTCCTTCGGGACAGTCATTCCGATGATGATTGTCGGCGTCATAGTGTGGATAAAACGCAAAAATCCCCACCTCTTCCTGTCAGGGTTCCTGATGTTCGCATTCTCGGCGCTCGGTCCCGCAACCGGCAACTCCGACCTGATCTTCTTCATAAGCATGTTCGGCGAGCTGCTGATGGTGCTTTTCCTGTACTTCTACGTTTTGCGCGAGTCAGGGAAGAAGGCCGCCGGCAAAAGCGAAAAAAGCAAAAAGTGACGTTGCTTAACGGCTATTAATTGAATAATTGGCGCCGCCCCGCCCTGCCGAAGCAAGCTCAGGCGGGGCGGCCTTTTTTATCCTCGACCGCCTGATGCAAAAAAGAAACGGCTCCGTCCGCGTTAAGACGCGGAGCTCCGCCGTTTCTTTCCGTATTTCCTCACAAAAAGCACAACCGGCAGTAAGCTTTAAAGCCGTTCCTGTCCGGCAGGGCTTCAACTCTTTCTCTTTTTGTCAAAAACGGTCTTGTACACGAAAACGTCAAAATCCGTGATGCCGGTCTCCGCGAGTTTTTGCTTCGACGCCTCGACGTCCTTGCGCGTGTTAAAGCCTTTTATCAGCGGAATTCTCGCTGTGATCCTTTCCGGGCCGGCGTTTTCGGCCAGCAGTTTAAGGTTGGAAAGCATCAGCCGGTAGAGGTCTGGCCTGCCGGTGTAGCGACCGTATATCTCCGGGTTCATGTCCTTGACGTCGACCATAAAATGCGCGACAACCTTCGCGGCGGTGAGTACGTTTTCGGCAGGCACCGCGAGCGACGTCTCGGCGTATATGTTCCAGTCCTTCGGGATCTTCCTTCGGAATGCCGCAATAAAATCCGCGTGAAGGAGCGGTTCCCCGCCGCCGAACGTCACGCCGCCGCCCGTCGCGGAGTAGTAGATGCCGTCCTGCCTCACCTTCAGGAAAAGCTCCTCGACGGTCACGTTTTCGAACTCGCCGCCTTCTCCGCGGCTCTCCGGGTTTATACAATACTTACAGCCGAGCGGACACCCGAACGCGCCGACAAGCGCCGTCACGCCGCTGCCGTCGGTCGCCATTCTGAGCCTGTTTATGCGCCACAGCGGAAAAACCGGACCGCGTTCCGTGGGTCCGGTTGTTTTTTCCGATGTCAAATCCGTCGTCAGACCGGAGGTTTGAATTTCCGGCGAGCTCATCCCTGAATCTCCTCCCAGGACACGGAATTTAAAATAACGCCTTCGGGAGCGATTTTTCCCATGATCGGCGGTTCGTTTTCGTCTTTGTGCTCGGGGTCGGCCTCTTCGCCGTCGGCGGGCTGCGGAATGTCGTCGTCGGGAAGGATAATATCGTCCTCGGGCGGCGCCATAAGTCCCGAAATGTCCGGGTCTTCCGCTTCGAAGGGATACCCCGGCTCCGGATCGCCGGCCGGCACGTATCCGCCGTTACCGTCTTTTTCCGGTTCTGCCGGATCGCATTCAGCCGGATCACCTTCCAAAGGGTCGCATTCCGTCCCATCGGGGGCGAGATCTCCGGCAATGGCGTTCTCGAAATCCTCCGCGCCCTCGACGTTCGACGAGTTCGTGAACGAGCGTTCAGGATCCGGCATAAGATCACCACTACGCACCGGTGCGTTTTTGTCGTTTCCGCATCCCGAGACCGCTATAGCGATTCCGGCCGCCACGCCCGTCAGGGCTACAGCCTTGCCGAGTTTTCTTCTGGCCGCGAGCTGTCTTTCAAGCTCACGCACCTCCGCCTCGCATTTCGGGCACGTTCCGCGGCAGTCGCCCTTGTGCGGGCACTCCTCCACGACCCAGTCTATGTCGTTGTTTTTGGCAATCTCAGCGCGGATCTGCTTGAGAATTTTGCACTTTTTCTTTCCGTAGTACTCCATTTTGTAACTCCGTCAAGTCCAAAAGTCATCGTGCCGCAACCGGCAATTTTATTATATCAATTGATGAGCGTCGCGTAAAGTTACATTTTTTGTAACATTGCGCTTTTTGTTTCGCTTTTTGTTTTGTCAGCTCTCTGTGTACAGCGCGATCGAAAAGTGGTATCATACATTATGAGTGACGCAAAAATGCTTTGTTTGAGAAAACGCGATATTCTCGCGTGATATTCCTGATCGATATTGAGTAACGCAAGAAGGCAATCCACGCATCACGAGCCTTACAGAAAAAACAGGCTTCCCGCCGGAAGGAGAACGTAAAACATGCGCAAAAACCGGTTCATTATTATTTGTGCAACGATAATATGCCTGATGCTTGCCGCGGAAGGCTGCGCCGGCAGGACCCATAACAATACTCCGGACGCGACGCCTGTGAGCACAACAGGCACGGAGACCGGCGCGCTGCAGGACACACCGGTTGAAATCCCGACCCCGGCTGAGCCCGCGACGGATACCCCCGGACCCACTCCCGATCCGACCGAAACGCCTGTTCCCACCCCCACACCTCTTCCCGTTGTAACGCCTGTGGTTTCCGAAGAAGGCGGCCCCGACACCGTTCCGCCGCTTTTTCTTCACGCAAAAAGCAAAATTCAGGTCGAAAAAGGCGGAAATCTAGACCTGAGGGAGTATTTCAGCGTAATCGACGACAACGACCGCGCCCCGAAGCTTTACGTCGACGGAGAATACGACTTATCTAAGGAAGGCGAATACAAGCTCCGCTGCGCGGCGGAGGACAGCTCGGGCAACCGCAGCTCCTGGGGCTTTACTATGACGGTTGTCGGCGGCGAGGTGACACCGTCTCCCGTTCCGGAAGAAGAGCCGGAGCCGACGCCTTTTCCTTATGATGATTTTGTCGCAAAGTACGGCGGAGAAGGACGCGTCTGCGGCATTGACCTCTCGGCGTGGAAAGGCGGCAGCGTCGACTTCGAAAAGCTTCGTGACGCGGGCGTCGGGTTTGTAATGATACGGATGGCTTATTACAACGGAAAATTCGGCTTCGACATGTATTTCGACCGCAATTTCAAGGCGGCCAGGGAGGCGGGGCTCAAAACGGGAGTCTATTTTTACACGCAGGACTGCGACGAAACACTTCTGCGCGAGCACGTGAAGGCGATTCTGGAGAAGCTTGACGGGGCGCCGCTGGAGCTTCCGATTGCTTACGATTTTGAGTCGTGGAGGGAATTCCACAAGTTCAACATGAATATCCGCGACATTAACCGCCTCTTCGACGTGTTCTGCGAGGAAGTCGAAAAAGCCGGCTATACGGGCATGCTTTACGGAAGCCGCGAGCCTCTCGAGGAGGTCTGGACAAATTACAACAAAAAACCTGTCTGGCTTGCAAATTACGTCGAAAAGACGCTCTACGGCAACGATTACTGCATGTGGCAGGTGAGCAGCGCGGGGAAAGTCGACGGAATCGACGAAAATACGGATTTTGACGTCCTTTACACAGATCACTTCGAGGGCCTCTTCAACTGAAATCTGATAACGGTCTTAAATCCGGCAACGGCCTTTTATCCGGGAACTGCCTTTTATCCGGGAACTGCCTTAAAAGCGAAACCCCTTCGTGCGTCAAAACACGGAGGGGCTTTTTGTCAGTCGTCCCGAAAAAAATGAAAAGCGAAAAGCGGACCGGGCTTCGCGAACCCGCACTATTCACCCGCAAAAAAGCCGGCACTCACGGCACTACGGCACTACGGTCTGTCTTGCGAAAAAAGTTGACATCCCCTTATTCCTCTGCTAAAATTCAATGTTAACTCTTGCGGACAGCGCGCGCCGGCGCATCCTTTTAAAACGGCGCGCGACAGGTTCCGACTTGACGGAGGCGGCAGAATGACTTACGAAAGCACACGGGGCTCAAATGAAAAAGTGACGTTTTCGCAGGCGGTTGTGGCGGGACTCGCGCCTGACGGAGGCCTTTTCGTGCCGTGCGGGGACGTCCGGTTTAGCGAAAACGAACTCGCGGAGATGGCAGGGCTCGACTACTGCGGCGTCGCTTTCAAGGTGATGTCACGCTACGCCGGCGATTTCACGGAGGACGAGCTGAAGGACTGCATCGTCGGCGCCTATAAATCGGGAAGATTCCCGCAGGACTGCCCCGTTCGCGTCACCCGCGCCGGCAATGACCTCTCGGTTCTCGAACTCTGGCACGGACCGACGTCCGCCTTCAAGGACATGGCGCTCCAGATCCTTCCCCGTTTTATGGTAACCGCATCGCGCAAGTGCGGCGAAAACCGCGAGATCACGATCCTCACGGCGACTTCCGGCGACACGGGAAAGGCCGCGCTCGAAGGCTTCCGCGACGTTCCCGGCATCAAGGTCATGGTGTTCTACCCCGCCTTCGGCGTCAGCGAGACCCAGAAGCTGCAGATGATCACGCAGGAGGGCTCGAACGTCTGCGTCAAGGCAATTTACGGCAACTTCGACGACGCTCAGACAGGCGTCAAAAAGATATTCGGCGACGCCGAATTCGCGGAAAAGCTCGCAAAGGATGGCAAAATGCTCTCGAGCGCCAACTCGATCAACTGGGGCCGCCTGCTCCCGCAGATCGTCTACTATTTTTACGCGTACTTCTCGCTCGTCCGCGAAAACGCCGTCAAATCCGGCGAAAAAGTCGATTTCTGCGTGCCGACAGGCAACTTCGGCGACATTCTCGCCTGCTACTACGCGAAAAAGTCCGGTCTTCCCGTCGGCAAAATAATCTGCGCGTGCAACGCGAACAGCGTCGTGGCGGATTTTCTGGCGACAGGCACGTACGACAAAAACCGTCCGTTCGTGACGACTTCCTCGCCCGCGATGGACATTCTCGTCTCGTCCAACCTCGAGCGCCTCATCTACGACGCTTCAGGAAGAGACCCGGTCAGGACTTCCGGCTTCATGCGCGAGCTCGCGGAAAAAGGCCGCTACACGGTCGGCAAAGAGATTGTCGACAGGATTCACGAAGACTTCGAATCCGGCTTTGCAACCGAGGAACAGACGAAAGCCGCGATCGCCGAGGCATATTTAAAAGACGGTATCCTGATCGATCCGCACACGGCCGTCGGCTATTCGGTACTCGGTAAAAAACGCGCCGGAAGCACCGGCAATCAGACGGTCCTGGTCTCGACGGCCAGCCCCTTTAAGTTCAACTCAAGCGTCGCGGAGGCTGTCTGCCCGCAAGACGTGAACAAAAACATGAGCGAGGAAGACATTTCCCGCATTATTTCGAAAAAAACCGGGGAGAGCATTCCCGCCCCGTTGATCGGACTTTCCGCCCGTAAGATCCGGTTCCCGGACACGGTGGAACCCGAAAAAATGAAGCAGACCGCGGAGGAATTCATTTATGGCTAACTCAGATTTTTACGTTGCGATCGTAGGCTGCGGAGTCGTCGGCTCCGGCGTCGCCGACATCCTTCTGGAGCGTTCGGACGACCTCTCGAGGCGTTTTGCCCGCAAGGTGGCGCTGAAGAGGATTCTCGACATCAGGGACTTCACCGGCACCCGCTACGAGCCGTACGCCACCAAGAACCCGGAAGACATTCTCGACGACTCTGAAATAACAGCCGTCGTTGTGACTGTCGGAGGGCTTGATTTTGCCTATAATATCAGCAAAAAAGCGCTTCTGGCCGGCAAGCACGTGATCACTTCCAACAAGGAAGTCGTCGCCGAGCACGGTCGCGAGCTCACCACCATCGCCTTCGAGAAGGGCATCCGCTTCTGTTTCGAAGCCAGCAGCGGCGGCGGCGTTCCGATCATCCGTCCGCTCAACATCTGCATGCGCGCGAACGAGTACACCGACATCAAAGGCATCGTCAACGGCACAACGAATTTCATTCTGTCAAGAATGGAGACAGACAACCTCTCATTCGACGACGCTCTCGCCCTCGCAAAGCAGCGGGGCTACGCCGAGGCCGACCCCAGCGCCGACATCGACGGATTCGACTCCGCCAGAAAGATCTCGGTCCTCTCTATGGTCGCCTTCGACCGCTTTGTGGACTACAAGGCCATTCCCTGCCGCGGCATCCGCGACATCACCCACGAGGACATCGAGCTGGCCGCCGAACTTTGCCACGGACGCATAAGGCTCATCGCCTCCTGCGTTGACACCGGCAAAGGGCTCAGACTCTCCGTTGAACCCATGCTCGTAATGCCGACAAGCCCGCTCTACTCCGTCACGGCGGTCCGCAACGGAATTCTCGTCGGCGGCAAGTACACCGGTCACATGTATTTCAGCGGCCGCGGCGCGGGCAAGCTTCCCACCGGCAGTGCGGTCTGCGGCGACATCATCGACCTCCTGGGCGGCAACGACAAAATGGCTTCGCTTCCGGAGTACGTCACCCGTGAAGCCACCTACGACAACACCGACGACACCCCCGCCCGCTACTACATCCGCCTCGGCAACTTCAGGCACGGCGAAAAACCTGTGGGCGTGGTCGAAGGTCTCACGGAAGCGGCAGGTGAAGGTCTCGCGTTTGCGGAAGTCGCAGGCTCCTACGCCATCCTGACCGGCGTGCTCATGCCTGACGAACTGGAAGAATTCGTTTCTGCGTTCTGCAAGTTCTACGGCCACGAAAAGCCGGCGATGTGCCTGAAGGTGATTGCGTAAATGTTGAAATGAATACACAGACAGCAGAAAAGCCCGGATTTGCCTGTTTTTAGGCAAATCCGGGCTCTTTCAATTTGCGTAATCAGAAATTAACGGAACGAAATTCCCGGTTTCTTATTCCCTATTCCTCACACCAGGTGCATAATCAGCCTTCCCTCGCCCTTCGCGTTCTGGTGCTGGCCGCTGAGCAGCGCCTCCTCGATGATCTGGGTGCAGGAAGTGGACACGACTCTGTCTCTGTGGTTCTTGCGGAGGTCTTCGATGTCGAGGTCGAAAGAGTCCTTCATGTTCGTGTAGTGGAAGTGCTGGAGGCCCACCGTGAAGACCCTGTCGTCCTCAACCGGCTCGCCCTCGAACTCGAACCTCACGAACGAATGCGTCGCCTGGTCGTACTCTACCAGCAGCCCCCTGGAGAGCTGGTAGAACTCGGTGTGGGCGCCGGCGAGCGCCTCGTCTCTGAGAACCCGCAGCATAGCGTGTTTGAGCTGAGCCCCGGTCATGTAGACCATGTGGACCGCGTCGTCGTAGGGGAAGCATTCACGCAGGTCGCCCTTCGTGACAACCGGGCCGAGCTGCTCGTTGCGGATGGAGCCGGAGCCGAGCAGGAAGATATCGACGCCGAGAGCGTCTTTCAGAACGTCCGAGAAGAGGTCGCCCAGTTCGGTCTCGCGGATCCTGGTGGGGTGCGTGAGCTGGCGGACGAACTTCGTGATGATCTTTCCGTACTTCTCGTCGGTGCGGTTCTTGTAGTTGAAAAGGATCTCCTCGATCGCGGGGTCGCGCGGGCAGGTAGTTTCGTTAATCGGAATCGGGCGCCACTTGTAGCTGTCGATGCAGTTCTCGTCGGTGTTGATGAGAATGTCGAAGCGGCCGATCTGGTCGGTGCC
>DBXM01000008.1 GCA_002309655.1 Mageeibacillus sp. UBA1212
TTTGCGCCAGAGAAACGCAGCGGGGCCCGGCCGAAAATGGCCGGGCCCCGCTGCTTCTGCATTATTAAAACAGGTTTATTTGAGGGTCTCCAAATAGTCGACCACGTCGCCGACGGTCTTGAAGCCGGCGAGCTTTTCGTCGGGAATCATGATGTTGTATTCCTCCTCGATGGTCATCAGAAGCTGGAGCACGTCGAGGGAGTCGGCCTTGAGGTCTTCTTTGATGCGGGAGTCGCGGGTGATCTCGACATCCTTGAGTCTAAGTTGTTCGGTTAAGAGTTTTTTTACGGATTCAAACATTTTCGTTCCTTTCCGGTCGCAAGCTGCGGCCTTTTTTAGTATTAAAAACTGATTCAATAATACCGGGGAAGGTTATTCGTACTCCTCGGGAAGGAGGGCGACCGCGCTTTCGATGACGCCGTTAAGGCCGCTGTCGACCATTTTGTAGGCCTGCTCGATGCACTTCGCGACTGCCCTGGCGTCGCCGGAGCCGTGGCCCTTCACAATCGTTTTTTCGGTGCCGAGCAGAACGCTGCCGCCGTAGTTCTGGTAGGACATGAACTCCTTTTCCTCGGCGAACATTTTCTTCATGAAGAGGGCCCCGAACTTGTAGATGCCGCGGGAATAGATGTCCTTCTTGATTTTCTTGAGGAGCTGGAGCGCGGTGCCTTCGGTGGTCTTGATGAGGACGTTTCCGGAAAAACCGTCGCAGACCACGAGGTCGTAGTTTCCGGAGAGAAGGTCGCGGCTCTCCATGTTGCCCGTGAAGTTGAGAAGTCCCTGCGAGGAGAGCTCCGAGAGGGCCTTGTAGACGGTGCGGCGCAGGTCGTCGCCTTTTTCGGACTCGGTGCCGATGTTGAGAAGGGCGACCCGGGGGTTCGGGATGTTGTAGACGCTTTTCATGTAGGCGGAGCCCATGACCGCGAACTGGACCAGCTGGATCGGGGTGCAGTCAACGTTGGCGCCGCTGTCGCAAATGCCCACGATTCCGCCGGCCATGGTGGGAAGAATGGGGCAGAAGGAGGGGCGGCGGACGCCGGGAAGACGGCCGATCCTGAGGGTTGCGGCGGCTACCAGGGAGCCTGTGGCGCCGAGGGAGACGATGCCGCTGACGGTCGGGTCTTCGCGAAGCAGGCGGATGGACTTCATCATGGAGCTGTCGCGCTTGAGGCGGATGGCGTCCGTGGGTTTGTCCTCGCCGGTGATCACGTCGGGTGCGTGAAGGATGTCGATTCTTGAAAGGCGGTCAGCGCCGGCGCCATGCTTTTCGAGTTCCTTTTTGAGGGTCTCTTCGTCGCCGGCGAGAATCAGCTCAAGGCCGGGAAATCGGTCCAGGGCGATGAGGCTGCCTTCAACGTTCGCGCCCGGGCTGTTGTCGCCGCCCAGGCAGTCAATAACAAGTTTCATTTTTCTTCTCCTGTCCCGGAATATTTCCGGAAAATAAACGAGTCACTCAAGAGAGCTTTTTCACGTAGCAGCGGCGCTTTTTGTGTTCGACGGCGTCGAAGTAGTTCCACAGAAGGCGGATGGCGGTGTTGTCCTCGAGGTTGAGGTTCGTCTCCGCGTGGTCGATGGACGGGTCGTCGAGCATTTTCATAATTTCGGCGACCATGGCGGTGCCGAGGCCTAGCTGCATGTAGTGCGGGTCGACGCCAACCAGGCCGAAGTCGATGATCTCGGGCTTCTTCACGGAGCGGAGAATCTTCACGACGGTGGAGGGGGTCAGGCGGCCGCCGGAGCGCTGAACGGCCTTCGCGATGGACGGGAAGCAGATGCCGAGGGCGACGACCTTGTCGTTCTCGTCGAGAATGACGGAAACGAAGCGCAGGTCGATGATCAGGCGGAAATTGTCGATCATCATCTTCTTCATTTTCTCAGTGAACGGAACTGTGCCGTAGATGTCGGCGTAGGCGGTGTCGAGAAGCTCGAAAAAGCCGTCTTTGTATTTCCGGAGAAAGTCGTTCGTGTTCTTTGCCTCGCCGAAGCGGAGGTTGTAGCGCTTGAGCATGAACTCTTCCAGCTTCAGAATCTTCTCGTCGGGCTTGCCGCCGCGGAGCTTGATCCTGCTCTCGACCCAGTCGACCTCCTTCGCGTAGCCGCACTTCTCGATGAGGCCCGCGTAGTAGGCGGCGTTGTACTGCTCCTCGAAAGTGGAGAGCTCGTCGAAGCCGTCGATAAGGAGACCTTCCCGCTCGAGGTCGGAGTAGCCGAGGGGACCGCAGACGGTGTCCATGCCCTTGTACAGAGCCCATTTTTCCACGGCCTCGAACAGGGCGTTTGCGACGTTCTGGTCGTTGACCGCGTCAAAACGCGTGAATCGGACGCGCTTTTCGTTGTTTTTCTCGTTGGCGGCATTCTGGATTATTCCCGAAATGCGGCCGCAGATCACACCGCCGCGGTAGGCGTTAAAGCAGACCGTTTCGCAGGTGTCGCTGTAGGCGTGCCGCTTGCTGAAAATCTTGCGCTCGTCGGAGTAGAGGGGCGGAACGAAAAACGGGTTGTCGCGGTAGAGATTCAGAGGAAAATTCAGAAAATCGTACCGCTGCTTCGCGGTTTTTACTTCTTTTACAACAATGTCAGCCATTTCTGTCAATGTCAGTCCTTTGTCAACTGAAGCAGGTTATCTGTGGATCGCGTGGAAGCAGACGCCGATACCGTTGGGGCCGCAGTGGCTGCCGGCGGTCGGGTTGACAACGACAACGCGGAGGTTGAGGGCGTCGCCGTACTTTTCGCGCAGGGCGGTGGCGAGCTCTTCAACGAGTTCTGGGGCGTCGGTGTGGCCGATGTAGACCGGGTGACCGGTAATGTCGTCGCCGAGTTCGTCCATGTAGGCGAGCAGGCGGGCGATGGCCTTCGGACGGCCTTTTTCCTTGCCCACGGATACCATTTTGCCCTCGCCGCTCATGTGGATGATCGGCCTGATTCCGAGAAGGGTGCCCATTGTGCCGGCGATTCCGCTGACGCGGCCGCTGTGCTTGAAGAATTTCAGATCGTCCGCGAAGAAGTACATCGCGTGCTTGTCGACCTCGACGGAAGCCCATTCAAGCACTTCCTCGGGGGTCTTGCCGGCCTTGAACAGCTCGCCGATGGCGCGAACGATCGCGCAGCTGATGGTCGTGATGCCCTTGGTGTCGACTTCGTAGAACTTGCGTTCCGGATATTTCTCCTTCAGAATCTTCAGCGCCTCGTCCATGTTGTCGAAGGTGATGGTCATCGCGCGGGAAAAATGCACGTAGAAAATATCGTTGCCGGCCGCGAAGTGGGGCTCGAAGTATTCGATGTACTGGTCGACGCTGATTGCGCTCGTGTTGGGAAGCCAGCCGCCGCGAAGACCGTCGTAGAACGCGCGGGAGTCGAACTCCTTGAAATCAACGTAGGGGTAGATTGTTTTGCCGTCGACGCTGTAGGGCATGCTGATGAGGTTGTAGCCGTACTCCGCGCACATCTCGGGCGTCATATCGGTGTCGCTGTCGGTGAAAAGAATCAACATAAAAAATCCTCCAAAATGTAAATCATAAGAGGGGGCGGCGGCGCCAAACAATCAGGCCGCCGCCCTCCGCCTCATTCCAGAATAAGAATATAGTCAAAGACGGGCTGGCCGCCTTCAATGTGGATGACCTCGGTGGACCGGAGCTCTTTACTGAGTTCCGATGAGAGGGCCTCCGCGTCGCAAGCCTCAACGCTGCTTCCCGAGATCAGTATCAAAATGTCGCAGCTGCCCGCGTCCATTTTGGCGGCAAGCGCCCGCGCCGCCGCTCCCGGGGTCGCGGCGGCCGTCATTATCCTGTCGCCGACAAACCCGATGAAGTCGTCTTTTTTGACCGAAACGCCGTCCTTTTCGGTGTCGCGGACCGCCCTGGAGACCATTCCCGTGACCACGCTTTCCGCGGCTTCCTTAAACGCGCCGTAGAGGGCGTCCGCGTCGGTCTCAGAGGGGTCGAACACGGACAGCGCCGCGTAGCCCTCGCCGATGGTTTTCGTCGGGAGCACTCTGATGTCCGCTTTTTCGTACATCTGCGCGGCCTGGTTGGCGGTCATGATGATATTCCCGTTGTTGGGGAACACGAAAATCGTGTCGGCGTCGATGCTGTCGAACGCGTCCGTGAAATCGGAGACCGCGGGGTTCATGCTCTGTCCGCCGTCGACCACTTCGTCGCAACCGGCCTCCGCGAAAGTGTTTTTGAGGCCTTCGCCGGCCGCCACCGCCACGATCGCGAACTGCTTGTGGGGCTTCTTCCTGAGCGGGCGGAAGCTGTTCCTGACGGTCGACTCGTTGTGCTGGAGCGTCATATTCTCGATCTTGATCTTGAGAAACTCGCCGTACTGCTGGAAATGGTTCAGCACGTCGCCGGGCTTGAACGTGTGGACGTGCACTTTCAGAACGGAGCCGTCCGCGAAAGCCACCACAGAATCGCCAACGGTGTCCAGGTAGTCGGTCACCGGCTTGATGTCGAAGGCCTTCACGTCGCATTTTTTGTTCTGAAGCCTGAGCAGGAACTCGGTGCAGTAGCCGAATTCGAGCTCGGTGTCCTCGGTGAACTTGTCGAAATCCAGGTCCGCCTGCGCGTTCTTGACGTCGCCGGTGTGTTCGTACTTAAACGACTCGCCCTCGAGCGCCTTCTTCATGCCCTCCGCGATGTACACGAAGCCCGCGCCGCCGCTGTCGACGACCCCCGCCTCTTTAAGAACGCGAAGCAGCTCGGGCGTGCGGTCCAGCGACTTGTAGAGTTCGACCACGAAAT
The DNA here is from genome assembly GCA_002309655.1 of Mageeibacillus sp. UBA1212. GTDB lineage: Bacteria > Bacillota > Clostridia > UBA1212 > UBA1212 > UBA1212. The sequence goes on from DBXM01000008.1 coordinate 4,743, forward strand.
CGTCGAGGTAGTTATCGACGGTGCTGCCTTCGGAAATGCGAGAATCCGCGTACTTGACGGCGTCCTTGAAAACGGTCAGAATCGTGCCCTCGACAGGCTGCTTGACCGCCTTGTACGCCTGGGTAACGCCGCACCCGAACGCCTTGCTGAGACCCTCGGCGTCGCAGCTCTCCATTCCCTCGAAGCCCCGCGAGACTCCCGCGAAAAACTGCGAAAGAATCGCTCCGGAATTGCCGCGCGCGCCGCTGAGCATGCCGCCTGCGAGCTTTTTTGCGGTTTCGTCAAGACTTTCGGTGTCGAGGTCCTTGAGCTTGCTGATGCCCGAGTCGATAGTCATGAACATATTGTCGCCCGTGTCTCCGTCCGGAATCGGGAAGACGTTGAGCTCGTTTACGATTTGTCTGTTGAGTGAGAGCAGTGCCGCTCCGCTGCGGACCATCTCCGCGAAAAGGGTGCCTGTCAGTGTGGCATTTCCCATGTTAACGTTGCCTCCTTAAGGTAGTAGGAATAGGGAATGAGGAGTGATGAATGTCACTCACACATCTTATTTTAGTTTTTCTCTCTTTGACGTCTGTCCAAAAAGAGTTTTGCGTTGAGCACAGCCTGGCGGACGCTTCTGTAGGCCTTCGAGTAGGCCGTCGTGAGCATGTCGCCGACGTTTGCCGCCGCGTCGACCGGATCGGTCAGAATGGACGCCTTTGTCAGAATCACGTCGGCCGCCTTCAGATACGTCTCGGTCTTCTTCCCGATGACCACGGGGCGCACGGCCGGCTCATTCGAAAACTGTTCGCGAAGGGTCTCCTGAAGGCCGCTCCCGCGGGGGGTCAGTACGTACACAACGAAGCTCTCGGTCTCGGTTCTGATTATGTCGCGGCAGATTCCGGTGACGTCCTTCGCGGTCGCCTCGCCCGGTGTCACGATGTAGACGCGCTTGGTCTGTGGAATCACCAGGTAGTCGCGGGCGGCTTTCCGCTCCACGCTGCCTTCGGCTGTCTTGCAGTTGATGAATATCATTTTGCCTTTCATAAAGCCCGCGCGTCCTTTCCGGTGAATTCAGGCGTCCTTCGATATTTTCCGGAAAATTTCCGGGAAATAAATTTCGGCCCGTTACGCAATTGTACAACTTTAAATACTTATTTCAAACACGGATTTAAGGAAAAACAGGCAAAAAACGGCGTTTTCGTCCACACTTGCGGAATAGTTCACACATTTACTGAATATTGTAGAATAATTCTGGACAAAAATGGCTGAAAATGGTACAATTAACCTGCGAAATACGGAAAATATCGCGTATTTCCGGGAAATAACAGGACGCAGCGGGGGTTCTCAGCCCCTTGACAAGTGGAAAATAAACCGGAGGATTAACAAAATGGCGAGCAGAAGCAGAGACGAGCACGCGGAGCGCATGAAGGAACGGGCCGAGGCGGGGCGCAAACCGGACAAGCGGACGCAGGATTCACTGAAAAAAATCAGGAACGCGTACGCGGAGATGCTTGGCGAGGGCTACAACCCGGGCACAGTCAGCGTTTCCATGCTGGCGGAGCGCGCGAACATCGACCGGAAAACGTTCTACAACTACTACGACGGCATCTACGCCCTCGAGAACGCAATCGTAAGCGAGATAGGAGAAATGTTTCGCGAGACTTTCTGCAGGAATCCGATGCCCGAGAGGGGCAACCTGCCGCACGTGTTTTTCAAGGCGCTGGCGGAGGTGCTCAACGAGGATATAGATTTTTACGGCGCGATGTTCAAGCTCGGAAGCGGGTCGGCGCTCGGCAGGGCGGTCCGCGACATCGTCAAGGAGGAGACCTCCAGGATCGTCAAAAGCCGCCACAAGGCCTCGAAGGAGCTCGACATCGCGCTCGATTTTATCATCGCCGGCAGCCTCGAGGTATACAGGCAGTGGTACGAGCTCGACCCCAGGCCGCCGCTCGCGTCCTACTCGGCGATCATCTCGGAAATGTGCTACAGCGGCATCTACTCGGTGCTCGACAGGGAAGTGAAGTGAAAGGAATCTTACGGTCAGTATTCCGGGAAGCGTGACGAAGCTCTGGAAATGGGGTGCTTTCCGGATTGTCCTTCTTTGAAGGAGATACGCTTTGGCGGAACGATCGCCGAGTGGAAGGAAATCGGCCATAACAGCGTCGAGTTCTGCACCGCGTTTTCGCCGGGAAGTTATACGGTCAAATGCAGCGACGGAGACACGGTGCTGATTTTGGAATAGAAAAGTGTTAAATCAAAAATGATAAAAGAAAAGGCTTGAACAGCGACCGGCTCAAGCCTCTTTTGGAAGAGGAAAAACCACCGCGGAAAAAGAGGAGAAAACGACAGCACGTATTGTCGCCGGGGTTGTCCGCTTTATGCGCAGCGCTTTTTTATGTCGCGCCACCGGCTTTTAATACCAAATTTCCGATTAAAACAGCATCCGGATGTTGACAATATCGCAAAATGTGGTATAATTATATGCGACAGGAGGTGCGGAGTTTATGTATGTTAAAAGAACAGCTGAAAAAATGATTGTCGAAGTCAGCAAATCATTCCCGTGTATAGTTATTTACGGGCCGAGGCAGGTTGGAAAGTCGACCACCGTCGACATCCTGTTCGGCGAAAAAATCCGTAAGGTTACGCTTGACGACATGGATGACCGTGCGCTCGCCCTAAGCAACCCGAAACTTTTTCTCGAATCATATGGGTGGCCTTTGATCATTGATGAGATTCAGAAGGCGCCGAATCTGCTTGACGAAATTAAAGTAATCATTGACAACCAGCGGCTTGTATGGATAAAAAACGGTCAGCCGCGTCAGCTTATGTATATTCTTACCGGTTCAAATCGGTTTGAACTTCAGCAGGGGATATCCGATTCTCTGGCAGGTCGGTGCGGCGTTATTGATATGGCTTCTTTCTCTCAAGCAGAAAAATACGGATATGACGCCCCTTTGTTTTCGCCGTCTCTTTCAGATATCCGCGCCCGCGAATCCTCCGGCAGAAGTTACCGAACACGTAAACAGATTTTTGAAGATGTCTTCATGGGAGGAATGCCGGATATATGCACGGGAGAATCCGAACGCGAGGCATACTTCAAATCGTACCTGAATACGTATATCGAGAAGGACGTTCTTAAACTCATTTCCGCCTCAAGCGAGATGCAGTTCAGAAATTTCGTGACTATTGTTGCCCTGAGAACAGCGCAGGAACTGCACTACGACGAGATTGCCGCAAGCGTCGGTATAGACGTGCGGACGTGTAAAAGATGGATTTCGATTCTGAAAACTTCCGGCATCGTTTATCTTCTCGAACCGTACATGGCCAATATTTCAAAGAGGATAATCAAGGCACCGAAGCTGTATTTCATGGACACGGGACTTTGCGCATATTTGTGCAAATGGCCCAATGCGGAAATGCTTGAAAACTGTGCGATGAGCGGAGCTTTCTTTGAGACTTTTGTTGTGAGCGAGGTAATAAAGAACTTTTACGCTTACAATAAAGATCCGTCGGAAAAACTCTTTTATTACAGGGACGTAGACCGAAAGGAAATTGATCTCCTGTTTGTTGAAGGCGATAACATTTACCCGATCGAAATCAAAAAGAATACTTCACCGAACAAGCCGACAAAGAACTTCGATGTTCTGGAGAAATACAAGCTCAATATTATGCCGGGTCTTGTCATCGACACCTGCGACAAGATCAGAGCAATCAATGAAAAGGCTTTTGCGTTTCCTGTATATCTGCTGTAGCACGGCAAATATCGTACCGGCGCTACTGTCGTCGTGCACCGCTATGGATTTCTTCGCCTGACGCGGATGATATTGCGTCTGACCCTCTTGGGCAATTCCGGACCGGCAAGGTTTACGGCATTTGAACAAGCCGGGTACTTGGTCGGCGGGGCCAAGCGCAATGCGAACAACTGCTAAATAAAAAATGCAAAAAAGGCTTGAACCGCGATTGATTCAAGCCTCTTTTGTAAGATTTAATTGTTACCTGCAGATGTCGTTATTCCGCTTTTTTGCCATACAGTACGCGTGCAAATTCCGCGAGGTCAGGCATCCCGGCTTCTGCCGCATAATGCGTTACGAGTTCGACAAACTCTCTGCGCTCTTCGGGATTAATGACGGGCGCAACTTCGTTTTGCTTCAGTTCGTTAATCATGCTCATGTAAACGCCGACGAACTGCTGCAGGGTGGTCTGCGAAAGCGTTTTGATTTTCGTAATGCTGTCGTAGTAATTTTGGAATATGGACGGAAGCAGCTCCGGGTCCAGACTGTCGGGATCCATCTCTTTAGGAGCGCAGATCAGCGATATCTGTTCCTCCTCCGACTCCAAAAAGGACTTGCGGACTTCGTCGAGCTTGTCCAGTACGTACTTCAGTGTTACTTTTTCTTCTGCCTTCGCGTTTGTTGTTTCTATATTGTTATCCATTTTAATATCCTCCAAATTTTCATTCGGCGGACACGCAAGGCAAATGGTAGTATCATCCACTGAGCGTGCCCTGCCTTTTTTAATGAGACCTTTTGCTCTTTTAGCGTAGGTCGCGCCAATGATATTACCTTCCCCGTCAATTACGGTCACGTTTTTTTCCATGGGTGCCTCCCCCTCGCATTGAACTGTGAAAAGTAAATATTTAGTTGCCGCCGTCCGTTTTTTGTTATGGGTGCCGTCCCCCGCAGCATTTTGATTTTACGAAAAGCGGGCAGATAAGTCAACTGTTTTTTATCCTTTGGCACTTTGGCGCAAAAAAGGGACTCCTCCGTATAAGGGCGAGTCCCGGCTTTACAATATTCGTTACAATATTCGCGGCTAAAAAAGACTTATTTCGCCGCCGCTTTTATCGCGTCGAAAATGTCGCGCTCAAATTCGAACGCGGTCGCCGCTCCGGAGCCGCCTGCGTTCGTGAGGTTGGAGCAGTAGACCGCCGCCAGGTTCTCGAACGGGCAGACGATGAAGTGCGTTCCGTAGGCGCCGCTCCAGCCGAACGTTCCGAAGGGCGGCATTGCGTTGGGGTCGGGGGTGTTCACAACGCGCATCGAAATTCCCCACACCTGGCCGATGTTGTAGCCGGCGGTTTCCGGGCGGTTGAGAGGCGTACTCATAAACTCCACGGTGGCGCGTTTCAGAATGCGGACGCCGCGGTACTCGCCCTTTCCGAGCAGCATTTCCGCGAATTTCATGTAGTCGCCGACGGTTCCGGCCAGGCCGCAGGAGCCGGCTTCAAGGGACTCGGGAACGCCGATCATGTTGTCCTCGCAGTCCGGGAACATCAGTTTGACGTTTTCGCCGTCCGCTTCGTAAATGCTCACGCGGCGGGAACGCTGCTCCGGCGTCAGGTGGAACGTGGTGTCGTTCATGCCGAGGGGGTCGAAAATGTTCTTCCTGAGATACTCTTCGAAAGGCATGTCCGAAACTTTTTCGACGATTCCGCCCAGGGTGTCGAAGGGGGCTTCGGCGCCGTAGCCCATGGCCTCGCCCGGATGGCAGTCGAGAAGAAGCTTGCTGAAAAGGGGAATAATCTCGGAGAGGGTGATGCCGGGCCGCATGTAGGGCGCGAAGACTTTTTCGCCAAGCTGGATGAAGCCCAGATCGGCCTGCGCGAGACCGCTCGTGTGGGTGAGCATGTCGAAAACAGTCATCTCGCGGCGGGCGTCGGCAACCTTAATTATTTTACCGTTTTCGTCGCGGCCGGCGACTCCGAACCCGGCGAGCTCGGGAAAATACTTCCTGACGTCGTCAAAAAGGCCGAGTTTGTTCTGCTCGACAAGCTGCATTACCGCAACGCCGGTGACGGGCTTCGACATTGAAGCGAGTCTGTAGATCGAATCGGGGCGGATCGGCTCGTTCTTTTCGATCGAAGACCAGCCTGTGCAGTCCTCCCAGACCGTCTCGCCGCCGATTTTGATCATGCTTCCGCAGCCGGCGAGTTTCTTCTCCGCAATGCGTTCGAGGCTGTGATTTTTAATTGCTGAAAAATCGTATTTCATTGTTTTACTCCTTCGCTTCGACGTCTTGCGGCGTCTCGCTGTCTTTGCAGACTTCCGCGGCTTCATTATTTTCCGCGGCTTCAAGATTCTCTGTAACTTCTGTAACTTCCGCGACTTCAGTCTCTTCTGTGTCTTCCGCCTCTTCCTGCCGGTGTTCCTCAATCACCTGTCTCGCGAACCACTCGTGTTCGGCCGGGTCCTCGTACGCGAAGTAAGCGGCTTCACGGTCGGCGGCAGCCTGCCTGAGCTTCCTCCCGGTGTCTTTGATTTTCGCGTAAGGCTTGAAGGAGGCTGCAATCAGGCGGATGGCCTGTTCGTCCGGGGCGGTCTTCGAGGCGGCCGGCGGAGGAAGTTCTCCAAGCTTTTTCGCTTCGATGATCTCACCGTAGCGGGCGACTGCGCGGGCGACCGAATCCTCCCAGGACATGTAGAGGGTCTCTTCCGCGTTTTTGCCTATTTTATGGGCAAATTCACGGTTGTCGCAGACCGCGGCGAGAGCCTTCGCGAGGGACTCGGGGTTCTCTTCGGTGAGAATTCCGCACACGCCGTCCTCGACGCCCTCCGCCGCGCAGCTGTTCCTGATCAGAATGCTGCCCAGGCCGCACGCGGAAGCTTCCCGCACAACGATGCCGTTGGTGTCGTAGGTGGACGGGAACACGAAAATGTCGGCGCAGAAATAAATGTTGCGCAGGTACTCGCGGTCGTGAACGGCGCCGGTGAAAACACAGTTCTCGCGAACGCCCATCTCTTCGGTGTATTTAATAATGTCGTCGAGGTCCGAGCCCGCGCCCACGAAGATCATTTTGAACTTGAAGCCCGCGTCCTTGATTATGCGGAGCGCCTTGATCGTGATGCGGTGGTTTTTGATCCACTTCATGCGACCGACGCTGAGGAAGATGGCCTCGTCGTCGGGCAGGTTGTACTTGGCGCGGATCGTGTTGTAGATCGTCTCGTCGCGGGGCAGCCTGGGAATGTCGACGCCGTTCGGCATAACGCGGTACGTGCCTTCGTAGCCGAGGTCGCGCAGATTTTCGCCGGCGCCGTTGCTTACTACCCAGACCTCGTCGCAGGCGGAGATGTTGGCGACGACGGCTTTAATAATGGTCCGCTGGAGGGGGCGCAGCTTGAGCACGCGCTTGATATCCAGGTCGAACTTTGTGTGATACGTGAAAACGAGCGGAACGCCGGTTATGGTGCGGAGCTCGCGGCAGAGGTATGACGATACCATCGGGCAGTGGGAGTGAATTATGTCGGGGCCGAACGTTTTGAGCGCGTCGATGGCTTTCGGCCAAAAAGGATAGCCAGCCCTGTATTCAACCGCCTCCCACAGCGGCATACTGGGATAACGCACGATTGGGAACGGATACTTCTCGTCCTCGTTTTTCGGGAACGCCGGCGTGGCAACGACTGCCGAGCCGTGATGTTCCGTTATAATTTCCGCATAGTTTTTAATGGTGTTTGCCACTCCGTCGATCTGCGGCGGAAAAGAATCGTTGGCAAGACATACCCTGAGCTCACTCAAACCGGTGGCACCTCCAAAACAATGATGAAAAACCTTAAAGGCTTGTTCTCGGTTACATTAAAGCACTTTGCGCGTCAAAAATCAACCGGATTATATGCGCGGGCGGCGCGAAAAAGGACTGTTCCGGAAAGAGACACGGAAAGAAACCTGCCGCGTCGGAACGTACCGCGGGAGCGGTTAATTGTTGCGCGAAAACGGTTTTCGTTTTATAATATAGGCACAAACGCGCTTTTTGCGTAAAACACGCCGGCTTTTAAAGGTCGCGCGTGCTGAAGAACGTTTCCGGGCACGGTTCCCCGGAAATAACTGCAAAAAAACGAACGGAGACATGGTTTTGAAAACACTTGACAGAAAAAGGATCGTTTTGGCGGTGATTGCCGCTCTTGCGGTGATTTTGTGCGCGGTTCCCGCGGGCTGCTCGGGCGATGGCAAAAGCGGCGAAAAGACGATGAAGTTCGGCGACGACTACGTGAATACGGCGCCGGTGGTTAAGGCTCTCACGCAGGCCACCGACAACCTCGGCAGAAGGATACTGAACACCGCGAAGATGCCGGCGGAGCGCGAAAACAAGGCGGTGGGCATTTTCTACTTCCTCTGGCTAGGCGAGCACGGCAACAAAAAGCTCTACGACAACAGTATTATCGAGAAGGTGCCGGGCGCGACCGATTCGGTCTGGGACTGGATGAATTCGGGCGGCGGCGACGTTCACGAGTGGCACTTCTGGGGCAAGCCGATGTACGGGTATTACTTCTCATCCGACGAGTGGATCTTCCGCAAGCACGTGCAGCTGCTGACCGACGCGGGAATCGACTTCCTCGTTTTCGACACCACGAACGCGTCCATTTACGCGAACAACGCGCTGAAGCTGATGGCGATCCTTCACGAATACCGGCAGCAGGGCTACGACACGCCGCAGGTGGCGTTCTACACGAACTCCGACTCGGGAAGGACGATGGAGAAAATATACCGCGAGGTCTACCTGGCCCACCCGGAGTACGAGGACACCTGGTTCTACCGCGACGGCAAGCCGCTGATCATCGGGTACCCCTACGACGCGGAGCTTTCCGACGAAGGGCGCGAGTTCTTCAGGATTAAGGAGTCGCAGTGGCCGACCGACGCGTTTAAAAAAGAGGACGGCTTCCCGTGGATGGAGTTCTCGAGGCTCTACACCGACCTGGCGGTTTACGGAACCAAGGGCCGCAAGGAGGTCGTGAACGTCTCGGTGGCGCAGCACTGCACGACGATAGCGTTCAGCAACACGGCCTGGTACGGCGGGAACGACCATTCCCGCAGCTGGCACAACGGCGCCAACGACCCGGATCCGGACGCGTACGTCTACGGCTACAACCTCGCCGAACAGTTCGAGTGGGCGCTCAAGGTGGACCCCGAGATGATATTCATCACCGGCTGGAACGAGTGGGTGGCGATGCGGCTCGAAGACAGTATCGTGCATTTCTGCGACAACGCGAACGCGAACAACAGCCGCGACATCGAACCGATGGAGGGCGGCTACAGCGACAACTACTACATGCAGATGATCTCGTTCATCAGGCGCTACAAGGGAATTCCGGAGGGCGTTCCCGCGACGGTGAAAACGATTGACATAGAGGACGGCTTCAGCCAGTGGAACGACGTTGAGAGCGTGTATCTCGACTACGAAGGCGACACGCCCGACAGGGAATGGTACGGCTACGGCGGGAATTTCTACGAGGACCGCTCGGGGCGCAACGACATCGCGGAGATGAAGGTGTGCGAGGATGCCGGAAGCGTGTACTTCTTCGTGAAGACCGTCGACGACATCACGGAGCCGGAGGGCGGCAACTGGATGAACCTTTTTATAGGGACCTACGGGAAGGGCCCGAACGGGTTCGACTACGTGCTGAACTACAAGGAACCGGAGGGCGGCGTCGCGTACGTGGCGAGAACGGGCCTCACGGAAGACGGTACTGTGACGATTCACGCGGGGAAGGCGGAGTTCAGGCGCTCCGGGAATATGATGCAGGTCAGAATCCCGAAGGCGGTTCTGGGCATTACCGGAAGCGCGAAGATTACTTTTAAATGGGCGGACAACTGCGACCTTGACGATCCGCAGGGGTTCTACAAAACGGGCGACCCGGCTCCGATAGGACGCGCTGGGTACTGCTACGGATATTGAAAATACGCCACGGAGGCTTGCTGAAATGATGAAAACGTTTAAAAAATGTGCGGTTTTGACGCTGGCCGCGCTGATGCTGCTGTCGGCGGTTTTGTGCGTGTCGTGCAAGCGGAGAGATCCGGTTGAGACGCCTACCTCGGAGCCCGCGGCAACAAATATAGCCGGAGAGACGGACGTTCCGGAGAACACGGAAGTGCCGGAAAATACGCCGGAATTGACGGAGGCGCCTACCGCCACGCCTACCGGGGAGCCCACCGCTACGCCTACTGAGGAGCCGACTGCGACGCCCCCGGAAGAGCCCACCGAGGAACCTACCGCCACGCCGACTGAGGAGCCGACGGCGACACCAACACCTACACCTACGCCTACCCCAACACCCACGGCGACACCTACACCTACGCCGACTCCGACGCCTACAAACACGCCGACACCGACCCCGACTCCCACGCCGGCAGGCGACAGCTACGTGAACACCGCGAGCTACGCCAATTCCTACACGGTGGGCATCGACGACCTCTCCAGAACGCTCGTCAACGGCAGCGCGAACGACACGCAGCGTAATAACCGCTACGTCGGCATCTTCTACTTCCTGTGGATCGGCTTCCACGACACGACCCTTCGCGACAACTCCGCGATCGTCGCCTCCAACCCCAACGCCCTTAAATCCGAGGCGAACTGGATGGCTGCGGGCGGCGGCGGTGTCAACGCGTTCCATTTCTGGGGCAAGCCGATGTTCGGCTACTACCCGTCCTCCGACAGGTGGGTCATGAGAAAGCACGTTCAGATGCTGACTGACGCCGGAATCGACTTCCTCGGCTTCGATGCCACAAACGCATTTACCTACTCGACGAACGCGCTCGCGCTAATGAAGATCCTCAAAGAGTATCAGGACGAGGGCTGGAACGTTCCGAAGGTCGTTTTCTACACGAACTCCTCGTCCGGAAAAACGATCAACGAGATCTACAAGACAATTTATAAAAAGCATCCCGAGTACCAGTCAATCTGGTTCTACTGGGACGGAAAACCCCTAATTATAGGCGTTCCCGGCGATTCGGAGCTATCGTCGGAGGCGAAGAGCTTTTTCAGGATCAAGGCGAGCGTATGGCCGAACGCGGGCAGAACGGACGACGGCTTCCCGTGGATGGAATTCGGGCGGCTGCTCTCGAACGACGCTGTTTACGGACTGAACGGCCGCAAGGAGGTCGTGAACGTTTCCGTCGCGCAGCATAACAGAACGTGCACTTTCAGCTACACGGCGTGGTACGGAGCAAAGGACAGGTCGCGCAGCTGGCACAACGGCGCCAACGACACGTCTCCGAACGCGTATTATTACGGCTACAACTTCGCCGAACAGTTCGACTGGGCGCTCGGCATCGACCCCGAGATGATCTTCATTACGGGCTGGAACGAGTGGATCGCCCAGAGACAGCCGGTCGAGTACAATACGAAACCGATCAGGTTTGTCGACAACGCGGACGCGAACTGCAGCCGCGACATCGAGCCCATGGAAGGCGGCTACGGCGACAACTACTACATGCAGATGATTTCGTACATCAGGCGCTACAAGGGCACGTTCGGCCAGGCGCCGGTCACGCGGAAAACCGTCGACATCGCGGGCGGCTTCAGCCAGTGGAACGACGTTCAGTCCTATTATAAGGACTACGAGGGCGACACGGTCAGGCGCAACAACAGTATTTTCGAGAAGAAGACCGACAACACGAACCGCAACGACATCACAGAAATGAAGGTAGCTGAGGACGACGCGAACGTGTACTTCTTTGTGAAGACTGCGGCCGCGATCACGTCGCCGCAGGACAACGACTTCTCGACGAACGGCTGGATGACGCTCTACATCTCGACGGACCTCGCGAAGGGCTGGAAGGGCGCGAATTTTGTTGTGAACTACGCGCAGCCCGCGGACGGCAAAACCAGGATAGGAAGGCTTGCGGACTCGGATACGTACAGTGTGACGGAGTGCGGCGAGGCGACGTACAGAATCAACGGCGACATGCTGATGGTCGCGGTTCCCAAGTCGGTTCTCGGCATCTCCGGGAACGCCTCGATCGGCTTCAAGTGGGCCGACAACAACACGTTCGGCGACGTTTTCAGCTTCTACAAGAACGGAGACTCTGCGCCGATCGGAAGAGTTTTCTACAAGTACGGCGGCTGAGAATAAGTTTTGACCGCCTGAACATGCTTTCGGGGAGAAAAACGATGAGCATCGAAAAAGTCAGTTTTGAAAACGTGGAAATAACCGGCGGATTCTGGAAAACGCGCCAGAATCTCGTCAGGAAGACAACCGTGCAGGCCGTTTACGACAGGTTCAGCGACACCGGCCGCTTCGACGCGTTCAGGTTTGACTGGAAAGAGGGAATGCCGAACAGGCCGCACATTTTCTGGGACTCGGACGTCGCGAAGTGGATCGAAGGCGTCGCTTATCTGTGCCAAAAGAAGCGCGAGCCGCGGTTCGAGCGGATCGTGGACAGGGTCGACGACCTGATCGAAAAGAATCAGATGGAGGACGGCTACTTCAACATTTATTACATCCTGTTCGCGAAAGACTCACGTTTCACGGTGCGCGACAACCACGAGCTCTACTGCGCGGGGCACCTTATGGAGGCGGCGGTGGCGTACTACAGGGCGACCGGGAAGAGGAAACTTCTCGACGCGATGACTCGCTACGCCGACTACATCGAAAAGCGGTTTAAAACCGACCGCGACACTGGGTTCACGACGCCGGGGCACGAGGAGATCGAGCTGGCGCTGGTCAAGCTCTACAAAGAAACAGGCGAGAAACGCTACCTCGAGCTGTCGAAGTTTTTTGTGGACGAGCGCGGGAAAAGGGCGGAAAACAAGCCGGACTGGATGAATGCGAGCTACAACCAAAGCCACGTTCCCGTGCGGCAGCAGTTCACCGCGGAAGGCCATTCGGTGCGGGCGTGCTACCTCTACTGCGCGATGGCGGACCTGGCGTATCTGACGGACGACGAAGAGCTCAAAAACGCGTGCAAGGCGATTTTCGACGACATCACTCTCAAAAAAATGTATATCACCGGCGGCATCGGCTCCTCCTCCCACGGAGAGGCGTTCACGGTGCCCTACGACCTGCCGAACATGGTCGCGTACACGGAGACCTGCGCGGCGATCGCGCTGGCGCTTTTCGCGCGGCGCATGATGCTTATCGAAACCGACTCGAAATACGCGGACACTGTCGAGCGCATAATCTACAACGGTTTTCTGTCGTCGGTGTCGCTTGACGGGAAGTCGTTCTTCTACCAGAACCCCACCGAGATCGTGAAGTACTTCGATAACAGGGACACGAGCGTGGCGGGACGCGCAATCAACACGCCGCCGATGCAGCGGAGCGAGGTTTTCGGCTGTTCGTGCTGTCCGCCAAATATCGTCAGATTTATCCCATCTTTAGGGGATTTCATGTACACGGCGGACTTCGCGGCGCCTGAGCGGCCGGCCATTTACGTGCACCAGTTCATGGAGAGCACCGCGGAGCTCGAACACGGCGGGAAGACGATACGCATCGTGCAGAAGACCCGCTACCCGGAGAACGGAAAGGTGAAAATTACGGTCGAAGGGGCGGACGTGACGCTCGCTGTGCGCGTTCCGTGGTGGAGCGACGCGAAGTACGAAACCGAAAAAGGGTACGCGCATTTTGATGTCGCGGACGGCGGCTCGGTCGAGCTCGATTTCGGGATGAAGATCAAGGTCGTCGAGGCGAGACGCGAGGTGGTTTTCGACGCGGGAAGGTGCGCGGTCATGCGCGGACCGGTCGTCTACTGTCTTGAGGGGTGCGACAACCCGGCGCCTCTGAGAGGAATCGTGCTTAAAGGCGGGCGGAATTTCAAGTATTATGCGGAGGGACCCTTGAAGGGCGTTCCGTGCATCAGGGCGGCGGCGCTCGTGAGGCCGGAGCAACCCGAAAATGCGCCGCTCTACAGTGAGCGCACCGGGAAATACGAAGAGACGACTGCGACCCTGATTCCGTACTACGCGTTCGCGAACAGGGGACCGTCAGACATGCAGATATTCACGTACGTGAAATAGTTTTGCGCCGACGTGGCGCGGCACTTTTTGACTATTGAGGGAAACAAGTTGAACGGGAACGAAAATAAAAAAGGAAACAGGGCTAAGCGGGTCGTTTTGCCCCTTGTTATAGGGATTATTCTGGTCGCGGCCGCGGTATTCGGGGCGATCAAACTGTGGCCCGTAATAAAGAACGGTTTTGAGGGCGGCACGCTTCCGGAATCGACGCCTGTTATGGCGGTCACGGAAACGGAGGCTGCCGGCGCGGATCTTTCGCCAACCGCGGAAGAGGAGTTTACGCCCGGAACGGCTGAAGTAACTGAAACGCCTGCGTTTTCGCCCGATCCCACGGATACTCCGACGTCAGAACCTGCGCCAACCGCGACGCCTTCTCCCACTCCGACACCGGACACGACTCCGACGCCCGCGCCTACGGCTACACCGAGCCCGGCACCGACGTCAACTCCGAGCCCGACGCCTACCCCGGGTCCCACTCCCACGCCGAGTCCTACTCCCACTCCGACTCCAACCCCTACTCCAACCCCCGCGCCTACCGCGCCGCCAATCGACGAAAACGGCTCCTACTTCGACCGCGATCACGTCGCGCTCTACATCAAAACGTACGGCCGGCTGCCCTCTAATTTTATAACGAAGGCAGAGGCGAAAAAACTCGGCTGGAAGAGCGGAAACGTTCAGAGATACGCGCCGGGCAAGGCAATCGGCGGCGACACGTTCCGCAACAGCGAAGGCATCCTCCCGAGAACGTCCGGAGTCACCTACACCGAGTGCGACATCGACACGAACGGCAAGAGCGAACGCGGGTCGAAGAGGATCGTTTTCGGCTCGAACGGCAGGATATTCTACACCGCCGACCACTACAACACTTTTGTGGAGTACGTGAACGGGAGCTGGGTGCGTTACAACTGACGGCGGCTTACACGGCGGCATATTACCGGACAAGGGCGGCTTTTTGGGCCGCTTTTGTTTTTGAAAGGCGTGCGCGGACGCGAGGAGAGCTGGCCGCGTAACGTTCCCGCGCCGTTCCTAAGATCTTTGGAACTTGAGAACCTTGAGAAACGCTTGAAACCGGTTCGTGTTTGTGCTTGACAGGGCGGCGGAAGTGTGTTAAAATGTCTTTGATTTTGATGTATTCAAGAACCGCGCGCCTGCGGGGTTCGGAACATAGATAAATCCAAAATCAAATAAATAACGAGAGGAGAGCGTTAAATGATGTACAATGAAATGCTCAGCGTACAGCCGTTCTCCTTGACTTCCGCGCTTGTCGGGCTGATTGCCGGAATCGTTCTGATGGCAGTCGTGCTTTTGATTATCCTGCTTGCCGCACGGAAATCAAACGCCCGCAAGACTGAAGAGAGAGTTCGCGCAGCACAGGATGAAGCCTACGACGACGGCTACACCAAGGGCAGCGCGGACGGTTACGAAAAGAGAAAACTCGAGGCCGAAGCGGCAATCAACACCGCGGAGGAGGAGAGCCGAAGAATCGTCTTAGCCGCCGTCAAAGAGGGCGAAAATAAAAAACGTGAATATGTTTTACAGGCCAAAGACGAAATCCGTCAGCTTCGTTCGTATCTGGACAAGGAAGTCAGGGAAAAACGTGAAGAGGCGCAGCGAAAAGAAGCTCGCTTGACCAACAAAGAAGAACTCGTCGACAAGAAACTCGACGCGTTGGAGAAGCGTGAGCTTGCGATCAAAGAGAATGAAGGGGCCGCCCAGGCAAAGCTTGAGGAGGCGAACCGCTTCTACGAAAGGCAGCAGAAAGAGCTTGAAAAGATCGCCGGACTTTCGGCGGAACAGGCCCGCGAGATGCTGCTCGCGAATCTCGACAGCGAGCTTACACACGACAAGGCCGCCCTTATAAGGGACTATGAGGCCAAACTCGCCGACGAAAAGAACGAAATGGCGAGAGAAATCATAGCCACGGCGGTTCAGCAGTGCGCGGCGGACTACGTTTCCGACGTCACCGTTACGGTCGTTCCGATTCCCAACGAGGAGATGAAGGGCCGTATTATCGGCCGTTCCGGCAGAAATATCAACGCGATTGAGACCGCGACAGGCGTCGACCTGGTCATCGACGACACACCGGAGGCGGTAATTCTTTCGAGCTACAACCCGGTAAGGCGCGAGATCGCGAGAATTGCGCTTGAGAAGCTTATCGCCGACGGCCGCATCCACCCCGGCAAGATCGAGGAGGTCGTCGAAAAGGCGAAGAAGGAACTCGACGCGACTATCCGCAAAGAGGGCGAAAACGCAACGTTCGAGGCGGGCGTGTTCGGGCTCAACCCCGAGATCATCAAGATCCTCGGCAGACTTAAATACAGAACGAGCTACACCCAGAGCGTTCTGATTCACTCTATAGAGGTGTCCAAGATTTCCGGCATTATCGCCGCTGAACTCGGCGTGGACGTGGACCTTGCGAAACGCGCGGGACTGCTTCACGACATCGGCAAGGCGGTTGACTTCGAGAACGAGGGAACGCACGTCGACCTCGGCGCGGAGATTGCCAGAAAGTACAAGGAAAACGACGTCGTTATCAACGCGATCATGTCGCACCACGGCGACGTTGAACCCACTTCGGTGATTTCGGTCATCGTTGCGGCGGCCGACGCGATTTCGGCTGCGAGACCCGGCGCGAGAAACGAGCCTCTCGAGTCATACGTCAAGAGAATCGAGAAGCTCGAGAACATCTGCAACTCGTTCAAGGGCGTCGATGCGTCCAAGACGTTCGCGATCCAGGCGGGCCGCGAGGTCAGAGTCATGGTCAAACCGGACGAAATTTCGGACGACGAGATGACGGTTCTCTCCAGAGACATCGCGAAGAAGATCGAAGCGGAAATGCAATATCCCGGCCAGATCAAGGTCACGGTTATCAGAGAAAAGAGAACTACCGACACCGCCAAATAAAAGCGGACGGAGAATTTGCGAAACCCTGCGGACGGCCGCCTGAGGCGCTGTCGGCAGGGTTTTGTCGACGGAAGGCGGAAACTCCCGGAAATAATTCCGGGCACGGTAAAAGATTCCTGGAGATACTATGTCGTATTCAAAAGAGCAGAAAAAAATAATAGTGCAGAACAGAAACGCCTTCCACGAGTATTTTATCGAGGACAAGGTTGAGTGCGGAATCGAGCTTTTCGGCACTGAGGTCAAGTCGATCAGGCAGGGCAAGGTGAACCTTAAAGAAGCCTACGCCGTCATCGAAAAAGGCGAGTGCTTTATCTGCGGCATGCACATAAGCCCCTACGAGCACGGGAACATTTTCAACCGCGACCCGCTGAGAAAAAGGCGCCTTCTGCTTCACAAGAGGGAGATACTGAAGCTTTACGCGGAGGTAAAACAGCAGGGCGTGACGCTCGTTCCGCTTGAGATTTACTTCGTGAAGGGCAGGGCCAAGCTGCTCATGGGCGTCGGCCGTGGCAAAAAGCTTTACGACAAGCGCGACCAGGAGGCCGAGCGGGCGTCGAAGCGCGAAATCGAGCGCAACGTGAAGAATTATTGAGCAGACGGCGGCAAAGGAAAGGGATTCCAATGAAACTGAGCGTTTTTACACGCGAAACAATCAAAAATCACGCGAAGGGCGTTGCCAGGATACTTTTAATCCACATGCTCGCGGTGGCGCTCGGGTGGGCGGCGTTCCCGCTCATTCTGATGATTTTCGCGAGGTACACGACAACCGACGTTCCGATGGCGGTCTTTTCGGTCGTCGCGACGATTGTTTACGCCGCGATGCTGGTCGTTCAGGGCAACGCCTACGGACTTCAGGACAGGCTTCCCTACGGCTGGGCGCGCTACAAGGCGAAGGGGTTCGTCATCGGCGGCGCTGCCGGAACGGTCGTATACCTTTTCGAGCTGCTGATGATCGCGATCGCCGACAGAAACTTCACGGTGAACCACCCGCAGTTCGCGATCTCCAACATAAACAACTACATCAGAATGATACTCGCCGTCCCGTTCTTCTGGTTCTACAGGGTGATCGGCGGCGTGGCGATAATTCCGAGGGTGACGGCGCTGACGGCGCTGTTCGTGATTCCTTTCTGCGCGCTCTGCACGGGGCTCGGGTACGTCGCGGGACAGGCCGGCATTGAGATCGATCCGGCGATGAGAAAGAGGCGGAAAAATGGCGGCTGACAAAACGATTCCGGAAGAAATCGAAAATATGACAGGGCTGGAAGAATCCCTGAGGCTTATGAACTCGTTACTCGAGTATGAGAAAGCCCGCATATTGAACGGTGAATACGATATAGAGACAGATTGGAACTGGCTGGACTTTGAGTCGGAAATGACCTTCGGCAAGTCCGCGCGCGCGTACCTTGACAGTGTTCTGGGAGATCCGAGGGACGAGGAACTGCTGGCGGTTATCGTAAACGAGTTTCTGATGAGCAAATCGTGCTTCATGCCTCGCGATTTTTACGAGGAGTATGTTCTGCCGTCCGGTACCCAGATGCTCCGGCTCGACAAAACGGTCCGTGAGACTGCCGGATATGTGAGCGGGCTCAGGAGGCAGGATTTGGACGCGGATGAAGCTTGCGCGGACAAGGCGGCATACCTTTTAACGGAACTTGCGGAGAAGCGGTTCAAGGTGAGCGGGGAGACGCTGAAGATACTTCCGGAGGCGGCGGAAAACGCGTACGGTCTGGGACTCGAGAACGCATGCGAGAGCCTTATTGCGCTTATGAGCGAGGTCGCGGAAGGGCGGCAGCTTCTGATCGAACGGATTACCGCGAACGGACTCGATGACGATTTTGAGAAAACTGCGCTCTCGGAACTGGCCAACAGAGGCAGAGGAGATAACAGCGTATATGTGTTTTTGAGGACACTCGCGAAGGGTGTGTCGGACACGGACGCTCTGGAGTATATTCTCGACTGCGTGTCGGATTTCGGCGACGGCAGGGCAATCTCGTTTCTGAACTATGTGATGCATTTATGGAGCGGTTTCGGAGACGCGGCGATAGAGCACGAAGAAGACCCTTCCCACTATTACAGAATCGCGGGCAAGTGTCAGACGGTGATTGCGGAACTCCGCGGTGAGATGTAGGAATGGTTCCCGGCTTATTTCGGAAAAAACTCGCGGGGAACACGCAGAAAATGCCCGAAAAAGTCTAAAAAAAGGGAAAAATCCGGAAAAACCGTGAAGTAAAAAGTTAACTTCCACTTTCAGGCTCGGATCCGCGAGTGTGCCGGAAGGTATTGACTTTCTCCTTGATTTAGTGTAATATTCGGTTGAGCCGTTTTGTTTCTCCTTTTTTCCATTTTATTGATTTGACTCGTTAACATTATATTAAAGTCGAGACGAAATGGCGCTTCCCTTTTGGTATATGGCTATTATTAAGACTTTATAAATATGATATTTTTGCTTCTGCAGGGGAAAATGCAAAATATGAAGAAAAGCAGCAAATCAAATCAATCAGGCAATAATGCGCGGACGTTTTTTGACAGGAATGAAACGTTTGCGGCAGTCCGTTCAAGTCAGGCAACCAAAATATTTCTTTGGATGTTTGTGAGTATGTTGTTAATTGGGTTGATTCCTGCCATTGTACCGTCATTACCGATTTACGGTAGTAATACGTATCAAACCGAGGTGATAACGTACACGCCGGGACCCGACGGGAAAACGGTGACTGAAACGGTCAGACGCTACATCGGACCTCCGATTGACCTTCAGAATCCCGATACCTGGGGAGAACAAAGCGAAATCGGCAGAGTTTTTAGAAGAGCAAAACAAGAGATAACGCAGGCAAACTGTGATATTTGTGTGGCTTTTTCAACGTATAACACTTTGAGCGACCGATACAGTTCAAGCTCTGTTCATCATACGGTATATATAGTCCAAAATACACCGGCATATGAGTTTGTACTCGTTTCGAGCGAGAAGGCGCCTTACTCGGTAGAGACGCTGGCACGCGGTGAGATGAGGCAATTCTACGTTTACAACACTGAACGCTTATTGCGGTTTGACGTGAAAAAAGACGGAAAAACAGTGGGATCGCTTGAAATTGCACTCGATGAAAAGGAGACTTTCTCAAACAATTATTTCCTTAAGATCGTTTCAGCCGGGTCTGACGTTTTTAATGTTAAATTCTGCAATTACAGCTATAATGACGACGTCTTTTTCTGATGCTCTTTTCCGGAACAGGGCAGAGATTCGCCGGCGCGGGAGATTTTTAGTAGAATTCGAGGAAAAATAGAGCAAAATTTGATTCGGGGAAATAAAAAACTGTTGACAAGCCGCGAAAAACTGTTATAATATACGCGAAGAAGATAGACGGTAGAGAGAGAGAGTGGGAAAAACAAACCCGCTCTTTTCTTTTGGAGGCGGCGCCTCCGGCCGGAAAAAGTCTTCTCGACGAAAGGAAGTTTTTATGGCAGACGGAAAAGTTGTGGCCGCCGNNCCGCCGTGAGAGAGGCGGTCGAAAAGCCGGTCGCGGACCTCGGCTACGAGCTTGTGGACGTGGAATTCGTGAAGGAAGGCCCGAACAAGTATCTGAGGCTCTACATAGACAAGGAGGGCGGAATTACGATTGACGATTGCGTGGCGGTCAACGACGTTACCGACCCGATCATCGACAGACTCGACCCGATCGACGAGCCGTACATTTTCGAGGTGTCCTCGCCGGGACTCGACAGGCCGCTCAAAACCGACCGCGACTTCGAGAGGAACCGCGGGAAGAAAGTGGACGTGAGCCTTTTCAAGGCGGTGGACGGCGCCAAGCAGTTCACGGGAATCGTGACGGAGCGCGATGCTTCGGTGCTCGTTCTCGACACGGGGAACGGCAAAACGGTGACGCTCGACAGAAAGAACGTCGCGAGCGTGAAACTGACGATAGAGTTCTGACGATAGAGTTCTGACGGTTGAATTTTGACGGCAGCGTTTTACGCACCGGCAACATATAACCAACATATCGCATTCACGCCGGCGTGCGGCACAAGGCGCGGAACGCGGAAACGGATTTAAACATTTCAGACGCCGCAAACTAAACGAATATCAAACGAATATTGGAGGAATCAGGAAAAATGGCAACCGGAAAAAAGAAAAACGGAAAAAACGAGATTAATTATCAGGACGCGTTCTTCGGCGCGCTCGACAAGCTCGCTGAGGAGAAGTCGATGGACCGCGAAGAGGTCCTCACCTGCCTTGAAGAGGCGATTGCGAGCGGCTACGAGATGAAGGACAGCGACGCGCCCCTGTTCGGCATGAAGGATCAGAAGGATTCGAGAGCGAAAAAGTACGCGGTCGAGATCGACAGGATCACGGGCGAGATCATAGTCAGCACCGTTAAGAAGGTTGTGGAGGAGGTCGACAATCCCGACCTGCAGATTTCTCTTGAGGAAGCGCGCGAATACGACCCCGAGTTCATGGTCGGCGACGAGCTCTACACGGACGTCACGCCCACCAGCTTCGAGAAGATGGGCCGCACGACCGCTTCGAAGATCAAGACGCTTTTCATCCAGAAGGTTTCAGAGCGCGAGCGCGAGAACGTTGAACTCGAGTGCAAGAAGATGACCAACGAGATCGTTTCCTGCCAGGTTCAGAGCGTCGAGGTCAGCAGATATTACGACGAGAAGGCGGAGCGCTTCAAGGAAAAGCGCAGAGTTTTCGTCTCGCTCGGCAAGCTGGAAGGCGTTCTCAACGAGGGCGACCTGCTCCCGAACGACAACTACCGCGCCGGCCAGATGCTCCGCGCGATCCTTCTCCCGTTCGACAAGAACGACAGGAACGACGACAACGACAGAAGGCGCAAGAACCGCGACACCACGCTGAGACTTTCGAGAACGAACGAACTGTTCCTGCGTAAGCTTTTCGAGAAGGAAGTTCCCGAGATCGCGGAGGGAATCATTGAAATCAAGGCTATCGCGAGAAAGCCCGGCCAGCGCTCCAAAGTGGCGGTCTACTCCAACAACCCGAACATCGACCCGGTCAGTTCCTGCGTCGGCAACGCCGGAACGAGAGTAAACGCGATCGGTGAGGAACTCAGCAACGAGAAGATTGACGTGATCCGCTGGAGCCCCGATCTCGCGGAATTCGTGGCCAACTCGCTCAGCCCCGCGCAGGTGATGAGGAACGTTCCCGTTATTATAGAGGACGACCTCGAGAAGGCGCAGGACGGCAGAAGGCGCGACAAGATCGGCAAGGTCGCAAGAGTCACCATCGCGAACAAAGACCTCACGCTCGCCATCGGTTCGAAGGGTATCAACGTCGCGCTGGCGGCAACCCTCTGCAGATGCAGAATCGACATCAACGGCGTGGGTGACGATTCGGGCGCCGAGGAAGACCGCAGCGAGCTTTCGAGCATCATGGCCTGACGCCGGGGGGTGTTTGAAACGACGGATCAGAAGAAAATTCCTGTAAGAATGTGTCTGGGCTGCGGCCTCAGACAGCCGAAAAGGGAAATGCTTAGAATAGTCAGGACGCCCGAAGGCGAGATCAAGATCGACCCGACGGGAAGAATGAACGGGCGCGGCTGCTACATTTGCAAAAACCGGAACTGCATGGCTGCCGCGGTCAGGCAGAAAAAACTTTCCAGAAGCTTCGACACGGTAGTCGGACCGGAGGTTTACAGCCGGGTGAGCGAGGAGTTCGCCGAATGGCTGAGCGTAAACGGAGGACAAAATATTGAGCAATAAAATCGAGAGTATGAAAGTCAGACAGATCGCGCAGTTGGTCGACCTGGACGTGACCAGAGTTAAGAGCAAACTCAGAGAACTCGGAATAATTTTCAACAGCAACGAGACCGAGATCAGCGCCGCGGACGTGGAGCGTCTGTTCAAGCACATCGGTTTCAACCCCGCGGGGGACGAAAAAGAGACCGAAAAGCAGGAGGAGAAGGCGGAGACCGGCGCGAGCTCTTCGGCAAGCGCGCCTGAGGGTGTCATCAGGAGAGTGCGCAGGGTCGAGTACAGCGAACCCGTCTCGCAGCCGTCAAAAACGTCCAAAAACAGGGGCGGAGTCGCCGGAACGGCCGATTCGAACCTGAGAAGCGGCTTTGTGACCGTTACGGACGGCAGCCGCTACGACGACATGGACGCGCGCGCCAGGAAGGCCAAAGAGAAGGCGGAACAGGACAAGAAGACCGACCGCACGGCTGCACAGGCGCAGGAGCAGGACGCCGCTTCGACTTTCGCCGCGGGCACCGCGGAGAGACCGCGCATAAGAAGAAGGGCCGCCAACCCCGGCGCTTCTTCAACCGCTGCTACTGCCGCTTCCGCCGCTGCTCCTACGGGAACCGCCGCCGCTTCCGGAACTCCGGAAACTTCTGCGACAGCTTCTTCCGGCTCACCCGTCAAGACCGCGCCCGAGGGAGAAAAGACTCCTTCCGGAACGGCACCTGCGGACGGGAAAAAGACCGAAGAGGCTACTGTTACCCCTGCGGAGCAGGACGCCAAGGAAGGCACCGCAACCGCTAAAACCGACGCGGGAGCGGCGTCCGAAACGTCCGCCGCCCCTTCCGATGCCCAAAACGCGGGCGACTCAAAGCCTGTCGCAGACGCACAGACTGCGACCGAAGGCGGAGAAGCCGCAGGCGCGAAAGACGACGCGAAGAAGCCCCAGCCAGACGGCGCTGCGCAGCCCTCTCAGGGTGCAGCACAGACTCCTCAGGGCACCGCGGGCACGCAGCAGAGAGGCCAGGGCACCGTTCGCAGGCGTCCCGCGTCCGAAATTCAGCAGCGAGACGGCAAAAACGGTCAGGACGCCGGCAGAAACGCAAGAGACGGCCGCGGCACGGACAACCGCGGTGCCGGCGCTTCCCGCGACGGCAGAACAGACGGCAGAACCGACGGAAGAGACCGCGACCAGAGCGCCAGACAGGGACGTCCCGGACAGGACCAGAAAAACACCGGCCGCGGCGACCAGACCAGGCCCCAGGGCGGCCAGTTCCGTCCTTCCAGACCTACCGGCGGCGCCGCTTCTTCCCAGCCTGTTTCCACGACTCCCGGCAGACGCGACAGCGGCCGCGACAAGGACTTCGCGAAAAACGAGAAGAGAAACGAGGGCGGAAGAAAGTCCGGAGGTTATTCCGGCGGCCAGCAGAAGGAAGGCAAGTACAACGACGCGCGCCGCATGATCGGCGAGAAGGGATTCGTTTCCGACGTTGAGAGCGACGAGTTTTCCTACAACAACAACTACATCGACAGCTACCGCCCCGGCCAGAAGAAGAACCCGAAGCCGAACAAAAAGAAGAACGCCGCCGATGAAGCGGCCAGAATCGCGGCTCAGAGGCTCACCAACGTGAAGATCCCGCCGGTCCTTACCGTTGCGGAATTCGCGGCCCTCATCAAGAAGTCGGCCACCGAGATCGTCGGAACCCTCTTCAAGAACGGTATCATGGCGACCCAGAACCAGGAAATCGACTACGACACCGCCGCAATCATCGCGGACGGCTACGGAATCACCGCGGAGCCTGAGATCATCGTCAGCAACGAGGAGATTCTTATCGAGGATCCCGAGGACAAGGAAGTTGTCGGCGACGAGGCCGAGAGACCTCCTGTAGTCGTCGTAATGGGTCACGTTGACCACGGTAAGACTTCGCTTCTCGACGCCATCAGAAACACGAGCGTCACCGCGGGCGAAGCGGGCGGCATCACGCAGCACATCGGCGCCTACACGGTCACGATCAACGACCACAAGATCACGTTCCTGGACACCCCGGGACACGAGGCGTTCACGGCGATGCGTGCGAGAGGCGCCCAGGTCACGGACGTTGCGATCATTGTTGTAGCGGCGGACGACGGCGTCATGCCTCAGACGATCGAGGCCATCAACCACGCCAAGGCGGCAAACGTTTCCATCGTGGTGGCGGTCAACAAGATCGACAAGGAAGGCGCTAACGTGGATCGCGTCAAGCAGGAGATGGCGGAACAGGGCATCGTCTGCGAAGAGTGGGGCGGCGAGGTGCCGTTCGTGCCGGTTTCCGCTAAAAAAGGCGTAAATATCGACATGCTCCTCGAGACGGTCATTCTCTCCGCGGACATTCTGCAGCTCAAGGCCAGCCCCTCGAAGCAGTGCAAAGGCACCGTTATCGAGGCCAAACTCGACAAGAACAAGGGCCCGGTGGCGACACTTCTCGTGCAGCGCGGAACTCTTCGCGCCGGCGACGCGATTCTCACCGAGACCACGTTCGGCCACATCCGCAGAATGACCGACGACAAGGGCCGCACGATCAAGGAAGCCGGACCTTCCACGCCTGTTGAGGTGACGGGTCTTTCAGAAGTTCCCGAGGCCGGCAAGATATTCTACGTCGTCAACAAGGACGAGCGTCTCGCCAAGAAGGTCGCGGAGGAGCGCATTGCGAAGAACCGCGAATCGACGATGTCCTACTCGAACAAAGTCACGCTCGAAGACCTTTTCGACCAGATCAAGGCCGGCGAAGTCAAGAACCTCGACATCATCGTCAAGGCGGACGTCAAGGGCTCGGTCGAGGCCATCAAGAGCTCGCTCGAGAAACTCAGCAACGAGGAAGTTCACGTCAGAGTCATTCACGGCGCGGTCGGCGGTATCAGCGAGAGCGACGTTCTGCTTGCGGAGGCTTCCAACGCGGTCATCATCGGCTTCAACGTTAGACCTATCGGCAACGTGGGCGAGATGGCGAAGGAGCGCGGCGTGGACGTCAAGCTCTACAGGGTCATTTACGACGCAATCGACGACGTGAAGGCCGCCATGGCGGGTATGCTCAAGCCCGAGTTCAAGGAGAACGTTATCGGAAACGTCGAAATCCGCAAGATATTCAAGATCTCCGGCGTGGGAACGGTCGCGGGCGCTTACGTGCGCAGCGGCAAGGTTATCCGCAACTCGGAGGCGCGTATCGTTCGCGACGGCATCGTCATCTACGAGGGCAAGCTCGCCTCGCTCAAGAGAGTCAAGGACGACGTGAAGGAAGTCGCGGCCGGCTACGAGTGCGGTCTCTCCTTCGAGAAGTTCGACGACCTCAAGGAAGGCGACGTTATCGAGATCTTCGTCATGGAGCAGGTCGAGAGGAAGCTCGACTGATTGCGGCGCGGGAACACGAAAGCGTGAATGCACGAAAGCGTTTTAACGCGAATTTACGAAAGGTAATATGGACAGAACATTAAGAATTGCGGGCGAAATGCAGCGCGCCATCGCCGAGATCATCCGCTCGGACATGAAGGACCCGAGAATTCCCGTGGTCACCAGCGTCACGAAGGTGAAACTCACGAAGGACCTGCAGTTCGCGAAGATCTACATAAGCATGTTCGGGACGCCGGAGGAGAAAAAAGCGGGCATCAACTGCCTCAAATCCTCCGCCGGCTTCATCCGGACCATGCTCGGAAAGAGAATGATAATCAGGCAGCTGCCGCAGCTGAACTTCGTGATCGACAACTCGGTCGAAGAGGGCGCGGCGATGTCCAAAATCATTGACGAGGTCATTGCCTCCGGGAAGGCCGCAGCGACGCCGGAAACAACCGAAAACGGAGACTGATCCGAGAATGCAAAATGCTCCTGCGGGGGCGTTTTGCGGTTTACGGGAGCCGCCGCGAGGCATGCCGCAGCAGTGGTTTCAGAGGGAAAAAGATGGAGAACAAAACCGGTTGCGAAAGATTTTTTGAACAGTGGGACCGCGTCACGGACATGCTGACCGCTGCGGGAAGCGTGTGCATATTCACGCATACGAGTCCCGACGGCGACGCGATAGGTTCAGCCACCGCGCTTGCGATCGCGCTTCACCGCACAGGGGTGGACGCGCGCGTTTTCCTGGACGGACTTCCCAGCTACGAGATCAGGTATCTGCTCGGTGACGAGGCGGCCGGACTCGTGTTCACCGACGGCACAAAAAGCCTTAAAATAGGGAAAAACACGGTCTGCGTCACGGTCGACACCGCGAACAGAAACAGACTTGACCGCTGCTTTTTGGAGACGCTCGGAGACTTCCCGGCAGTTGTGAAGATCGACCACCATCTGCCCACTGAGGGCGGCGATTACGCGGATTTTGAGCTCACGGACCCGGAGTGGGCGGCGACCTGCGAGGGGCTGTTCCCACTGATTTCGAGACTTTTTGACAGAAAAGGTCTCAAAATCGACTATGCGATCGCGATAAGGCTCTACAGCGGGATCCTTACCGACACCGGGCGGTTCACTTACACGAACACGACCGGGAACACGCTCAGAACGGTCGCGGCGCTGGTGGACATTACCGGCTCGGAGATCGACTGGGTCGCGAAGGTGAACTACGAGTACAAGGCCGAGTCGACGTTCAGACTCATCGGAAGCTCGTTCGAAAAGATGGAAATGCATCTCGGCGGGAGGCTGGTTTCGCTGGTGCTGAAGGACGAATATTTCGGACAGGCCCGCGCGACGCTCGACGACGCCGGCTTCATTGTCTCGGAGCTGATGAAGGTCATCGGAACGGACATGGCGCTGCTTGTAAAGCCGGCGGAGATCGTTCCCGGGTTTGAGCCCCGGAGCGGCGTGAAGCGGGATTTCAAGATAAGTCTCAGGTGCAGGCCGGGGTTTGATGTGGCGGCGGTCGGCGGGAAGTTCGGCGGCGGCGGTCACACCTGTTCCGCGGGCGCAACTATCAGCGCGGAGTCGATTGAAGAGGCTCATGCGGCGGCGCTCGCGGAGTGCGTGAAGGCGCTGGAAGGCGTTTGAAGACGAAAACAAGTTGAAAATGACGGGAATTATCAATCTTTACAAAGAGGCGGGAATGACTTCCCACTCGTGCGTGGCGGCGGTCAGGAAGATCCTGCACACCAAAAAGGTCGGCCACGCCGGCACCCTCGACCCGGAGGCGACAGGTGTTCTGCCGGTGCTGGTGGGGAACGCCACAAGGTGTTCTGACTTTTTCCTCAAGGCCGGCAAGGAATACGAGGCGGTCGCGAGATTCGGCTTCGTGTCGGATACGCAGGACGTGTGGGGGAAAGTCGAGCCGGCGGAAGGCGCGGAAACCGCTCAGGGGCTGACTCCGGAAAAAATCGCGGAGACGCTGAAAACGTTCGAGGGCGAGATTTTCCAGGTGCCGCCGATGTACTCCGCGCTTAAAAAGGACGGCGTGCCGCTCTACAAGCTCGCCCGCAGAGGAATCGACGCGGGAATCGAGGCGAGAAAAGTCACGGTTTACACCGCGGAACTCGAAGGCGTCGAAGACCTTGGAGACGGGAACGGTTTTCCCGAAGCAAGGATCAGAATCAGCTGCGGCCGCGGCACCTACATCCGCACGATAATTCACGATCTCGGCGAGGAACTCGGCTGCGGCGCGGTGATGTCGTCGCTCAAGAGGACCGCCTATGGAAATTTCAGAGCGGAGAACGCGGTGACGCTCGCCGAACTTGCGGAGGCGGCGGCCGGGAACAGGCTTGAAACCATTCTCGAACCGATCGACACACTGTTTGCGGGGAGGCCGCGCGCGGAGCTGTCGGAAAAGGAATTTTTCGCCTACATGCAGGGAAAATCGCTTGTTCTCGATCCTGCGAGGTTTTTAATACCTGACGGCGCCGGGCCGGCGGAAGAGCATTCACTTTTCGCGGACGGTTTTGAACGGGAGGAGGACGTTCCCCTCACCAGAAACGGACGGGTTTTCGCAACGTGCACGCTCGTTCCCGCGGACAGTGACGGCAAGGACGGCTTTGTGAAAACGGTTCACGGAAGGTTTTTCGGAGTGGAAGACTGATGCGCATTTACGGAAACAAAACGTATTCGGAATACAAGAAGGACCCGCGCGGCGTCGCGGTGGCGCTCGGAAATTTCGACGGCGTCCACCTGGGGCATCAGGCGCTCGTCGCGGAACTGGTAAAAATCGCGGCCGAAGAAGGGCGGCAGTCGCTGGTGTACACGTTCGAGAAGCACCCGATGGAGGTGCTGTCGGGCGGCGGCGCGGGGAAGCCCAGGCTCATTATGACGAACGCCGACAAGGCGCGGATCATGGAGAAGCTCGGCGCGGACGGCATCTTCTTTGAGAGCTTCGACCGGGAATACGCGGCAATGGACTGCGACACCTTCGCCCGCGAAATCATCCGCGACAAGCTGGGAACTGCCCACGCGGTCGTCGGCAGCAACTACTCGTTCGGCCTCGGCGGCAGCGGGAATCCCGAGACGCTCAAAAAACTCGGCGAAAAGTACGGGTTCAAGGTGACGGTCATCGAGCCGGTCACGGTCGGCGACACGGTGGTCTCCAGCACGCTTCTGCGCGGTCTGATCGCGACGGGCGACGTCGGGGCGTTCCCGGAGTATGCCGGCAGACCGTATACCGTTCCCGGCAAGGTCACGCACGGCAGGGCGGTGGGCAGAAATTTAGGATTCCCGACGGCGAACATCACGCCCAAACGCGGCTTTGCGACGCCGGCCGACGGCGTTTACGCGACAAAAACGCTTGTCGACGGCAAAATCTACGACGGAGCTACGAACATCGGCAAAAATCCCACGTTCGGGCTGCGCACGCGCTCGATCGAGACGTTCCTTTTCGACGCCGACGTCGACCTCTACGGCCGCGAGATCCGGGTCGCGTTCATAAAAATGCTCCGCCCGGAAATTAAATTCGAGTCGCCGGAACTGCTCGAAAAGCAGATCGCGAACGACGTCGCGGAGGCGAAAACAATTCTCGCCCGCACGGACGACCCATTCGCGTGGCTCTGAAACAGCTTGAAAACAGCTGTAAAACAACTTAAAAACACCTTGAAAACCGGTACGCGCGCAGATTTAATTCTTGACAAGCGCTCAAATCTTTAATAATATTATATTTGCGGCTCTTTCGGAAACCGGAACGGAAACGGATTCGAAAACGGACCACTGCGCTTTGCCGCCGGCCCGCCGCAGACAACCGGAGTTACAAAATGAGAAAACTGTTGGTAAGCATCAAAAAACGCCCGATACTTTTGATCTTCATCGCGTTCATGACGGCAGTCCTCTGCTTCGCGGTGCAGTTCAATTCGTTCACGAAGGAATTCGGGTCGTTCTCGAGGCTTTTTCAGACAAACTACATACAGACGCTGACGGATATCGCCGGCTGGATCAGGAACCGCGCGACGCAGCCCGCACTGATGGCCGTGTCGGTACTTATCGCGATTGCGGCAATGCTGGGCGTTGCGATACTGTGCGGCTTGCTCTACTCGGGCTACTCGTACGTGATGTACGTCAGCTGCTTCACGACGATCCATCCGCAGCAGAACAAAAAGCAGAAACGGAGCGGCACGCTTTTCCGCGAGGGCATCAACAAGCGCTTCTTCAGCATGATGGGCTACTTCTTCTTCGTGTTCCTCTCGCTGGCGCTGCTGCTTTTCGCGCTCGTCTACGCGACGATGCCGCTGGCGCTTTCCATCGAGAAGGTCATTGCCGGCGACGCGATGCAGATCCTGCCGATGATACTGCTGACGGCGATCATCGTGTTCCTGCTGTTCTTCGCGGTCATTTTCTACGCGATGTACGTCTCGTTCATGATGCCGAGCATTATCGCCTTCAAAAAGGGCGCGGTCAAGGTCGCCATCAAGATCGTGAATTCGTACTGCTGGTATCTGATTCCGCGCACGCTGGCGTTCCTGATCTACAACCTGGCAATCGAGGCGGCGCTGCTGGCGGTGGGCTACGGACTCAAGTCGACGGTCCTTTCGGTGATCGTTTTCGCGGCGAACTGGATGCTGCGCACGATTGGGAACATGATTTACACCTACTACGTTTTCAATACGTATATTGAGATGAAGGACGACATGTTCGAAGAGTCCTGAGGAATCACGCTGCCTCAATTCACTCTCACGCAGACTGCGTAAAGAGCCGCAACTGAGCGATTCTAAATATTATTACAGGCCGGCCGGTTTTTAGTGGGCGGCAGAAGATAAAAAGATCTATTTCTTGCACGCGGAATAATCTCACCGGCAATTGCGGGTTTCGCGGGCGGCTTAAATTGAATTGTTTACTTAGGAAAAAACTAAAGGGATTTACTTAAGAAGAAGGGCATAGGGGTTCTTGTGAAAAGACTTGTCATCAACGGCGGAAAACCTCTTCACGGCGAGGTTTACATCAGCGGCAGCAAAAACGCCGCTGTGGGAATCGTGGCTGCTACGATTCTCGCGAACGATATCTGCGTTCTGGAAAACGTTCCCGACGTCTCCGATATCAAAATAATGCTTGACGTACTCACTTCTCTCGGCGCGAACTGCAAGCGCGAAGGGGAGATTGTCGAAATAGATACCCGCGGCATAAACACGTGGGTTGCCGATCAGGACAGCATAAGTAAAATGCGCGGCTCGAGTTATCTCATGGGCGCGCTTCTTGGCCGTTTCCACAAGGCGCAGGTCTACCTTCCCGGCGGCTGCAGCATCGGCCCCAGACCCATCGACCAGCACCTGAAGGGCTTCTCCTGCCTCGGTTCTGACAACAAAACCGAATTCGGCCGCGTCACCTGCGACGCCTCGAACGGTCTTTTCGGCAACAACGTCTACCTCGACCTGATGTCGGTCGGCGCAACGATCAACATCATGCTTGCTGCGTGCACCGCGGTGGGCAACACCGTCATCGAGAACTGCGCAATGGAGCCGCACGTCGTTGACGTCGCGAACTTCCTGAACACCTGCGGCGCGAACATCAGAGGCGCAGGCACGAACATCATCAAGATCCGCGGCGTTCCCAGGCTTCACGGCTGCACTTATTCGATCATTCCCGACCAGATCGAGGCGGGAACGTTCATGGTCGCAGCGGCCGCCACCCACGGCGAGATCACAGTCAGGAATATCATTCCCAAGCACCAGGAGGCGCTCACCGCCAAGCTTGAGGAGATCAACGTGGGCGTGCAGGAAGGCTCCGACTGGATCCGCATCTTCGACAAGGGCGCGCTCAAACCCACCACCATCAAGACGGCCGCGTATCCCGGATTCCCGACCGACATGCAGCCGCAGATCGTCACGCTCCTCACCTGCGCCGAGGGCTCCAGCAACGTCACCGAGACCATCTGGAACTCACGCTTCTCGTACATCTCCGACCTGAACCGCATGGGCGCCAACATCCGCATTTCCGAGCGCACCGCCGTTATCGAGGGCTGCCCAGCTCTTGCGGGAACTACCATCAAGGCTCCGGACCTTCGCGCGGGCGCGGCTTTCGTCATCGCGGCGCTGGCTGCAAAAGGAACGTCGATCGTGTACGGAACGAATTACATCGACCGCGGGTACTACAATTTCGAAGGGAAGCTGGCAGGCCTGGGCGCAGATATCATTCGCGAGGAAGTCGACGAAGAAGAAATATGAACCGCACATTCACGGATAATTATTCAATATGAACCGCCGCCGCAGCTTTGCATCGGCGGCACGAACGATTCCGCGAAGCGGTCAAGTGAGGGGCGCGATGCAAAGTGCGGCCTCTTTACACAATTTGCCCGAGTGTTTGTCGAGGATAAGGTGTCTTCGACAGATTACTTCGGGCAAATTGTTTTGCGCGAGCGGCCCTCTCGCAGTAGAGCCGCGTATGTCTCCGCTCAGTCTCCAGTTTAGCTGACGCTAAAAGTCGCCTTCGCGCGAGACATACGCGACTCGGCAAATTTGCGTTAGCAACCTTGTGTAGGACGCCGCAGCTTTGCATCGGCGTCGCGAGCGATTCCGCGAAGCGGTCAAGTGAGAGGCGCGATGCAAAGTGCGGCAGCTTCGGAGCCGCGCACGCAAAAATAGCTCGTGACTGTGCGGTTCATAAAAAGCGTCGATTCCGATAAATTACCTTATGGAACGACGCCGCAGCTTTATGTTGGCGGCATGAACGATTCTGGGCTTTGCCCAGTCAAGTGAGGGGCGCAACATAAAGTGCGGCCTCTTTACGCAGTTTGCCGTAAATCTCAAGAAGACAAGGTGTCTTCGACGGATTGTGCGGCAAACTGCTTTTTGTGTGCAAACCACTCGCAGTATCTTCATACAGCTTCGGGTTTGCACGCAAAAAAATAACTCGGAACTTTGCATCCCTAAAAGCGTCGATTCCGGACTTGACGCTTTTAGCAAATCAGCAGGAAGCCGCAGATTTGCGACTTATGTATTTTTACTCAAAAGAAAAATCCGCGAGCTCTCAAGCGCTCGCGGGTTTTTGCCTAAAACAAGGATAAAATTCAGCATAATTCTATTCCGTGAACAGCGGGGTGGAGTAGTAGCGGTCGCCGCTGTCGGGGAGGAGCGCCACGATCGTTTTGCCGCGGTTCTCGGGTCTCGAGGCAATCTCGATGGCGGCGTGGAGGGCGGCGCCGGAAGAGATGCCGACGGAGATGCCTTCCTTCCTTGCCAAAAGCTTGGAGGCCGCGAAGGCGTCCTCGTTTTTGACGCGGATGATGGCGTCGTAGATTTTTGTGTTGAGGACTTCCGGAACAAAGCCTGCACCGATGCCCTGAATCTTGTGGGGGCCTCCTACGCCGGTGGAGAGGACAGGGGAGCTGTCGGGCTCGACTGCCACGATTTGGACGGTGGGCTTTTGCTCCTTGAGGTACTCGCCGACGCCGGTGAGGGTGCCACCGGTGCCGACTCCGGCTACAAAAATGTCGACCTCGCCGTCGGTGTCGCGCCAGATTTCGGGGCCGGTGGTGGCTCTGTGGATCGCGGGGTTGGCGGGATTCACGAACTGGCCGGGAATGAAGCTGCCGGGAATTTCCGCGGCGAGCTCTTCGGCCTTTGCGATGGCGCCCTTCATGCCCTTTGCGCCTTCGGTCAAAACGATTTCCGCGCCGTAGGCCTTGAGAATGTTGCGGCGCTCGACGCTCATAGTCTCGGGCATGGTCAGGATGATGCGGTAGCCCTTGGCGGCGGCTATCGACGCGAGGCCGATGCCGGTGTTGCCGGAGGTGGGTTCGATGATCACGGAACCGGGGCCGAGGAGACCTTTTTGCTCTGCGTCTTCGATCATAGCCTTTGCGATGCGGTCCTTCACGGAGCCGGCCGGGTTGAAGTATTCGAGCTTGACGAGAAGGGTGGCTTCGAGCGCCTTTTCGGATTCTATGTTGGTGACTTCGACAAGCGGTGTGTTGCCGATGAGTCCGAGTGTGCCTTTGTAAACGTTTTTCATTGTATTTTCTCCTGTTCTTGACGCACCGGGGTTTCCTTTTCCCGGCGCAAAGTTATTATACCTTTTTTTCGGGGTGTTTTGAATAGTAATCGTCGAGCGCGTTTTTGATGGCTTCCTCCGCGAGCACGCTACAGTGCATTTTGTAGTCGGGAAGGCCATCCAGCGCCTCCGCGACGGCTTTGTTCGTGAGGGCGAGGGCCTCGTTGACAGGCTTGCCCTTGATGAGCTCGGTCGCCATCGAGCTGGAGGCGATTGCGCTGCCGCAGCCGAACGTCTCGAACTTGACGTCGGTAATAATGTCGTTTTCGATTTTCAGATACATTTTCATGATGTCGCCGCATTTCGCGTTGCCGACTTCTCCGATGCCGTCGGCGTCTTCGATAACGCCCACGTTGCGCGGGTTGCGGAAATGATCCATCACTTTTTCGCTGTAAAGTGCCATTTTTGAACTCCTTTCGATATTTTCAAGAGGGCGTCAGAGAAGAATGAACTCCGCCTTGCCGGAAACGAGATTGCGCCACACGGGCGAAAAGCTTCGCAGGTACGAGACGACCTCGCCGGTTTGTTTGATTATGTAATCGACCTGCTCCTCGGTGGCGTCGTCGCCCAGAGTCAGCCTGAGCGAGCCGTGAGCGACGTCGTGAACGCGGCCTATCGCGAGAAGCACGTGGCTTGGGTCGAGGGAGCCGGAAGTACAAGCGGAGCCGGAAGACGCCTCAATGCCGCGGTCGTCGAGCAGGAGGAGGAGCGATTCGCCCTCAATTCCTTCGAAGCAGAAACTGACGTTGGAGGGAAGCCTATTAAGCGGGTCGCCGTTCAGCGCCGAGTGGGGAATTTCCGCGAGACCTTTTATAAGCCTGTCGCGGAGGGCGGTCAGTTTGAGCGCGTTGGCGGCCATGTTTTCGACCGCTTCCTCAAGCGCGACGGCTGTTCCGCAGATTCCCGCGACGTTTTCGGTGCCGGCCCTTTTTCCGCGTTCCTGAGCGCCGCCTTCTATAAATGGAAGCAGCTTGACGCCCTTCCTGACGTAGAGGAAGCCTGAGCCCTTGGGACCGTGGAATTTGTGGGCCGAGGCGGAGAGCATGTCTACGTTGTCAAGATTCACGTCGACAGGAACGTGGCCGACAGCCTGAACCGCGTCGGTGTGGAAGAGGATCCCGCGCTGCTTTAAGATTTCGCCTATTTTTCGGACAGGCTGAAGCGTGCCGATTTCGTTGTTCGCGAACATCACCGTGACCAGGCAGGTGTCGTCGCGAAGCGCCCCCGTGAGTTCTTCCACGCGCACGATACCGTTCTCGTGAACGGGAAGGTAAGTCACCTCGAAGCCCTGTTTTTCCAGCTTTTTCAGCGTGTGGAGTACTGCGTGGTGCTCGATTGCGTCGGAGACGATGTGGGTCTTGCCGGCCTTTTTGCCGAGTTCTGCGGCGGAGAGTATCGCCTGGTTGTCGGCTTCGGACCCCCCGGAAGTAAAATAAATCTCACGCGGCGACGCCCCGATACATCGGGCGACTGCTTCACGCGCTTTTTCGACCGCCTCGCGTGCGAGCTGGCCGGACGTGTAGAGGCTGGAAGGGTTCCCGTAGTTTTCGGTGAGGAAGGGAAGCATCGCCTCAAGCGCTTTTTTGCTTAATTTAGTTGTTGCCGCGTTGTCTGCGTATATTTTCATACGACCATCCTTTCTTTATGCGGTGAGGTTATTATAATACGTTTCACCTACCAAGTCAATAGGCAATTACAGATTTTTCTTGAATTGCCTATTTGCCCTGTGGTACAATAGGTAAATGAGAGGAGGCGTGCGTATGATTTCGACAAAAGGACGCTACGCGTTGAGAGTGATGCTCGATCTGGCAGAAAACGGCAGGGACGGCCACGTTCCGCTTAAGGAGGTCGCGGAGCGGCAGGAGATTTCGAAAAAGTACCTTGAGGCGATCGTGAAGGACCTTGTGAAGAGCAGACTGATCAGGGGCTCGAGCGGGAAGGGCGGAGGCTACGAACTTCTGAAGAAGCCCGAGGAGTACACTGTCGGCGAGATTCTGGAGGCTACGGAGGGACCGCTCAACGTGGTCGCCTGCCTTGCGGGTGACGCCGGAAAGTGCCCGCGCGCAGGAAGCTGCAAAACGCTCCCGCTCTGGGCGGAATACGACAAAATGTCGCACGACTATTTCTTTTCGAAAAAGCTGAGCGACCTGATGTAATGAAATGACAAGTTCCGCGGCCGGCGCGAAAAATGTTTCCGGCCGCGGCTTTTTTCCTAATTATGTGTATTCTCGCGTGCGCGCGCAATTGCGTGCGTTTATAAAGAAAAGTGTTGTTGTCGCGCCTGAAAACTGATAAAATACAATTAACAAATATCGCCGTAAAAGACTCCGGACACCGCGCCGAAAGTGCGTGACGGCCGGCCGCGAAAATGGCGAAAAGGAGATAAAAATGTCATCCAGATCAATAACCGCTCTCATACTCGCGATTGCGCTGCTGGCTTCGTGCTTTGCGGGCTGCGTTCCGTCCAAACCGGAGCCGGCCAATACCGAGGCACCCGTCGAGACTCTCAACCCGACAGAGCCGCCCGTATACGATATTCCCGACGAGGACCTGACAGGCCTTAACACGTCCGACGATCCGCTTCCCGACGACGGAAACGGCGCTGCGATTCTCGTGAGGCTTGAGAAGGACAAGCTCATCAAGAAGAGGTCCGCCGACCCTGCCGCCAACGTGATCAGAAAAGAGTTCGCGTACGACGTGATCTTCTGGGCAGGCTTCGCGGCTCAGGAAAAATACTACATCTGCGCCAACGACTATTCGGACATCGGTCAGTTTTCCGACGACATGGTGTACGCGGAGATCGCGGTCAACCAGGGCTACATGCTCCGCCCCGCCGACAAATCGTTCAGGCCGAACGACCCGGTGACGTACGGAGAGGTGCTGCGCGGCGCACTTTACGCGCTCGGCTACAGGGAGTACGCTGACAAGGTTGGTGTCGCGAAGCTCGCGGCGGAAACGGGCCTTTCAAACTACATCGACCTCGCCAAAAAGAACAGCGAGACGATCACGTACGCGGAATACGCGCAGATCGTCTCCAACGCGATGCGCATGAAGATCGTTCAGTGCATCAGGAAGGACGGCGAGCTCTACACCGTTCCGCGCGGCGAGGGTTACGTTCTGGAGACCGCGTACATAAAGAACAAGGTCCCCGAAAACGAGGCGATTTTCAAGTGCGCGAACGACGGCTGGGACATCTATCCCGGCGGCGGCTACAGGTACGGGCCATCGATGATCATTAACGAGGACGGCACGATCGACGCGTGGCTGGCTTCCAACTCGGCTGTCGGCGGCGAGGTCGACTGGGGCAAGTACAGACGTTCCTACGACGGCGGAATCACGTGGACGCAGGACACCGGTGCGGTCAGACCTACTTCCTCGGCCGAGGACTGGAACTGGTCGTGCGACCCGGGTCTCATCAAGATCGGCGAATATTATTACGCGACTTACACGACGATTCTGTGGCACGACGGCCTCGACAACAACCTTTTTGTCGCCAGAAGCAAGACTCCCCAGGGCGCGTTTGTCGAAAAGTGGACAGGCTCCGGATGGGGTTACGGCGACCCGAAGCCGATCGTAACGTATGACGGACCCAAGGGAGTCTGGGGCTGCGGCGAGGGCTCTTCGGTTGTCGTAGGCAACACGCTCTACCTCTACTGCTCGTGCAACGACAACATGGGCGAGTTCACGAAGGTCTACACAGCCGACGCGAACGACCCGAACTGGCCCGCGACGCTCAAGTACCGCGGGATCATGTACAAGCACGACAGCGCCGAGGACAGCTGCGACGTCAAATTCGTCGACGCTTACAACTGCTTCCTCTCTGTCGCGACGGCTTCCCGCTTCAGCGACAAGTGCTACGTTCACATAATGACGTCCTTCGACGGCGTGTTTTTCCGTGAGGAGTCGGTTCTCAGCCACAGCCAGAAAACGTCGCTCATCCAGACGAACATCCACAACATGGGCATTACCGGCGACACGCTCGGCCACATCGACATTTTCAACACGCAGCAGTACATCGGCTACGCGTACCAGCCTGCGGGCTTCGACTGGGCGAACTGGCCGACGCGCCTTACGCCTGTCGTTTTCGTCGGAACAGAGAATTACGAGCACACCGAAAACGTTATTTCGAGCAATTCCAGCGGCAAAATGAACCTCGACAAGGCGCACACGCCCGACGTCTCGCAGATCAGAGCGGAGTATTCCGGTTCGAGAA
Organism: Mageeibacillus sp. UBA1212; assembly: GCA_002309655.1. GTDB lineage: Bacteria > Bacillota > Clostridia > UBA1212 > UBA1212 > UBA1212. Next base: position 42,663 of record DBXM01000008.1, read on the forward strand.
ACATCGAGGTCAAGAACAAGTCGAAGTCGTACACGTTCACGATCGCGGCGCTGACCAAGGCGGGCGGAAAATACGAGTTCACCTCCGACGACTACAATAAGCTCGAATACATTTACGACAACACAAAGCTCAGCGTGGACGCGAAGAAACACTCCGTCAAGCTGCTCTCCGACAGCGTCGAGAGACTGTACATAAAATACGAGGAACTGATGTGCGAGATCGCGGTCGTTCCCGCCTACCTCGACACCTCGGCGCCGGTGGAATTCTACCCCGAAGTCGAGACGATCACGTTCTACTTCAAAAAGGAGCGCAAACAGCCGGCGTTCATCGCCAGAAGCGCATGCAACGAGTACCTGATGCTCTGGGGCAACAAGTCGAGCATTACCGGCGCCAACTCGAAGGATTACGCGCCCGCGGTCGCGGAGTGGAGCCAGGAGGTCGAGCTCTCCGGCTGGGATTCCAATATTATCTCGGTCGACGCCACGGGTCAGATCACGCCGAAGGGCGTCGGTGAGACGACGATCACAGCGAAGTATATGGGCTTCGAGGCAACGATAAAAGTAATCGTTGCCGACATGGGCTGAAGCTCTGATTTTCGGTTCTTCACGCAGGTTGCCGGGAGAGACCCGAATAGAGCGAAAATGTAAGAATAAGGTGTCTGCGACGAATCGTGCGGCAACCCGCTTTGCCTGGGCGGGCCTCTCGGAGTACCACCGTACACCTTCGGAGCCGCACTTTATGTTGCGCCCCTCACTTGACTGGGCAAAGCCCAGAATCGTTCGTGACGCCAACATAAAGCTACGGCGTCTGGGGATAAGGTTCCTGAGGCGATTGCGTTTTCGAACAGACTCAAGCAAGAATAACTCGAAACTTAGAGCTTCATGGGCTGAAGCTCCAAACAGACAAAGAGAGCCTAGTAAAGCAAAATACGCAGTATTTTTAACTAAAACGGAGGAGAAAATGAGCAAAGTTGTTATAATTTCATCAAGCCTGAGAGCGAAGAGCAATTCCGAAATTCTCGCGGCGAAGGTCGCGGAAGGCGCAAAAGATGCCGGCCACGAAGTGGAAACCGTCAGCCTCAAGGGCAAAAAAATCGCCTACTGCGTCGGCTGCCTCGCTTGCCAGAAGCTCGGAAAGTGCGTACAAAAGGACGACGCGGCGGAGATCACCGAGACGGTAAAACGTGCGGACACGGTCGTTTTCGTCACTCCGATATACTACTACGAGATGAGCGGCCAGCTTAAAACGCTGCTCGACAGGATGAATCCGCTCTACGGCTCCGACTACAGCTTCAGGAACATCTACCTGCTCACAACGGCCGCGGACGACGCGGAAGAGACGCCTGACAGGGCTCTCGGCGGTATCGGCGGCTGGATAGACTGCTTCGAGAGGGCGGAGCTCAAGGGCTCGCTTTTCTGCGGCGGACTCGAAAATCCGGGCGACGCGCAGAAGAACGCGGAATACCTCGAGGCGGCCTACAATTTCGGCAAATCGCTTGAATGAACGATATTAACGGGAGCACGACCGGCATGAAAACTATTAATCGGATTTTGACGGCGGCGCTGGCTGCGGCTTTGATCGTCGCTGCGGTGTTTTCGCTTGCTTTGACAGCGGGTGCGGACAATGAAAAAAAGGATATTCAGAACGTCGTCCTCGCGGAGGACGGTACGCTCACGTGGGACCCGTACGAAGGCGCCGCACAGTACTGGATAAGACTCGGCCCTGTTGCTTTCAACCCCGAAGGCACCTCGACCAACCTTTTCGAACGCGCGGTCGGATTCCATCTTCTGACCGGCAAGCACTCGTTTTCGATCGTGGCGTGCGACGAAAACTGGGCCGACCTGTCCAACTACTATTACGGCGAGTTCGATTTCGTTGCGCCGATAGGGCTTGACGCGCCGGCGAACCCGAGGTGGGAAGGCAAAACCGCCGTCTGGGACGCGGTCAACGGAGCGGTCGAATATGAGGTCTACGTTTACCGCAGCGAAGGCGGCGCCGAGTCGTCGTACAGAACGGAAGGCACTTCGTACGATTTTTCGGACAGTATTTATTTTCTGACCGGAACGGAGTACTGTTTCAAGGTCGTGGCGATCGGCGCGGAAGGCGTTGGCGACAGCGAACAGTCGGCGGCTTCGGGCAATATAGACGGCTGGTTTACCAAGACGGACATTCAGAACGTCACGCTTTCCGAGGACGGCATTCTGTCGTGGGATCCGTACGAGGGCGCGACGCGGTACTGGCTCAGGTACGACTCGGCGGCAATGGAACCCATAGGATACTCGGTGGACCTTTTCATGCTCAGTGCCGAAAGCGGGTTTGAGACGGGCGAGCACCACTTTTCGATCGTCGCCTGCGACGACAACTGGCAGGACCTCTCGTTCGCTTATTCGGGCACTTATCAGTACGAAAAATCGTACGCGGTGATTTTCGAGACAGGCGAAGCGAGGCAGGTTCCGCCGCAGCGCGTGAAGGAAGGCGGAAAGGCAAAGGAGCCGGAAGATATTCCGGAACTTGATGATTTCGAGTTTGCCTTCTGGATGCTGGACGGCGAGATGTACGATTTCAACACGGTGCTCACCGGAAACGTCTATTTGACCCCTTTGTACTACGTGAAGGCCGAGGCGCACGCGTATCCCGCTGAGGGCGGTTTTGTGTACACCGGCGAGGCGTTCCCGCCTGAGACGGGCGATCCGGATATTTCCGGGAAATGGGCAGCCGACTTTACGGGTGATTCGCTCGCGGAGTTCAGCGCGAAGGCCAACGACGGCTACGTTTTCAAGGAGTGGCGGCGCGACAAGCCCGCGGGATTCGTTATCGACGGCAATACAAACAACAGTTTATACGTCGATTCCGAAGAAAACACGCGCCTGTATTTTAATTTGAGCGATTCCGGATACGTGGTGTACGCGATTTTCGAAAAGATTGGCGGAGAAAACGAAACCGCTGCGCCTGACGTGACCGCGGAGCCGGAGAATACGGAAACGCCGGAAATTACCGGAACACCTGAGATCACGGACGCGCCCGAGGTTACCGCGGAGCCCGCAACGGAAGCAACGGAAGCTGCGGAAGCCACCGGAAACGCGGAAGATCCGACCGGAGACCCTTCGGAAACGGAGGAACCCGCGCCGACAAAGAACCCTGACGGCGGCGGAGAAAACAACAACGGCAAGGGGCTCAAAGCGGCTCTCATCGCGGTGTCCGTGACTGCCGGAGTTTTGCTGGCAGGAGCCGCGGCGGTGATCGCGGTACTTCTCATTAAGCGGAAAAAGTGAGCGGAAAAAGACAGCGGAACACCCGCCAAATATTTAAAAACTGAAGAAGAAAGACGGTTTCAAATGAAACCGAGAGGCAATACGGATGAAGATCTGTACGATAGCGAGCGGCAGCAGCGGGAATTCGACGTTCATTTCAGACGGCGAAACGTCAGTGCTTGTCGACGCGGGCATCAACGCGAAAAGGATCGGCGAGGAACTTCGCGACATTGGCGAGTCGCCGGAGAACCTTTCCGCGCTGCTGATAACTCATGAACATTCCGACCACATTGCGGGGGCGGGTGTCGTCGCGAGACGCTACAAGATTCCGATCTACGCGAACGTCCGTACGATGGACGCGCTCGTGGCGATGAAAATCACCCGCAAGATCGAGCCGGGAAAGCTTGTCGTTTTCGAGAACGGCGTGGATTTCATTCTCGGGACGATGGTCGTGAAGGCGTTCTCGATACCCCACGACGCCGTCGATCCGGTCGGGTTTTCGCTGACGGGCTGCGGCGGAACGAAGATTTCCGTGAGCACCGACATGGGCTGCGTCACCGAGGAGGTCATGAAGAACATTTTGGGCAGCGCGGCCGTCGTTCTAGAGGCCAACCACGACCTCGAGATGCTGCGGACCGGGCCGTACCCGTATTATTTAAAGAAGAGGATTCTCGGGAAGAGCGGCCACCTGTGCAACGACGACGCCGCGACCGTGGCGGAAAGACTCGCCGCCTCAGGCACGAAGCGGATTATTCTCGGCCACCTCAGCAGCGAGAACAACGTTCCCGAAAAGGCGCTTGAGGCGGTGACGGCGGCGGTTCAGTGCGGCGGGTGCACGATTACGGTGGCGCCCAGGGAAGTTCACGGCGAGGTGTACGTATGCTGAAGATTACAGTCGTGGCCGTGGGCACGGTCAAGGAACAGTATATGCGCGACGCGATCGCGGAGTACGTGAAAAGAATGTCGCGGGAGTACAAGGTGGTTTTCGAGGAGTGCCGCGAGTGCGCGACCGTTGCCGAGGAGGGCGAGCTTCTGCTGAAGAAGATACCGAAGGACAGCTTCGTTGTGGCGCTCGACCTGCACGGGAAGCAGATGAGTTCGGAGAAGTTCGCGTCGTTCATTTCCGGAAAAACGCTCGAAGGCGTGTCGCATTTCGCGTTCGTGATTGGCGGCTCGGAGGGCATCGACAAAAAGGTCACGGACGCCGCCGGCCTCAGGCTCTGCCTTTCCGAAATGACGTTCACGCACCAGATGACCAGGCTGATCCTCGCGGAGCAGCTCTACCGCGCGATGAAGATCAACAACGGCGAAAAGTACCATAAATAGGAAAAAATTGAAGCTGCGGCGCCGCCGGGTGATATTTCCGGGGGAGCACCCGTTTCAGCGGATAAGACTCTTCTTTTTGGAGGCTGTTTTTATGAGAAGGAACATTTCGTTTTTTGTCAGAGGCTTCTTTGCCGTCCTCGCGGCGGCGGTGTTTCTGACACTGTTCGCGTGCGTCCCTTCCGAGAAGGTGAAAGGGGAACTGCCCGAAGGATACATTCCCGAGGTAAAAGGACGGCTCAAGGTCGGCGTGCGCCAGAACGTATTCCCGACAGAGAGCTCCAGAAAAAGCATCAACAACTGGCTCAACTGGTTCCGGATAAAACACCCTGACGTGACGATCGAGGCGAATTATACGGTTCCCGACGACTACGCGGCGCTGATCTCCTCGCGCACAATAGGCGACGTTTACTGGCTCAGCGACGAGACGCTGAACTACTACGCGCTGACGCATGAGGCGCTGATGCCGCTCGACTCGTATATCGAGGCCTTTGAAATCGACCTGTCGCAGCTCTACTCGGGCATTCTCGCGCTTTGCGAAACTGCCGGAAAATACTACTTCGTCGGCGCGACCTGCGGAAATATCACGCTCACATACAATATGGACGCGATGATCGAGGCCGGAATCCTTTCCCCGGGCGAACGCGTCGCGGATGACTGGACGTGGGAGGACTTCAAGGACTACGCCGAAAGACTGAAAAAATACGACGTTGACGGCAAAACGCTGACCCAGGTCGGCGGAAGCTGGCCCCTCGACTGGTCGAACACCTTCAGCCCGTTCATTTACGCGTACGGCGGAATGTGGGCCGACAAAATCAACAAGAAGGTCATGCTCTCGAACGACCTCGTGCGAAAAGGCATCGGCGAAGTGATTTCCGCGCTCGACAACCGCTGGCTCTTCCCGACCGGCATCAGAATGAGCAAGGAAATGGCGTCGTCATACGGCAGCATCCAGATGCATAGCGGGCCGGTTTTTGTTTCCAACAACGCGTACACCGTGCTCACGTATAGCGGTGACTTTTACAACCAGACGGGAACCGCGTGGGACGTCGCTCCGTGGCCTCTCTTCCCCGAAAAGGCCTCACCCTGCGGCACGCTCGGCTTTGGCGTTTTCAGCTACACCAAAAACTCTGACGCGGCCGCCGCGCTCGTTCTCTCGCTCTGGACCGAAGAAGGGCAGCTCGCGTTCCACAGCCAGGAGGGCGGCGACGTGCCGGTCATCAAAAAGCTGGGCGAACAGGACTTCTGGCACCTTACCAGGGAAGGCTACGACCACGTTAACTTCGGCGCCTTTACCGCAAACTACGACAGATACGTGGCGGGCCAGGTTACCGCGACCGTGCCTCCGGATATCGCGACGCTGATGAAAGCGGGAATTAAGGACCTGTTTGAGTCGTACTGCCTGGGGGAGAGCTCGTGGGAGGATAAGCTGGAGAAGCTGGAAGCGCAGTGTAACGACCTCTGGGAAACGCTCTACGACTGAAACTCCGATTTTTGGCTCTTCACGCAGTTTGACGAAAAGGTTATTGCATAAGGTGTCTACGACAATTGTGCGTCAAACTGCTTTGCGTGGACGGACCTCTCGGAGTACTTTCGTACACCTTCGGGGCCGTACACACAAGAATAGCTCAAAACTTGGAGTTTCAGCTGAAATCGCTGATCCCGGGCTCTTACGCAATTTGCCCGAGTTGAAGGATAAAGATTAATAACTGAAAAAGTGGGCGTTGACTCGAATTGGTAAAAGACACATCAAAGAGTATTACAGGAGGAAGACGGGTATGAGAATAGGGATGCCTATAAAAGGGGTTTGGATTGGCGCCGAGTGCTTGTTGGCGCTTGCATTGAGCGAAAAAGAGGTGCTATTTAAAACGTTAGATCCGAGTTTTCCAAATATTAAGATGATAGGAATGGACTCGAGAACTGTCATTAAGAACATTGCTAAGTATGGCAATTTTGTTTGGGAGAGCACATACGAATGCCGTTTTGAGATGATTCCAAAAGAAAAAAAGGATGAATGATTCAACAACGAGCATTCTTATAGAACAGCATTTGATATGAGTTCTATGTTAGTAAAATGCAACCGCTCGCGCACCAATTCGGTTCGCGAGCGGTACTGCATTAATTATTGAATTGATCTTTCTGATGATACGTTTTATGAATGTCAATGGCCTCGAAAGCCGTGGACAAAACCCGCGGACAAACGGGCGTCTTTTATCAAAAAAACGCTTGCAATCGCGCAATTCATTTTTTATAATATAAAATTTATTTCAGAGGGGGCTGTTTCCGGCAAGGTGATGCCGGCAGAGCAACCGTCCGACTAAGGCAATTACATCTTGACATATTTTGAATATTGTTTTGGAGGCTGTTATGAACGTTAACGAATATATCGAATCGGTTTTGGCAACGGTTAAAAAGAGAAATCCGGGCGAGGCCGAGTTCTACCAGGCCGTGAGCGAGGTTCTTGATACGCTGAGACCGGTGCTCGAGGCGCATCCCGAGTATCAGAAGGCGGGTCTTATCGAGAGGCTTGTGGAGCCCGAGAAGATTATCAAGTTCCGCGTGCCGTGGGTCGACGACAGCGGCAAGGTTCAGGTGAACCGCGGCTACAGAATTCAGTTCAACAATGCGATCGGACCCTACAAGGGCGGCCTGAGATTCCGCGACAACGTCACCGAGAGCGTTATCAAGTTCCTCGGTTTCGAGCAGATCTTCAAGAACAGTCTGACCGGGCTTCCGATCGGCGGCGGCAAGGGCGGCTCCGACTTCGACCCCAAGGGCAAGAGCGACGCGGAGGTTATGCGTTTCTGCCAGAGCTTCATGACTGAGCTCTTCAAGTACATCGGTGCGGACACGGACGTTCCCGCGGGCGACATCGGCGTCGGCGCGAGGGAGATTGGCTTCCTGTACGGCCAGTACAAGCGGCTTACCGACCTTTACGAAGGCGTTTTGACCGGCAAGGGCCTCACTTACGGCGGCTCGCTGGCGAGAAAAGAGGCGACCGGCTTCGGTCTGTGCTACTTCACCGAAGAGATGCTCAAGGCCAACGGGAAGAGCTTCAAGGGCCATAAGGTGGTCATTTCCGGCTCCGGCAACGTGGCGATTTACGCGGCGGTCAAGGCGACGGCTCTCGGCGGAAAGGTCATTGCGATGTCCGACTCGAACGGTTTTGTTTACGATCCGGACGGCATCGACATCGAGCTCGTGAAGCAAATCAAGGAAGTCAACCGCGGACGCATTTCCGAATACGTCAAAGCAAGACCCAACGCGACCTACGGCGACAAGTGCAGCGACATCTGGGGCATCAAGTGCGACATCGCGCTTCCGTGCGCCACCCAGAATGAAATCAACGGCGAGTCGGCGAAAAAGCTTGTCGAAAACGGCTGCTTCTGCGTCAGTGAAGGCGCCAACATGCCCTCCACGCCCGAGGCGATCGAGACCTACCAGCAGGCGGGAATTCTCTTCGGGCCTGCCAAAGCGGCCAACGCGGGCGGCGTCGCGACCTCCGCTCTCGAGATGAGCCAGAACTCGATGCGGTACTCCTGGACCTTCGAGGAAGTGGACGAGAAGCTCCACGGAATCATGGTCAACATCTTCAAGAACGTCGAGTCGGCGGCGGCGAAGTACGGCATGCCCGGCAACTACGCTGCGGGCGCGAACATCGCGGGCTTCCTCAAGGTGGCAGACGCTATGATGGCGCAGGGAATCGTTTGATTAGGGGCAAAGGAGATCGTCAATTATGATCTGATCTTCGCATAATGTATAGTGCGGCGGAGAGCAATCTCCGCCGCTTTATTATGAGAAAACCAATTTTGGAAGTGACAAAAATGTCACTATGTGGTATAAAAATGTCACTTTGAAAAGCGAAGGCGCGGCCCCTTAGATTTTGAGACCGCGCCTTCTTCTTTGCCTATATATAGGTATTTATCTCACTACCGAGGAGTGACTGTAGATGTAAAACTCCTCCTGGCTGGGCATCCATTTCTTCTCCTTCGGCGGGAACGTTTTGTCAAACGCCTCGACCGCTTCGGTGTCCTCGCAGCAGTCGGCCGCGGTGCTCGGAATGAACATCCACTTCCTGCCGTCGAGAGCGCCCGGAACGAGCTCGCACACCAGAAGCGCTGTCGGGAAGTTCCCGTAGGCAAAGCAACTGACGTTCTTCTTTTTGCAGCTGACAAAGCCGCGGCTGACGTAGTTGCCCGGGTTCCCGAAGTTGATATTCACGTCGTAGCCCATCTTCCTGGCGACGTCGAACGAGTGCTCGATGAGGAGCTTGCCGAGCCTCCGCCGCTGAAATTCCGGCGCCACACACAGGGGTCCGAACGACACGATCTCTTTTCTGAAACCGTTCTCGTCCTCAAGCCACGCCTTCGTGTACATTATGCTGCCGATGATCCTGCCGCCGTCTTCGAGCACGAAATCCAGCTCGGGAATGAAGTCCGGGTGGCTGCGCATCATATGCACGTAGTAGTGTTCGTCGGCGCCCGGTTTGTAGACGTTCCAGAACGCCTCGCGGGTCAGCTCTTCCACAGCCCTGTAGTCTTTTTCGGTCTCAAGTCGTATAGTCATTTCAAATCTCCTATAAGTAATCTTACCGCTCCGCGGAGTCGCGAATTTCCGCAAAAAAGTCTCCGAGCAAAGCGGCGCATTCGTTTTCGAGAATCCCCCCGAGGCAGGGAACGCGGCACGCTCCGTTAGAACCGGAAGGTCTTCTCGCGCCGTAGAAAACACTTTTGATGCCGGCGGATTCGATGGCACCGAGGCACATCGGGCAGGGCTCCAGAGTCACGTAGAGCGTGCAGTCCGAAAGGTTCAGCGAGCCGCGCTTTTCGGCGGCTTCGTTTATCGCGAGAATTTCAGCGTGGCCGTGAACGAGGAGCGACTTCCCGGGAAGGTTGCGGGCGCGCGAAATAATGTTCCCGCTGCCGTCAGTGATCACGCACCCGACGGGAACTCCGTTTTCCGCCGCCGCTTTTTTTGCCTCGGCCAGGGCTTCGTTCATATTTGTTGTCACTTCTTTAAAACTGCAATCAGTAATCAATCTAAATTCTCTTTCTGCCGGGTTTTTCCGCCGCAAAGGCGGCATTTCAGCATTTTTTCAGAGACAGGGGCGATAATAAAACGCGCGATTGCGTACGTACGCGGGTCTATATAAATAAAACGCTTTTCGGAACCGCGAAAAAATGATACAATTCCTACTGCCCCGTGTGTGATTATAACAAAGCGGGGCGCGGGCCGCAAGCCCATGATTTTGAGAGTTGTTTACGAAAGCAGGTTACGGAGGCGGAAATGCTCGAGATTCCGAAGAAGAAAAACGGTGTCAAATACGATATGGAGGAGCTTCGCGAGATAGTCGAGAAGCTGAGAGGACCGGGCGGCTGTCCGTGGGACCGCGAACAGACCCACTATTCCCTTATCAAGCCGATGATCGAGGAGGCGTACGAGGCGGTCGACGCGATCGAAAAGAACGACGTGACGAAAATGACGGAGGAGTTCGGCGACGTGCTTCTGCAGGTGCTTTTTCACGCGTCGGTGGGCAGGCAAAACGGCGAGTTCGACCTGGAAGACATTACCGACAGGTGCGCCCGGAAGATGCTCTCGCGGCACACGCACATTTTCGGAACGCAGCACGCCGACAATCCGGCCGAGGCGCTGGCCAACTGGGAGGCCGCCAAGATCAAAGAGAAGGGGTTCACGAGCCTTTACCAGGACCTCTGCGACATTCCCGAGGTGTTCCCGGCGCTGATGCGGGCGCAGAAGGCGGCGAAGAAGATCAGGAAAGCGGGAGATTCCTGCGCGGACGCCAATGCGTTTGGCGGAGAAAACTGCTGCGGAGAAAACGGCTCATTTCCCGGAAATATCGACTATTCCGACGAAAAGCAGGTCGGCAGACTTTTGTTCGAGATCTGCAGGAGGGCGGAGGAGAACGGCGTGGAATGCGAGCTCGCGCTCAAGAGAGAGACGGACGGCGTGATCCGTTCGAAAAAGGAGAACTGAAATGAGAATTGACAAATTTCTCAAGGTTTCGCGCGTGATCAAGCGCAGAACGGTCGCCAACGAGGCGGCGGACGGCGGCAGGGTCAGCGTGAACGGCAGGCAGGTCAAGGCGAGCTACGACGTGAAAGTCGGCGACGTTGTCGAGATAGCGTTCGCGAACGGACCGGTGAAATTCAGAGTGAAGAGCATTTCCGAGACCGTCAAAAAGGCGGACGCGCAGGAGATGTACGAGTTGCTGTAATTCAGGCAGGCGCTTGGCGGCGCAGTTCACAAGGCCGCCGGACGAAGAAAGGAAGATCAGATGAACAAATTCTTGAAAGTGATTTCGGTGCTTCTCTGCGCCGTGATGTTTGCGGCGCTTTTTGCCGCGTGCGACAACGGAAACGACCCGTCGAATCAGACCGATGTACCCGCTGCCACCGCCACGCCGGAACCCGTTTCAGACGAGCCGGAGTCGACGCTTGTGATTGCGAAAACGGGCGGCGAACCGGTCTACGAGAGCGAATTTTACTATTTCCTCTATCAAGGACTCAGGGAAATCTACTACAAAGAGGGCAAGATCTACGACGAAAACCTGACCGACGAAGAGAACCTCGCGAACATGAAGGCGTTTTTCTGCTCCGAGGACGAAGAGGGCGTCACCTATTTAAGGCGCGCCGCGGACCGCACGATGGAGGTTGCGCAGGGCTTCAAAGTTGCCTATATTTTGGGAAAAGAAGCAAGTGAGAAAGAGGGCTCCGGGTACAAGATCTCCGAGGAGGAGCTGGCGCAGATTCTCGAGTACATCGACAGTGAGGCGGACTACGGCGCAAGTCTTTACGGCTGCACCCGCGACGAGTACTTCACGTACGTCTACGGAATGAGCGTGAACGACGCGAAGCGCTACACCCGCCAGCAGATGTACGCGGAGATGCACGAGACGGCCTGGTCGGACGAGAACAACTACTCGTTTACGTTGGAGCTTCCCGAAGAGCCGGAGAAGCCGACCGAACCTTCCAAGCCTGCCGACGACGCCGACGAGGAGACGAAAGCAAAGTACGAGACCGACCTTGCCGAGTACAACACGAAAAAGGCCGAGTACGACACGAAATACGCCGAATACCAGACAAAACTCACCGAATACGAGGCGGCTTTCGACGAGTACATGGAGAAATTCCGGCCCGAATACGACGCCGATCCCGACGCCTACCGCATTAAAACCATCCGCTATCTGGTCCTTTCAAAGCTTGACGACGACGGCAACCCGCTCTCCGAATCGGCCTGCGCCGAGAAGAGAAAGAACGCGGAGTCGTACGTGAAGCTGGTGGAGGACGGACATGCATTCGAGAACATCGTGAAGGGCTTCTCAGAGTCCGAAACGGTCTCGTCCGACCTGGGTCTCGTCGACGTGAACTTCTACAACGGCGAGGCGGGTTCGCTCTCCTCCGCGGCGATCGACTGGGTGCACGAAGCGGACGCGCTTTCGGAAAAACCGGAAATAATCGAATCCGATAGAGAAATCACCGTGATAATGGTGATCGGCATCACCGACTTCGACCAGACGGTGGGCCTGATCAGCGACCCCGACAACACCAGCGTGGACAACGTGCGCGGGAACGTGCAGTATTCGATGCTCGCGCGCCTCTACAACGAGGAAATTGAAGCGAGAATGAAGGACGAGCGTTTTGCGCTGACCGACGTGAATGAAGAGCGGATGATGGAACTGGCGACGAGTTATCTCGAGTTCGAGGACAACGGACCGGGCGGCAGCGCGCAGTGACGCTTTATTGAAGGCTAATTTTTAAATAGGGGGAACCGGGGCGGCGCGGTTGAGTTTAAGAGGCCGCCCCGGCTCTTTTTATAGAAAGAGACTGACGGCCGTTCCAAGACGCTTGGTGCGTTGGTTTTCGCTTGAAAAACGGGGCTCTGCGGTGGTAAAATATTATGAGGAAATATGCCCGGATCAAAGCGCAGCCGCAGGTATGGCTGCGACTCATTTCCGGGGAAAGAGGCAGAGCGTGGATGATCTTCTCGAAATGAATATCGCGGAGCAGGTTCAGACCGCGGAAACGCTTTCGGGAGACGCTACAGCAGTGCTTTCGGGAGAGGACGCCGAAAAGGAGGCGAAGCTTCTCGACGCCAAGCGCAAGCAGTCGCTTCAGCACATTCTGAGCCTTGTCAGGAAAGCGGTCCAGGACTACGACCTGATCGGCGAGGGTGACAGGGTCTGCGTGGGCATTTCAGGCGGCAAGGACAGCGTGGCGCTTCTTTCCGCGCTGGCGGCGCTGAGGCGCTTTTACCCGAAAAAGTTCGAGCTTCGCGCGATGACGGTCGCTATGGGATTCCCGGAAATGGACTTCTCGGAGATTGCCGCCTATTGCAAATCGCTGGACGTTCCTTACGACGTTATCGAGACCCACATAAAAGAGATCGTTTTCGACCTGAGGGACGAGAAAAATCCGTGCGCGCTGTGCGCAAATCTCCGCAGGGGGGCGCTCAACGACAGTGCGGCAAAAGCGGGTTGCAACGTGGTCGCGCTGGGACACCACCGGAACGACGTCGTCGAGACCGCGTTCCTGAGCCTTTCATATGAGGGGCGGTTCTACTGCTTCATGCCCAAGACGTACCTCGAGCGCTGCGGCGTTACGGTCATCAGACCGATGATCTACGTTGACGAGAGCGACATTCGCGCTTTTAGGCGGCTCGAGAACTACCCGGTCGTCGCGAACCCGTGCCCGATGGACCTTGCCAGCAAGCGGAGCGACGTCAAGAAGATTCTGGACGAACTGAACGCCGGAAACCGCTTCTTCCGCGAGAACGTTTTCGGGGCGGTCAAGCGGGGAATCTGGAAGGAGCAGGAGGTTCCGCAGCCGGACAGAAGGCGGAAAAAAGAGGAAAAAGCCGGAAAATAGCGGGAAAAGCCGGAAATTAACGGAAAATAATTGCCGGAAACGGTTTGAACTGAAAGAACTACGGAAAACATATGCCGGAAAAAATCTACGGAAACACTAATTCAATAAGGAAGGCGCTTCTCGACTACCTCGAGAGCTTTGTCGGCAACGTGTACGGACCGGGGGAGTTCCTTCCCGGTGAGATTCTCGACATGCTCGTGACTGCGACTGCTTCGGCGGGAGTGGAGTTCGCGGTGTTCATGGACCGCAGGAACCGCGTGGAGGCGATCAGCGTCGGCAATCCGGAGAGCGTTACGCTTGAGGGCTTCGAGGACGCGCGCAGGGGCGAAAAGAGGCTTTCGGGCATCAGGCTCTGGCACACGCACCCGAACGGGACTTCGACGCCGTCCGACGTGGACATCAGCTCAATGCAGGTTTCAAGGCTGGACGCGTGCGGCGTTGTGGGCGTGAACTGCGAAGAGGAACGCGCCACGGGGCTGACGGTAACGCTTCCGAGGCGTGACGAAGAAGGGCTTTTTACAGAGCACGAGACGGTGGGGCCGGTTCCCGTGTGGAGGACAGGCGAGTTCGACAGCCTTTTCGACGAGATTCTCGAAATCGACGGCGAGGCGGCGGATTTTGCCTCGGAATCGGTAAAAAACGAACGTGAACGCGCCATCGTGTGCGGCGTGATTCTGCCTAAGGACGAGTTCCTGCGCGGAAGCGACGCGCCCCTTGCCGAACTGATCGAGCTTGCAGACACCGCCGGCGCCGACACGGTCGCGGAATACCCGCAGAGAAGGCCCTCGCCGGATGCCCGCTACTATATAGGAAAAGGCCTCGCGCAGGAAATTTCGCTCAAACGCCAGGCGCTGAACGCCACGCTTCTCATTGCCGACGACGAGCTGAGCGCGGGAACGGTCAGAAACCTGGAGGAGCTCACGGGAATGCGCGTTGTCGACAGGACCACGCTGATTCTTGACATTTTCGCCGCGCGCGCAAAGTCGCGTGAAGGCCGCCTGCAGGTCGAACTGGCTCAGCAGAAGTACAGACTTCCCCGCCTGATCGGCCTCGGAACGTCGCTCTCAAGACTGGGCGGCGGCATCGGCACGAGGGGCCCCGGCGAGAGCAAGCTGACGTCCGACAGGAACCACATCAGGCGCCGGATCGCGTACCTCGAGGCCGAGCTCAAAAAAGTCGCGGTGAACCGCGGCACGCTCAGAAAGGAGCGCAAAAAGAACGGCATTCCCCAGGTCGCGGTCGTCGGCTACACCAACGCCGGAAAATCGACCATCGTGAACAAACTCTGCGACAGCGACGTTTTCGCCGAGGACATGCTTTTCGCGACGCTGGACCCCTCCGTGCGCAAGCTGGTGACCCCTGAAAACCGCGACTTCCTGCTGATCGACACGGTCGGATTCATCAGAAAACTGCCGCACGAGCTCGTTGAGGCCTTCAAATCCACGCTTGAGGAGCTGAAATACGCGGACCTGTTGCTCCACGTTATAGACGGCAGTAGTCCGTATGCGGAGGAACAGGCGAAGGTGGTGAACGACCTCATTTCCGAACTCGGCGCAGGCAGCAAGCCGATGTACGTGGCGGTCAACAAGATCGACAAGGCGGGGTCGGCGGAAATTGCGGCGGATAACGCGGGTCAGACGGCCCATAAGACGTTCTATGTGAGCGCCGTTACGGGCGAGGGGATGGACGAACTTCGCGACGCGATCGTGGGATTTTTCAAGGTTTCCGAGAAGATTTTCGACGCGGTGATTCCCTACACGGAAGGCTGGGCGCTGTCGTACCTCCACTCGAACGGACAGATCGAAGACGAAGAGTACCGCGGCGACGGCGTGCGCGTGAAGGGGAAAATCGACGATACGATGTGGAAGAAGGAGCTCGAGGCGTTCCTTGTTGAAGCGGGGCGCGGGGCGGAAAATATCGACGGTACTGAAGAATAAACGGCTGACTGATAAACGGCTGACGGCCGGAGAAAGGAAAAGATTGACGGTGAAAAAATCTGAATCCGGAAAAATTAAATTGCTGGTGCTATTCGGAGGCCAGTCCACGGAGCATGAAATTTCATGCCTTTCCGCCTATTCCGTGCTAAATAACGTGGACAGGCGCGTTTTCGAAGTGCGCGTGTGCGGCGTTACAAAGAACGGCGACTGGCAGCCGGTGACCGGCATTCCGCTTGAGGAAATCAAGGACGGGCGCTGGACTTCACGCGTGACTGAGGGGTCGGGAATGGCTCCCGCACTGGAATGTGTCCGGTGGTGCGACGCGGTCTTCCCGGTGATGCACGGAATTATGGCCGAGGACGGCACGATTCAGGGCTTTTTTGCGCTGAACAGGAAGCCGTGCGCGGGGCCGGGCGTGCTGGCGTCGGCGGTCTGCATGGACAAGGCGTACACGAAGATCGTTCTGGAGCACGCGGGTATTCCGCAGGCGAAGGCGGTTATCGTGACTCGCGGCGAGATTGAAAACGGTTTTGACAGCGTGGCTGCGGAGGTCGGTGAAAAGCTGGGCTATCCCTGCTTCGTGAAGCCTTCCAACTCGGGTTCAAGCGTCGGGGCGTTTAAGGTCGGCGCGCCTTCGGAGCTCGAAAAGTGCCTGCGCGCCGCCGCGGAATTCGACAGAAAAGTGCTGGTTGAGGAGTACATCGACGCTCAGGAAGTCGAGTGCGCGGTTCTGGGCAACGAAGATCCGGTGGCGTCCACGCCGGGCGAGATCGTTTCAGAGAGCGAGTTTTACGACTATGACGACAAGTACATCAACGGGACGAGTTCCACGCGAATTCCCGCCGCGATTCCCGAAGAGGACCGCGAAACTATCAGGAAGCTTGCCGTGAAGGCGTTCAAGGCGCTGGACTGCGCGGGAATGGCACGCGTCGACTTCTTCCGCGAGAGGAAAACGGGGCGCATTCTTTTGAACGAGGTGAATACGATTCCGGGCTTTACCGACATCAGCATGTACGGGAAGATGCTCGCGTACGACGGAATTCCGTTCAAAGAGCTTATCACTCGGCTCGTGAAGCTGGCGATCGAGGACTTCGAGCACAACAAAAGGCATCTGTCGAGATAGATTGATCTCATCTGATTATAGCTTATTTCCGGGAAATTACGGACGCATTTCCGGAGCATTACGGACGCATTTCCGGAAAATTACGGACGCATTTCCGGAAAATCTTGCAAAACGCGGAGAAAAACATGAAGAAAACCGCTTCAAAACCAATCGGAATATTCGACTCCGGCCTGGGCGGCCTGACGGTTCTTAAAGAGATCAGGAAGCTTCTGCCCGGCGAGGACCTTATTTATTTCGGCGACAGCGGAAGGGCGCCCTACGGCACAAAATCGACCGAAACCGTCAGAAAATGCACCGAATCAGACATCAGACTTCTGCTCTCGAAGGACGTCAAGGCGATCGTCGCGGCGTGCAATACTGCGGCTGCCTGCAGCGGAAGGGAGTTCCTGGAGTCGTTCGGGGTGCCTGTTGTGGACGTGATCAGGGCGGGTTCCGAAGAGGCCGCGAGGGTCAGTAAAACCGGCAGAATAGGCGTCATCGGCACGCAGGCCACGATCAGGAGCGGCATTTACGAGACTTCGATCAAATCGCTCCGCGGCGACTGCGTTTTCACCGGGAAGGCCTGCCCGCTGTTCGTGCCACTGGTAGAAGAGGGCTGGTGGGACAACGAAATCACCGCCGCGGTCTGCAAAAAATACCTGTCGGGAATCGGCGACATCGACACGCTCGTTCTGGGCTGCACCCACTACCCTTATCTTGAAAAGGTGATTGCGCGGGAACTCGGCGCCAACGTGACGCTCGTGAACTCCGCGAAAGCCGTCGCCGCGCAGCTGAAAGACCTTCTTGAGAGGACCGGAATCGCCGGCAAAAAGAAGGGCGGCAAGACTGTTTATTATACGAGCGACAGCGCTGAAAAATTCGCGGGACTCGCGGAGCTGTTCCTGGGAGGGCTCGACGGCCCGGTGCTGCGGGTCGACCCCGAGGAGTTCATGGGGAAGCAGTGAGATGAAGATCAGATTTCAGGTGACCGGACCGAGGCTGAATCCGGAAAACTTCGCGGCGGGAAAATTCGATCCGGAACGGACTCCGGACGAAAGTTTTCGCTGCGATTTTTGCTGCTTTATGAGGTCGGAAAAAGAGGCGT
Organism: Mageeibacillus sp. UBA1212; assembly: GCA_002309655.1. GTDB lineage: Bacteria > Bacillota > Clostridia > UBA1212 > UBA1212 > UBA1212. The sequence continues at coordinate 60,266 of DBXM01000008.1, forward strand.
CGGAGGCGGCGGAAAAACTGCGGGAAATATTTCCGGGCGTCGGGTATTTCTACGCCTGCGGGAAATATCTGAACTATAGGGCGGACGGATTGTTCCTTGCGCGGGAAATATCGGATATTTCCGGGAAATGCCGGAAAAACGCGGGAAAACGAGGGAAAACGGAAATTTCGGCGGAAAATCCGGAGGATTTCTGCTATCTCTACGCGCTGATGCGGGCGCGGCAGATTTGGAAAAAAGCCGGTATTTCCGGGAAATGCATTCCTGAGAGCGAGGCGGGAAACGCCGGGAAATATTTCCCGGACGGCGCGGAAAAAACGCTTGCGGACGTTCTCGAAAGGTCGGAAATTTTGCGAACCGTCGCGGACCTTTTGATTGCGGATTCGGGCTTCAAAGCGGTTGCGGACGGCGCGGAAGTAGCGTTTTCGGGAGGAGATTTTACCGGAATTCTGGCGAAGATGATTGTGCTTGCGGAGGCGCGGCGCGAGCTTCCCGAAGGAGGCACAGAACTGTTGATGAAGGCGGTTTCAGAGTACATTGAGGCGGGAACCGGGATTTGTGAAAACACCGGGGAGGAGATCGGCGTGAATACTGAATTAAAGCGGGAGCCGGAAATTGACATAAAGGCTGTGAAAGACGCGCTCGTGAAATGGATCCGCGAGTTTTTCGAGGAGAACGGACCGGGCTGCAACGCGGTCGTCGGAATTTCGGGCGGCAAGGATTCGTCTGTTGCGGCGGCGATCTGTGCGGAGGCGCTCGGGAAGGACAGAGTGATCGGCGTGCTGATGCCCAACGGCGAGCAGCCGGACATCGATTTTTCCTATAAATTGGTAAAAACGCTCGGTATTCGCCACTTCACGGTGAACATTGCCGATGCGGTGCAGGGGCTTAAAAACGCGGTTCCGGAGGACGTTACCGAGACGAGACAGGCGGCGATCAACCTGCCGCCGCGCATCAGAATGAGCACGCTTTACTACGTTTCACAGTGTATGAACGGCAGGGTGGTCAACACCTGCAACCTCTCGGAGGACTGGGTCGGCTACTCGACAAGGTACGGCGACGCCGCGGGCGACTTCAGCCCGCTTTCACATCTGACTGTAACTGAAGTCAAGGCCCTCGGAAGGCTGCTGGGCCTGCCGCGTGAACTGACCGACAAGGCGCCGTCCGACGGACTTTCGGGAAAGACCGACGAGGACAACCTGGGCTTCACCTACGACGTCTTAGACAGGTATATAAGAACAGGGGAGATCGACGACGAAGACACGAAGCGGCGCATCGACACACTTCACAGGCGCAATCTTTTTAAACTGAAACTAATGCCTTCGTTCGACCCGGGTTTTGCGGAGCACGGGTGCGGCGAAGAAAACGCGCGAAACATATAAATACTCGAGACACGCGGACAAAAACTGAAACGAAAAGAGGCGTGAAGCGGTTGAAAACTGTTTTGAATCCCGGTTTGAATCCTGTTATGGATTCCGGATGCATGCGGGCGGCGGAGCTTATACAAAAGGGGCGGTTCGCGTGCGCGTGCGGGCGTGACCACGGGGCCAACGTTAAAGAGGTCATCATCGGCAGGGACGCCCTCAGTGCTTTGCCGGGCGTACTGGGCCGGCTCGGGGCCGCCCGCGCTTATATAGTAAGCGACAGAAACACGGAGCGGGCGGCCGGCGGCCGCGTCGCCGCGATCCTGGACGCGGCCGGGTTCCGGCTCGACAGGTTTGTCTTTGACCGCGGCTTTGTCGAGCCGGACGAGCCGGCAGTGGGGGCCGCCGTTCTGAACATGTGCGGCGGCCCCGCCTCCGAAGACCCCCTCGCCGCGGGAAAGACGGCAGTGGTGGCGGTCGGCTCGGGGGTCATCAACGACATCTGCAAAATACTCGCGCACATGACCGGGGCGCCTTTTGTGACGGTCGCGACGGCGCCTTCCATGGACGGTTTCTGTTCGTCAACTTCCTCGGTGCTGAGGGGCGGCCTTAAGGTTTCGGTCGGGTCGCGCTGCCCGGACGCGGTAGTCGGCGATACGGAGATACTCTGCGCGGCGCCGGAGAATTCGATTCTTGCGGGACTCGGCGACATGATCGCGAAGTACGTTGCGCTTTTCGAGTGGAAGCTGGGGCATATTGTGACCGGCGAGTATTACTGCGAACTGACCGTAAACCTGATGCGCGAGGCGCTTGAAAAGGTGGTCTCGAACGCCGCGGGGCTCAAAAACAGGGAACCGGAGGCAATCGAGGCGGTAATGGAGGGGCTGGTGATCTCGGGTATCGCAATGGACTATGCGGGAATCAGCAGGCCGGCTTCGGGAATCGAACACTATTTTTCGCATATATGGGACATGCGGGGCGTTTCGTTCGGCACTCCGGTGGCGCTTCACGGGATCCAGTGCGGAATAGGCACCGTTCTCGCCCTTGAAGGGTACGAAAAGCTTTTCGCGCAAATAGCAAAAATGAACGGTTCCAAGCCGGATTATGAACGCGCCCGCCGCGTGCACGAAGTTTTTGACGTTCATGAACACGCGAAAAAGATTGCGGCGAGGCTCGGACCGGGCGGCGAAATCATAGCTGAAGACCTGAAAAACAGACGCCTTTACGACCGCGCGGACACGGAAGAACGGCTGCGGAAAATCGCGGCGAACTACGAACTGATCAAAGCGGAGGCGGAAAAAACGCTTCCGTCCGCACACCGGGTGGCAGACATGCTTCGCGACGCGGGCGCGCCTGTCAGGCCTTCGGAGATTGGACTTCCCGACGAAGAGATACCGGTTGATTTTGTAATGACGCGCGACATTCGCGACAAGTATATTCTGTCGTCTTTCGCCTACGATCTGGGGATTAATATCGATTTCGACATTTGACGGAACAAAAACGAGCAGGAAGGAGTAACTTATGGACGAACTTCGCGAAGAGCCGGTTGCGGAAAATACGACCGTGAACAAACCTGAGATCATGCGCGAGATTTACGCGCGCGTTTACAGGGGCTCGCTTTTCTGCTACGTTCTTTTGATAGCGGGCGGCGCCGTTTTTCTGTCGTTTAAGCCTCTGGCGGGGCTGATCTCCGGCGGCAGGTTCGACTCGAAACTGACTGTAATTGAGATCGTTGCAGGCGCCGTCGTAGTGGCGGCGGGAATTCTGGGTCTCGTTTCGATGCTTGCGAACAGAAAAAAAAGAGGCCTCGAAGGCCTGCGAAGAAGTCAGGAACGTTCACGCCTTCTTTTACAGGGACCGGATCGAGGTCGAAAACGGCGACCGCACGAGCACTCTCAAACTCGCCGGCCTTGCCAAAACGAAGGAGCTGAAACACTCGTTGCTGTTCTATTTTAAACGCGGGAACACGTCGGAAATATTCTTCGCGGACAAAGAAGGGTTCACGGCGGAAAAAGCCGTCGAAAAGCTGCGGAGCATTCCTGCGTACAAGTTAAAGTTGAAGCGCAAAAAAGCAAATAACCCGAATACACAAGTATAAAAAGAAATCCGCCCCGGTCAAGGAGCGGATTTTTGTTTTAAGCAGATATTCAAAAGGCCTTGTCCGTCAGGCTTTCCCGCCTTCAATGAACCTGGCCATAAGTTTATGCCCCTCGGGAACGTAAACGCCCGTCAGCCGCGCGAAATTCTCGTCGTACTTCGCGCCCGGGTTCTGCATGAACTTCTGCCTGCTGTCGTAAATAATATAAGGCACCGCGTCGTGGGTGTGCGTTCTGAGAACGAGCGGGGTGGGGTGGTCGGGAAGAATGAGCATCCTGAAGTCCTCGCCGGCGTCCCGCAGCGCTTTTTCAATGGGCCCGACAACGCGCGCGTCAATATACTCGATCGAGAGGATCTTTTCGGGAATCTCGTGGCGGTGGCCGCACTCGTCAGGGCCCTCCATGTGAATATATACAAAGTCGCCGCCGTCAAGCAGAAATCTCACCGCCGCGTCTGCCTTGCCTTCAAAATTTGTCTTATATGTGCCTGTAGCGCCTTCGACTACGATGCTCTTCATTCCCGCGCAGATACCGAGCCCGCGCACAAGGTCGACCGCCGACACGACGGCGCCGCGGAGTCCGTACTTTTCATGAAAATCCGAAAGGGAGGGCCGCCTTCCTTCGCCCCAGGGCCAGATGGAATTCGCAGGTTTAAGACCGCGGGCAACGCGCGCCTTATTGATAGGGTGTTCCGTCAGCAGCTCGTAGCTCTTTTTCATGCAGGCGAGCAGTTCGTCGCTCATAAAGCCTTTAGGGAGATACCCGGTAATTTGACGCTCGGTAATGTCGTGCGGGGGAGTGCAGAGAAGCTTCACGCCGGCGGGTACGTTCATGACGATGCAGTGGCGGTAGCTGATTCCCGGATAAAACCTGAACGCGGGCGTGCCGAGCTTTTCGTTAATATACTCGATCAGATCCTTCGACTCCGCCGTTGTGATTTCGTCGGAACTGTAGTCAAGCATAGTTTTCTGCTCGTAGGGTTCGTCGTCCGAGAGGCACACCAGGTTGCAGCGCACCGCGAGATCCTCGTCGCCTAATTTAATGCCCATGCTGACCGCTTCGAGAGGTGAACGCCCGGAATAAAACTTATCCGGGTCGTAGCCCAGCACCGACATGTTCGCGATGTCGCTCCCGGGCGGGTTGAGATGGTCGGGAACCGTCTTCACAAGGCCGAGTTCGCCGTACTCGCTCATTCTGTCTATATTGGGTTTGAAAGCTTTCATAAGCGGGGTGGCGCCGCCGAGCTCCGGAACCGGATAGTCGGCCATTCCGTCCCCCAAAATAACAAGATACTTCATCGGTTTTTGCCTTTGTTTAGTGAAAATCTAACGCGGATTAATTGCTTTCGGCAGGCGCTTCTTCCTTGCCACCGGTCTGTTCCTCGTGGGACTGAAGCAGCTGCTCGAAGCTTATTCCGTACGTGCGCGCGATATCAAGCGCGAAGCTTCTTCCCTGAGGCGGCATCGGCGTGATCTTGTAGGTGCGCTTGCTTCCGGATTTAAGCTTTTTGATTCCCTGTTCGGTCATAACTTCGAGTTCGTGGGACTCGTCGACGCCCGCGACAAGGCTCATCATGTCCGACAGGCCCTCTTCTTTGTTGAGCTCGGGAATGTTTTCGGCAAGCTCGTGGATGTGCGTCGCGAAAAGCGCGCGCGCGCCGATTTTACGCAGGTAGCGCATGATCTCGGTCGCGATGAACAGGCACTCCTGGTGGGAAGTGCTCGACAGCGACTCGTTCATCAGAATCATACTGTACTTGGTCAGCTTGGGAAGGATCTGTTCGAGCCTGACGCACTCCTCGCCGAGACGGCCTTCGCTGACGGAGTTCTTTTCGAGCTCGGGGAAGTGGGTGAAAATGTTGTCGCACGGACTGATCTCGCCCTGCGTGCCCGCGACGGGAAGACCCGCCTGGAACATCATCTGCGCAAGTCCGAGCGCGCGCGTAATGGTTGTCTTGCCGCCCTGGTTCGCGCCGGTGAGCACGCCTATGCGCCCCTCTTTGTCGCCCATTTTGAAATCGTTCGTGACGACGACGTTGTCGAGCTTGTTGATGCCCGTGTCGGACATGACCCTGATTGCGAAGCTCACGTCGTAAATGTCGCGCACGTCAAACCTGCGCGCGTCCATGGGCAGCGGGGTCGGAAAGCACATCGGCAGGCCGGCGTTCCTGAGCTTTTTGACAAGGTGACTGCCGCCGATGTAGAACGAGATCTCAGGCATTAATTCAAAAAGGAAGGCCGACTCAACTCGCTCGAAGCGGGAGAGGGACTCCGCGAGGTGGCGGAAGGTGTCGCGCATTACGGAACTGAGGTCGCGCATAATCGCGGCGTCGAGGGTTCCCGCGCTGTTGTCTTTAAGAATCGTATAGAACGTGCCGATGCCGTAGTACCTGTCCTCGTTCGTTTTAGTGCCGAAAAGATTGGACAGAAGGCCCTTGCGCTTGATCGGTTTTTCGCTCACGGAGAGCAGAACGGACTCGACCGGGTGGAGCTCGTTGTCGAGGTTGATTCCCAGCGTAACGCTCTGGATGCTTCTTATGTCGTCGCTTAAAACGGGGAGCAGGCGGACGAGCTCGTGATAGGCCGGGTCGGCGGTAATCCCGCTGATGAGTTCGCGAAGCTTAAGCAGCCCTTCGGAGTCAAACGTGCGCGAAGAGGTGCAGAAAATCCGCTCCAGAACGGTGACGCACTGCACGTAAACTTTAAGAAGCTCCATTCGCCAGACCGTCTTGCGGACGTCGTCGTCGTGCGCCAGGTTCGTTTTCTCCATGCGCCCGAGCTGCATCGTGAGCGGCAGCAGGTCGGCGTTGGCCATGATCTCGATCTCCGGGTATTTCAGAAAATCTTTTAAAATCGACTGGCGGTAGAAGATCGTCTTCTCGTCGGTCACCATATCGCTGATCCTGCTTATAATATACTCGCGGCCCTCGTTCCTGACCTCCATGCCTTCAAGAATCATGTTTGCGTTGACGTCGCGCTCCATGATGTCCTGGTTGAACAGACGGCCTTCGTCGGTTTTCATCGCCTGTTCGCGCGCGCGTCCTGCTTCGTAGTCCGGCCACATAAGGCTGAAATGGTGTTTCTGGTAAATCGGGTTCATCCTTTAGCTCCTTTAAAAATCGGAATCATCTGCGCCGTCTACGGGCGCTTTTTTAAAATAGAATTGACCGCGAACCCGGCCATAATAAGACCGGCGGCGGGGGGCACGAACGAAATGCTTCCCGGTGTGCGGCTGCCCGTGCGGACGGGAACCTCCTCAGAATAAACGACGTTCAGCTTTTTAATGCCGCGCTCTTTAAGCAGCCTGCGCATCACACGCGCGAGCGGGCAGTAGGAGGTGGCGAAAACGTCCGCCACACGCAGGGCTGAAGGCTCGAACTTGTTGCCGGTGCCCATCGAACTTATTATGCCTATGCCTTTTTCCTGCGCGATTGCCGCCAGAAGTACCTTCGCGCTCACGGTGTCCACCGCGTCGCAAATGAAATCGACCGATTCCCAGTCGATCCGGTCCGCGGTGTCCTCGCCGAAAAACATGTCAAGCGCGGTAACTTTACAAAAAGGGTTCACCTTCGCGAGCCTTTCCGCGGCCGCCTCGGTTTTGAGCATCCCCACCGTGTCGAGCGTCGCGAAGAGCTGCCTGTTGAGGTTTGAAAGGCACACTCTGTCGTTGTCGACAAGAATCAGCCTGCCGACGCCCGCCCTCGCAAGCGCCTCCGCACAGTTCCCGCCGACGCCGCCCAGTCCGAAGACCGCGACGCAGGAATTCGCGAGAATCTCAAGCCCCTCTTTGCCTATGAGAAGCTCTTCGCGCGCGAATAATTCGTCTCTTGCCTCGGCCTGAAAATCCATCCGGTCCTCCCAACGGTTCTTTCAAAATAAAATGATATCACGACTCGCCGCCGAAATCAATCTCGGACTTGAGTTTTTCGCGGCTTCCCGGTTCCCGGACCTTCGGAGGGAAACGTCCGCGGTTTGCGGGAGAAACCTTGAAAAAACCTTGAAACGCTGCCGCTTTCCGGTCGCTCCGAAAAATATTTTTTGCCGGGTTTTGCGAGGCCGGAATCCGCTTCCCGAAGGCGTGCCAAATAAGTTACAGAAGGCGGCGGCACATTTTCCGTTTTTGCCTTATTTTCGGGAAATGCGGAGTTTTTTGGAAAATAAAAAAACGCTTGCAAACGTCCGTGTACGGCGGTAGTATTTGCGTTGCCGGAGCACAAACGGGCAACAAACCGGGAAACCGCGGCCGTCTTTCGGGGGAGACGGTTCGCAAGGAGGGGGCACATGGAGTTTTATTTCAACGGAAGATACGCGGGCGCGGAAGCCGTGGCTGCAGGCGCAGAAGGGACTTGGTCCGAAGCTGCCTCAGGGGGATTTTTTGCGCGGCAGGGAACGGACGCTGACGGCGACTCGAAAACGGGACGCGCGGAAGATGCAGGGACTGGCTTTGGGCGCACGGGCGCGGCTTTGTATCCTTTGACCGTCAGGGCCAGGAAGAAAAGCAACGGCGCCAAAGTCTTGATTAAGATATGGCCGAAGGACGCGCCAGAGGGACGGATCGAATGCGAGATCTGGAAGGCCGCCTACAAAGGGCTGTACCTTGAGTCGAGAACCGAAGGGGGCCGGCTGGTGATGGCCAGAAAGTGGATCGACGGCGAGCCGCTTGACGCTTTCGCGAAGCGCAACGGACCGTGCGGGCGCGAAGAGGCGGCGGAGATCGTTCTTGCAGTGGCGAGGAAGCTGAAGGATTTTTACGAGGAGACAGGCATGTACCACGGAGATCTGAAGCCTGAGAACGTAGTCTATGACGGCGAGGACGTGTTTCTGATCGACTTCGAGTCGGCGGGGCCGGAACCGAGAGGAGGAAGCGCGCCGAAAACCGCGGGCGCGAAGACCGTTAGACTTGTGTCGGAAGGGTTTTCGGCGCCTGAGATATCGCGCGGGATGCCGTGCTGCAGGTCGGATTTTTATTCGCTCGGAATGATTCTCGCGTTTCTAATTACCGGAAGGACGGGACCGGAGGCTGTTGATGAAATCGGAGGACCGGTAGGAAGATTTGCCGCGGTCTGTACCGATCCGGCAGTCGGAAGGCGTTTCGGGGGCGTTGAGGAACTGGCGAACGCGCTGCGTTCCGCGATTCGTGAAGAGGCGCTGCAAAACGGTTCGGGCGATTCTTTGGAAGACGCGGGTGTTTCAGAGCCCCCGGAGGTTGACCAATCCGCTCAAACCGGGGACAGAGTGCCTCCGGGAACAGTTTCCGTTGAAAACATGAATGTGACTGCGGCCAGAATCACATTCAACGTGGCAGGCGCGGAAAAAACTGCCGCGGCTGATAATACTTCCTGTGAGAAGAATACTGCCGGCGCGGACACGGAACCCGTTCAGGAGGAACCGTCGGAAAGCGAAGAGGATGCTGAAGAAAGGCAGGATGTTCCCGAGCCGCCTGCGGAAACCGATGCCGAAGACCGCGTGATACTGTTCCCGCACATCGAAAAAGGCTACAGAAAGCTGATTCTCTACGTGCCGGGCAACGTTGCGTTTGCCGCCGAGTTTGGATTCGTGACCTCGTCGTACATGGGCTTTAAGACTTGCGTTTATGAGATTTGCGACTGCACGAACCCGCGGATAGAATACTACCTGGAGCCGGGCCTTAAAGAGAGCGGCGCGGCGGACCTTGTGAAGATTGCTGCGGCGGAAGGGAGGCGGGACGCGGAAAGGGAATTCATTGAGGAGGCGTCGGAGCCTGAGACTGTTTACGTGACGTCGGGTGCAGGCGTGCGCGGTTCTTACGAAGAAGAGGGCGAGGAGCCGTTTTTTGAGACGGAAAGGTGCAGTTTCGGTAGAAATCTGTTCTTTGGAAGCGTGAAAGAAGAGCCCGGAACGGCTCCGGGCGACGCCGAGATGAGGGACTTCATGTCGTGGGCGTACGGCGAATTCGACATTACGGTGATCTGCGACTCGACGAGGGAGAGCGCGGAGAGGAGGAACGGATTCATGCGGTTCTGCGACTACGTTCTCGTGCCGGTGGAGACCGACGCGGACTCGGTGGAGGCGGAAATTGCGCACTACACGTGGCTCCTGAGAAACAACGGAATATCTCTGAAGAGACTGAAGCTTGCCGGATGGGAAAGAGTGTGCGACGAGGGGGCGGAGGACGCTTTCCCGGAAGGAGCGGCGGAGGAGAGGTTCCTCGGATTTATTGCTTACGACAGAAGAAGACACTACACGAAAAACGCGGAGGGAGGGTTTTACTGCAGGTCGATGCCGCACGGTATCGTTTCCGAATACTGCAGAATCGCGGGGGCTCTCGCGTACGGCGACAGGTTCTGTGCATAGCGAAAATGCTTGAAAAACGCGCGCGGAAGGTGTATACTGAATTTGTATGTAATCTCCTGAAAGCAAGGCGTTTATGAGACTCTATTCGGTGCAAAAAAAAGAAATACTGGCGAGGCTGCTTCTCGAGGGATTCAGCGGGGAAGCGTCGTCTCCCGTTGCGGAACCGGCGCCCTGGGACTCGAAAACAAGCGTCTGGCGGTGCGCGCGGAGGGTGGACGGAAAACATGAGGATGATTCGTCCGGAATTACGTGCGCGGTTGCAGGTGCGGAAAACGTGACGGTCTGCGAGGGCGCGCTTGAGGGACTCGGCGGAGAAGAGGATGCTTCCGGAACCGGCGCGGTTGACGCGTTCGGAAGGTCCGCGGTTCCTGCTTCGGAGTACAGGCTCGGGATGTACATCAAACCGGTGTATTTTATAAGCGGAGCGGTTCCGCCGTCAGCCATATCTCTTTCGCTTGAAAACGGAGACATTGAGATATTCGAGAGCGAAGAGCGGTATTACGTGGACTGCCTTACAGAGCTCATAAAGGAGAAATACGACGAATTCAGTCTTTACGCCGTCAGAAGCATGTTTGAGTCGCTGACCGCGGCGGGGAAGATGAAAAAACGCGTCAACGGAGATTACATTATTTTCACTGACGAAGACGGAAAAAACTATCCCATTTGCAGGCATTTTGCGAATGACGGACGTGAGTAAGGTTTAACGGAGGTTCAGATGGACAACGACAGCAACCGGACGAATGACAGAGACGATCAGAAGCACCCGGAGCAGAACGGCGGCCAGGATTCGGGTCGCAAGCAGAACTGGAATTACCGCGGGAACAACTTCAAAAAGAAGAACCGCAATTTCAAACAGCAGGACCAGCGTCAGCAGCAGGCACAGGGGCAGAACCAGGGCCAGCGCAGAGACTTCAGGAAGAACGACGGACAGCGGCAGAATCAGCGCGAGCAGACAGACAACCGCTCCAGAAACTTCAAGCAGCAGGGCGTGCTCAGGACCGAGGACGAGACCGCGGAGGACATCGCAAGGGAAGTCAAGGCGATCGAGGCCGAAATCGAGATGGAACTCAACGAGCTGAGATCCTATAAAGTGTCGTTCGGCGCCTGATTGCGATGAGAGAGTTTTTACTCGGAGACGGCGATATCCCGGTTTCGTGCATCACGCTCGGCACCGATTACTACGGAAAGACGGTTCCAAAAGAGCGCGCGTTCGAGCTTCTTGACGTTTACACCGGTTGCGGCGGAAAATCGATCGACACGGCGCACGTTTACTCGGACTATCTTCCCGGCGAGAGGCATTCCAGCGAGAAGACGATCGGAGAGTGGCTGAGGAGCAGACGCGCGAGGCAGAACGTGGTTCTTGCCACCAAGGGAGGATTTCCGGCGCTTGACGATTATTCCGTTTCGAGGCTGACGCCCGCGGAGATAAGAAGCGACCTGGAGGAGAGTCTTTCGTGTCTCGGAGTCGATTACGTCGACATTTACTGGCTGCACAGGGACGACCCGGAGAAGGACTGCGGCATGTTCGTCGAGGTTCTCGAGGGGTTCAAAAAAGAGGGCTTGATCAGAAGCTACGGGCTTTCGAATTTTACCGCTTCGAGAGTCAGAGAGGCCGACAGGGAGGCCGTGAAGCGCGGTTTCGGGCCTGTTCCAGCGGTGCAGATAAAGTGGGGGCTGGCGAAGACCGCGCCGGGACGTGTTTACGACAGGACGCTCGCGGAGATGGACGACGGATATTTCCGATTTTTGGAAAAGTCTGGGAAAGCGCTTTTCGCGTACAGTTCGCAGGCAAAGGGGTTCTTTTCGAAGCTCCGTTTCGACGAAGAGGGAAATCCGTTTATGGAGCCGGGGAAATGCCGCGACAGGTACTTTTGCGGCGAGAACATTGAGTTATACAAAAGATTAAGCGGGGAGGCCCGCTTGAGAGGAATGCCGGTTGCGGAGCTTGCGATGCGCAAGATGCTTGAGGCGCCTTTTCCGGTGACGCTGATCGTCGGTTCAAGGACGAGAGAGCAGCTGGAGGCGTCGATGAGGGCGGCGTGGGACGCGTCTTAAATTTGATGCGATTTGAGAGCTTGCGTGTACGGGAGCTCCTGAAACCGGGGAGTTGAATTTATGGAAGAAAGCTTGCCGATTGAAATGCACAGGGAGATAAAGGGGAAGATCGAGACGCACGTTCGCGTGCCGCTGGATACACCCTACGACGTTTCACTCGCTTACATACCGGGCGTGGCGGAGGCCTGCCTTGAGATAAAATCAAACCGCAACAAGTCTTTTTCGATGACGAGGCGGTGGAATACCGTGGCAATTGTCTCTAACGGGACGTCGGTTCTTGAACTTGGAGATACAGGGCCGGCGGCGAGCATGCCGCTGCTTGAGGGCAAGGCGGCGGTGCTGAAAGCCTTCGGAGGAGTCGACGCGGTTCCTCTTTGCATTGACTGTAAGGACGCGGCGTCTTTGACCGGGATCGTCGCGAGCCTTGAATACGGGTTCGGCGGATTCATGCTGGAGGGCATTTCCGCGCCGGAGTGCTACGCGGTGGAAAAAGAGCTTAAGAACAGGTGCGCGGTTCCTGTTTTTAACGACAGTCGTGACGGTACTGCGGTGGCGGTGCTTGCGGCGCTGAAAAACTCGCTGAAGCTTGCGGAAAAATCTTTGAAGGACGCGAAGATTGTTATTAGCGGCTGCGGAGCGGCGGGAACGGCTGTCGCGGAGATGCTTTTAAAAGCGGGCGTGCGCGATATCGTTATGTGCGACAAGACCGGGGTGATGCTCGAGAGGCGCGCGGCAGGGAATCCGGTTCTGCAGGAGCTTTTCAGGAAGACGAACCCGCGCGGAATCAGGGGGAAGATCAAGGCCTCTTTAAAAGGAGCGGACGTGTTCATAGGACTTTCGGCTGCGAATGTGATTACAGCGGACGACGTCGCTTCGATGGCGGAAAAACCCGTTGTTTTCGCGATGGCGAATCCGGTTCCCGAGATACTGGCCGAGAACGCCCAGAAAGGCGGCGCGTTCATTTACGCAACCGGAAGAAGCGACCGGCCCAACCAGATCAGCAGCATTCTCGTTTTCCCGGGACTGTTGAGAGGAACGATGGATGCGAAGGCAAAAGAGATAAACGACAGGATGCTTTTCGCTGCGGCGGACGCGCTTGCAGAAGCCGTGGACGAAGAGGAGCTTTCTCCTGAAAACATACTGCCGTTCCCGTGCGACCCGGTTTCGAGGCAGGAACTGTACGGCAGAGTTGCGGACGCGGTCAGGGCGGCGGCGGTCGCTTCGGGAGCGTCCACGCAGGAGGATTTAAGGCAGCCGGCTCAGCAGTAAGGCGCGGATTTGGCGCTGGTTTTCGCCGGTTTATGCCGGGCTTTGCAGGGTTGATACGGTTTTTGGAAGGAGTTGAAAAGGGCAGATGGCGTTCGAGAAGCTTATCGGTCAGGAAGACGTTAAGATGAGGCTTTCCGCGGCGGTGGAAAGCGGAATGCTAAGCCATGCCTATATTTTCAGCGGACCCGACGGAATCGGGAAAATGACGTTCGCGCTTGAGTTTGCGGGTCTCGCGATGTGCGGAGCGCCGGTGAACGGCAGGAAGTGCGGCAGGTGCAGGGCGTGCCAGCTTGGGGAGAGCGGCAACAACGTCGATCTGAGGATTATCGCCCCCGAGGAGAAGAAAACCCAGATAGGCGTGGAGGCGGTTAGAGCGGGCATTTGCGACGAGGTGTTCAAGGCGCCTGTTTTTTCCAGCAAAAAGGTTTTCATCGTCGACCGCGCCGACAAAATGAGCGAGGCCGCCCAGAATGCGCTTCTTAAGACGTTCGAGGAACCGCCCGCATATACGCTTATAATTCTGCTCTGCGACAGTGTTCTTCCGCTGCTTGAAACGGTCAGATCGAGGGCGGTGGGCATTGAGTTTCGCAGGAACACGGACGACGAGATTATCAGAAAGTACCGTGAACTGAGGGAGGAAAGCGCGCGAAACGGTGAGAGTTTTCCCGAAATCGACACGTCGCTCCTCTGCTCGTACGCGGACGGTATTATGGGAAGGGTCGGCGAGCTCTGCGCAGACGGAGGCGAACTGATTCGCGCGAGAGGCGAGCTTGTTGCGAGACTGGCGGACCTTTACGCCGGGAAAAACGGTGCGAAGGCGGCGGTGGCGTCAATTATCGACGTTAAAAACAAGAATTACGACTTCGCCTTCTTCTCGATGATGTCGTTCACGAGAGACGCGATGCTGCTTGCCAGGTTCGGCTCAAAAACGGAGATCATGAACCCGGATCTGAAAGAACAGCTGTCGGCGATTGCGAGGGACACAGGCTATTACAGACTTAAAAACGCGCTGGCGGAAATCGACGGTTGCTACAGGAACCTTGCGAGAAACGCGATGCCGGAGCTGGCGACGGACAATATGCTTATACGGATCGCGGGCTGAAGGATTCACGTTCCTGATTTTAAGGGTGCCTTGCGGATTGATTCGATTTTCGCCTTGCGATTGGATTACTGAAGGAAAAATGTTCACGACGACCGTTCGTGACAAGGAGATTTTATGGCTAAGATTTGCGGCGTCAGACTGACGCCTAACGGAAAGATTATTATGTACAACCCCGGGAAGAATTCACCTGAACCGGGAGATTTTGTGGTCGTGGAGACTGCCTACGGGCTCGGGCTCGGGGAGATCGTTTACGGCGCGAGAGAGGTCGAAAAGGAGCCGGAGGGAACGGAACTCAGGCAGGTCGTGAGAATCGCGACGGACAAGGACCTTACGGACGCGTCGGAAAACGCGGAGCTTGCCAGAAAGGCGTTCCAGATCTGCAAGCAGAAGATCGAAGAGGAAGGCCTCGAGATGAAGCTTTTCAAGACGGAGTACACGCTTGACCGCTCGAGAGCCGTTTTTACATATATGTCGGACCAGCGCATCGATTTCAGAAACCTCGTGAAGGAGCTCGCGCCGCTTATCAGGACGCGAATCGAGATGGTGCAGGTCGGACCGAGAGAACACGCGAAAATTGTCGGCGGGCTCGGCGTCTGCGGCAGGCAGTTCTGCTGCCAGGGCTTCATGACGATGTTCGAGCCGGTGACGATCAAAATGGCGAAGGACCAGGGGCTTACAAGCAACCCGACGAAGTATTCGGGGAACTGCGGCAAACTTCTCTGCTGCATCAGGCACGAGGAGCCGGCGTATGAATATGCGCACGGGATCATGCCGAAAAACGGTTCCCTCATTATGACCCCCGACGGCCCGGGGAAGATCATCGTGGTCAATATGCTCAAAGAGACGTGCACCGTTAAGGTGGGCCTCGAGCAGAATTTCGAGATCAAATCGTACGGGGTGAACGACATCCGCCAGCTTACGGATCAGGAGCGCAGCGAGTATATCGCGCTCAGGAAGAAGGAACGGGACGAGCTGGACGAGGAAAACGTCAGGCGCAAGAGCGAAAGATCCAACGCGGAGGACGGCGGCCAGAACGAACGCGGCGAGTCTGCGGAGAAAAAGCCGTACCGCCAGAAAAACAGGCAGAATTCGGGGAAGCGTTCTTATGACGGCGGCGGTTATAGCGGCGGTTCCGGGAGCGGTTACGGTAATGGTTACGGGAACTCCGAAGAGGACGAATTCGGTGAATACGGCGAGCGCGGCAGGAACGACAACGACGCTTCTGATGGTTCTTTTTCGGGTACTTCAGAATCTGCCGGCGGTTTTTCAGGCGGATCTTCCGGAGGCACGTCTGCCGGCGGTAACGGAGAGAACCGCCGTGAGCAGGGCCGCGGCCAGTGGCGCGAACAAGGTCATGGTCAGGGACGCGACCGCGGAAGCACGCCCAAATTCAGGCAGGGAAAGCAGCGGAAAAACAACCGCAACATGGCCGCTGTAAGGGCTTCCGGCGAGGAGGAATCCTCCGGACAGGTTAAGAACAGGCAGAAAAACTACTACCACCAGGGCCAGAAGAAGAACGGTCAGGGAGGCAAGAGGCGGCAGCAGTTCGGGCAGAACAAGAATAAGGACAACAGGAACAGGGAAAACTGATTTTTAGCTACTGTATATTTGCTGCAGGCGGTTTGTGGAAAAAGCCGGCGGCCCCCTAAGGCGTTTTTGGCGCGAGGGGGGCCGCCGGCTTTCTGCATAACCATGAAATTTTCCCTATTTGGAGGGCTTTTTGAAGAGCACCGCGAGGGCGATGATGAGGATCAGAGTGACCGCCGCGAGAAGGAGCAGCAGGGTGTAGGAGTTGCCGCCGCAGCCTTTCGGGGCCGGGTTTTCGCCGTCGGGGGTCGGGCTTTCGGGAGTTTCCGGAGTCTGGCCGGAGGGCGTTTCGGGTGAACCGGTGCCATTGTCCGCGGGGACCGTTCCGGTTTCGGAGCCGGTTTCGGAGCCGGGGTCGGGAGTGTCTGTGGCCGAAGGTACCTCGGTATCGGAGGGTACGATGGTGGGAGTTTCGGTCGGAGCTTCGGTAGGCGTTTCGGTTGGCGCGTCGGTGGGGGCTTCGGTCGGGTCCGGCGTGGGAGTCGGTGTCGGTGTAGGAGTCGGAGTCGGCGTGGGGGTCGGAGTGGGCGTTGCGGGGTTGGGTTCCTCGCCGCTTATGCAACCGTCGCCGGCAGCGTGGAATTCGAGGGAGCGGATCGAGAAAGAATCGGCCCCGGTCAGTTCAAACTGGAAAAAGTTGAAGGCCATGTCCCAGACGGGAAGGTTCGAGAGATTCAGGACGTAATCCCGGTATTCGTCGGTGAGGGTGAGCGTGTAGCTGAAGTCTTCCTCGGGAACGATTATGAGTTCGTCGCCGGCGTAGATTTTCAGAGTCGCACCGGAGACGGGGGCTTTCAAAGACATCACGACGTGGCTGAAGTCGGCGGCGTTGACGGCCATTCCCATGTAGTCGAGGTAGACCTTGGGGCCGCCGGCGCGGGTGAAGACGGCTTCGGAGGTTCCGCCGATCGAGGTGCCTTCAAGCGGGAAGAAAAGGTCGCGCTTGTAGTCTTTGTCGAAGGTGAGCGTGCGGCCGTCGACAGGGTGGCGCGTTTCCGCAACGTAGGCGGTTTCAGTTGAAAGATGGTAGTAGTCGGCAATTCCCTGCGCGATGCAGCGGCCGAGGGCGTCGAGCTTTTCGTCGGTGGAGAGGTAGTTGCGGACGTCGTCGGGGTTGCTGATGAAGCAGCACTCGATAATGAGTCCGGGGAAACCGCCGCGGATGGAGCGCATGACCATTCCGTAGTAGTCCTGGAGGGAGCCGTCCGGATACCAGGCGTGGTAGGTGGCGGTGTTGGCCATCGTTGTGAGAAGGCCGCGGTCATGAAGGCCGAGCGTCGTCATTCTGGAGATGATCGAACGGCTGAGGTCCTGGGTGATTTTGGTGAGGTCGGGGCGGTAGGCGCTGTTGGCGCAGCAGGCGAGAACGCCGCTGACGCTGGTTGAATCGGTGGAGTTGTTGTGAATCGACACGAGAACGTGCGCACCCATGGCGTTGGCGCGGGACACACGCTGGGCGTTCGTGAGTTTTTCGTCGCCGGTGCGTGTCATGACGACGTCGACGCCTTTATACTCCGAGAGGTATTTTTTGGCCGCCATCGCGATCTTCAGGTTGCAGATTTTCTCCTCATAAAGAACGCCGTCGACCGTTCCGCAGGCGCCGGAGTCGTTGCCGCCGTGTCCCGGATCGAGACAGATCACGAGGTTCTGGGCGCGCGCGGGAAGCATTCCCGAAAGCAGGCAGAGAAGAAAGGAGACGGCGAAAGCTGCGGCCGCGAAGCGGACGCGCGATGAACAGGCTTTTGAAGAACCGGTTTGCGGCTGAGTTTTTTGCGAAAATGTCATCGGTGGACCTCTCATTAAAACCTTTCGTAAAAACCGCCCGGGAAACCGCCTCGCGACGGCTTCGCACGCAGTTTTAACCACGGGTTATTTTAACAAATTCCCGCCGCGCGCGCAATTATTTTAAGCCGGTCATGCGGATTTATGCGGGACAGAAGCGCTCCGAGGGGGCAAAGACGCGTTTTTTCTTTTGCATGGGAGCGAATTTTGTTATATAATAAAAAAGTGTTGCCGGGTTTTTCCGGCGGCGCGGAGTCCGGAAGGAGTTGATTTTATGAAGCTTGCGTTCATTGGCTGCGGAGCGATGGGCGGGGCGCTCGTGTCGGGAACGGTGTCAAAAGGCGCCGCGGACGGCAGGGACGTGTTCGTTTTCGATCCGAACGGCGAAAAAACGGCGGCGCTCGCGGAAAAGTTCGGCGTGAACGTATGCGCGGGCGAGGCGGAGGCGGCCGGGAAAGCGGATATCATTTTCGTCTGCGTGAAGCCGGCCAGGACAGGCGCGGTTTCGGAAAAAATCAAAGACGCGGTGAGAGGGTCGAAAGGCGGGAAGGCGGTCGTATCGGTTGCGGCAGGCGTTACCGCGAAGTCATATTTCGACATTCTCGGGCAGGACACGAAGCTTGTCAGGGTGATCCCGAACCTGCCGGCGCAGACGGGAATGGGCATAACGGGCGCGTTTTTCGTGAATTTCGACGCGAAAAACGGAGGCGACGCGGACCTGAAAGCCGGGGTCATGACGATTCTCGAGGCGGCGGGAAGCGTTATCGAAGTCGGCAGCGAAAAGATGATCGACGAGATGATCGCGGTGACTTCCTCGAGTCCGGCGTATTTCTGCATGATGATCGAGGCGATGGCCGACTACGCGGTCAGGGTCGGATTCACGCGGGCGCAGGCGCTCGAAATGGCGGAGAAGGCGATGTTCGGCACGGCCGGATTCCTGCTTGAAAAAGGAAAGCACCCGGCTGTTCTTCGCGACGAAGTATGTTCACCGGGCGGCACGACGATTGCGGCGGTGGACGCGCTTGAAAAGGCGGGATTCAAGAAGGCGGTGCTCGAAGGAATGGACGCGTGCCGCGCAAAAGCGGTAAAAACGGAGGGGTACATTTGAAAGAAGTAACGATCTACACGGACGGAGCGTGTTCGGGAAATCCGGGGCCCGGAGGCTACTGCGCGATTCTGATCTACAAGGCACATATGAAGAAAATTTACGGCGGCGAGCCGGAAACGACAAACAACCGGATGGAGTTCCGCGGGCCGATCGAGGCGCTGAAACTTCTGAAGGAGCCCTGCCGCGTCAAACTTTATTCGGACAGCAGCTACGTCGTGAACACCTTCACGCTCGGCTGGTACGAGAGCTGGGAGAGAACGAACTTCAAGAACAAGGCGAACGTCGACCTTGTTAAGGAGCTCGCCGGCCTCTGCAGGATCCACAAAGTCGAGTGGGTAAAGGTAAAGGGGCACTCGGACGACGAGCTTAACAATGAATGCGACAAGCTCGCGGTCGCGTACGCGAAAATGATTGCGGCGGGAACGGCGCCCGACACAGAGGGAAATCCGGTAACGGTGGAGGCGTATTAAAAGCGCGAGACATTCACAAACGAGGTGATAAAAATGAGTAACGAGTACAAAAGAATTTTGACGATTCAGGACATTTCCTGCGTGGGGCAGTGTTCGCTGACCGTGGCGCTGCCGATTATTTCCGCCTGCGGTATCGAGACTGCGGTGCTGCCTTCGGCGGTTCTTTCGACCCACACTGCGGGCTTTGACGGATTCACGTTCCGCGACCTGACAGGCGACATGGGCAGAATCTGCGACCACTGGAAGCACGTCAATATCAAATTTGACGGGTTCTATACCGGCTATCTGGGCAGCAGCGAGCAGATCGACCACTGCCTGAGAATTTTCGAGGAGACGGCGGCGGACGGCGCGACGGTTATCGTTGACCCGGCAATGGCGGACAACGGGCGCCTTTACGTGGGCTTTGACATGGCTTTCGTCGAGTCGATGAAGCGGCTTGTCGCCCGCGCGGACATCGTTCTGCCCAACATCACCGAGGCGTGCCTGCTGACGGGAATGGAGTACAAAACCGAATACGACGCGATGTACGTGCGCGAAATCACGAAGCGGCTTCTGGATCTCGGTGCGAAGAACGTCGTTCTGACGGGAATCGGCTTCGAAAAGGGCTTCACCGGCGTGTGGTTCGAGAACCGCGAAAAGGCCGACTACTACAGGCACGAACAGCTTCCCGGCGGATGCCACGGCACCGGCGACGTTTACGCTTCGGCTTTTACAGGCGCGCTGATGAGAGGGAAGGGCATTTTCGAGGCGGCGTCGATCGCTGCGGACTACACCGTCGAGTGCATCAAGAACACTCAGGGCGACAGCAGCCACTGGTACGGAGTGAAGTTCGAGCCCGTGCTGCCGAAACTCATTGCCAGACTGCAGTAAATTCGAAAACGGCTTAATTCGGAAATAAAAAACCGTCCGGATTTCGCATGAAACCGGACGGAATAACGTGGCGGAGATGAAGAGATTTGAACTCTTGCGCCGGTAACCCGACCTACACCCTTAGCAGGGGCGCCCCTTCGGCCAACTTGGGTACATCTCCAAACCGCCTGTAAAGTATAACATAAAAAAATAATTCGTCAAGCGTTTTTTTGTTTTGCAAGAACGTTTCACAAAAATGAGCGGAAAGCGCGGACAAGCGCGGAGGGAAAAATGAAGGCTGAAGAGTTCTGGAAAGTTTACGCGGCTGAGTTTAAAAGGTACGAATACACGGGCTTCAGGGCGGTCGACAGGAAGGTCGATCCGGACAGCCGGTATTTTGAAGAGGGCCTGTTCGTGAACGAAAACGGCGTGTGGTGCGTCGAGGAGACTTCCGAGAAGGGCAAGGCGCCTTTTCACTGGGAGTTTGAGAGCGAGGAAGAGGCCGTCGAGACGGTTCTTCGTGAATGCCGCGGCCGGAAAAAAGAGGCAATGTACTGATTTTTCGGCGTTTATTCGCGTTTGATCGGGTTTATTCGGATTAATTCGGATTTGGTGAAAATTCCGCTTGCAAAGGGCGGAGGAATATGGTATTATACTATTCGCATTTTTTAATGCACGGAGATGTCGCCTAGCTGGTCGAGGGCGCGCGACTGGAAATCGCGTAAACCACACCATGGTTTCGGGAGTTCGAATCCCCCCATCTCCGCCACACAAAATCGCAACCCAGCAACGGGTTGCGATTTTGTGTAATGAAAGAAAATGAGGGGGGATTCGAACTCGAGAGAGTTTCGGCGTCAAGCAAATTCTCCGGTGGAGGATTTGTAGCCGAAATCGCGAAGAGCTGTGCTCGAGCAGTAAGCATGCAAGCGACAGAAGATGACTTGAAAGGAGCGCAGCAGGCGGCGAATCCCCCCATCTCCGCCAACAAAAAACGACTCCTTTCGGGGTCGTTTTTTGTTGTATAGAACAGTAGGGGGGGATTCGAACTCCGGGGTCCCCGCAAAGTCCCGGGACTTTGCGGGGAAAAGGAGCCGCAGCGGCGCAAACGGAGTCTTTCAAGTGCGAAAAGCGGGAAAGAAAAAAAGAGCTTGGAAGACGGAGTCAGCGGCGCTTGGGGCGACGCAATCCCCCCATCTCCGCCACACAAAATCGCAACCCGGCAACGGGTTGCGATTTTGTGTAATGAAAGAAAATGAGGGGGGATTCGAACTCCGGGGTCCCCGCAAAGTCCCGGGACTTTGTGGGGAAAAGGAGCCGCAGCGGCGTAAACGGAGTCTTTCAAGCGTAAGGCGGGAAAGAGAAAAGGCGCTTGGAAGACGGAGTCAGCGGCGCTTGGGGCGACGCAATCCACCCATCTCCGCCAACAAAGAAACCTCTTTTGTCTACCAAGACAAGCGAGGTTTTTTCTTGCATTTTGGGCAGAAAACGGGCAAAATATAGCAAAAACGGGCTTCGGAGCGGCTGATCGGCTGTACCGGAGTCCGATTTTTTGCGTTCAGGGGCAAAAAACGACTGAAAACGCTGGTGTACTTTTTGCGTTTCTTTGCTCTGTAAAGAAAGAACAAAAGTGTTTAGGGGGCAGGACTTGATCCCGAAAAACCTTGTTATCGCATAGACCTTAAGTGAGGCATGGCTGCAGACACGAAAAACGAAGCAGGTTCGAGTCTTTTCTCTCAATAGTGACGGTTGAGAAAATAAATATTATTTTGAAATACGTCGATATCTGTTGAAACTGAAGCGCATTTATGGTATAATAATTAAAACCTCGATATTGCTTTTACCATCGCTCATTCTTAAACGGAGGGAAACGAAATGGCTTATTCATATAACAAGCTATGGAAGCTGATGATTGATAAGAAAATCAACAAAACGACGCTGCGCCGGGAGGCAGGTATTACCTCCAATGCCATGGCGAAAATGGGTAAAGATCTGCCGGTCAGCGTGGAAGTGGTGGCAAAAATCTGCCGGGTGCTTGATTGCACGTTGGATGACATTGTTGATGTACTGCCAGATGAAGAAAACGAAAGCAAAGCTGAGGAGCAGTAATATGAAGCACATTGACTATAAGCAGTCGGTTGGATTAGAAGATCAAAAGCAGGTCGATCAAGCGGTTCTAATTTGTTATTACCATTTTAAGGAAACCGGAGAATCTCAATTTGAACCAAAAGGGATTCAAACGCTGTTCTCCGATTTTGGATTTAACGCAATAAACGTGACACGTGTGAAAAAAGCATTGCTTGATAAGCACAAGATGCGCACAATCAAGGGAATGCAGAGTACTCTTGAATTTATTCCAACTGTTTTGCAGGAACTTGAGTCTCAGTATGCTTCCTTATGGAACGACACGGAGAACATAGAATCCAGCAGTGAACTGATTGATGAAAGCAAGTTTTGCGGGAAGCGTGGTTATCTCGACAAGCTAATAAAGCAAATCAATCATACATATAGCCACAACTGTTTTGATGCGTGTGCGGTATTGATGAGACGACTATTTGAGATTCTTCTCGTACTCTCCTATCAGAATGCTGGAATTGAGGCGGCCATTTCAAAGCCGGATGGAACGCACATAATGCTGGAAGCTATTGTTAAAGACGCGGTACAAAACAAAGCATTAGGTGTTCCGGCGCGGATCAGTAAAAACTTTGACGCTTTCCGCGAAGTTGGTAATAATTCGGCGCACAGCATTACATACACAGCAGGGCAAAAAGATATAACCGATATTCAACGCGATTATAGAGTGATGATGGAAGATCTTTATAATCGTGCGGGTTTAATGTAAGGAGAAAAAACAATGAGTAACAACGAACTTGAAGTAAAAATTAAGATTGGCGAAATTGAATTTTATGCCAAAGGGCAAACAGCCGATGTTGAGGCACAACGCCAGAATTTTACAAATATCATTTTACCGGCTGCAGTAGATGCAATAAAGAGTTCAAGGGCGTCTCAGACCTATATCGCGGAGGCGCCAGTCCCTGTAATTGCTGCAGGTAAAGAAGAAACAATCATAGATACTCACGCTGATTTGAGCACCATGAGCATTAATGAGTTCATAAAAAGCAAGGGTTTTAAATCTCAGATAGATATAGCAATGGGGCTGATTTATTTCCACGAGAAATGCAAAGGGAATTCTGATTTTACAAGTGATGATCTAAAGCAATTCTTTAAAGATGCAAGAATATCTCCTGCCCCCAAAAATCCAAGCGATGTAGTTAATAGGCTTGTTGGAAAATCATTTATCATGAGCGGTGATGATAAGAAACGCTACTACCTTACGCAAACCGGCATCAGCTTTATCGAGGAATATGTTCCTAAAGAAACAAAAAAGGCGGGAACGACCAAACCAAGAAAGAAGCAAGCAAAAGCCGACTCTGTTTATGCGTCTCTTTCAGTTGATGATTTGAATCTCAAAAAGTATCCGGATATCAAATCGTTCAAGAGCTTCAAAGACAAGATGATGCTCGTACTATATATCGTAAAAGAAGAAGGGCACGGCGACGAGTTTTCTATGTATGACGTTCAGACACTTATGACGGATATTCTTGGACATCCTGCCACAAAGGGACAAGTTCAAGGCGTTTTTGATCGTAATGCAACATGGTTTAAAAATTTTGATGATCCAACCAACAAGAAATCTGTCAAACATAAGCTCTTAATTGGTGCTATCGAATATGCAAAAGAGTTGATTGCAAGTAGCGCCAAAGATGATTAATAAGGGAGAAATAATCCATGGCAATTCTAAATGACCTTGTCAGCCAGATTGAAGATAAAGCGCTGCGGGAACGGATCGCGGCGGAAGTGGACAAGCTGGCGAAGCAGAAGAAGTTCGGGTTGGTGTTCGAGGAACATCTGCCGGAATGCACTCCGCTTTACGATATCCCCGTCAAGAAGGGTGCGAAGGTCGCGCTGAAGGCGGGCGAAGTGAATGATTTTTATACCGTGCTCAAAATTGAGGACGGCAAGGCGTTGTGCCTGAATAAAGACAAAACCGATACGGCGAAATTCGCGGTGGACGAGCTGGTCTGCATCGCGGAATTCGGCGAGCCGATCTATCCGTATCTGAAGCCGATCGACACGGTTTGCAACGCGCCGGACAGCAATCTGTGGCATACGCTGATCGAGGCGGACAACTATCATGCCCTGCAGCTGCTGGAATACCTCTATGCCGGGAAAGTGGACTGCATTTATATCGATCCGCCGTACAATACTGGCGCGCGTGACTGGAAGTATAACAACGACTATGTCGACGGAAATGACCAATACCGGCATAGCAAATGGCTTTCCATGATGCAGAAAAGGTTGAAGATTGCTAAGAGATTGCTCAATCCGAATGATTCTGTGTTGATAATCACAATCGATGAAAAAGAGTATTTGCATCTCGGTTGCTTGTTGGAAGAAATGTTTCCGAATGCACTGATTCAAATGATAAGTAATATGATTTCATCCAAAGGTGCGTCAAGAGTTCAACAGTTTTCGCGCGTTGACGAGTATTTGTTTATTGTAACAATTGGTTCGGCATCGGTTCAAAGGCTGCCCTTATCTGACGAATGGCGTATGAATCCAGATGACAAACGAGGGACAAAACTCCGTTGGGCATGGCTAATACGCGAAGGTGCTTCCGGAACCAGGAGCCATTCACCGGGGAATTTTTACCCTATTTTTGTTGATGCCCAAACCGGAAAATATATAGGAATTGGAGACCCCCTTCCGGTTGGAGTTGATAGGAATACGGTCTATGTTCCTGATGGTCAAAGAGCAATTTGGCCACTTACATCAAAAGGTGAAGAACACTATTGGAATATAAAACCTCAAAAGTTTTTGGATTATAAAGAAAAAGGGTATATTCAGTTTGGTAGATTTAATGCTAATGGAATGACTATCAAGTTTCTCACAAGCGGAGAAATAGAAAAAATAGAAAATGGTAGTTTTTTTATTGATGGATATGCAGAAGATGGTTCAGTCATTTCTACGAATGAGTTTAGAAATATCATGCCTGGAACGCAATGGCGTATTACAGCCCATGATGCAACAAGACACGGGACTGACTTACTGAAGAAAATACTCCCTGGGAGAGCTTTCCCCTACCCCAAGTCTCTTTACGCAGTTCATGATACAATCAATTTTTTCGTCTCAGGAAAGAAAAATGCTATTGTTTTAGATTTTTTTGCAGGATCTGGTACTACCCTCCATGCTGTGAATTTACTAAATGCAGAGGATGGTGGACAAAGACGTTGTATCCTTGTGACAAACAATGAAGTATCTGACGAAGAAGCAAAAAAGTTGACTATACAAGGATACAAACCCGGCGATGAGGAATGGGAGAAACTCGGTATCGCCCGCTACGTCACATGGCCGCGGACGGTCTGCTCCATTGAAGGACGCGATGTCAACGGCAATCCGCTCAAGGGAAATTACATCGGCAGCGATCTCCCGATGGCAGACGGTTTCAAAGCCAACGCGGCATATTTTAAGCTCGGATTCCTTGATAAAACCAAAGTTTCGCTCGGTATGCAGTTCAAAGAAATACTCCCGACGCTGTGGATGAAGGCGGGCGCACACGGCCCCTGCCCGACCATCAAAGCCGGCGTTCCGGATATGCTGATCCTGCCGGAAAACAAGTTCGCCGTGCTGGTTGACGAAAAGCAGTATATAGAATTCTCGGAGAAACTGGATGAGCACCCCGAAATCGAGACGGTATACATTGTCACGGATTCGGAATCCGGTTACCGCGATATGATCGCGGGGTTGAATGTAAAAGAGAGTTTCCAGTTCTACCGCGATTATCTGGATAATTTCCGCATCAACTCGGTAAGGAGGTAAGTGACCATGAAAGTTGAGTTATTCCCGTTCCAAAAAGTGGCGCTTGCCAGACTGCGCCAGAGTGTTGCGACAGCATTAGGTAATTACCGCAGCACCCACACCCCGCAGGTCGTTTCCTATACCGCGCCGACCGGCGCCGGAAAAACCATTGTCATGTCGGCGCTGATCGAAGCCGTCTATTACGGCGACGAAGTAAATCCCGATCAAAGTGACGCAATCTTCATCTGGCTTTCGGATTCGCCGCAACTCAATGAGCAATCCAAGCTGAAGATCGACCTGAAAGCCGATAAAATCGCGTTGAATCAGTGCGTCACCATCAGCGACGATTCCTTCGACGCGGAAATGCTCGAAGACGGACATATCTATTTTCTCAATACGCAAAAACTATCGAAATCCAGCAATTTGACCAAACATTCCGACGGGCGGCAATATACCATCTGGGAAACGCTCGCCAACACCGTGCGCGAGAAATCGGATCGGCTGTATTTCATCATTGACGAAGCGCACCGCGGCGCACAGAAGCCGAGCGATCTTTCCAAAAACACGACGATCATGCAGAAGTTCTTGAAGGGCACGGACGCGGATTGTCTGCCGCCTATGCCGGTGGTCATCGGTATGACGGCGACGCCTCAGCGTTTCAACCGGTTGGCGGAGGGCATCCAGTCAACGACACATTACGTGAAAACCACGGCGGACGAAGTGCGTGCTTCCGGTCTTTTGAAGGATCGGATCGTCATTACCTATCCCGAACACACGGGCAACGATATGGCGGTTTTACAGGCGGCGACCGACGAATGGAAAAAGAAATGGGATCACTGGTATCAGTATTGCTATGAACAGCATTACGGACAGGTCAACCCCGTCTTTGTCATACAGGTGCAGAACGGCAGCGGCAGCAGGATTTCCTATACAGATATGGACGAATGCCTGCGCATCATCGAGGAACGCCTCGGCGATCGTTTTATGGAAGGACAGGTCGTTCACGCATTCGGCGAAGGGACCCCTACTATCCAAATCAACGGACTGGACGTGCCGTATTGCGAGCCGAGCCGTATTGCCGACGATAAACGTATTAAAGTCGTGTTTTTCAAAGAAACGCTTTCCACCGGCTGGGACTGCCCGCGAGCAGAGACGATGATGTCGTTCCGCCATGCCGTGGACTATACCTATATTGCACAGTTGCTCGGCAGAATGGTGAGGACACCTACCCAGCAGCATATCAACGTAGACGAAACGCTGAACGACGTGCATCTGTACCTGCCGCAGTTCAAAGAATCAACGGTATATGACGTTGTGAAGGCGCTGCAGGACGAGGAAGGCGCTACCATCCCGACCGATATCGAAGCGGAAGAACTAGGGTTTGACAATTACGACACCCTCTCGCTCCGCCCGACCTATACCACGCCTCCCCGTCAGCCCGGAAGGACACGTTCGGTCGATCCGAATCAGCTGACACTGTTTGATCAACCAGAGTTTACCGGCGAACAGACTGCCGCTCCGGCAACAACACCGGCAGCACCGACGCAGCAACCAACGGCACAACCGGCACAGGCACATCAACCGACTGCGGAGACTCCCGTTGTTACCACACCCGCGGTATCGACGTCTGTTCAACCTGTTGTACAGCATCAACCGCAGACACCTGACGGATCGGACATCGACCGCGAAGCCGTGGTCAAGGCGATCAACGACGCGGGACTTCTGACGTATGACGTGCGTCGTGTCCGCATCACCGACTATCTGAAATCCATGTATGCGCTGGCGCGGTTTCTGACGCAGACGCGCATCGATATGGATGCGAAAGAAGCGGTATTTACCGACATAACGCAGCAGATTCACGATTACATAGCCAATCTGAAGCGAACCGGCAGATATGAAGATCTTGCCGGACAAGTGCTTCAGTTCAAGCTGAACGCGCAGATATTCGATGTGTTCGGTAGGTCGATCGAAGATTACAGCGAACGTGATTTTTATACGACCACCGATACCGATATTGAACGTCAGTTCCGGCTGGCAGAAACGAAGCTCGGTAACGAAGGCGTCGGAAAAGAATACGTCAGACGGTACTATGACGAGGATGACGTTCTGAACCTCAATATCCACGTGATCCTGTTTGCCGCAGATCCCGCTTGCATGGACGCGCTGAACGAGTATGCGAAAGATAAATTCCATGAACTCAACGACGCGAACCGTCGCCGCACAGTCACGCTGCCGGAGAGATTCAAAAAGAAATACGATGACATCGTTTCCGACGGTGATATCGTTAGTAAACACAACTTCCGTCTTCCGGAAACGATCCGTGTTCCGCATGAGATGGAAGGCAAGCTTTACAGCAATCACCTGTTTGTGGACGATTCCGGCACGGCGCTTATCAACCTGAACGGCTGGGAAACAAAGGTCATCGCCGAGGAAGAAAAGCGGGAAGATTTCGTTTGCTGGCTTCGCAATCCGTCCCGAGGATCGTGGGCACTGTGCATCCCGTATGAGATCGACAGCGAGAAACGGCCAACGTATCCCGATTTCCTGATCATTCGTCGTGAGGGCTCTGACTACATCGTCGACATTCTGGAGCCGCATGATCCGACCAGGGTGGACAACCTCGGCAAGGCGAAGGGATTTGCGGAATATGCACGGCAGAATCCGGGCGTGGGACGCATCCAGCTGATCCGCATGAAACAGGATTCTGTGGGCAACGAAAAGGCGTTCCGGCTGGATATGTCCAAGAGCTCTGTTCGTGATAAGGTTTCCCGTTGTGCCAGCAACGACGAGCTCAACCACATTTTTGACAGCGATGGATTCTTTGAATAAGAAATAAAACTAAGGAAGAAAAGCTTATGAACGAGCAAACCATTGTCAGCAAGACTATTTGTATGACGCGGTTGACGAGGCGCTCAAAAAACTGTTGCCGAAGTATTTAAACGGATTTCAGGGTTCGGACGGATACTCACTTCTCGTTGTCGGGCGTAAAAAACGTCGGTGTGCCTCTTCAACGGACAGGGCACGGTGCAGGGACCGTTCAAATGGGATCATAATAGTACGGAGGTAAAATTCGGAGTCCGCATAGGTGAGGATTTTGCCGAGTACTATGACACAAAAGAAGAGGCGATAGCCACTTTGGAGGCAATTATCAAAGCTTATACACAGAAGATGAAAACTATAGAATTGTGACGCATCAAATTGACTGCCGCAGTAACTTGAGAGACAGGGGGGGCGCCCGGCCGCACGGCCGGACGCCCCCAAAAACATTCACTATACAAACCTAACAAATCTTACGCGTTCAAAATCCTCAAAAACTCCTCCTCGGTGATCGTCTTCTTCTCGAGCAGGACGTCCTTCGCCCGCTCCAGGGCGGCGGCCCGCTCGGAGATGAGCCCCTTGGCCTTCGAGAATTCCTGCTTCAGGATCTCGTCGACCTCCTGACGGTCGCGGTCCGTCTTCTCGCCGGTGACGGAGAAGCCGTTGCGGGACATGCCGTAGCGGGAGACCATCTGCCAGGCGATCTCGGTGGCGGCGTCGAGGTCGGAGGTGCCGCCGTTCCCGTACTCGCCCAGGAAGACTTCCTCGGAGGCGATGCCGGCCATGTTGACGCAGATGCGGTTGCGGAGCTCGGTGGCTGTCATGTTCCCGACGGCGCCGGTGTTGAAGCGCACGTAGCCGAGAGCGCCGCTGCCCTCCGCGGAAATTGTGATGCGCTCGATAGGGTTGTCGGGGAAGAGAATCTTGCAGACGACCGCGTGGCCGAGCTCGTGGACGGCGGTGCGGACGTGCTGTTCCTCTTTGATGTCGTCCGGGTTGATCATGTCGTCGCCGTTCGCGAGGTGGTCGAGAACGTACTTGACCGACGGAATGTCGTCGCAGGTGACAGTTTTAAGGGCTGCCGGGTCGTCGAAGCTCGCGCACCGTTCGGCGTGGAGCTCGAAAACGGTCTGGACGACGCGCTCCGCGAAGCGGCCGTTGCCGAAGTTCGGGACGGAGACGAAGTACTGCATCAGCGTGCGGACCTTTTCGAGTGTCTCGGGGGCGTTGGCGTCGAGTCCGGATTTGGAAATCTTGCGGCGGAAGATCTCGGTGAGCTGCTCGGCGCTGTAGTCCTCGAACCGGAACGTGAAGCCGATGCGCGAGGCGATGCCGGGGTTGGAGGAGATGAAGCGGTCCATTTCCTTTTCGTAGCCGGAGAATATCACGACAAGGTTGTCGCGGTAGTCCTCCATAGCCTTCACGAGCGTCGCGATCGCCTCGTCGCCGTAGGAGTCGGTGTGGCCGTTCGCGCCTCCGGTCAGAGAGTACGCCTCGTCGATAAAGAGGACGCCGCCTATCGCGCGGTTGACGACCTGCTGCGTTTTGGGCGCGGTCTGGCCGAGATACTGGCCGACAAGGTCCTGCCTGCCGCACTCGATCAGTTTGTTCTCGGAAATGATGCCGGCGTCGTAAAGCTCGCGCGCGATTATGCGGGCGACGGTCGTTTTGCCGGTGCCGGGGTTGCCGCTGAAGATCATGTGGTTGTTGCCGCGCGGGATGTTGATGCCCTGGAAGTGCGCCTTGCGGCGGAACGCGGTGGTCGTGCGGAACTTCTTGATCTGTTCTTTGACGGATTCAAGGCCCACGAGCTCGGAGAGCGCGGTGCCGGGATTGCGGTCGGTGGTGTTCTTGGCGGACATCTCCTCGGTGGAGGGAACGTCGGGCATCGAGATGACGCTGATCTCCCAGCCGGGAGCGGATTCGTTTTTCGAGTGCTTGATGATCGTGTCCTGGACCATCTTCTTGACGAAGCGGCCGTTCCCGAAGTAGCGGCGGTTGATGAAGTACTCGGTGACGCGCTCCATCTCGCTGACCGCCTCGGGCGTGACCGTGAAGTTCTGCTTGCTGAGCGTCTGCACGTACATCTGCGAGAGCTCGCTGACGGAGTAGTTGTCGAACCGGAAGGTGTAGCCGATGCGCGACTCAATGCCGGAGTTGGAGTTCAGGAATTCGCCCATTTCCTTGTCGTAGCCGGCGAGGATCACGATGAACTTGTCCTTGTAGTCCTCCATCGCCTTCACGAGCGTCGCGATCGCCTCCTTGCCGTAGGAGTCGTCGTTCGTGAGCGCCAGCGAGTACGCCTCGTCGATGAACAGAACGCCGCCCATCGCTTCCTTGATCTTTTCCGACGTCTTTATCGCGGTCTGGCCCACGTAGGGCGCGACCAGGTCTTTCCGCTCGACCTCGACCAGCTTGTTTTTCTGGAGGACGCCGATGTCGAAAAGCATCGTGGCGATGATGCGGGCGACCGTCGTTTTGCCGGTGCCGGGGTTGCCGAGGAACTGCATGTGCATGTTGCCGTGCTCGACGTTGATGCCGGCCGCTTTTGCCTTTTTCTGGAAGGAAATGAACGACTCAAAGTCGCGGACCTGCTCCTTGATGGCCTTCATGCCGATCATCTCGTCGAGAGCGGCGGCGGCCTTTTTGTTGTTGTAGACGTTCGGCGGAAGGACCGGCGCGCCTTCGACGTTACTGTAGTTCGAGAGGTAGTTGACGAGCTCGGTGTTGCCGATCGGCAGGAATTTTTCGTTGAACGCCATGAACTCCGCGAAGGTTTTTCGGAACTCCTCAGGGTCTTCGATCTTCGCGCGGACGTCGTCGGAAAGCTCGGAAATGTACGCCTCGTAGATCTGCTCGGTGGTCATGTTCTCGAGGTGGAGAACGTTCCGGCCGTACAGGAACTTGTAGCGGCTGTCCAGCGACAGGAACTCCTCCACGTCTTCGGCGCTGAGCCCGATGATCACGATGTAGGTGTCGCGGAGCGCGCGGCCGAGGATCTCTTTAATGTGGTCGGTCTCGAACATCCCGTACTCGTTGGATTTGAGGGATTTCAGGAACGAAGAGAGGCCGGAGATCACGTAGAGAACGTTCTTCTCGAAGACGTTGAACTTGTAGCCGGCGTAGTACTTACCGGACGGGAAGCTGTAGGGGTCGCCGCCGTCGCGGTATTCGGGATTCCACTGGCGCACGAAGGTCCTGACGAGTTCGTCGAACGTGCAGCGCTGGTACTCCTTGGTCTTGATCTTTCCGTGCTGCGCGAGAACGTCGGCGATATTCTCGACGACCTGCTGCTTTCCGGAGTTGCGGGCGCCTTCCACGACGCAGTAGAGCGAGTTCGTCTTCTCGTTTTTCGCCAGCTTCATGATGCGCTCGAGTCCGGGCGTGTTGCGGGAACTCTCAAGGAAGCGGTCGAGAACCTCGCTGCGCTCGCTGAGAAGGGCCTCGGAGGAGATTCCGTGCTGGCGAAGAAGGCCGACAACGGCCGCGACGATAATTATGCGGTTGGCGAAGTTGATCTCTTTGCTGAGAAAATCGAGCGAGTAGACCGGAATCGGGTAGATGTCCTGGTTTTCGGCGTCGTCGCCGAGCTCGAAGTCCTCGATCGAAGAGGAGCCGGTGAGCGACCTCTTGGAGGATTTGTAGAAGCGGATGCAGACGGTGCAGAGCGCGGTCCGTTCGTCTTCATCGCCGTCATCTTTGGGAGTGTAGGGAATGACCGAAACGCGGTTCGTCTCCGTCATGCGGATGACCGTCTCGAGAAGGTTGAGGGGCAGCGTGGTGAGCTCGTCCCGGAGCTTTTCGATTCTGTCGGCGGTAAGGCGGCAGGCGGGTTCTCGCGTGCTGAAACGGACGTTTTCCGGGTAGACCGCGCGGGTTTTGGCGGCTTCTTCTATCTTGTCCGCGAGGCCGTTGCCGCGGCAGTACTTAAGGTAGGCGGCGAGAACGGGAATGCAGTACTCGCATTTGCAGTTCGGGCACGCTGAGGCGCAAGTGGCACGCGTGGGGTCGAAGGCAATGCCGACGGTCACGCCGTCCTTCATGTTGGACGGTTCGTCGCCGAGTCTGTCAAGCGCGAGGACGAGGTCGGTGGACGAGAATGCCGGGTCGTGCTTCTGGAGGCTCGCGCAGATCCTGTTGTCGAAGTCGATGAGCACGTAGCCCTGGTCGGAGAGCCGTGGCCTCAGTGTGACGAGTTTTTTATCAAGAACGCGCTCCGCCAGCTCGAGCACCGGGTCGGGAACTTCCTGAAGCGCCGTCTTTTCGGGCGTCCAGTCGAACTCGTAAATCGCGTCGCCTCTGCCGGACGTCTCCCTGTACACGGCGCGTTCCTTGAGGGCGGCGTCGAGCATTCCTCTGTCCGAAAGGTATTTCATGTACGCCGCGATCTCCGGGACGCAGCGGTTTTCGTTGCAGGTGCACTCGCCGCAGTAGTTGAGGGGCTGGGTCAGCTTCCTGGTCAGGAAGTGAATGTCGTTGTCGCGCTCCACCTCGCCCTCATCGGGAATCGGAATGCAGATGACAACGTTGAACGAGAGCTTCACGACGTGTTCGGTCGCGCCGGTGTCCTCGTTCTTCTTCTCTATTATCTCAACTTTTTCAACGAATCCGCGCTGCCAGAACGACCTGGCCCTCGCAAGAGAGACGTCGTCGATCCTCGTGAGCCTGTTCTGCGGGACCCACTCGTAAACGCCGCGCGCGGTATTTTGCTGGTTCTGATTTTTCGCCATATGATCTGTCTCCTTCCGGAAAAAACGCCGGTTAAAAACGGGTCTGAAATTCCGTTTGCCATGGGGAAATGATATCACAGGAGGCGGCGTTTTTGCAAGGGATTTCGGCGGGCGGTGAACGGGCTTTGCACTCGCGAAGTAGGCGTAACGTTCGTGAATTTTGCGCCGCGTGTTCGTGAATTGCATCCCGCGCATTCCCGAAAGACCGCCTTTGCGCGCGTTTAAACGGCCGGAATTCTTGAAATAACATTAAAACGGCGGCACTTCTGACAGCGGGACGGCGAAAATGGTTGAAGCGGGGCGCGAAAAATAGTAAAATAAAACCGGAATAAAATCCGGCTCGAATACGAAGAAGGAGGATATAAATATGTCAATCAATCTCACCTGTCCCAACTGCGGAGCCGCGGCCAAGGCCGACGACGAAAAGCTGTTTGTGTTCTGCGAGGCCTGCGGCACCAGAATAGACGTCGCGGCGGCCCGTGAGGCGCTGCTTGCGGCCGAAGCGGAAAAAGAAAAAGAGAAGGTCAAGAACGATTTTCAAAACGTTATCACGAAGGCGGTTGCCGCCGAGATCGAGGGCACGAAGCTCACCGAGGACCTTAAAGAAGTGACCCGCGAGTCAGCGCTGCTCGCGCTCGACAACGGCGACGGGGAAGAGGCGTTCGCTGCGTTCAGCGCGCTAGCCGGCGAGAAGACGAACAACTGGGAGGCAAGACTCTACAAGGGCCTTTCCGCCGCCCTGACTTCCGCTCCGCTCAACCTTCGCATTAAAGAGGGCATCACCGCCGCGAAGAACGCGTCCGTCGAGAACTACACCGGCGAGAACAAAAAGCAGATTCTCTCCGACTTCGCGGCCCGCGTGCGCGCCTTCGTGAAGCAGTATTTCTCGAAGTACTGTGTTCACGAGAAGGACTACGTTTTCGCCGACGCGAACGCCGCCAAAGACCATTTTGAGTCGCTCCACCAGCTGTCCGAGTACCTCGAGTGCGTAAACGACATGTTCACGCAGGAGATGCTTTTGGCAAACCCGGACCTCGAGGAGCCCAAGCGCGGCGTGATCAACGAAGGCCTCGTTCTCGCCGGCGAGATCACGAAACCCATCGTCTACCTGGTGGGCTACAAGAACACAACCGACAAGAACGGCCAGGTCGTCGCCAAGAGAGTCGAACAGAAGATGAACTCTCCCTACGCCGACGCCGCGAAGACCCTCACCGAGAAGCTGAAAAACGCTTTCAACACGCTTCCGTCGACGGTCAACCGCATCAAAAAGTACGACGAGGAGATTGAGGCAAACAGGAAGGTCGTCAGCGACTACAAGCAGGCGCTCGACTCGTACTTCGCGACCAACCCCGAGGACGGCAAGGTCTACAGGCGCCCCAGACTCTTCGTGCGCAAGAAGACCCTCGAGGAGATCGAGGCCAAATTCCCGGAGGACCTCGCCGAAAAGAAAGCCGCTTCCGCAAAGAGCGACGCGGCTGTCACGAAGCTGACGCTCGAGAGGAAGAAGTTTATCAAGGAGAACACGAAATAAAGCCGCGGGGCGGGAGCGTTCAAGTGTTTCTCGCGCGTTTTGAATGAGATCGCGGGCTTTATGATTTAAGGGGACCACCGATGTCTGTATTTTCGGAAATCAAAAACGGCGGCGCGAAAATCGCCGTCATAGGAATGGGATACGTCGGAATGCCGCTGGCGCTCGCGTTCGCGCGAAAAGGCGCCAAGGTTGTCGGCTTCGACATAAACGAGCGGAAAATCGCCCTTTACAAAGAGGGGAAAGACCCGACCGGCGAGGCGGGGGACGAGGCGGTAAAAGCGTCGGACGTCTTCTTCACGTCGGACGAGGCCGCCCTTAAAGAGGCGCGCTTTTTCGTGGTCGCGGTGCCCACGCCAATCAACTCCGACCACACGCCGGATCTGACGCCCGTAATAGGGGCGAGCGAGATCGTGGGCAGGAACCTTCCCGAAGGCAGCATCGTGGTTTACGAATCGACAGTGTACCCGGGGTGCACCGAGGACGTGTGTGTTCCTATTCTCGAGAGGGAGTCGGGACTCGCGTACGGCAAAGGTTTCCGCGCCGGATACTCGCCGGAGCGCATCAACCCGGGCGACAAGGTGCACAGACTCGAGAACATAAAGAAGATCGTTTCGGGAAGTGACGCGGAGGCCCTTGAGGAGATTGCGAACGTCTATGGAATGATAATCGAAGCGGGCACGTTCCCGGTCTCCAACATAAGGACGGCGGAGGCGGTTAAAGTTGCCGAGAACAGCCAGCGGGACCTCAACATCGCGTTCGTGAACGAGCTGGCGACCGTTTTCGACCGCATGGACATCGACACGAACGAGGTCGTGGACGGCATGAACACCAAGTGGAACGCGCTCGGTTTCAGGCCCGGTCTTGTCGGCGGTCACTGCATCGGCGTCGACCCGTATTATTTCACGTACCAGGCGGAGAAGCTCGGCTGCCGCAGCAGAATCATCTCGAACGGCAGGGCGGTGAACGACGGCATGGCGGCTTTTGTGGCTGACGCGGCTGTCAGGAAGATGATCGAAGCGGGCCTGGCGCCGAAAAAAGCGCACGTGGTGATTCTCGGCCTCACCTTTAAGGAGAACTGCCGCGACACGCGGAACAGCAGGGTTGCCGACATAGTGAAGCGCCTCGGAGAGTTTGGAATTGTGCCCGAGGTCGCGGATCCGTGGGCGGACCCCGAAGAGGCTCTCAGAGAGTAC
Source organism: Mageeibacillus sp. UBA1212 (assembly GCA_002309655.1). Taxonomy (GTDB): domain Bacteria; phylum Bacillota; class Clostridia; order UBA1212; family UBA1212; genus UBA1212. Next base: position 96,404 of record DBXM01000008.1, read on the forward strand.
AATATAAAGCTGACCGCCCTCGAAGATCTGAAACCCGCCGACTGCGTGATTTGTGCGGTCGCCCACCGTGAATTCAGGGATCTCGGGCTAGCGGGAATCGAAAAGCTTCTCAAAAAAGACGGCGGGAAGGTGTTCATCGACGTCAAGTCGATCATCGACCGGAAGGAGCTCGAGGCTTCGGACCTCGTCTGGTGGAGACTCTAATACGAAAACACCGGAAAACGGCCTGGAAGAATGCCGGCAGAATTTACGGAAAAAGACACAAAAGCGAACCGCTCAACAGAGTTATCAAAGAATGCGCGGGAACCGGGCTTCCCGGTTCCCGCGCCTGTTTAAACGGGGGCCGTTCCCGCGGGAAAAGACGGAACGGCCGGAAGGAGCTGACAACATGAAAAAGAACGGAAGAATCACAGCGGCGGCGGTGTTCACGCTCGCGCTTTTATGCCTCGGAACGCTGATCTTCTTTATCTGCGCCTCCGCTGACGGCGAGACGCCGGTCACGTCGCCGATAAATATCACCTTCGACACTTCGAAGTGGTTCGTGTCGACGCGTATTTCCGGCGCGACCGCCTCGAAAATGGCGATGTACGCGGATATTACCAACTACGTTGAGTACGGCTCGGCCGACGGCTGGTATGTGGACAACGCGCCCCTGTACACGTGCATAGTTCTTCGCGACCCGGCGATAGACGACCCGTCGGAATGGCCGATGCTGAATGACAGCGAAGAGCTGCTGAAAGCGGACGGCGACTACTATTACCGGATCGAAATTGAAGACGCCGAAGGGTTTGACTGGGAAGCGGGAAACATTCCTCCGGTCACCGTGAACGGGAAGGCGCCCGACTTTTCGACGGCCGGCAAGGCAGAGAGCAGCGGCTATTTCGACGTCTTCGTGAAGGCCGTTTTCGACGAGGTGTCGGACCAGGTCGTGGAGATAAAGTTCGCGTTTTACGACACCTTCGTTCAGCGCGGCACGTCGAAGCAGCTGGACTACACGGTCTACGGAACTGTTCACGACGTCACGTGGACGCTCGAAGCGCATTCTTCGGGAACGAGCATCACCCCCGGCGGCGTCATCACGATAGGATCTGACGAGACCTCGTACGTTTACGCCACAGCCACTTCCGCTGTCAACCCGAAAGTCACGGCCAACTGCCGGATCAGGGTAACGGACGACCCGGTCAATATCGAGTCTATTAAGGTTACGCCGACGGACTCTGAGATTGCCTACCCGGGCCTCGTCGTTTACTTTGACGCGGAGGTAGTCGGAAACGACGCAGACTACGTCACATGGTCGATAGTCTCCGGACCGGAAAGCGGTAACACGACGCTCCTCTCCAACGGCGAGCTGAAGGTGGCCTACGATGAGACGGCGGAATCGATAACGGTCAGGGCGACTTCGCTTGTTGAGCCCGACAAGTTCGGAGAGTTCACGATTCCCGTGGGCAAAATTCAAAAAATTACCGGGCCGATTGAGATCACGTTCAATCTGAGCGCGCTCAAGCTCAGTCTTGAAACGACCGGGAGGGAAGTAACGGAGCGCATCGCGCTTCCAGAGACCGCGTTCACGCAGTTCGGCATCGACAACGCGAAAAACGGCTGGTACGTCGACAGCGGAACGTCTTACACCTGCCTTGTCGAACAGGCTTTTGGTGAGGAGTTCGACGACCCGAAGGACTGGCCGACTCTGGGCGACAGCGACGACAAGCTCTCGTCGGACAAGGTTTATTACCTGAGAATCGAGATCGAGGACTGCCGCCGTCAGGGATTTGAGTGGGATGCGAAGAATCCGCCCGTGTTCACGGTGAACGGAGTCGAACCCGACATAGTCATGCCGTCGGGCAGCGACGAGGCGTACGCCGACCTGTTCATCAGGCTCGACATTCCCGGCTCTCCGTCGAAAACGCTGACAGACCTAAAGTTGGAAGGAGAGCCTAAAGCCCTTTACACGGATGGCGACTACTTCTATCTGAGCGAGTATAAATTGAAGGCGGTCTACGACGATGGCACCGAGCTTGATCTTACCGGCTACGGCGACATGATCGAATCGAGTGTGAAAAACAGTACAAAACTCACGCCTGACGTCACGGAGATCGTATTCTCGTACAGAGAGGGCGGAGTCACGAAGAGCGTGACGCTTCCTATAAAAGTGCTCGCTTATTTAACGGTTACCCTCGATCCACTGAACGGCGACTCGCCGACGGTGAGGGACGAAAAAGAGGGCAATACGCTGCCTGACTGGATTTACTTCACGCCTTCAAAGTCCTTCCTTGCGTTCGACGGCTGGTACTTCAAGAACTCCTCGGGCGAGGAGGTTCCGTTCGACTTTAACGCTCCTGTGGAAGCCGATGTTTACGTTTACGCAAAATATAAGGCGCTCGCGGAGGCCCATGTGCAAAGTCCGGGCAGCGGCACCGTGAAGTCGGTGGGCGCGATCGAGGACGGAGAGGGCGAAAACGTTTACGCCTACTGGCCGGAGAGCGCTGACGGGTTGGGAAGCTTTGTCGCGGTGCCGGCGGAGGGCTACAGATTTGTGGAGTGGCGCTTCGAGAGCTCAAGCGGGAACGTGATCAAGACCCTGGAAGAGCTTCCGGACCAGCTCTACTACACCAAAACCGCCAACGGCGACCTGTATTTCCGCACGCTGAGAGGCGGCTACCGCTTCTACGCGATATTCGAGAAGGCGGAGGTGCTGCTCGAATCGATCACCATTGAAAGGTACCCCGACAAGGTAGTGTACAATGAAGGCGACGTGTTCGATAGCACGGGAATCTCGGTTTCGGCTCTGTTCAGCGACGGAACTTTTATGGACGTTACCGGCGAAGTGACCTTCGAGCCCGCAGGTGCGCTGACGCCCGCAGACAAGACGGTGACGGTAAGCTTCACGGACGCGGGAATTACGAAGACCGCAACGCTTGAAATATCGGTGAACGCGAAAACGGAGACCGCCACACCCGGCGAGTCGGAAAACCCCGGAGACCCGACAGGCGCGCCCACGGATGGACCCGAAGCCACCCCGGAACCGGCAGGAGACAAGAACGTCGAGATTGTTACCGAAACGCTTCCCGACGCGGTCAAGGGCAAGAATTACTCCGCGATAATCGAAGTCAAGGGCGAGGAACCGGTCACGCTCACTCTGACCGGGGTGCTTCCCGAAGGTCTCAAGTTCAACTCCTCGAACGGCGAAATCTACGGCACGCCCGAAAAGACAGGCACCTACAGCTTTATTATAAAGGCCGAGACCGCTTCGGGAACCGTCGAGAAGGCGCTCGCGCTGAACGTTGTCAAGAAGTCTTCTGTGGGCAAGGTGTTCGGAATTATCGGCATAGTGCTCGGCTCTGCTGCGGTTCTGGCGGGCGGGGCGGCGCTGGCGCTGTTCCTTATTAAGAAGAAGCACGCGTGACCGCGTGATTGCGTAATCGCGTGATAAGGAAACAAATTGATAAAGGGGAGGCCCGGCGGGACGCAAATTGATCAAAGTCCCGCCGGGCTTTCACATATTAAAGAACGCCGCAGGGGATGCAAACCTTAAAGCATCCTTAATCTCCTTAATCGCGCGTTATTTTTATGGACAAACCCTCCCCGCGGTGTTATAATAAAATGTGTGCGTGTGCGCATTTTTGACCGCGGGTCGCGGCGGTACGACGCGGAAAGGCGGAAAAGCGGAAAGGCGGAACGGACGATGTTCGAGAATGTTAAATGGAAAGAAAACGGGAAGATCAAGCTGCTCATAATTGTGGGCACGCGACCCGAGATCATAAGGCTGGCGGCGGTCATCGACAAGACGCGACGCTACTTCGACGTGATTCTCGCCCACACCGGCCAGAACTACGACTACACACTCAACGGCGTGTTCTTCAAGGACCTTAAACTCGCGCCTCCCGAGGTTTACCTCGACGCGGTCGGCGCGGATCTCGGCGAGACCTGCGGCAACATTATCGCAAAGTCGTACAAGCTGATGGCAGAGATAAAGCCGGACGCGGTGCTTGTTCTCGGGGACACCAATTCCTGCCTTTCCGTGATAGGCGCGAAGCGGCTCCACGTCCCGATCTTCCATATGGAGGCGGGCAACCGCTGCAAGGACGAGTGCCTGCCCGAGGAGACGAACCGCAGGATCGTGGACATCATTTCCGACGTGAACATGGCCTACTCAGAGCACGCGCGCCGCTATCTGGCGGAGTGCGGACTTCCGAAGGAGCGCACGTACGTGACCGGTTCGCCGATGGCCGAGGTGCTCCGCGCGAATCTTGAAGACATTGAGGCGAGCGACATTCACGCGCGGCTCGGGCTCGAAAAAGGGAAGTACATTCTGCTTTCGGCGCACCGCGAGGAGAACATCGACACCGAGAAGAACTTCCTGTCGCTCTTCGGCGCAATCAACAAAATGGCGGAAAAGTACGGAATGCCCGTGCTCTATTCCTGCCACCCCAGGTCCAGAAAGAGGCTCGAGGCCAGCGGATTCAAGCTGGACAGCCGCGTTGTAATGCACGAGCCCCTCGGATTCCACGACTACAACTGCCTGCAGATGAACGCGTTCTGCGTCGTTTCCGACAGCGGCACGCTCCCCGAGGAGTCGAGCTTTTTCACGTCGATCGGGAAGCCGTTCCCGGCCGTCTGCATCAGGACTTCGACCGAGAGACCGGAGGCGCTCGACAAGGCGTGCTTCATAATTTCGGGAATCGACGAAAAGGGCCTGCTCGGCGCCGTCGAGACCGCGGTTGAAATGAACAGAAACGGCGACTTCGGCATTCCGGTGCCCGATTATATTGAGGAAAACGTCTCGACGAAGGTCGTGAAGATCATCCAGTCCTACGTCGGCATCGTGAATAAAATGGTCTGGAGAAAAGAATGAACGTTCTCGTAACCGGCGCGAAGGGCTTCGTTGGAAGAAACCTTTGCGAGAATCTGAAAAATATCAGGGACGGCAAAAACCGCACCAGGCCCGGCATTGAGATCGGCGAAATTTTCGAGTACGACATCGACACGGACCCGGCGCTTCTCGACGGATTCTGCGAAAAAGCGGACTTCGTTTTCAACCTCGCAGGCGTCAACAGGCCGCAGAATCCCGAGGACTTCAGAAAGGGCAACTTCGGCTTTGCGTCCACGCTTCTGGAGACACTGAAAAGGCATCAAAACGTCTGCCCGGTGATGCTCGCGTCGTCCGTCCAGGCGACGCTCGCCGGCCGCTTCGGCAGATCCGAGTACGGTCTTTCAAAAAAAGCGGGCGAGGAGCTTTTCTTTGAGTACGAGCGCGAGACAGGCGCGAAGGTGCTTGTGTACCGTTTTCCGAATCTGGCGGGCAAGTGGATCCGGCCGAACTACAACAGCGCGGTGGCGACGTTCTGCCACAATATCGCGCGCGGCCTTCCTGTGACCGTTACCGACCCCTCGATCGAGCTCGAGCTTCTTTTCATCGACGACCTCGTTGAGGAGATGTACGACGCGCTTGAGGGCAGGGAGCACCGTTGCGAATTCGACGGCGTGAATGCGGTCTTCTGCGAAAACGGCAGATACTGCGCGTCTCCGGTTACGCACAGAGCGACTCTCGGATATATAGTGGAGTGCCTGGAGCGGTTCAAGGCGGTTCCCGACACGCTGATGATGCCCGAGATGCCGGCGGGAAGCTTCGAGAAAAAACTCCACTCGATGTTCCTGTCGTACGTTCCCGCGGAGGAGGCGGCGTATCCGCTCAAAATGAACGTCGACGCGCGCGGGTCTTTCACCGAGATCCTGAAGACAGCGAACTGCGGCCAGTTCAGCGTAAACGTATCGAAGCCCGGTATAACTAAGGGCGAACACTGGCACAACTCGAAGTGGGAGATCTTCGTGGTGGTTTCGGGCCACGGTCTCATCAGGCAGCGCAGAATCGGAGACGGCGCTGTGACCGAGTACGAGGTGAGCGGCGACGATCCGGTGGCCGTGAGGATGCTGCCCGGGTATACGCACAGCATCGTGAACCTTTCCGAGACCGAAAATCTGGTCACTTTGATGTGGGCGAATGAGATTTTCGACAGAGACAGGCCGGACACGTTCCGCGAAGAAGTATAAAATAAGCCTAAATACAGGTAAAATTAAAAGATGCAGGCCGGAGGCGGCCTTTAAACACGAAAAGGAAAAACATGAAAAACGAAGCAGCTAAAAAAGCTCCGAAGCCCGGAAAGGGCGGACAGAAATACGTCCCCTACGCCAAGAGAACGGGACTCGAATCGATCGTTTATTTCACGCGCGACCTCTCTCCTGAAGGACTCCTCAAGGTTTTCGACAAGATCGAGGGAGCGCTCAAGGGCAGGATCGCCGTCAAGCTCCACACGGGCGAGCAGAACGGCCCGAACATCATCCCGCGTCCCTGGGTCAAAAAGCTTTTCGACGAGAGGCTGAAGGACACGGCGGCGATCGTCGAGACGAACACGTACTACGACGGCGACCGCTACACGACTGAGCAGCACCGCGAGACGCTGAAGGTGAACGGCTGGACGTTCGCGCCGGTCGACATCCTGGATGAAGAAGGCACCGTGATGCTGCCGGTGAAGGGCGGCAAGTGGTTCGAAGAGATGTCCGTGGGCGGCCACCTCGTGAACTACGACTCGATGCTCGCGCTGACGCATTTTAAAGGTCACATGATGGGCGGCTTCGGCGGCTCGGACAAGAACATCGGCATCGGCTGCGCGGACGGCAGAGTCGGCAAGGCGATGATCCACACGCCCTCCGGCAGCTCCAACATGTGGGGCATCAGCCAGGAGGAGCTCATGGAGCGCATGACCGAGTCGACAAAGGCGAGCATCGACTTTTTCGGCAAAAACGTCGCGTACGTAAACGTTATGCGCAACATGTCCGTATCGTGCGACTGCGAGGGAACGGCGGCTCAGCCCGTTGTGACTCCGGACGTCGGAATTCTGGCCTCGATTGACATTCTGGCCGTCGACAGTGCGTGCGTCGACATCATTTACGCGATGAAGCCGGAAGACCGCAAGGCTCTCAAGGAGCGCATCGAGACGCGCCACGGCCACAGGCAGCTGAGCTATATGAAGGAGCTCGGCATGGGCAACGACAGATACGTACTGATCGACCTCGACAACGGTGGAAAAGTCATCACCGCGAAGCAGGCCGTGAAGCACGTTAAACCGTTCGGGACCTGAAGCGAAAAGAAAAGGTTCAAACGGACGGAAAACGGCGGCGGCGCGCCTGAAACCGGCTGAGCGCCGCGCCTGATAATGGCCGAGCGCCGCGCCGCCGCGCAATACTAAACGAAAGAGAAAAAAACGAGACATGAATGAATTTGCAATGATACAGAGACTCGCCGGAATCGGCGCCCAGTTCCGCCTTCCGGGTGAGGTCTACGCCTTCTCGGTGATCAAAAACGGCAACATCAACGCGACCTACAAGGTTACCTACATGAACCCCGACGGCACGCTGAAGGCGTATATTTTCCAGCGCATCAACACGTACGTATTTAAAAAACCGGTCGAAATCATGGAGAATATCGACCGCGTGACGACCCACATCCGCGAGAAGTCCAAGAACAGGCCTTCGCTTCACTACCACCACACGGCGGAGGGGCTCAACTACTGCTACGACTCCGAAAACCATTTCTGGCGCGTGATGAACTACATCGACTCGGTGACGTTCGACACTACGGACGATTTGTACGTGATCGCGTCCACCGGCGAGGCGTTCGGGCTGTTCGTGATGCAGCTGTCGGATTTCGACGGCAAGCTGCTCCACGAGACTATTCCCGACTTCCACAACACCGGCAAGCGCCTCGACACGCTTTTCATGCACGAGACCGAGGACCCGTTCGGAAGAGTCGCGGACTGCGCGAAGGAGCTTGAGTACATTCACTCCGTGAGCGGCATCGCGAGAAGGCTGAGCGACCGTTTCCTGGCGGGCGAGCTTCCCGTCAGAGTCACCCACAACGACACAAAGTCCAACAACGTGCTTTTCGACCGCGACACAAAGCGGCCGCTGGTCGTTATCGACCTCGACACGGTCATGCCGGGAATGGCGATGTACGACTTCGGCGACGCGGTCAGGTTTATCGCCAACACAAGCGCGGAGGACGAGCCCGACACGAGAAGGGTGTTCTTCGACACCGCGAAGTTCCGCGCGTTCTGCAAGGGCTACATGGGGCAGGTCAGCGGCAGCCTCACCGAGGAGGAAATCGAGAACCTCGTGCTGGCTACGTTTTCGATTACGATCGAGCTCGCTTCCCGCTTCCTGGACGACTACATTACCGGCGACTGCTACTTCAAAGTGAACTACCCCGGCCACAACCTCGTCAGGACCAGGTGCCAGCTGGCGCTCGCGAAGGACATCATGCGGAAATACGACGAGCTGTCGTGGATAGTGAGTGAGGCGGCGAAAATCAAATAGGAGCCGCACTTTATGTTGCGGCCCTCACTTGACCGCTTCGCGGCAATTCGCCGATGGCACCTTATTATCACGTAAAAGCCTGTGTGTTTCGCACGAAGACGACTTTTAGCGAAGCTAAACCGGAGGCTGAGTGGAAACACACAGGGTTTATCGCTCATGCCGCCAACATAAAGCTGCGGCGTCGTTTATAAGGTAGAATCGCGTGCGTCTCGCGCGAGGGAGACTTTTAGCGGCCGCACTTTATATTGCGTCTCTCACTTGACCGCTTCGCGGAATCGCTCGCGCCGCCAATGTAAAGCTGCGGCGTTTTGAAGTGAGGAAGTGGTTTGCGCCAGCTAAACCGGAGACCAAGCGGAGACACACGCGGGTCCGCACGCGAAAATAGCTCGAAACTTAGCGGTTCCGGCCGGCGGTAGTTTCGGCTCTTTACGGCCGCACTTTGCATCGTGCTTCTCACTAAGCGCGAATTTCGCGAACCGCTCGAATCCCGATTCAAAGCTGCGGCGTCATAAATTAAGGTGCCTGCGGCCTCTTTACGGCGGCGCCGCGGGAAACAGGTAAAAATCCCTGTTGAAAAACGGCGGGTAAAAATGTAAAATAACTATTTGAAAGCTTGCGGACGGCAGGAGAAAAAGGAATGTATTTCGCTGATATTCACTGTCATATTATCTACGGCGTCGACGACGGCGCGCGTACGAAGGAGGACATGTTCGCCATGTTCGAGAAGGCGTACGCCGACAACGTCAGAACCGTCTGCGTGACTCCGCACTTTCACCCGGGATATTTCGGGGACAACACCGGAAAGACCGACCGCGCCTACGAAGAGCTTCAGGCCTACGCCGCCGAGCACCACCCGGACGTCAAGCTTTTCAGAGGCAACGAGCTCTATTTCAAGAAGGGCGCCCGCGTCTGGATCGAGGACGGCCACTGCAAGACGCTGGGAGGCACGAAGTACGTTCTTGTCGACTTCCGCGAGGGGGAAAACGCCGAAAACGTTACCGACGGCGTGTACAGGCTGCTCAACGCCGGCTACAGACCGGTGCTGGCGCATCTTGAGCGGTACGACATCTACAAGCGCGGAATGTCCGTCGCCGCCTCGCTGAAAATGGACGGGGTACTGCTGCAGGCGGACTCCGGTTCGTTCCTGGGCGATTTCGGGTTCTGGCCTAAAAGAAGGGCAAAACAACTGCTGAAAGAGGGCCTTCTGGACGTGATTTCGTCCGATGCCCACGGACTCGAGCACAGATGCTCGAACATGACTGAAACTTTTGATCTGGTCGTAAAACTTGCCGGCCGGAATGTCGCCGAAGACCTTTTCGCCAACAACGCGAAGAGGATTCTCGGAATCGATTTGGAGGATTAATTATGAGTGAAAACAGTACCGTCAGGGACAGAAAATCCATGAGACCTATCGACATCAAAGATCTCTGGCGCATTTTCCTTGAGTGTTTCTGGATCATGGCGATCGCTGCGGTCGCGGTCATGGTCGTGATGTTCATTTTCGTGAAGATTACGTACAAGCCGAAGTACGAATCCACAGCGTCCATTTACATCCTGAAGAACGAGTCGGAAAAAGCGCTGACGAGTTCCGACTTCTCCGTCGCGCTCAACGTGGTCGACGACTGCACGTTCGCGCTGAAGAGCCACGCGGTTCTCGACAAGGTCATCGACGACCTGGCCCTCGACACGACCTACAAGAAGCTTTACTCGGCGGTTTCGGTTTCGAACCCGAAGGGCACGCGTTACCTCCAGGTCACGGTGACGGCCGACACGCCTGAAAAGGCGAAGGAGATCGTCGACAGCGTGTGCGAGAACGGCGTTGAGCGTATCGACGCGGCAATGGGCGTGCATCAGGCGAACATTTTCGAGAAGGGCGTTCTGAACTCCAACCCGAGCAACAAAACCCGCCTCCGCTATTACGTTCTTGCCGGCGCCGCCGCAGCGATTCTTGTTTACGCGGTGTTCCTGATCATATTCCTGCTCGACGACAGCATCCGCACCGAAGAGGACATCAAAGAGATCCTCGGTCTGACGATTCTCGGCGACATCCCGAACGCGGAAGAGGCTTCCGGAGAGAAGTACAAGGGCAACAAGTACAAGAAGTACGAGCGGAACAGTAAATGACGCGCGGCTGATACCGAAAGAGAAGGAGAAAACGAAATGACAACGATGCAAACAAGCCTTCCGGGCAGCAACAACTACTTTGTGCAGGAGGCGTACAAATTCCTGCGCGCGAACATCCAGTTCTGCGGCCCCGACATTAAAGTTATCGTACTTACAAGCTGCGAGGAGAACGAAGGAAAAACCACCGTCTCCATGAGTCTCGCGAAGAGCTTCGCGGAGATCGGGAAAAAAGTTCTGCTCATCGACGCCGACATGAGAAAATCCGTTCTTGCGGGCCGCAACCTGGACGCGAAGGACTACCGCGGACTCAGCGAATACCTCTCGGGAATGTGCGAGGTCGGCGAGGTGGTCATGAAGACGAGCGTCAAGGACATGTACGTTCTGCTCGCAGGCAAGTACCCCCCGAACCCCTCTGAGCTCCTGAACGGCCGTCTCTTCGACTCGCTCATCAAGGTGTGCCGCGAGAATTTCGACTACGTGATCATCGACACCCCGCCCCTCGGCGCTGTCAGTGACGCGGCGGTCGTGGCTCCGAAATGCGACGGCTCGATCCTGGTCATCGGCGACGAAAAGCTCAGCTACTCGCTGGCAACCGACGTTGTCGACAAGCTGCGCGCCACCGGCACCCCGATCCTCGGCGCCGTCAGGAACAACTCCAAAACAGGCGGCAAGAAGTACTACCGCGACAAAAAATACTACAGGTATTCGAGCAAGTACTACGGAAAATAAAAGACCGGGGCGGTTTGCCGCCGGAAAAACGTCCAAAAGGCAGCCCGCGCGGCTGCTTTTCAGAGTACGAGCTGACGCATTTGCTGCCAAAATCGGTTTCGGGTCTGTTGCCGACGATTGAAGAAATAGAAAAGGGATTGAAATACTAAAGGGATTCATAACACGAATGTAAATATGGGGCATTTTTACAATGATAGGAGGTTTATAACGCGCAGCAAAACTATGTTGCTTTTTGTTTGTATTCTGGCTCTTTTCATTTTTATGCCCGGATGCGGATTTCTAAAAAATAGTCACCAAGTGTATATGGGGTTTGATAAGGCTGATTTCACAATTGTTGCAGAGGAAGATACGCATGGGGGTTGTCAAGGGGATGGCAGTTATTATTTGATCCTTGACTGTTCTGCAGATCCCGAAAAAGCGCTTGACATCGTGAAGGAATGGAATCCGATGCCATTGTCGGAAAATCTAAAGCTCATTATGTACGGCGGAGAAAAGGATGGCATTAATTATTCATTTAAACTTGCAGAAGAAGCGCATTTGCCGAAAATAGAACACGGTTATTACAAGTTTAATGACAAGCAGTCAGACAATCCGGAAGATGATTCAGCGCTGTTTGACAGGCCTTCCTTTAACTTTGACATTGCTGCTTATGATATAGACAACAATTTGTTCTACTATTTCAGATTTGACACATAAACAGCTGGTGGTACGGTCTGTGGTATATCACAATCTTTTTTATCATACACATCAAAAAAGCAACCGCGCGGCTGCTTTTTTTGTAAGCAAGTAGTTTTAGGCATGATTTTGAGACCGGGAGGGGCGTGAATTCTGCATGGCCGGCGATAAAAAGGAAAAAAGAATAACAGTCTTGACCGGGCTCGCAGTGCTTGCGGTAATGGCGGCCATTTTCGCGTTTTCCTCTTTTAACGGGAACGCCTCCGGCGCGCAGAGCAGCTTCTTCTCAAATATGATCGCGGAGACGTTCGTCAAGGGGTTTGCAGGGTATTCCGCGACCGAAAAGGCCGAAACAGTCGCGAAAATATCTTTATTTGTCAGGAAAGCGGCGCATTTCACCGAATTTGCGGCGCTGGGGGCGGCGGTTTTCACCCATGTCGCGCTGACGGACCGCGCGAAAAGGGGCTCGCTCAGAATGCTGCGGGCGGCGCTTATTGCGCTGCCGTTTTCGGTCTTGTACGCCGCGTCGGACGAGGTTCACCAGCTGTTCGTGGACGGCAGGGCGGGAAGCGCGGTAGACGTGCTGATCGACTCGGGCGGGGCGTTGTTCGGGATACTGCTTGCCGTGCTTGCGTTCCTCATATTCAAAAAACGGAAATAGCTTTTCAGCCTATATGAAGAAGCGCCGCGGACCCGATTAAAACCGGTCGTCCGCGGCGCCCTGTTATTATAATTAGGCGAAAGCCTTAATCCCGGAATCAGACAATTCTCACCGTTCCGTCTTCCAAAACCTCAATAACGTCTCCGGTATTCACCGTGTTCAAAAACTCGTTCCCCAGCATGTCGATGGCAATGATGTCGCTGTGTTCCCATACCACGGAGAGGATGATTCCCGCGCCGGCCAGCGAGTCGATGTGCTCAGAGAAAAGCATGCAGGCAGGGTTGATTCCCATCGAGCAGATGACCTGGATGACCATACCGCCGGTGGTTGAGCCGATAGTCTGGGGAAGGCAGAGGGCCTTGCCGGTGATGTTCCTGCCGAAGAGGTCCGGGTTGTTCTGGTCGGAGACCGTCACGCTCTTCGCGCCGGCGAGGGCCGACTTCTGGAACGTGGCAAGGGTGTTCACGCCCTGATGCGAAACGACCGCCTCGCCCTTAAAGTATCCCGCGTTGATCACGCGCCCTTTAAACTCTTTCATTTTGAGGCCTCCTTTCCGGTTCCGTTCTCAATTCCAGCCACAATGCCTAACAGTTCGACGTCCGTGTAGTAGCGCGCCATCGAGTAGGTGCGCAGCTTGTTCGAGCACGTCATCAGCCGGCGCGACTTGGTGAGCGGGTTGGAGGTGTACATCAGCGGGCAGATCGAAGTGACTCTGGCACCGGTCGCGTACAGTTTCGCGTAAAGATCGGTCTTTCTGAACTCCTCGGCAACAGGCGGCGCGGTGCACAGAATGGTTCTGACCGCGACCTTTTTTCTGCCGGCTTTTTCCAGCGCGCCGAGAATGTTTTCCGACCATTCACGAAGCTGGGCCATCGAGAGGTGGGGGCAGCCAATGAACGCGAGGGAGCCTTTCTTGTCCGGATCCTTCCACATGACCGGGTAGGAGTTGCGGACGCGCTCGAGCTCGGCGTCGTCGATCACGTATTCCTGATAGTTCTCCTCCAGCAGCGATTCACCGAGTTCGACGGCTTCGGGCGTGACCTTGTCGATGTGGTAGAGGCCGACGGCTCCGTTCGAAGCTGTGGCGGCGCCGAAATCCTTGAGGTAGCTCTTGCACTCGTCGTTGAGCTCGGTGCCGATCCACCTGTCGAGACCGACCACGTAGGGAACGTCCTCGGTGACCTTAATGCCGATGGCCGATCCGAGAATCTGCGGCAGCGGCTTTTTCGTGGTGTTGACAATGACCTTCCACTTGGCGCGGCGGCCTTCGTCGGTGAGCAGTCCGAATTCGGGAACGAACCCCAGAATCGAGCCGAAAATGTCGATCATCCCCGAGTTTCTGTTGCACCTTGCGCCGAGAACGGAATTCGCGTAGTTGACCGCGCTGGACTCCGCCCATGACAGAATGTCGCCTTTTTTGGGAATGTTGCCCATCTCGTCAAAATAGCAGGCGCAGCTGAACGCGTCGTCGCCCGCGAGCCCGAGCTTCCTCAGCTGTTCCTCGTAATCCTTCTGCTTTCCGTACAGAACGGTCGAAAACAGCAACCTGTCAAGCGGGTTGCAGCGGACGTTCTCGAAGTCGACAGGCCTCGGGTCCATCGTGAACCCTTCCTCGACCTTGAGCCCCGCCCCGATCAGCTCGTCCATGGTGCGGTAGACCGGCTTCAGCAGTGACAGCCCGAACGAAGTCACAAGGTGCCCCTTGCCGTGGGTGACGGGAACGAGTCTCTTCGCGCCGAACATGTCTCCGTAGCGCACCACAGTCTCCGCGACTTTCGCAAGAACTTCGCCCTTCGAGCCGTTCATGATCGCGAGCTGCTCGGCGGTAAGTTCCATTTTTGGTGTATACATATTGCCTCCTTATGGCTTATGAGTTATAAAAATGTAATCAATGGCATGTGTTTTGAACATGAAGCCGCGAATGCGCAATTTGTAATTGAGAACCGGGAATATAATACCTCGATTCACGTCTCACATCACGCACTTTCAAATCTTCATCGCCACGTCCCACGCTCTCCAAACGACGGTGCGAAGGTTGCCGACGTTCACGCAGTCGCCGACCATCTTGGCTTTGCGCGCGGTGAGAGTAAGCGGGGCGGGGTGGTAGCCCATTGATGCGATGACGGTGTCGCAGGCGATTTCTTCGGTGGAGCCGTCGCTGTTTGCGACCTTCACGAAGCCGTCGCCGACCCCGGAAAGCCTGGTCTCCAGCCGCACGTCCACTTTGTTCAAAGCGAAGAAGTCGCGCAGGTAGGAGCTATTGGCCAGGCAGACGCCCGTGACGGCGATAAGGTCGTTCTTCATCTCGACAATGACCGGCTCGTGGCCTTTCTTGTAGAGGTCGTAGGCGATCTCGCAGCCGGTGAGTCCGCCGCCGATTACGACGACTTTATGTCCGACAGGCGCGCCGGAAAGGTATTCAATCGCCTCCACGGTCTTCTCGAGGCCGGGAATGCGCGGCTTGTTCGCGACTCCGCCTGTTGCGACAACGACTTCGTCGAAGCCCTCGAACTTCTCATCCGGCTTGATCTCGCAGCCAAAACGCACCTCAATGCCGAGTTTTTCGATCTCGCGGGCGTACCATTCCAGCAGCTCGCGGTCCTTCTCCTTAAAGGAGGGTGAAGCCGCCGCGTTGAAAACGCCTCCGAGCCTTTCGGATTTCTCGAAAATGACCGGCTTGTGGCCGCGGAGCGCAAGAACTCTCGCAGTCTCCATGCCGCCGATGCCGCCGCCGACCACCGCCACCTTTTTGGGCTTCGAGGTCTTCACGATCTTGTACTTTTTCGACTGCATCGTCTCGGGGTTGAGGGCGCAGCGGGCCATTCCCATGTTGTCGGAAAGGCTCTGGTCGTTGGCGACGCCCTTGTAGTGGGCCATGTTGAAGCAGGCGTTGTGGCAGCAGATGCAGGGGTGAATTTCGTTTTCGCGGCCCTCCATGAGCTTGGTGACCCACTCGGGATCCGTCAGAAACTGCCTCGCGACGCCCATGCCATCCAGCTCGCCCGCGGAAATCGCCTCAGCCGCGACGCCGGGGGTCATTCTTCCCGCGCAAACCACGGGAATGTCCACGAACTTCTTGATGTGGCGGGCCTCCTCGAGGTTGCAGTTCTGATCCATATACATCGGCGGATGGCTCCAATACCAGGCGTCGTAGGTGCCGTTGTCGCAGTTGAGCATATCGTAGCCGGCGTCCTGAAGGAACTTCGCGGCCCATTCGCTTTCCTTCATGTCGCGCCCGGCTTCCTCAAACTCTTCGCCGGGAAGCGCGCCTTTTCCGAAGCCCTTCGTCTTGGAGACGACCGAGTAGCGCAGCGACACCGGGAAGTCCTTTCCGCAGGCAGCCTTGATGGCCTTTACGATTTCGGCCGGGAAGCGGTACCTGTTTTCGAGGCTGCCGCCGTAGCCGTCGTCGCGGAAGTTCGTGTACTTCATCGTGAACTGGTCCAGCAGGTAGCCCTCGTGGACCGCGTGAATCTCGACCCCGTCAACGCCTGCGTCCATGCAGAGCTTGGCGGTCTTCGCGAAGGCGTCGATCATCTTCTCGATTTCCTTGACGGTGAGCGGGCGCGACATAATGGAGTCGTCCCAGCGGTTTGGCGTGGCGCTGGCGGAGGCGGTCATGTAGTCGACGTTGAGGACGGGCTTCATGACGGTTCCGAGCGCCTTGTTTTTGAGCGCCTTCACCATGATGTCGTTGATCGCGAGACTGCGGCCGAACCCTGCGGTCAGCTGCACGAACATTTTCGCGCCGGTCTTGTGAAACTCGTCCATAAACTCCTTGAGTTTGACGAATTTCCCTTTGCCCTGGTAGAGCCACTTGCCGAGCATCATGTCGCGGATCGGCGCGATGCCGGGAAGAATCAGACCGACGTTGTTTTTCGCGCGGTCCAGCAGGAATTTCGCGGCTTCTTCGTCGAAGTGGTTGGGCTCGAGCCAGCCGAAGATCGACGTGCCGCCCATGGAGGTCATGACGATGCGGTTTTTGATTTCCACGTTGCCGATCTTCCAGGACGTGAACAGGGGTTCATATTCTTTCTGCATAGGGTGATTCACTTCCTTTTCGGGGTTGGTTGTTAATGCCGGAAACGGGCCGCCGCGGGAACGATTAGCTGAATGTATAACATCGACCGGACGCGGCGCTGCCGTTAAAACAAAACATATAACATTAACAGAAATAGTCAACGTCAGTATTTTAACCGATTTAAAAACTGCCGTCAACGGTCATTGCGCGCGACAATAAGCGCCACGGAAACGGAATTGTAAACAATCGGGAATAATCGGGCTAAAACGACGCAAAAATCCATGTCTTGCATAATTGAATTATTTCCGGAAGCGGATCGAAAATACCGCATTTCCCGAATTCGCGACGTCCTTCGCCGTGAACGCCCCGGTGCGGATGAAAATGCGAACCCCACATAATGTGCCGTTTTTCAGCCTGACGACAACATGTTGTGCTTTGAAGCCCTTAATGGGCCGCGGAGGGCCGGAAAAACGGGAAA
>DBXM01000024.1:0-697 GCA_002309655.1 Mageeibacillus sp. UBA1212
CGGCAGAGGCCGATGCCTTCTGCGCCGAGTTCGCGTGCCTTCTTGGCGTCGCGCGGTGTGTCGGCGTTGGTGCGGACCTGGAGTTTTCTGAACTGGTCGGCCCATCCCATGATTCTGCCGAAGTCGCCGCCGATCTGGGCGTCAACAGTCTTGATCGCGCCGTCGTAAATGTTGCCGGTGGAGCCGTCGATGGAGATGACGTCACCCTCGTGGAAGGTCTTGCCCGCGAGAGTGAACTTCTTGTTCTCTTCGTCCATAACGATCGCGCCGCAACCGGAGACGCAGCACGTTCCCATTCCGCGCGCAACAACTGCAGCGTGGGAGGTCATACCGCCGCGAACGGTGAGGATGCCCTGGGAGGCCTTCATACCGGTGATGTCTTCAGGAGATGTCTCGAGACGTACGAGAACGACCTTCTTGCCGGCCTTTTTCCAGGCTTCAGCATCTTCGGCGGAGAAAACGATCTGTCCGCAGGCGGCGCCGGGAGATGCGGGAAGTCCCTTGCCGATCGGCGTGGCGGCCTTGAGGGCCTTCTGGTCGAACTGCGGGTGGAGGAGAGTGTCGAGGTTTCTGGGCTCGATCATGAGGACGGCCTCTTCGGGAGTTCTCATTCCTTCGTCAACAAGGTCGCAGGCGATCTTGAGGGCGGCCGGAGCTGTTCTCTTGCCGGAGCGGCACTGGAGCATGTAGAGCTTGC
>DBXM01000024.1:721-995 GCA_002309655.1 Mageeibacillus sp. UBA1212
GCATGTCGCGGTAGTGCTTTTCGAGCTTGTCGCAAACTTCGACGAACTCGGCGTAAGCCTGCGGGAACTGCTCTGCCATCTGGGTGATCGGCATAGGAGTGCGGACGCCTGCAACGACGTCTTCGCCCTGCGCGTTTACGAGGAACTCGCCCATGAGTTTCTTCTCGCCGGTCGCGGGGTCACGCGTGAACGCAACACCGGTGCCGGATTCGTTGTTGAGGTTGCCGAATACCATCGGCATAACGTTGACCGCGGTGCCCCAGCTGTAGGGGAT
>DBXM01000024.1:1082-56561 GCA_002309655.1 Mageeibacillus sp. UBA1212
GGGAAGTCGCTGCCGAGCTGCTTCTTGTACTCTGCCTTGAACTGCTCAGCCAGCTTCTTGAGGTCGGCGGCTGTCAGGTCGATGTCGAAGTGAACGCCCTTCTCCTCTTTCATCTTGTCGATGAGAGCCTCGAAGTACTTCTTGCCGACTTCNNATAACGACGTCGGAGAACATCTGAATAAATCTTCTGTAGGAGTCATACACGAATCTCTCGAACTTCGGATCCGGGTTGCCGGCAATCATCGCGGCGACAACTTCGTCGTTGAGGCCGAGGTTGAGAATGGTATCCATCATACCGGGCATCGAAGCGCGCGCACCGGAGCGGACGGAAACGAGCAGCGGGTTCTTGAGGTCGCCGAATTTCTTGCCGTTGATCTTCTCCATGTACTCGACGTTCTTCATGATCTCGGCCATGATCTCGTCGTTGATCTTCCTGCCGTCCTCGTAATACTTGGTGCAGGCTTCGGTCGTGATCGTGAATCCCTGGGGAACCGGAAGACCGATGTTGGTCATTTCGGCGAGGTTCGCGCCTTTTCCGCCGAGGAGCTCGCGCATTTTCGCGTTGCCCTCTTTAAATGTGTAAACATACTTGTGACTCATACTTTAAATACCTCCAAAATAAGTCTAAAAAACAATTTACCGGTTTGACGTCTCCGGCTTTGCAAGCCTTTCCGCTGTCACGCGGCCTTTCTGATATTTCCCGCGTTTTCCCGGAAATGCCGCGGATTTTCCGCAGCCGGGGCCATCTGTATAATTGTACCATCTTTCGTGTTTCCATTCAAGGTTCTGTCTCGTTTGGGAAACGTGAAATCAAGGTTTTATCAAGGTTTCGTCAAGGTTTCGCAAATTTCCGGAAACGCGGAAACGTTCCTGAAATCAATGCCGCCTGCGCAAAGAGCCTTAAAACCGCGTTTTCTCCTCGAGCCATGCCGCCAGGTCGTCGATCTTGACTCTCACCTGCTCCATCGTGTCGCGGTCGCGGATCGTGACGGAGTTGTCGGTCTCGGTGTCGAAGTCGACAGTCACGCAGTAAGGCGTTCCGATCTCGTCCTGCCTTCTGTAGCGCTTGCCGATGCTGCCCGTCTCGTCGTACTCGCAGGTGAACTTTTTCGACAGCTCGTTGCAGAGCTCGATCGCCTTTTCGGAGAGCTTCTTGGAGAGCGGCAGAACGGCCGCCTTGACAGGCGCGATGGCGGGATGGAAATGGAGAACCGTGCGGACGTCGTTCTTTTCGGCGTCGAGGACTTCCTCATCGTACGCCTCGCAGAGGAACGCGAGCGTGACGCGGTCGGCTCCGAGAGACGGTTCGATCACGTACGGAATGTACTTTTCGTTCGTCTCGGGGTCGAAGTACGTGAGGTCCTGACCGGAGCACTCCATGTGGCGGCCGAGGTCGTAGTCGGTTCTGTCGGCGACGCCCCAGAGCTCGCCCCAGCCGAACGGGAACAGATACTCAAAGTCGGTCGTTGCCTTGCTGTAGAACGCAAGCTCCTCCTTCGAGTGGTCGCGCAGCCTCAGGTTGTTTTCGTCGATGCCGAGGTTAAGCAGCCAGTCGCGGCAGTACTGTCTCCAGTACGAGAACCAGTCGAGGTCGGTGCCGGGCTTGCAGAAGAACTCGAGCTCCATCTGCTCGAACTCGCGGATGCGGAAAATGAAGTTGCCGGGCGTGATCTCGTTTCTGAACGACTTGCCTATCTGGCAGATGCCGAACGGAACCTTGCGGCGCGTGGTGCGCTGAACGTTCTTGAAGTTGACGAAAATGCCCTGCGCGGTCTCAGGCCTCAGGTAGATCTGGGTCTGGCTGTCCTCGGTGACGCCCTGGAACGTTTTGAACATCAGGTTGAACTTTCTGATGTCGGTGAAATCGCTCTTGCCGCAGTACGGGCAGGTGATGTTTTTCTCCTTAATATAGGCAACAAGCTGCTCGTTGGTCCAGCCGTCCACCGGGAGCTCGATGCCGTTCTGGGCGTTCCAGTCCTCGATGAGCTTGTCGGCGCGGTACCTTGACTTGCAGCTTCTGCAGTCGAGCAGCGGGTCGTTGAAGCCGCCCACGTGACCGGAAGCGACCCAGACCTGCGGATTCATAAGAATTGCGCAGTCAACGCCCACGTTGTAAGGGTTCTCCTGCACAAATTTCTTCCACCATGCTCTTTTAATGTTGTTTTTGAGTTCGACGCCGTAAGGTCCGAAATCCCAGGAGTTTGCGAGGCCCCCGTATATTTCGGATCCCGGGTACACGAAGCCTCTGTTTTTGCAGAGAGCCACGATTTTGTCCATTGTTTTTTCTACCATTTCAAAACCTCCGGTAACTGTCGGCAATCCCCTGTCATTCCGCGGGGTCGAGCTTCGTGAATTCGAGCTTGCCCTCGTAAAGCTCGTAAACGGCTTCCGCCACGGCTTTTCCGTGCTCGAGCGAGAGCTTCTTTTCGGGAACGTCCTTGCAGTCGCGGTCGGCGGCGTGGAGCTCGTCGGTGAGCTGTCTCGCGCGCTTGGAAACGACGGCGCAGAGCGTGAATCTCGAATCGATTCCGTCAATACTGAGAAGTTTTGCAATCTCGGGTTCTATCATTTTTCAAATCTCCTTCCGGGTTTCGGCACTTTTCCGGCCGCTTGGTTTTTGGTTTTCAGCCGTGAACGCCGTTCTGGTCTAAAATTTGTCTGTTTTCAGGCAGAAAAGCCTGTTTTTCGCTTTGTTTTTCGCTTATTGTTGAATCTGTTCTCCGGCGTCCTCTTCCGCGTCCGCCCTGATCTCCTCGCGGATCTTCCTGATTGTCTCCTCGGCGTGCTCCGCGAACGCGTCCTTCTTGAAGCGCTCGGCCGCCGCCGTGTTTTCGCTGTCCGGGTTCGTCAGCGAGTCGTAGATTGCGAGAATGTTCCTGCGCGCCTCGTCCAGGTCGTCGTTCACGATAACGTAGTCGAAGTCGCGGTACTTTTCGATCTCGCTCCTGATCGCGAACTCGATCCGCTTATTGATCGTCTCCTCGTCGTCGCTCTTGCGATTCACGAGCCGGTGTCTGAGTATCCTGATCGACGGTGGAAGCACGAAAACGGTCTTCGTTTCGGCCGGGAAGAGCCGCTTCACGTTCTCGGCGCCGGGAATCGTAATGTCGAACACCACGTTAAGCCCCATGTCGATCTTCCGCTGAACGTCGCTCACGAGCGTTCCGTAGTAGTTGCCGCGGTACTTGTCCCATTCAATCAGGCCGCCCTCGTCGATGAGTTGCTCGAATTCCGCGGTGGTTTTGAAGTAGTAGTCGACGCCGTCGTGTTCGAAAAACCGCGGAGCGCGCGTAGTCGCCGAGACGCTGTGAACCGAGTCCGGTCTGTTTTCCAGAATGTAGTTCAGCAGCGTGTTTTTGCCGGAACCGGATGGTCCCGATACCACAAGTAAGACGTTTTCCAGCTCGTTTGGCATGACTTTTTCCTCCGTGAGGCCGTTTTTCCCGCCTCTGTCAGTCGTCTTCCCCTTCTTCGTCGCCGTCGTCCGGCGCCTCGTCAAATTTTTCGTCGGCAATGTCCTGCGGCGTTCCGTTGTTGACCGCCTGGATCCTCTGCGAAAGGGTCGCCACGTGAAGCGCGGACATGATGACGTGGGCGCTGTCCATAACGAGAATCGCCTTCGTCCGCCTGCCCATCGTCGTGTCGATGCAGAGACCGTTCGCGCGGGCCTCGGTGATGAGCCTCCTGGCGGGGGCGGAATTTGAGGACATGATTGCGATAAGCCGGTCTATATTGATGATGTTGCCGTATCCGACGCTGATGAAATTCATTTCTTCCTCCTTGGATTTCCGGGAAATGCGTTTACTCGATGTTTTGGATCTGCTCGCGGAACGATTCCAGCTTCCCTTTCACGTTCAGAACTTCTTTGAAAAGCACGCTGTCGTTCGACTTCGAGCCGAGGGTGTTGATCTCGCGCTTGAACTCCTGGACGATGAAGTCCAGCTCGCGTCCGACCGGCGCGCCGCCCTCGAGAAGTCTGTCGAGCTGCGCAAGGTGGCTGTCTATGCGCGCTATCTCCTCGGTTATGTCGGCCTTGTCGGCGAAGTACGCGACTTCCTGCGCGAGCCTCTGGCCGTCGACGAGCTCCGGCTTGCCGAGCAACTCCGCGATTCTGGCGTTCAGCTTGTCGCGGTACTCGGCTGCTACAAAAGGCGCCCTCGCGCGGATATTTGTGAACGAACCCTTGATGTCCGAGAGGATCCCTTTAAGCTCTTTTTCGAGGCTGGCGCCTTCCGTAAGCCGCATCGCTCTGAGGTTTTCGACAGCCTCCGCCGCCGCCCTGCTCACGCACGCGCCCAGAACGTCCGCGTCGGGCTCGGGCCTTTCCACGGTCAGAACGTCGGGAATCTTGAAAAGCCTGTCCACGTCCGTCTTCCAGTCGATGTTCAGCCTCTCCGAAGCCTCTTTGCCGGCCTTGATGTACGCCTCGGCAAGCGCCCAGTCGACCTTCACCGCCGTGGCGGCGTTCTCGGAGCGCGCAAACTGGACGAAAACGTCCGTTTTACCGCGGGTGACGCCGCTCTGGACCGCCTTCTTGACGTCGGCCTCAAACGCGAACAGCTCGCGCGGAAGCTTGATCGAAAGGTCGAGACTCTTCGAGTTGACCGTCTTGATCTCAACCGTGACGGTTCCACCCTCGCACTCCGCTGTTCCCTTGCCGAATCCGGTCATACTGTAAAGCAACAAAAACACCCCCGGCAGGCGGTCTCAAAAGCCGCCTCGCGCGCGTCCGCTTACGCAGGCGCACATAATCTTTTAGATTATAACACATCGGAGCGGGTTTGCAACCGTTTTTTGAGGCCAACCGCAGGAATCCGCCGGAAAATCGCAGGAAACGCGCGTGAATTCCCGCAAAAAAGCGGCGTGCCCGTGAAAGCCAGCCGCCTCTTTCTTCTTGAAACAAGTAATCCGCCACGGTAAGCGTCAGCCCGCGCCGAGATTCGCAATCTTCTCCGCCAGCTTCTTCTCGCTCAAATTGTAAACTTCGATGACCCTGATGTCCATCGAATCGGCGCGTTTTTTTAGCGACTCGAGAGACTGCTTGTTCTGCCGCTGGCATATGACGATCGCCGCGCGCGAATACTTCCCGCCGAACTTTTTGGCGACGGTGTTCAGCTTGTAGAGCTCGTCCGTCGTCACGATTCCGTTCTTGCACGATACGAAAACCGGCCGCAGGCAGCGCTGCATCACCACGTCGACCTCGTTTCTGACCTCCACGCCTCCTTCCTCGACGCCGTCGTTGTCAATCGTGACGCCGGTGAGCACGTCCGTGTACACTTTTTCACCGTTTTTCTCCGCTTTTTTCGCCAGAATGTAGACGTAG
This sequence comes from Mageeibacillus sp. UBA1212, assembly GCA_002309655.1. Lineage (GTDB taxonomy): Bacteria > Bacillota > Clostridia > UBA1212 > UBA1212 > UBA1212. The sequence continues at coordinate 6,406 of DBXM01000024.1, forward strand.
AGCTCGAGCATGTTGCCGGCCTTCGCGAGGCACCGCGCCGCCGTGTCGTTCTTGAAGACAATCTCGCTGCCGGAGCCGCTTCTTTTGATGTCGATGATGCCGTTGGTGGCAAGTTCCTCGAGCACGAGGGCGCCGGCCCCGAACTTCGCCGAGTTCTTCGAGGACTCTTTTTCAAGCGTTCTGTCGTCGATAACAACCTTCCCGCCGGCCGCGTTTCTGCCGAGCTCGATAAGAGAAACCGCCGTGTTCCAGGCCGCGGGGTCGGTCTTGCATATTTTCCACATGGCCGCGACGTCGGGATCTTCCATTACCGAGTCGTCCCAGACGTGCGTCGCGCCGCTGTTTGAGCTGTTCTCGAAGAGTACCCTGCCGCCGTAGAGCCTGACGTTCTCTTCCACTGTGATCTGCGGCTGGCTTCCCGTTAAAATCGTCTTCCCGTCGGCGTCGCAGTCCACCATCTTCCCGCTGACCACGTTGTAGCGGTGCATCTGGATGTTCATCTCGCGGTACCGCTCGCAGACCGTTGCCGCCGCCACGATAAAAGCCTCCCCGCCTCCGGTCAGGTCAATCACGCAGCCGGGATATTTCCGGACAATGCCGGTAAGGGTCTCGATCACCTCTGAAATGTTGTACGGCGAAGCGCTGACCACCTCGAATTCAATTCCGACTCCCCTGCCGCTGAAAAGCTCCCTGTAGCGCTCGATGTGCTTTTCGATCGTCTTCTGCTTGTAACGGCTCACGAAAACGATCCGCTCCGGCGGCGCCATCAGCGCGGAACAGATGTTGTCTATGTGATTTTTGTCAAAAAACTCAACGTAAGTCATTTTTTCACTCCGGAATTCCGCTCATATTTCCGCCTGTTTTATCATGTAGTCCGCGTAGACCTTCGCAGCGTCGATCCCGTAGACCGAGTAGAGCATACGCGTGCCTGCGACGTCCTCGATCTCGTTAAAAACAGGGCCGTTAACGTCCGGGAAAAAGTCGATTCCCACAAAATCGGGAACGGTCCCGAGCGCCGAAACGATCTTCATCACAGCGTTTTCCTCGTCCTTCGTGAGGTCGTACGGCTCCGCGCTTCCCCCGAGCGAATAATTGCTCTTAAAGCCGTCGCCGGAAACTCTCCTGACCGCCTTGAAAATACTTCCGCCGAGTACGTACACGCGCACGTCGCTCGTTCCCGCGGGAACGAATCTCTGAGCGAGCATCTTGTCTTTTCCCGCCGCGCGCCTCTTCGCCGCAGCGAATTCACGCCTGTTTTCCACCGCCTCGACCTGCTTTCCGCCGTGCCCCGAAGCGGCCTTTGCAACAAGCGGAAACGCGTCCTCCCCGAGGAAGTCCGCCGGCCCCGCCTTTGAATTCCTGATCTCAAAAAAAGTATCCGCCACGCGCACGCCCGCCGCGGCCGCAACCGCGTACGAGAGCCTCTTGTCGTTCGCTATCGCGGAGATTCCCGCCGGGTTGAACACCCTCGCGCCGGAAAGTTCGAGAACACGCGACAAAAACGGGTCGATCGTCCTTACGCACGCAAAATCGGGACCGGCGGTTTTTACCTTTTTATAGGTAAATACCACCCTGCCTTCCGACACCCCCGCGGCAAGGTGCGACGTCAGCACAAGTTTCGCGTCAAAGTTCGCCTTCAGAAGCTCCGTCAGCCTGTCCGCGAACCAGCCGTTGATTTTGTACTGTTCTTCGTCGTAAACAATCCAGAAGGTGCGCATAGTATCCCCTTTCATCGCCTGCGAAGGCATTTCAGGACGTGCGCGATAATGTCGCGGCTGATGTCCCTTCCGGTCGCCTCGAGCGTGCTCTTAAAGTGCGGATTCGAGTTTACCTCACAGACGAGCGGCTCTCCGGAAGGCCCGAAAAGCACGTCCACGCCGGCAAAATCAAGGCCAAGCGCGTCCGCCGCAGCCACCGCCACAGCTTCCTGTTCTTCGCTCGCGGCGTACGGAAGGATCCTGCCGCCGGCGGTCACGTTCGATCTGAAATCGCCGCTGACACTGTATCTCAGCGCGGTCGCGACGGCCTTCCCGCCGACAACGTTCACCCTCAGGTCGCGCCCCCTGCTCGACTCGATAAACTTCTGCATAACGAACCCTTTTGAGCCGAGTCTTTCGACGATCGATCCGAGTTCCTCCCTGCTCTCCGCGAGGTACACCTGCGCGCCGAACGAGCCGAAATTCTCCTTCACGACCATCGGGAACCCGAGCCTCTCCGCGGCACTGTCCAGAAAAGCGGTGTCGTTGTAGCCGACCCCTTCAAAAGTGAGCGGCGAGCAGTACGTCTCGGGAACGGGAACGCCTGCCGCCTCCAAAACTGTCGCGGTGAGCGCCTTGTTGTCGCACTTTTCTACGGCGGAAGCGCTGTTGAAAAGTCTCAGCCCGGCCGCCTCCAGCTGCTTTGCCAGAATGACGTCTTTGTCCCAAAACAAGGCAAAATCCACGTTTTTAACAGCGTTTCGGAGCGCGTTTACGGAATGCGGAAGGCTGCCGCTCTTAACGACACGCAAGTCGATTTCCTTGCTCTCCGCGGAGGCCTTCAGCATAGAGTAAATCCCGTCAAATTTCGAGCTGTGTATGAAACTGTTTACTATCAGCCAGCCCTTCGGCACCGCAAATCGCCCCTCCGCTAAAGTATTTCTGTTTTCACGCGGCCGCGCCCTTTATCCTCACGTGGGCTTGCGCGGCCTTTTCCCGTTTTCCCGGGTGTTTTTTCCTCTTGAATTGTACCACTCGCGCAATGTTTCCGCAATAGTCACGCGATCGTTTCAGCATGTTTGTGAAGTGGAAGTTAACTTTTCACTTCACAATTTTCAAATTTTCAAATTTTCCGAAAAAACGCTTGACTTCCGCTTTCCCGCCGTAGTATAATCACGTGGACAATTCCTAGGGGAGTAGTTCAACTGGTAGAGCAACGGTCTCCAAAACCGTCTGTTGCGTGTTCGATTCGCGTCTCCCCTGCCAACGGCGCCCGGTGCCGAAGCATCGGGCGCTCGTTTTTTATCGCACAGTTAAAGCGCGAAAAAAAGTTTTTTTCATAGGCGGTGCGTGGGGCTCAGGAGGCAAGACTCGCTCCCCCCCTGATAATCCGGCTTGAATAAGTTTATTTTTGTGCTATAATTAGTGTAATCCAATCCGACCCGCGCCGTCCGCGGTCATTGTGCAGCGGCGTTTACGGTTATTTATGACTTATTTTCGCGTTTAAAAAAAACAAAGGAGCAAACAATGAGTTTATTTTCCAAATTATTCGGCGGAGACAAGGAAGCCGAAGAGACCGCGAAGAGCCTTTTAAAGAGCATTTTCGGTAATCAGAACGAATCGAAGCCGGAGACAAAACCCGAGTACGAGGACGAGCCCGAAGCGGCGCCTGTAAACAACGCGTCCGATGACAGCGACTACGAAGCGCCGTCAGGTTTTTCCTGGGGCGACAAAATGCCTGCCGAGGAGAACCAGTACAACTTCAACGGCACGTTCAAGCAGTATTTCGAGAGCATTTTCAGCACCGAATTCGCCGCCTACCGCTGCGAGAAAGCCGAAAACTACGGCCGCGTAGCGTATACGCTTTACGGTGCAGCCGGCAAAGCGATTGTCGTCGAGCTCATGCCCGGCAAGTCCGAGTCGAAAAAGCTCCGCAAGCAGTGCGAGGCCGAGGGCACTCCCTACGTCCGTTTCTACTACAACCACGAGGGCTGGTGGAACACGAAGGAGTACGTTATTCAGCGCATGAAGGAGAAGATCAGAGGCTGATAACTGTAATTTGTCAAGGAGCGGAGGCGAAAGCTTTGCGCCTGCGGCGGGTCAGGCACGGTTCACAAGCGACGCATTTTGTTCGGGCTTCGCAGGCAGCCGAACCGTGTACGGTCTGGTAGAATTCCGTAATTTACGGAATTTAACGTATTCGCTCTCTGCTTTTTGGGGGAAACGCGGATTTCTGCTTTTCCCCTTTTATTTAATATCCGGGATATCCGGGTGAATAGTCCGCGAAAAGAGAACCATGTCGCTATTACCGTTTTTGTCGTCCGGCGAAGTCTGGAACAGATTTTACGAATACAAGACCTCCCTCGCCTGCCAGGGGCGTTTCACCGGTGAATTGCGAAAATTCATCGATGAGAGGCGTTTTGACGCCGTCGCGAAGCGCATCGAGGCCGGAGAACCGTTCCCGCTGCCCAAAAAGTCGGTGCTGACGAAGCTCGGCTCCGAAAAAAAGCGAACGGTATTCACGTACCCGTACGACGAAAACATGTGCCTGAAGCTGCTCACCTACCTTCTTACGCGCAGGTACGACGGCGTTTTCGCGCGCAATCTCTACTCGTTCAGGCCCGGGGTGACCGCCAAGGACGCCGTCAGGTCTCTATTAAGAATACCCGGAATCGACGGAATGTACTCGTACAAGGTCGACGTCCACAACTACTTCAACTCCGTGCCGGTCGAGCGTTTTCTTCCTGTTTTAAGGGAAAAAATCGAGCCGGACGACGCGCCGCTCTACGCGTTTCTGGAATCTCTTCTCACCGAGCCGTACGTAAAAAGCGGCGCCGGAACCGTCAGCGAGCAAAAAGGGATCATGGCGGGAACGCCCCTTTCGGCCTTTTACGCGAACCTCTACCTCGCGGACCTAGATCACTTTTTTGAGCAGGCCGGGGCGCTCTACGCGAGGTACTCCGACGACATTATCGTTTTTGCGAAAACGCGCGAGGAGCTCGGTGCGTACGAAAGAATCATCAGTGAATCGCTGGCGGCGCACGGGCTCACGGTCAACCCCGACAAGGAGTTCCGCGCAGAACCCGGCGACGGCTTCACTTTTCTCGGATTTTCGTACAAAAACGGAACGGTCGACATCGCCCCCGCGACAGTCAAAAAACTGAAGCAAAAAATGCGCCGCAAACGCGACGCACTCGCACGCTGGCGAAAACGAAACGACGCCGAACCCGAACGCGCCGCGAAGGCATTCATCCGGGCATTCAACAGGAAGCTCCTCGAAGCGCCATCCGACAACGAACTCTCCTGGAGCCGCTGGTTCTTCCCTGTCATCAGCACCGACGCGAGCCTTCACGAGATCGACCTCTACTCACAGGACTGCATCCGCTACCTTTTGACCGGAAGCCACACCAAGTCGCGCTTCAACGCCCGCTACGAGGACCTGAAAGCACTCGGCTACCGGAACCTCGTGCACGAGTTCCACGAGGGCAAATAAAAAAATGACAAGACCGGCCCCGACGCTTATTAATCACAGAAGCGGCGGGACCGGCCCTTTTTTATACAACCGGATATTTTATCTGATTACCGCGTCGCCTATCGAATAAGCGTTCACGGTAGCGCTTACGGCGCGGTCGCGCGTCTCCACAACGACGCTTGCCTTTTCGCCTGCCGCCTCGAAAAATCTGACGTCCAGGTCTCCGTTCTCATTGAGTTTGACGGAAGACACGACAGGTATGCCGCCGTCCGGCACCGCGTCGTCCTTACGTACGCTGAGCAGCACTCCGGACGTCTCCAGTTCGCCTGCGGTCGCCGCGACGGGAATCGCCTTGGGAACGTGCATCATCTTCTCCGTGCCCCTCAAAAGCTCGGTGGCCGACGCATCGGAAACGCCTACTTTTAGGAGAATATCGTGGTAGCCTCTCTCCGGCAGCGGATCGGGATCGTGCGCCGTGTTGATGAGGCTCATGATGAGATCGTCGCCGAAGCACCTGTAGCCGTACTTGCAGTCGGACCGGAGTACCACGGTGCGCGGTTTGACCTCATCGGAGGCTCCTCCGTGAACCTTGAAGACCGGCGCCGCGAACGAGAGCGCGGGGATGTCGTGGTTGTTGTGGCCTCTCACCGCGAAGCCCATCGGCACGTCGCAGAGGAACTCGTCCGGCCTGTCGCAGAGCGCCACCTGGAACGCCAGCAGCGGAATCGTCTTGCCCGCGCGCTCGTTCCAGTCTACGTTGTACTTGAAGGTCAGTTCGCTGTCGCCGGGTTCGAGCGTTACGGACGCCTCCACCGTCGAATTCAGAACGTCAAGCGTGAATTTGTAGCCGTATTTGAGCGGATTTCCGAACCTCTCCACCTTTTTGACAGCCGTGACAGGAGTCTTGTTTAGATGCGTTCCGATTGTCCACGCGGTCATTCCCTTGTCCTGGGTGTCGATCAGCACAAGGCCCGAGAAGCCGAACGGCCGCAGCATTTCGTCGCCGGTTTTTTTGTCTTTTAGCGAAATGAGATTCATCGACGTCATGTCGAATTCCGCGCGGATGTTCTCGTTTTCGAGCACGTACTCGTTTTCGTGGCGCAGCCTTCCCCAGTCGGGAATGTAATAGCTGTGCCTGTACGCGCCGAGTTCGCGTTCCTTGAGCGCGATCGAAGTGTAACCGAACGCAGGGATCCTCATCAGGACCTGGTACGTCGAATAGTCGTGGTCCCAGTAGCGCGCCGTCACGGTCTGAGGGCAGCAAGGCAGCTCTTTGCCTTCCTCGTCAACAAAAACCGCCCTCGCGACGTCGCCTGCCCAGTCCCACACCGTGATCTCGACGGGTCCGTAAAACTCGTTCGCGCCGGGGTTGAACACCGTGTAAGGCCTTATGATGCCCCTTCCCGTCTCCGGGTTGGGAATGCCCCGCCAGTCGCCGACGCCGAAGCCCGCACCTGCGCCCTCCGACATCGTTCCGTAAGGGAAGTCGCGGTCGTACTCGGCCTCGAGCGCCTTAAAGCACGACGTGTCTACCTTTGTGGCGATTGCTCTCAGCGCTTTGTTTTCCTCGGTTTCCGCCACCGCGAACACCTGCTGGTAGAGCCCCATCGCGTATTCGCGGCTGTCTCGCACGCACGAACCCGTCAAAATGTCGTGAAAATGGGTGAAAAGCGTATTTTGCCACGCCTTTTCGAAGCCCTCGCGGTTGTATCTGAAGTCCGGGGCGACAGTTTTCGCGAACGCCGACATCTCCTCGGCCTCCACGAGCTTCGCCTCCGCCATGCGGTTCGCCCTCTTGATCCTCGACTGAGTCGTGTAGCAGCCGTCGAGCAGGAAGTTGATCTCGTGCTCCACCACCGGCAGCCGCCACTTGATTTCGGGAACGTCCGCCAGCTTGAAGAACTCGCGGAACGTGCCGAATCTGATTTTCGGGAACACCGGCCACTCCATCATGTCGATCGCGTTTTCAATGTCGCGCCTCGTGACGCCGCCGCCGTGGTCGCCCACGCCGTAAACGATAAGGCCCGTTTTCAACCCGCCCATTTTCTTGACAAGCCCCGGAAGGCCGATTCCGACGTGCGGCGTAATCCCCGAATTGTACCAGTAAGGCTCCCTGTACATAAGGACCTCGGCGCCGGAAGGGCTCTTGTATCTGAACAAAATGTAGTCCTCGTCGAGTCCGCGGCAGTGGTAGTAGTACTTGAGACCCGTATACCTGTCGATCTCGGGAACGTGCCTGCTGTGGCCGAACGTGTCCGGCGAAAAGTCGATCTCGAGGCTCTCCGCGGGAACGCCCCAGACCTCCTGCATGTACTTTTTCGTGTAGAGCACCGTATTTACAAGCGACTCGCCGGAAGGCATGTTTTTGTCAGTTTCGACCCACGCGCCGGCCGTGACTTCCCAGCGGCCCTCTTTAATGTACTTGCGCATCCTCGCCATAAGCTCGGGGTCGTGCTCCTCGACGATCTTATACGTGGAAGCCTGCGACTGCGAGAAGCAGAAGTCCGGATACTCGTCCATAAGGTTGCACATCGTCGTAAACGTCGCCAGCGTCGACGCGACGGTCTCGTTGTAGCTCCACATCCAGTTCATATCGATATGCGCGTGGCCGCAGAGGATCACCGCGAATTCCTTGGCGTCGGCAGCCATCGGCATGAGCTTCTCCTCCGCCTTCGCGCACGCGTCGCGGGTCACCGCGCCGTCCTTTTCGAGCGATGCCTCAAGCACGCCGATCGCGTCGGAAATCAGCTTCGTGTATTTTCCCGGCTTCTCCCCTTCCCGGTCGAGTTCGATCGCGAACTGGAGCTCGCTCATGATTCTGCGCGCGCATTTGTCCGGCACCGCGATGTGCAGATACTCCTCGATCTTCTTGCCGAACGTGTACTCGAAGTTGCCGCGCGTCCGCATACCGCCGATCGTGTCGGTCAGTTTCGCAAATCTCAAGTCGTTGTTCATATGTTGTTCCTTTCTTAAATGTATTTGAATCGGCCAATCCTTCTTTGTATTTGTTAGATTGATTATACTTCCCGAAGGTCATAAAATCAACCGGTTTTCGCCTCGCGACCGTGCGAAAAGCCTTGTCAAAAATAGAAAGCAAAAAGCGGTCAAATAGCGGGCAAAATCGGGCAAAACCGGGTTCGACACGGCGGAAAAAGCCGGAAATCAAAAACAGCGCCGTTTTCAGGCGCCGTTTTCTCAGCTCTTCATAACCGTCGATTATTTAAGGCTTGCTTCGAACTCGTGCACTCCGCACTCCAGCTCGTACCGTTTTCCGTCCAGGAACAGTTCGGCCGTCGTGTTGGCGGGAATCACGAAGCGGTATTTCACCGAGTCGCCGGTTCTCTCCCACGAGGATTCCACCTCGCCGTAAATGCTTTTGTAGCTGCCCTTCGCGTATGTTACGTGTCCGCCGGCGACAGGCCTTAACTCGAAGCGGTTTTCGCCGGCGACCTTGATCCCGAGCATTCCCGAGAAGAGCCATTCGACCATCGCGCCCTTGGAATAATGGTTCAGCGAGGAGATCCCTCTCTCGGCGTCGGGGCCTTCCCAGCCCTCCCAGACGGTTCCGGTGTCCCTTACCGCCATGTAAAGCCAGCCGGGCATGTTTTCATTTTCGAGAAGCCTGTAAGCGTATTCGACGTCGATTTTCGCGAGCACGTCGAGAATAAAAGGCGTGGACAAAAATCCGGTTCCGAGCCGCCAGGCGTAGGAATTCAGCGCCTCGACAAGCCTTTTTTCCGCATACGCCGCCTGCTCCGGTGTCAAAAGCCCCATGTAAAGCGGCCTCACGAGCTTCGCCTGACGGTCGGTATCAAGCGAAAACCGCGGCTTCGTGACAAGCTCCCGGTACGCACGTTTGACGCCCTCGGAGTATTCGCGGAAAAGCTCCGTCTTTTCGGTTCTTCCGAGAATTTCCGAGATTTTGACCATCAGAGAAAGAATGTACGACGTGTACGCCATCGACTCCTCCGGGTGCGGCTCCGCGAAGTCCTTCCAGTTAAACGCCTTGACGTCCGCGGGCTCGGCCCATTCACCGTACGACTGCCCCGTGTTGACACCGTATTTCCGGTTCTCTTTTGAGAGCCCGAGCGGCTTTGCGTAAAGCGCGTAAAGGCCCTTCGCTCTTCCGCATCTTTTGATCATGAACTCCGCGTACCTGACCATGTTGTCGTAATTGTCCCTGAGGATCGAGACATCGCCGTATTTCAGGTACATTCTGTAAGGGATCAGCACGCCCGCGTCCGCCCAGCCGACCGAACCGTTCATTACGTCCATGAACCAGTCCTCGGCCGAGTACGGAGCGATCTGCGGCAGTCTGCCGTTGTTGTCTTGCCTGTCGAAAATGTCCCGCACGTGCTTGCGCGCGAACGCCCCGTAACCGAAAAGGTACGACGCTGTGTTGAAAATGATCTGGCTGTCGCCGGTCCAGCCCATCCGCTCCCTCGTGGGGCAGTCGGTCGGAATGTCGACCGAGTTGGACTTGAGCGACCTCACCGTGTTGTTGTAGAAGACGTTAACAAGCCTGTTCGAGCACTCGAACGACGACGTCTCCTCCATTTCCGTACTGATCGCGATTTGTACGAATTCGCTAAAATCGCACTCTGCGTCCGTCTCGACGCTCGCGTACTTGAACCCTCCGTAGAAAAACCTCGACTTGTACTCGTTAAGGCCCTCGCCGCAGACAAAGTTTATCTCCTGAAGCGGAGTCTTTTTCCCTTTTCTGACACACTGAACGTTCTCCAGAGTGACGTCTCCGTTCCCGTCGAGCAGCTCGCCCATGACTATGCGGATCTTGTCGCCGCCGTGAGCGCTGACGTTGAAAGACATGTACCCTGCGACGTTGTTTTTGTACTCAATAACGGTTTTTCCGGTCTTCGAGCGCGAGATCTTTACCGGCGCGCTTCGCCCGATCTCCACAACGCGGGTGTTGTCGGAGCACGTCATAAGGCCGTCGTAGCGAGACTCGACCGCGCGCATTCCGAACGAAGGCGTTTTCCTGTTGTCGACCATTTCGCCGTCCTTCAGATCCGCGAAAAGAATTGGACCGTCGTTCGACCACTCCCACGTTCCGTCTGTTCCCACCACACGGCGGACGCCGCGCGAGTCGGTCATCTCAAGCTGGGCAATGATTTTCGTCTCTTTCCCGAAAACGTACGTAAAGCCCTTGGCACCGATCGAGCCGCGGTACCAGCCGTCGGCAAGCAGCAAAACGATCTCGTTGCCTTCAGGTTTGAGCATGGACGTGACGTCGTAAGTGTCGCACTGCACTCTCACACGCGGGTCGGTCGAACCAGGGGCAAGCACCGCGTTACCGACTTTGGCGCCGTTGACGTACGCCTCATAAATGCCGAGTGCGGAAACGTAAAGTCTTGCCTTCGCAACTTCACCGGCGTCAAAAAGCTTGCGGAAATAGTCGACGGGATATCTTTTCTTCTTGCTTACTCTGTAGTCGCCCCTGACCCATTTCGCGGTCCAGTCGCTCCGCTCCAAAAGCCCCGCCTCGAAAAAGGCAGTCTCGGAAGGCTCGCCTTTTACGCCGTTTTCATCCCAAAGCGTGACGTTCCAAGTCACCGTCTCCCTTGAGCGAAGCACGTGCGGAAACCCGAACCTCATCGAGGATGTGTTGACGACGCCCGTGTCGACTTTAAGTTCCCCGTTGACGAACGCCTTCAGCTCATACGCGGTCTGCTTTTTTCCTCCGCACGCGGTCCATGTGAGAACCGGCTCCGCAAAGCCGACTCCAAGAGGATTTTTAAGATATCCTGTTCGCAAATCAATCGCTTTCATAGTTTTTCTCCGGAATAACAATCATTTCAAGCGGCTCTGGCCGACGCTTATTTGTTCAGTTCGGCCTGCATTTTCTCGTAAAACGCTTCGCCCTTCTCCTTTTCCTTCAGCCAGTGATTCTCTTCTCTGCTCTTCTTCTCGCTCTGCCTGGCGCTAATCTTTTCAAGCTGCTCCGCGGTCATTTTCGACAGCTTGCGCTCGTGTGCCTGACTCATCTTGAGCGCTTTCGCGCGTTCTTTTTCCTCAGCGGCTTTTTGCTTCGCTTCAGCTTTTGCCTTCTTTTCTTCGAGCGCGCGCCTGTGCTTTCCGGCCTCTTCCTCATAATTGAGACCCTTCTTCGCGCACGTCTTTTTGAGCTCCTGAAGGAATATCTCCTCCGCCTCGGCGTCCTGCTTTTCGATCTCCAGACGGTTCCGCTCCTCGGCGGGGATCCACGTCTTGCCCTCTTTCAAAAACGCCTCTTTTTCTCTCTCGACGATCACTTCCTGCTTTCTGACGATCGTTTTCTCAACCGTGACAAAGAAAAGAATCGCCGCGCAGGCAAGACCGGTAATGACCTCGAGCCCCACAAACGCAAACGTCAGGAACATGTTTGTCGCGCCGCTCTGGACAAAAGCTACGGTTCCGGTAGCGTCAAGGCCCTGGATCTGCTCGAGCGTTTTCTGCGTCGTAAACGCGCCGTACTCGCCTATTTTTTCGAAATACTCAGCCTTTGTGAGCGGTTCAATGTAGCCGGTCTTGTTCAGGAACGAGCTGAAAATTCCGGTACAGATGCCCGCGGCGGCCACAAGGATGATGTTGTAGATCGACATCGCCGTTCCGTCGCTTCTGAAGCCTGTCTTCCATTCAAGGTGGTCGAGCGTGTCGGCAAAGAGCGCCATAAAAACGTACGCGCAGGGCAGACCGCCGACGTTTTTAATGAACTGTCCGGCGAGCACAACGTACAGGTTCGTCGGCGCGAGGAAGCAGATCAGAGAGCCGACCGCATATATTATAAATCCGACCATCGTAACGTTTTTCTTTCCGAACTTTTTCGCGAGCGGCCACACCAGGAATATGCCGATACCCATCGGAATGCCGCCGAGAACGGACACAAGCATCTGCGTAATTCCGTCCTGATAAGTTCCGAGGACGTAGTTGCAGTAATAGATCAGTCCGATGTTTTTAATCGTCGACCCGACCGTGTAGATCAGAAAATACAAAATGAGCAGCACAAAATACCTGTCGGTGAAGATCGCCTTGAGCTGCAGCCTGTACGGAATCTTTTTCTCCTCCTGCTTTCCCGCAGACTCTTCGGTGATGCGCTCCTTCGTGAAATAGTATTCAAGCAGCGTCAGCGGCAGCGCGATAATCGAAATGACGGACATCACTATGATCCACAAGCTCTTGTTGACGCCGATCGCCGGCATTATGATCATCGGGAAGACAAGCGCAACGATTATTCCCGTGACCATGATCGTCGAGATCTGGTTGAAGACCGACAGTCCGCCCCTCTGCGTGGTGTTTCTTGTTGAGAGCGGCACCATCAGGCTGTGGGACATTCCGTAGATCGTAAACGCGAACGAGTAGAAAAGGTTGTAGCTGAGCATGACCCAGATTGCCTTGACGAGATCGCTGCCGTTCGGAACCACAAAAAGCAGCACGCCGGTCACCGCCAAAAGAGGCGCGGAGATCAAAAGCCACGGCCTCGCCTTCCCCTGTGACGTCTTCGTTCTGTCGATAATGTAGCCCATCAGAACGTTTGTAAGCGCGTCGATGATTTTCGACACGACCGGGAACACCGCAAGGAACACGCCTCCCCAGATCGATTTAAGCTTCAGAACGTCCGTATAGTACGGAAGCAGGTACGAGGCGAGCACCGCGTTCAGCAGCAGCGCTCCGATCGGGCCAAGCAGATAACCGAGCCATTTCTCTTTACCGGTTACGTTCTGCGACGTCACGCGGCTTTTGAAAAGCTTTGAATCAAGCAGTTTCGGTTGAACCTGTTTCATATCATTTCTCCTCCTTGGGAAGTTTCGGCGCCTTCACCGGCGTCAAAAACGCTTTAATACCTTTAAGCAGGCGCCCGTTCGCCATCTCCATAAAGCCTGTCGCAATATTGTACGGGAACGATTTTCCGGCGGACATCGACATCGACCGGAGTGAATTCGTAACGAGAATCCGTTTCAAAAAAGTCGCGCCTTTGAGCCTGTTGTCTCTTTCGGGACCCTCCGGAAGCTTCATCGCCTGCCTGCGCTGCTTGTCAGCCACACCGACAACGGCGTTATAAAGGATTCGGCCCATAAACGTCCGCCTGAGCTCTTCAAAACGCGACTCAAGCGTAATATGTTTGTCGGAAAGCCGGACGGGAATGTTCAGCTCGTTTGAGTAGACCGTCTCATCCGCCGGTTCGGGAACGATCGTCACCTCCGCGCTCTCGCCCGGGTCGAGCAGGACCTTTTTGAAGCCGCGGAGTTCACCGTCTATGTAGAGCTGAACGACCTCCGCGCCGCGTATATTTCCGGTGTTTGTTACGGTCGCCGTGTATTTTCCGCCGTCGGTTTGCCACTCGCTTTGGCTGAAAGTCGTGTAGCTGAGGCCGTGACCGAACGGGTAGCGTACCTTTATCCCGTGTTTATTATAGTAGCGGTAGCCGACCTCGCAGCCCTCTTCGTAGATCTCGTTGACGTCTTTTCCGAACGTCCCGTGCGAAGGCACGTCTTCGTATTTAAACGGCCACGTCTCCGCGAGTTTTCCGGAAGGGTTCACCTCGCCGAAAAGAAGCCTCGCCGCCGCCTCGCCGCCGTTCTGCCCCGGTAGGTACATGTTGAGGATCGCGTCAACGCTTTCGTCGAACGGAAGTTCAACGGGCGAGCCGCCGAAAAGCACCACGACAACAGGCTTCCCAAAAGCGCACATTTTTTCGATGAGCAAAAGCTGGTCTTCCGGCAGCTTCATGTCTTCGCGGTCGCAGCCCTCGCTCTCAAACTCATCCGTAAGACCCGCGAAAACGACTATTTTGTCGCACTCTTCCGGTCGGCAGGAGCCGGCGCCGCGCTTTTCGAACGCGTCCTTCGGCGTCGTAAGTCTCGCCGGGTTGATCATCGAGCTGCCCGCCCCCTGGTAGCGCATATGCTCAAACATTTCGCCGCAAATATGCAGCCTGTCCGTTTTTTTCAGCGGAAGCGCCCCGTTATTCTTCATAAGTACCGCCGAGTCCGCGGCAATTTCTGCGGCGAGTTCGTGATGGGCGTCGAAATCGATTTGAGATCCGTCCGCTTCACGGGCGTACTTTCCGACGAGATCAAGAACGTTTTCTACCGCCCTGTCGAGGTCTGCCATGTCAAGACTGCCGCAATTGATCGCGTCAAGTATCCACTTTCTGCAGATAGCCGTGTCCCCGGGCATTTCGAGGTCAAGCCCCGCCTTAAGTCCCTCCTCGCGGTCGTGCGTCGCTCCCCAGTCGGTCATTACAAGCCCCTTGAAGCCCCACTCTTTTCTGAGGACGTCCGTCAGCAGCCACCTGTTTTCGGAGCAGAAAACGCCGTTGATCTGATTGTACGCGCACATCAGCGTCGCCGGATGCGCTTTTTTGACGATCCTCTCGAAAACCTTCAGGTAGATCGCGCGCATGGCCTTTTCGCTGACGACCGAGTTGCCCATAAAGCGGTAATTCTCGCTGTTGTTGAGCGCGAAATGTTTGACCGAAACCGCGACGCCCTGCGACTGAACGCCCTGAACCTCGCCTATCGCCATCTCCGACGCAAGAAACGGGTCCTCGGAAAAGTACTCGAAGTTCCTGCCGCAGAGCGGATTCCTTTTGATGTTGACGCCCGGCCCGAGCAGCACGTTGACGCCGTATGCCCTGCACTCCTTCGCGATCGCCTCGCCCATTTTGCGTGTGTTTTCCGGATTCCAGCTCGAAGCTGTAGCCGCAGCCGTCGGAAACGATGTCGCGGGTTCCGATTGCGAAACTCCGTTGTCGCCGCCTGTGATCTGTTTGCGCAGTCCGTGAGGTCCGTCCGCCATGCACAGCGAAGGGATTCCGAGGCGCGGGACCGGATTCGTGTGCATGAAGTCCGTTCCCGAAACAAGCGCAATCTTCTCCTCCACCGTGAGTTTGCTTATAATGTCGTTCATTTTTTCGCAGTGTCCTTCCGAAATCTGTCGTGATTGTATCATACCCTTTTCGGGCTTTTAATTCTTGCACATTTGTTTCATTTTTGATATAATCGTTTCAAAAGGAGACGATTATGCAAAAACCTGATTTTTCCTATATTTGCGAACATATCGGCAACATATCCGGCCTCCCGGTCAGACTTTTTAAAAACGGTGAGCAGATCAGCTTCTACTCGGTGATCAGGCTGCCGTTCGACCCCGCGGTCCTCCACAGAGACGGGTTCGCGAAAATCGAAAACCACGTCGGGTATTTTGTCACGCCTTTTTTCGACTACTACGGCGTCGTCAACTCGGGAACACTCAAGCTCGTTATCGGGCCCGCGCGCCAGGTTCCGGCGCTTGACGAGGATCTCCGCACAGTCGCGTTTCAGGCAGGCGTCCCCCGTGCCGGAACCGAAGAGTTCCTGGAAGCGGTGAAAAAGATCCCGAAAACCACCCTGATGCAGCTCCTCCAGCTTCTCTGCCTCGTCAATTTTATGCTAAACGAAGGCGAAAAAATCTCCCTCGAGGACATCGTCATCTACGGCTCGGAGCAGGAGCTTTTAAAGGCGAGGTTCGATGAGGACGAGGCGGAAAGGACAATCAGAATCGCCGACGGGTTCAGCTTTTCGGAGGGCGTTCACAGTACGATGAGCGTCGAGGAATCGCTCCTCTACCTGGTCAGGACCGGAAACACTGCGGCGCTTAAGGAGATGCTCTCTCACGTTCCCGCGGTCAGCGGCGGAATAATCGCGAAAGACCAGCTCCGCCAGGCCAAAAACACGTTCGTTGTGACGGCGACTCTTGTCTCGCGTTCCGCCATTCACGGCGGACTTGACGCGGAAGACGCCCTCTCACTTTCCGACGCGTACATTCAGACTTGCGAGGCCCTCAATAACGTCGAGAGCATCACCAACCTCATGTACCGCCTCGTTTTCGACTACGCGGAGCGCGTCGGCCAGCTTCATCTCGGAAATAACGCGTCAAAGTTCGCTGCCGAGATCTCAAACTACGTGCGCCGCCACCTCTCCGAACCGGTTACCGTGGAGGACGTCGCAAAACACCTTTTCCGCGGCCGCAGCAGGCTCTCTACGGACTTCAAAAAGGAAACCGGCGTGAACCTTTCTGATTTCATAATGAGCCAGAAAATCGCGGAGGCGAAAAAACTCCTCCGATATTCCGGCAAGCCCATTTCGGCAGTCACCCTCTATCTCGGATTTTCGTCGCAAAGTCATTTCACGCGCACGTTCAAAAAGTTCACCGGCATCACCCCGAAGGAGTACCGCGAAAAGCACGCGGTCTGACACGCCTTCCGTGCATTTCGTTGCATTTCGTTTTTGTAATTTAACTTTTTCGCTATTTACCTATTGACATAGTATGCAAATAGGCGTATACTTGCAAGATTATACCAACCCCCCTCTCTGCAGAAAGGAGAATCGTTATGGCAAACTATAAATTTGAAACACTCCAGCTCCACGTTGGCCAGGAGCAGCCCGACCCGGCCTCGGACGCACGCGCGGTTCCGATCTACGCCACAACCTCGTACGTTTTCCGCAACAGCAGGCACGCCGCCGACCGTTTCGGCCTCGCCGACGCCGGAAACATCTACGGAAGGCTCACAAACAGTACCCAGGGCGTTTTCGAGCAGCGTATCGCGGCTCTTGAAGGCGGCGTCGCGGGTCTTGCGGTAGCCTCAGGCGCCGCTGCGATAACTTACGCGATTCAAGCTCTCGCCCGTTCAGGCGAACACATAGTCGCGCAGAAAACGATCTACGGCGGCACCGCGAACCTTTTCGCCCACACCCTGCCGATGTACGGAATCGACGCGACGTTTGTCGACGTTCACGACCTCGCTTCAGTCGAAAACGCGATCAAACCCAATACGAAGGCCGTTTTCATCGAGACGCTCGGCAACCCCAACTCTGACATTCCCGACATCGACGCGATCGCCGCTATCGCCCACCGCCACGGCCTCCCGCTCGTTATCGACAACACCTTCGGCACCCCCTACCTGATCCGCCCGATCGAGCACGGCGCCGACATCGTAGTCCACTCCGCGACAAAGTTCATCGGAGGCCACGGAACGACCCTCGGCGGCATAATCGTCGACAGCGGCAAATTCGACTGGTCCTCAAGCGGCGCCTATCCGTGGATCTCCGAGCCCAACCCGAGCTACCACGGCGTAAAATTCACAGACGCCGCCGGCCCTGCCGCTTTCGTCACCTACATCCGCGCGATCCTGCTCCGCGACGAGGGCGCCTGCATCTCGCCGTTCGCCGCGTTTTTGCTGCTCCAGGGCACCGAAACACTCAGTCTGCGCATCGAACGCCACGCCGAAAACACAAACAAGGTGGTCGAGTACCTCGTAAACCACCCGAAGGTCGCCAAGGTCAACCACCCCTGCCTCGCGGATCATCCCGACCACGCTTTATATGAAAAATACTTCCCGAACGGCGGCGGCTCGATCTTCACGTTTGAGATCAAGGGCGGCCGCGACGAGGCGTTCCGCTTTATCGACAGCCTGAAGCTCTTCTCGCTGCTCGCAAACGTTGCCGACGTCAAGTCGCTCGTGATCCACCCCGCTACGACGACCCACTCGCAGCTAACCGCCGGTGAACTCGCGGCTTCGGGAATATCCGAAAGCACCATCCGCCTCTCAATCGGAACGGAGCACATCGACGACATAATCGGCGACCTCGCGCAGGCGTTCGAAAACGTTTAAAAAGCCACGCGATACAAAAACATTTTTACTACTATTCTAAATACAAAAAACCTAATTCCGATTGTATTAAACGCATTCTACTATTCTGGTGGAGACGGGGGGACGCGTCGCCGCAAGCCCCGTTGACTCCGTATTCCAAGCATCTACACAATTCTCTTGCTTGAAATACTCCGTTTTCGGTGCTGCGGCTCCTTTTCCCCACAAAGTCCACGGACTTTGCGGGGGCCCCTTTATCTTCGAGGGTTCGAGTCCCCCCCCTCGTTTATTCAATTACACAAAAAAGCGACCCCAGGCGGGGTCGCTTTTTTGTGTGGTGGAGACGGGGGGACTCGAACCCTCGACCTTTCGGATGTGAACCGAACGCTCTAACCGGCTGAGCTACGCCTCCTCGCGGGTAAGTTCAATTATACCGCAAAAAAATCAGTTGTCAAGCCGATTCACGGCGTCGCGGACAATTTTCTTGAACAGATTTCCGCGCTCCTCAAAATTTGCGAACCTGTCGAAGCTTGTGCTCGCCGGCGAAAGGAGGACTATGTCGCCGCTTTTCGCTTTTGAGATCGCGGTTTCGACTGCGTTTTCGAAGCCGGTCGCATCGATGATTTCTACGTTGCAGTCCTTTCCGGCAGCCCTGCGCGCCGCAATGCGTTTTTCGACCGCCGTACGTATTTTGGCCGACGTCGGACCTGTCAGAATCAGAGTTTTCACCTTGTCGCAAACCTGCGCGCCAATGCAGTCGTAGCGGAGATTTTTGTCCTTGCCGCCCGCGATCATTATGATGTTTTTGCCGCGAAACACGCGCAAAGTGACCGCCGTGCGCTTCGGGCTGCTGTCGATCGAGCTGTTGAAGTACCTGACGCCGTCCTTTTCGGCGCAGAGCTCGATCCGGTGCTCCACCCCGTTGAAGGTAGACGCCACAAAACGTATGTCGTCGTCGCTGACGGCCGTTCCGACCGCGCAGATGGCGGCGAGGTAGTTTTCGACGTTGTGGTTTCCGGGAATCCGTATGGTTTCGCGGTCCATAATGAAATGCTCGACACCGTTTTCGACGCGGTAGATCTTGCCGCGCCTCATGAACGCGCCGTTTTCGGGTTTGATCTTGCGCGAAAACGTCCTGAGTTCGCCCTTCACAAGAGTCTTCATTCCGTGCGTGATTGCGTTGTCCTCGTTAAGAACGGTCACCTTGGAGCCGTGCAGGAAAATGTTCTGCTTCGCGGCGATGTACTCGTCCATGTCCTTGTGCATGTCGAGGTGGTTCGGCGACATGTTCGTGACAACTGCCGTGGCGGTGCTGAGCGGCATATTGAGCAGCTGGAAGCTCGAAAGCTCGAGCACGACGAGGTCCTGCGGCCTGATTTGTTCGATTTTCGAAAACAGCGGTTCGCCGATGTTGCCGCCGACGTAAACCTTCACGCCCGTCGACTCGTTCGCCTTTTCGAGCAGAAGCTTCACGAGTGTGGTGGTCGTCGTTTTACCGTCGCTGCCTGTGATTCCGTAGATTTTCGCGGGACAGTAGCGGATGAACTCCTCCATTTCCGACGTCAGAATCGAGCCGTTTTCGACGGCCTTGACAAGCCCGGGATGGTCGAACCGGATGCCGGGCGACTTGAAAATGTAATCCGCCTTGTACGCTTCGTCGAGGTAGTTTTCGCCCACGACAAAATCCTTTATGATGCCGTTGCCGGCAAGCTTTTGCATTTTCGCGAGAACCGCCTCGCGGGCCGCGGGATTTCTGCCGCCGCTGTCTGCCGCCGTGATGTTTTTGACGCCCTTCTCACTCAAAAAATGAATGAGCGGCATGTTGCTGATGCCGATGCCCGCAACGAAAACCTTCTTGTCTTTGAGGCTCTCTATAAAGGCGGTCGCGCCGCTGAATTCTTGTTTTTTCATTTCCGGTTTTTCCTTTGTCTCTTTGGTACGTTTTAGCGGCAAAGCCGCCTTTCAGGCTGCGCAGCCCGTCTCTTTATTCAAGTTCAAATGCGCCTGTATAGAGACTGTAGTACTGCCCCTTCGCCGCGATAAGCTCCTCGTGCGACCCGCGCTCGATGATCTTTCCGTGATCGAGTACGATTATCACGTTCGCATTTTTGACTGTCGAGAGCCTGTGCGCGATGACGAAAACGGTTCTGCCCTGCATGAGGGCGTCCATTCCGCGCTGCACGATAGCCTCGGTACGAGTGTCGATCGAGGAAGTCGCTTCGTCCAGAATCATTACAGGCGGGTTCGCGACGGCGGCTCTCGCGATCGAGATAAGCTGCCTCTGTCCCTGCGAAAGGCTCGCGCCGCCTCCCTTTATTTCCGTGAAGTAGCCGTCGGGAAGCTTTTCGATGAACTCGTCGGCGCCTGTCAGTTTTGCCGCCGCGATACATTCCTCGTCAGTTGCGTCGAGCTTGCCGTAGCGGATGTTGTCCATGACGGTTCCCGTAAAGAGGTTGGTGTCCTGGAGAACGATTCCGAGCGAGCGGCGCAGGTCCGACTTGCGGATCTTGTTGATGTTGATGCCGTCNNNNTCGGCGATGTCGTAGAAGCGGTTGATCAGGTTCGTGATCGTGGTCTTTCCCGCGCCGGTCGCGCCGACGAAGGCCACCTTCTGGCCCGGCTTGGCGTAGAGCGAAATTCCGGTCAGAACGCGCTTTCCCGGGACGTACTCGAAGTCCACGTCGAAAAGTCTCACGTCGCCTTTAAGCTCGGTGTACGTCACTGTGCCGTCGGCGCTGTGCGGGTGCTTCCACGCCCAGATGCCGGTGCGTTCGGAGGCCTCCCTGATCTCGCCGTTTTCGTCGTATTCCGCGTTCACGAGCGTCACGTAGCCGTTGTCCTTTTCGGACTCGGTGTCGATCAGAGTGAAAATTCTGTCGGCGCCGGCAAGGCCCATGACCATGGTCGTGATCTGGTGCGAGACGCGGTTGATGTTGCCGGCGAACTGCTTCGCCATATTGAGGAACGGAACGACGACGCTGATGCTGAACGCGAGCCCCGAGAAGCTGATATTTTCCAAGTCAGAGATCATAAACACGCCTGCCGCGAACGCGATGATCACGTACAGAACGTTGCCTATGTTGTTGAGGATCGGGGCGAGAACGTTTCCGTAGCTGTTGGCGCGCTCCGACTCCCTGAAGAGCTCCTCGTTGACCTTGTTGAAGTCGTCGATAGCGGCCTGTTCATGGTTGAACACCTTGATAACGCGCTGGCCGTGCATCATTTCCTCGACGAAGCCCTCTTCTTTTCCGATGATCTTCTGCTGACCGACAAAGTGACGCGCGGAAAGGCCGCCGATCTTTTTTGTCACGAAAAACATCGCCGCGACGCCGACAACGACCACCAGTGTGAGCCAGACGCTGAAGTAGAGCATTATGCCCATAAGCACCGAAACGACGATGCCCGAGATCATTATCTGCGGCAGACACTCGGAGATAAGCTCGCGGAGCGTGTCGGTGTCGTTCGTGTAGCGGCTCATGATGTCGCCGTCCGTGTTCGTGTCGAAAAAGCTGAGAGGCAGGCTCTCCATTTTCGAAAACATCTCGCAGCGGAGCGTTTTCAGCGTGCCCTGCGTGATCACCGCCATCAGACGGTAAAACGTGAACGATGAAGCGACGGAAATTACGTAGATTCCCGCGAGCGTAAAGGCTGTCGTGAGTATCGGGGCCTTCACCGCTTCCCAGTTTCCGGTCTTGTAGGAATCCTCGACGAGCGCGATGATGCGCTGCATGAATATCGAAGGAATCGCCATGACGGCGGCGTTTACGATGAGGCAGACGAGCGCGATAGTGGTGCGGACCGGGTAGCATTTGAAAACGGTCGCCACGACGCGTCTGATGATGCCTTTTTTCAGTTTTATTTTCGGCGCAGAGCCGGCAGATCTGTCTTTTTTACTCATTGTCGGATGCACCTGCCTTGTTCTGCGAAATATAGATGTCGCGGTAGATCTCGTTGGATTCCATCAGCTCGGCGTGGCTGCCGACGGCGTCGATCCGGCCGTTGTCCATAACGACGATAAAGTCCGCGTCCTCGACGGAGGCGGTCCTCTGCGCGATAATGATCTTTGTCGTGGAGGGAATGTACTCGCGCATGGACTTGCGGATCATCGCGTCGGTGCGCGTGTCGACGGCGCTCGTGGAATCGTCGAGAATGAGAACCTTCGGCTTTTTGAGGAGTGCGCGGGCGATGCAGAGGCGCTGCTTCTGGCCTCCGGAGACGTTCACGCCGCCCTGCTCTATATAAGTGTCGTAGCCCTCGGGACGCTGTGTGACGAACTCGTCGGCGCGGGCGAGCTTCGCGGCTTCAACAATCTCCTCGTCTGTCGCGTCAGGATTGCCCCAACGGAGATTTTCCTTTATCGTGCCGGAAAACAGAATGTTTTTCTGGAGCACGACAGCCACGCCGTCCCTCAGCGCCTTAAGGTCGTATTCTCTTACGTCCCTGCCGCCGACCTTAACGGAGCCCTCGCTGACGTCGTAAAGGCGCGAAATCAGCTGCACGAGCGTCGACTTGGACGAGCCCGTACTTCCTATGATACCCACAGTCGCTCCGGAGGGGATTTTCAGGTTGATATCTTTCAGCGCGTCGACCTTTTCGTTGCCGGTGTATCTGAACGTGACGTGGTCGAACTCGACCGAACCGTCCGCGAGCTCGGTAACACCGTTTTCGGGCGACGTGATCGTCGGCACCTCGTCAAGCACCTCGGTAACGCGTCTGCACGACTCAAGCGAAAGCGTCAGCATGACGAAAATCATCGAGATCATCATCAGGCTGTTCAAGATCATGAAGCTGTACGTGAGAAGCGCGGAGAGTTGCGGCACCTTGAGCGCCGAGCCGGTCGACGAGACGACGAGGTACGAACCGAACGTCATCACGAAAACCATGTTGATATGGAGGCAGACCTGCATCAGCGGGTTGTTGAACGCCAGAATGCGCTCCGCCTTCGTGAAATCCTTGCGCACGTCGTCGGAAGCCTTGTCGAATTTTTGCTTCTCGTAGTCCTCGCGCACGAACGATTTGACGACTCTTATCGCCTTCACGTTTTCCTGCACCGACTCGTTGAGCGCGTCGTACTTTTTGAAGACCTTCCTGAACACAGGCATCGCCTTCATAATGACAAGGCCGAGCCCGACTCCGAGGAACGGTATCAACGCCACGAAGATCCACGCCATCTTGCCGCCCATTATGAACGCCATCGAAAAGGCGAAAACGAGCATAAAAGGAGACCTCACCGCGACCCTGATGATCATGCCGAACGCCATCGTCACAAACGATACGTCCGTGGTCAATCTGGTAACGAGCGACGAAGTCGAAAACCTGTCGATATTCTCAAACGAAAAGCTCTGAATGCGCGCAAAAATGTCGCGGCGCAGGTTCTTCGCGAATCCCGCAACCGCCACCGAGCAAGTCTTTCCCGCCACGGCCCCTGCCGCGAGCGACACGACCGCCATCGCGATCAGAATGAGCCCGTAGCGGACGATAACGTCGAGCGTGCAGCCCTTCTCAATCTCGTTGACCAGATCCGCCGTCACGAAGGGAATGATGCACTCCATGACCACCTCCACCGCGATTGCGGCAGGCGTGAGAAACGCGGGCAGTCTGTACCCCTTCAGGCTTTTAAGCAGTTTCTTAAACATAAAACTCCGTCCCTTAAGAAGCGCGCAGGCGCTCCGGTAAGGTATCATGAATGGTTTCATGCGCCGCATAAAGAATGAAAGGAACGCTTCCCGCGCCCCCGCCTCTCCCGGCGGCACATACATTTTCATTATATAACTATTTCGCCGTCGCCGCAACGGAAAAACACCCAGCCGCGGGGCAAAAAGGCGTAAAAAAGGCGCCGTCCCTTTATTTTAGCTTTTGGCCTTTCGGCCTCGGCAATTTCCGGGACGGCGCCGCATTATTACTAATTTGAGTTTGCTCAGTTCTCAAAAAAAGCCATCAGAGTATTGACCTGCTGCATAAAGTACCCGTTTTCGCCGCTGCGTCCCCTCGCCCACGTGAGGAGCGAGTCGTCCTCGCCGAGGGCCGCTTTCCGCCACGTGTCGTAGTCGGTCGTCATGTCGAACCTGTAGTTCCCGAAATACTGCTTCTGGATGTAGAAGCGCATCTCGTTTTCGATTTTCGCAGCCGAGTCGGTTATCAGCTTTTCGAGAGCTTCGACAGGCCAGATCTCGGTGGCAAGCTTTTTACAGTAGTCCTTAAAGCCGTTCCGGAATTCCCTGTTGGAGATGAGGAACGAGAAGAGACCCGCGAGGTGCAGCGTGTCAGGGTAGCTGTGTTCGAGAATGCTCGGCCAGCCTTCGTCGTAGCCGTAGAACATGTAGTACGCGAGCATCAGCCTGAAGTTCTCGGAGTCGGCCTTCGTGTAGAGTTCGATCGGGTAGCCTTCGAGCGTGCCGCAGGTGTAGCGGCCCATTCCCAGATCCATGTCCTTGAAAACGAAGTGCCAGCGGCCGTCCAGATCGCCGGTGCCGCCTTCCCCGCAGTACCGCCACACCTTGATATTGTTGTGCGGCCAGTCGGTGTTGCAGAGGAACAGGTTGACCGCGCAGTACTTCATAAAGCCTTCGACGTCGATCGCGGCGCACACCTCTTCGTAGGTGTATTTTCCGTCCTTGATGTCGCGAAGCAGCTGCTCGAAGCGCTCAAGTTCGCCCTCGGGGCCGTCGTCGAGCACGTAGTAGAACCACGTTCCGTCGTAGCGGTCGCCGCGCGAGGTGTCGAGTTCGGACGAGATCACGCAGATATTCGCCTTGTCTTCGCTCGAAATGCGGTAGATGTTGCGGATCGCGTTGTCATTTTCGTGCTCGCGCATATTCATCAGACCGTAGTACTCGCCGTTCAGGAACACGACCACCGGCTTGTAGTTCATGTTCATCAGCTCGGGGGCGGCCTTGGCGGCAATAACGTTCGCGATGCCGTCGCGCATGAACGTCGCGCGGCCGGCCTCTGTGGGTGTCAGCAGCGAGTCGTTGCCGCCGTTCCTCAAAATGAAGCTGTCGAACACGTCGAGAACGGTCCCGTCAGCCCGCTTCCGCTCCTCGCCGAAAAGCGCGTACTTGAACTTGCCACCGCCTGAATACCTGTCGGTGCCGAAATACTCGGAGTCCCTGGCGATAAGCTTGAGCGAACGCTGCGAAAGGCCGCGTGAACTGCCACCGAAAAGCCTGATGCCACCGTCCTGCGAAAGAACCAGCTCGCCGTTCTCGTCGTAATACTGAATGTTGCAGGGGCGTTCCCAGTCCTTGCCTTTCCCCCAGCTGTTGGCGAAAATGCCGGTAGCGGAGTCGTTCAGGTTCGCCGGATCGGTCGTCAGAACAATCACCGGAAGATCAAATCGGTCCGATTTTTCGACCTGAAAGAACGTTGCGGTGGCGATCTTGCCCACCAGAACGCCGCGCTTGTCAAAATAAGCGGCTCTGATGACCGTCGCGTTGACGTTGTAGCCGATGCCCGTGAACTTTGTGCGGATTGCCTTCTTGGGCAGCGAGATCTCGCCCCCGCCGTACTGCTGGCTGGTGTTCAGCGGCTCCGAACCGTCGTAGGTGATGCGGATCTTGTACCCCGCGTTTTTCAGCGCCTTCGGGTAGCTGATCTTCACCGTGGTCTTGCCGATATAAAAGCCGCCCGGCATCGAGAACTCCGGAATCAGCTTCGAAAGGTCGGTCGGCAGCACGCTTCCGTCGTCATCCGGATCCTCGTTCGGCCGCACGCAGCCGTAAAAAGCCGCTGCCAGAAGCGCAATGGCAAGCAAAAGAGCCGTTATCTTCGTGAATTTCCTCATGTTTTTATCCTTCCCCGGATGCTTCCGGTAAATCGAGATATCGGTCACAGGTATTATATCACACATTGCGGAAAATGTGAAATGCCGGAATATAAAAAATGGCGGAATGTGAAGATGATGAATGGTAAATATCAGCCGGATAGTTTTCAGTCCGGTTTTCCGCAAAAACAGGCGGTTTTGGAAAACAGTGCGATTTTTCGCGTCATTTCTGCGGAATTTAGTGCGATTTTGCAGTTAGATATTGCACTATATTCCCGAATCTGGTATAATCGAGCCGAAAAATACTCCGGAGGCCGCTATGTACCGAAAGATTTTTGATTACTTGAATCTGTGGAAGAAAGATAAATACCGCAAACCCCTGATTGTCCAGGGTGCAAGACAGGTCGGAAAAACCTACGCCGTTCTCGAATTCGGCAGAGAGAACTACGACAACGTTGCCTATTTCAATTTTCAGACAAATGAAAAGCTCGCAGACACGTTTTCAGAGAGCATCAGTCCGTCGTATCTGATTCCCGTATTGTCTCATGTCAGCGGGCAGACGATCACCAAAGGCAAAACCCTCATCGTATTTGACGAAGTCCAGCTCTGCGAGCGGGCTTTGACTTCGCTTAAATACTTCTGTGAAGAAGCGCCGGAGTACCACGTGATTGCCGCAGGCAGTCTGCTGGGAGTGGCGGTCAACCGCGAAAAATACGCTTTCCCGGTCGGAAAAGTGGACCGTTATACAATGTTCCCGATGGATCTCGAGGAGTTCCTTATCGCGCTCGGGCAGGAAGACCTTGTGGCAAGAATCCGCGCCTGCTATGAAAGCGACACGCCGATGCCCACTGCCCTGCACGAAATCGCACTGGGTTTTTATAAGCAGTACCTTGTAATCGGCGGGATGCCTGAAGCCGTCGCACGGTTTGTTGACACAAAAGACTACGTCCACATCCGTCACGTTCTCGAAACGATAAGTATGGATTATCTTGACGATATGAGCAAGTACCAGGATAACGCAAGCGAGATCAAGAAAACGCGGCTTGCATACGGAACCGTTGCCGTTCAACTTTCGAAGAAGAACACCCGCTTCCAGTTCAAGCTCATCAAAAAAGGCGGCAGAGCAGCAGAGTTCGAGAATGCCATTGAATGGCTCAGCGCCGCAAACCTTATTCACCGCATTTACCGAGTTGAGCAGATATCAAAACCGCTTGAAAACTACCGCGACATCGATGATTTCAAGGTGTATATCTCCGACATGGGACTTCTTTGCGCGCAAAAGGGGATCAGCGCGGAGGACGTATTGTATATGGATACTGAACTTGAAGACTTTAAAGGCGGTATGACGGAGAACTTCGTTCATATACAGCTTATCCGGTCCGGGTTCAAGCCGTATTTCTGGAGGAACGAAAAAGGCACGAGGGAAGTTGATTTTATCGTCACGCTCGGGGGCAAACTCATCCCTATCGAAGTCAAAAGCGGAGTAAACGTCAAAT
The DNA here is from genome assembly GCA_002309655.1 of Mageeibacillus sp. UBA1212. Taxonomy (GTDB): domain Bacteria; phylum Bacillota; class Clostridia; order UBA1212; family UBA1212; genus UBA1212. The sequence goes on from DBXM01000024.1 coordinate 33,455, forward strand.
CGGAAAGTCTAAACGATTACGTCCGCCTTTTCAAACCCGCATGGTCGATAAGGATTTCCGAGAAGAACTTCGGATTTGAAAACAATATTAAATCAATTCCGCTTTATGCGACGTTTTGCATAGAAGAGAATTAGTTTTTTTGAACAATACCTGCACAGAAAACACCCGGCAGTTTTGCGCTGCCGGGTGTTTTCTCTTTTTATTTATTCACGTGCGGGCGGACGTCAGATTCCAAATCCCGCGCTGATAATCAGTCCTTCTTTTTAAGCACCAGGGCGACCGCCAGCATCATGGGGATAACCGCAGACGCTGCAACGATGCCGCCGCAGCCTTTCTTCTTCTCGGGCGCGGGCGTGGGCTCCTGCGGAGCTTCGGTGGGCTCTTCGCCGGGATCAGACTCGGTCCCGGTGTCGGGCGCCTTCGTGGGATCCGGTTCCGGAGTCGCGGTGGGCGCTTCGGTCGGGACCTCGGTGGGCTGAACCGGGTGGTTGTCTACGAGCATGGGCTCCAGATTGTGATTGTCGCTTGCGGGTTCCTCGAGCTCGAGAACGGTGAGCACGCAGTAAGGCGCGGTCATGTCTTTGCCGTCGAAAGCCTCAGCCTCTTCTTTGGTCTCGAAAAACGCGATCCAGGCGATGTCGATTTCCGAATCCTCGAGAACGATGTTGTCGTCGAGTTCATTCTGCGCCGCCTCGGCGTCTCTCAGAGACTCCATCGGGTCGAAACGGATCGTAGTCGTGCTCGTGTATGAGCTTGAATTCCATTTTGAAACGAGTTCGGTCCCTTCTCTTACCGAAGTCATGTCGACGATCACCGTCTCCCATTTTTCGGTGTGGTTCCATACGATCGGAACGAACGGCTCGGCCGCCGGCGAGATGTAGAACTGTCCGGTAAGCGGGTTGCCGTTGTTGTCCTCTTTGGTCACCGTTCTGTATCTGATGGCAGCCCAGGTAACCGTGTCGGGGTCGATCTCGTCGTTTTTGCCGTCCTTACTGAACGCGAACGTCGCGTACGGGTCGTTTCCGAGCGCGAAAAACGCAACGTACTCAAGTTCCTCTCCGGTCTGTTCGCCGCCCTCCTCGGATGCTCCTACAGGGGCGTCGTCGGCGGGTTCGCCGGCAGGCTCGTCAGCGAACGCTGCGAAAACGCAGAGGCTCGCCACCATAACCGCAAGTAATATGCTCAATAATTTTTTCATAACAACCTCCGTTTTACGATTGAATCGTTAATACGATCAAATTGCCGCGCTTTTCTGTTTCAAGCGCATTCTTTTCCTGGCAGTATAATACCACTTTTATTCGTGTGTTACAAGTTTTTTGACTCATTCTTGATAAAATCGGATGGATTTGAAATGTTTTGAACCGTTTTTGAAAGCTTCCGGGCGTCTTTCCTGCTTTTCCCGCGATTTCCGGATAATCGCGCGATTTTCGGGTTTTTGAGGCATTTTTGAGCGGGGAGGCGGTCGCGGCGCTTGTAAACTTCGCGCGCGTGTTGTATAATCACTTTAAGACAAAAAACCGGCGCTCTTGCTGCCGGCGGCTTCCGAAAGGAGTTCACACTGACATGAAAACAACCGTCATCAGTTTCGCGAACAACAAGGGCGGGAGCGGAAAATCCACTACCTGTTCGAACGTCGGGTGCGCGCTCGGCGCCTCAGGGAAGAAAGTTCTGCTTATCGACGGCGACATGCAGCTCAACCTCTCGCTCTCCTACTTCGACGAGGACCGCGTTTTCGAGCTCGCGTCAGGCGAAAAGAACATTTTCCGCGCCATGCAGGGCCGCGTGAAGCTGGAGGAGTGCATCGTTCCCACTGCGTGCGAGAACGTCGACATCATTCCCTCCTCCACCCTTATGAGCGGGATCGAGTTCGAGCTTTTTCCGAAAATGCAGCGTGAATTCCTGCTCAGGAAAGCGCTCGCGCCGATCAAAAAGGCCGGCAGGTACGACTACATTCTCGTCGACGCGCCACCGACGCTGGGAACGTGGGTCATCAACATTCTCGCCGCCTCCGACAAGGTCATCATTCCCGTCGAAGCGTCGCCGTGGGGGCTGTTCGGCCTTGCGAACATGTTCGAATTCGTCGAGGAGATCCGCGGGATCGCGCCGGAGCTCGAGATTCTGGGCATCACCGTCACGAAGGTCTCCGAGCGCAAGAACTACTTCAAACAGACGATGCAGACGCTGGCTGAATCGGGCACGTTCGTGTTCCCGACGTACGTTCGCGTCGACGTAAACATTGAAAAGGCGCAGGACGTCAGCCTTCCGGTCACCGTTTTCAACCCGAAGAGCAGAAGCGCCCAGGAATTTACACAGCTTGCAAAGGAGATTGATGCCAGATGTCGATAGGAAAAAACAGTATTAACCGCGCCGGAACCGCCGCGTCACGCGCAACCGGCGAGCAGGCGAAAAGATTATTCAGCGAAGACAATTCCGCGGAAGCCGCGCAGGCAGTGTCCTCTGCCGTTCTTGAATCCGTCACGGCGCCCGACTCGTCCTCGACGCTTGAGTACGTTCCGGTCGCAGCCATCCTCCCCTCCTTCGACGAGGAGATGATCACCTGCGCCGCAACCTTCAACGACGTCATGAAGTCGGTCTCGGAGTACGGGATCCTGATTCCGATGCTCCTCCGCAAGGTCGAGATTAAGGGCGAGACCGTTTTCCGCGTGCTCACCGGCCACAAGAGGCTCTACGCAGCCAAGAAGCTCGGCATCGAGACGGTTCCTGCCTTAGTCATAGTCTGCGACGACAGACGGGCGGCCGACATCTGCCGCGAGGTTTGCGCGTACGACAGCAAGAGCAAGCGCCTTGACACCGAAAATCTCTCGAACAGCGCGTCGATCGCCGCATCCCTGCTGACCTCCGGAATCCCATCCTTCGACACTTCCGAAGGTTCTTCGGGAAAGCTCGGTGAGGACAAACTGCTCTCCGTGAACGACGAGATGCCGACGTTCCTGCTTTGATTTTTCGTGAGGCGCGGCGCCCTGATCTTTGCGGCGCCGCGCTTTCGTGAATTCACCGCCCCGGAGGATAAAAAATGAAACTCACCCTTAACTCAACGGAAAACTTTCTCGATTTTCTGAAAGAAACTCCGACCACTTACCACGTCCTGAGCTGCCTCGAAGACGCCCTTAAAGAGGCCGGCGGCACGGAGACAACTCTCACCGGCATAAAAGACGCCGAACGCGGACGGCTTTACTACATTCCGTTCGCGGACGGCTGCATCGCCGCGTTCTATGCCGGAAAAGGCTTCGCCGAAAACCGCAAGGACGTCCTTAGGATCGCGGCGGCCCACGTCGACTACCCGGTTCTCAAAATCAAAACGACATCGCTGAGAACAGGCGCCAACGCCCTGCGCCTCTGCGTCGAATCGTACGGCGGCCTCATCAGGCACACGTGGGTCGACAGACCGCTCAAGCTCTGCGGTCGCGTTTTCTACCGAACGCGCTACGGAAGAGAGTTCATCGACATCCGTGATCTCGGGCCGCGCTTCGTGATTCCCGACGTCGCCATCCATATGAACCCCGGCGTCAACGACGGCGCGAGGTACAGCGTCCAGAACCAGCTTCTCCCGGTCTTCGGCCTCGACTCCGAAAACGGCACCGGCAAATTTGCCCTTCTTTTAGCCGAAAAAATCAACTCGTGCAAAGGTTTCGCCGGCGATGACTGCGTCACGCCGGACGACATTCTGAGCATTGACCTCTCCGCGGTGATCGCTGAAGATCCGGCAGTTTGCGGTGCGGACGGCGAGTTCATTTCCGCGCAGGGACTTGACGACAGAGGAATGGTCCACGCGATATTCGCGGGCTTTTTAACGTACGTTTCCGAGTCCGGCTTCGCTTCGTCAGGAGACGTCAGGGTCGCGTTCGCGTTCAACCACGAGGAGTGCGGCTCGCAGAGCTACGGCGGCGCCAAAACCGCGTTCGCGGAGGAGACGGTAAAGGAACTCTGCAAACGTTTTACCGACAGGCATCCTCTCGACGTGTGCGCGGAAAGCATGCTTATTTCCGCGGATATGGGCCACGCGACCCACCCGTCCTACCCCGAGCTCAGCGACCAGACCTCGCCTGTTGTTCTCGGCGGCGGAATCGTTTTGAAGACCTCCTGGAACCAGTCGTACTCGACGACCCCCGAGGCGATGGCCTTTTTCGCCGACCTCTGCACAAGGAACGACATTCCCTTCCAGCGCTTCACGAACAACAGCGACATGCGCGGCGGCGGCACCATCGGCCCGATCCTCTCGGCCTCACTGGGAATTAAAACCGTCGACGTCGGCAACCCGCTTCTCGCGATGCACGCTTCCCGCGAATTTGAGACCGTCGCGGACCAGCACACCGCCGGGAATCTGTTCCGGGCGTTTTACGAATAATCTTATAAATCTTAGTGACGAAGAAAAGAGCTGCCGTCGCCGGCAGCTCTTTTCTTCGTTTTCCGGCGCCGCCTTCGTCTCAAAAATCAAACCGGAGGCGGCGCTTCATTATTCATTTACTTCTTCGCAACTATCAAATTTCCGACCGCAATGCGCAGCCTGTTGAACAGCTCTGGGTCTGCCTTGTAGTTTCCGAGGGAGGTCGTGATCTGCTTGATAATCAGATCCGACGTTCCTTCGCCGTAGAGCTCGTCGAGGATCGTGAAGTAGTCGTAGTCCTCGGCGCCGTCGCGGACTGATTCAAGTCTCAGCGAGCCCACCGGGTAGGCGTTGTAGGACTTGTCCTCGAGCTGGTCGTAGCGGTCTCTTCCCTGGTAGGGCTGACCTTCGGAATCCTCGAAGCCGTTGTAGACGAGAACGCCGTTTCCGTATACGTTGTAGGGATACGAGTTGTCGGTCTCGTGCAGGCTGTTCCACGGATACGTGCCGTAATGCCAGTCGTTCACCATGTAGTAGAGGAATCCGTCGATGTCGTAGAGCTTCTGCTGCCAGAACATGATTCTGTGCACGACTTCCTGGTCGTCGATCGAGAGCGTGATCTCGGGGTTGTGCGGGAAGCGGGTAACGTACCACCACACCTCGTCGCCTTCCGCCTGCTCTGCGGCCATTCTGTCTTTGAAGCTACCGAGGTTATTCTCGAGCTGCGACGTGTAGTACCTGAACATCAGCTGCGGGTTGTTCTTGTAGTCCGCCAGCGTGTTGAAGAAGTAGTTGTGCGGGCACCAGACGTTTACGTAGTCCTTCACATACGAGAAGAAGTCCTGGGTGGAGTTCTGGAGCGCACCGTTGATGTGCATCGGGGCGATGATCTTCGCGCTGCTGCCGAAAACGCTCTTTATCTTCTTGGCGTAGCTGATCAGGGTGTCGAGCATTCCCGTGTTCTGGGGCTCGTCCACCGGGTAGAAGTAGGCCTTCTTGAGCCACTCGGGGTTCTGGGACAGGTAGTTGTACGCGTTCTGGATTCTCGCGTCGGTCACGTGGTCCGTTCCGTATCCCACCGGGTTGAAGCACTGCACTCTCGGGTCGTCGAGATACTTGTTGATTCTCGGGTCGCTGTACGGGTTGTCGTGGGTCTTCTCGTCGTCGAGGAACGGCAACCTGTAGCAGTTGACCTTGTTCTCGAGAAGGTACTCGTAGTACTTGCAGTAGGTCAGCGAGTCGTCGCCGCTGTAGAGCCACGGCGCGTTGTTGGAGTAGATGTTCCACCAGCTGAGGTCCGCCTGAATCTTGCAGTTGGACGCGTCGGGAAGCGCGAAATTCCACACGTAGACGTAGACGTTCGCCTTTTTGACCTCGCGGCCCTGGCTGTCTTTAATCGTCAGCACCGCGGAATACTGGCCCGCCTTGGTGTTCTTGTCGGTGTACGCCTTGATCAGGAACGTCTTGCTCTTGCCGGCCTTCAGGTCGAAGCTGCCCTTGAGCTCGGGAATCGGATCCACAATCGACTGGCCTTCGATGTCGTCGAAGTAGTACCCCTCGCAGATAACGTGCTTCAGCGTGTCGCCGGAAGAGTTCGTGAACGCGGAAAGTTCAGCCGTGAGTCCGGTCTTGGCCGCCGTCGAGGAGAGCAGGAACTGCACGCCCTCGATTTCATTCTTGGCCATGCGGATCTGATAGGTGTTCATGCCGCTGGAAGTTGTCGAACTCTCGGGAGTCTTTACGTACGGGTGGTTGAACCAGAGGTTGATGGAGGAATCCTCGTTGGCCGCCGTCAGCTTCGTGTTTGAAACCGCCGGAGCCGGGTCGCTCGCGCTGTTGATGAGCTGCTCCGCCCTCTGCTGGTCGGCCGCCGAAAGCGCGTTGATGTCGACTCCGCCGCTGATAAGGTCCTTGACCTCGTCCATGTTCTTCGCAAGAATCACAGCACCGACGTAGATCGTCTCGTTCGCTGCGGCTGCGGTGAACATATAGTCGAAGCGGAAGCCGTTGATCGTTCCGTTCCAGCCGTTCGCGCCGTCGAGGTTGAAGAGCACGTACTGCCAGTCCGTGTCGGAGTTGTCGAAGCCGGACGTTCTGCTGTAGCCCGCGGCCGCTCCCGTAAGCGAACCGGCGCAGTAGAATATCTCAAAGCTCGAGTTCGAGCAGTTCTCCTGGCGGATCTTGAGCAGCACGACCTTGTAGGTGCTTGCGGAGGCCGGCGTGATGCCGTACGCCTGCAGGTAGCCCTTGTAGTTGAAGAAAATGAACGGGTCGTTCGAACCTTTGGTTGTAGTAATCTTCACAACGTGGCCGAAATCCGGATCCTCTTCGAGGGACGCTTTTGTGGCGTTCGGGCCCGTGAAATAATTGACCGCCTTCGAGGAATCGAACGTCACGTAAGTGGCGGACGTCGGTCCCGGCTCAGGTGTAGGCTCTTCAGTCGGAGCCTCAGTGGGGGCCTCGGTGGGCTGCTCTGTCGGAACCTCGGTAGGCTGTTCCTCGGTAGGTTCTTCGGACTGCTCTTCGGTGGGTTGTTCAGACTGCTCCTCAGTGGGCTGTTCCGTCTCCTCGCCGGTCGGCTCCTCCGTCGTCTCTTCCGTCGGTTCTTCGGAAGCGGCCGGAGTCTCTTCGGGAACGTCAGTCGGATTATCGGTGTTATCCGCCGGCGCCGCCGTCACTTCGGGAACGTCTGTAGGGTTCTCAGTGTTGTCCGCGGGAACGGCGGTCTCCTGAGGCGCCTCCGTCGGTTGCGGCTTTTTGTCCTCGCCGCAGCCCGCAAACAGAGCGCAGACCATGACGACGGCAACTAACAATGCAAGAAGTCTTTTGATTTTCATCTTGTTCCCGCCCCGTTAATGTGGAAAATGCTCCGCGGGGCAGATAAACTCCCTTCTTAATGTACTCTCGTGCGCCGCGCTCCCGGCCGGGAGCGCGGCTGCATTAATTCACAGTATTATGATTTCAGCACCTCTGCAGGCACTTTTTGAGCGCCTTCGCCCTCGCGCAGAGCGGATTCTCGTACAGCTTCCCGCCGGTGAAATAGTTGTAGGACCTGCACCCGCCGGCGCACACCGAACCGTATTCACAGCCGCTGCACGAACCTGTAAGCATGGACTCGTCGAAGCGCCTGTTGTAGCTGAAAGCATCCGGGTCGGTCCAGATGTCGACCAGGCGGCGTTCGCGAAGGTTGCCCTCGTTGAAGCGCTCGTCGTACATCGACTCGCAGCCGCGAACGTTCCCGACGCTGTCGATTCCGATTCCGTTGAGGCCCGCTCCGCAACCCGTGTACTTCACGCCGGGAATGCCGCGCACCTCGCCCTCCTCTTCGGTGTAGTAGCCGATGTTGTCGGCCACGCCCATCATAAAAGGCGCGGTTTTGGCGGTTTTCCGCACGAATTTAAGCACCTCGCCGGCGTCGAAGACTACGTCCACGCTGTTGCCGGCGGCGTTCCCCATCGGCGAGCACGCCTGAATCTGCCACGCGAAAACCGGGTAGTTTTTGAGCGTCTCGTAGAACTCAGGCAGCCTCGGCGCGTTGTCCGCCCTTAAGGCGCTTATCACGGAAACGGGAATTCCAGCCTTTGTCAACGCGGTGATCGTCTCAAACGCCCGCTTGAAGCTCCCCTTCTGCCTGAACGCGTCGTGAACCTCCTCCGGTCCGTCGACCGACACGGCCACCGACTCGATCCGGACGCGCTTCAGCGTCTCGATAATCTCCGGCGTCATTTTGAAACCGTTGGTGATGATGCAGCACTTCACGCCCCGGGAGGTCAGCGCCTCCACGATCGACGCCCAGTCTTTGCGCATGAACACCTCTCCGCCGATCATCGAGACCCGCCTGCAGCCCATTTCCGCCAGCTGCGCGGCAACGCCCTCGCACTCCAGAAGCGTCAGTTCGTTCTCCCTCGCCTTCCCGCCGCAGGAACCGCAATAGGCGCACCTGAAGCAGCACGCGAGAGTTATCTCCCACACGCAGGTCCGGAGTTTGAATGGAAAATCTTTGTAAATCGTCATCGAATCCATAACTAAAGTGTTTCGGAATCAGGAATAAGGAATTGCGGTTCGTGAATTGCCGGCCGCTGTTTCTTATTTCTCGTCCTCTTTTTCTTCTTCTTTGAACTTCAGCACGCTGCCGCAGTTGCCGCAGAACTTGGCCGTTCTTTCGACCTGAATGCCGCACATGCTGCAGAAGTATTTCTTCACGCCGTCCTCTTCGGCCTCGCCGGCAAACTCGGAGCCGAAATTTTCGGGCTTCGTCTCGGTCTGGCCGTTGTTCACGGGAATGCCAAATATGCCCGCGAACCCGGACATCGGCTGTTGTGAATAAAACTGAGGACCTGCGTAGGTCATCAGGAACGGACTTTCCGGCGGATTCGAAGGCGCCTGCGGCTGAAAATACTCCGGGCCCGCGTAAACGGCCGCATCTTGAGGCATGAACTCCGGTCCGGCGTAAACGCCTTCCATCATACTGATGTCTTCTTTGGCAGGCGTTTCAGGTACTTCGGGCTCTTCGGGTTCCTCAGGTTCTTCAACTTCCTCCGGTTCTTCGGGCTCTTCCGGCGCGCCGAAAAACTCAGGGCCGGCGTAAACGTCTTCTATACCGTTGAGATCTTCTTCAATCTCAGGTTCCCAAGCAGCCTCCTCCGGTTCTTCCGGTTCGCCGAAAAACTCGGGGCCCGCGTAGACTTCCTTGAAATCCTCCCGCTCTCTTCCGGTTTTTTCCGGCTTTTCGGGACGCTCAGTTACCGGAGGACCTGCGTAGACCTTCTGGAAAGGCGAACGTTTTGCCTCCCTGTTCTTGCGCGCGAAATATTCGGGGCCGGCGTAGACGCAGCGCACCGGTTCCCTGCGGGTCTCAGTAATATCGACTTCGGGAAGCTCAATCGCCGCGGGCACGGGCTCCTCACCGTTGCGGTCCATCATCTCCGGTCCCGCGTAGACGCATTCAAAAGGTTCGTCGTCGGTTCTATTGCCCATAGGCGACACGGGAGCTTCCGGGGCCGCGTATACCGGCTTGTCCGGCTCCTGACCGTTGTTCCGGCCCATCATCTCCGGTCCGGCATAAACGCCGCCAACCGCGCCCAGGTCGCGTCTGAAAAGACCTCTCAAGCCCTTGCGCTTTTTCTGCACTTCGCTTTTTGTCCAGGGGTATTTTTTCTTTTTCTCATCAGCCATAGTCGGTGCCCTCCGTTGCATGCAATGTTAAAAACTGCCTAAAACAAGGCAAAATCATGAATTAATCCATCCGCCCCGGCGGAAATGCCGGAAGCGCGGGAAGCGCCGGGAATCCCGCGTGTTTCTCCTCTGTTCCCGATTATATCACATTTCAGTTCTTAATAAAAGAGATTAAGCGGTTTTCGCGCCCGCGGCGCCGAAAACCGTAAAGGGCCCGCCGGCAAAAATCCGGCGGGCCCCTCCGAGTTTCAAAAGCATTTCAAGATCAATAAGCCTTCAGGCAGTAGTTGTCGATAATCGCGCCGGTGCAGTGGCTCCAGATCATCATGTTGGCTCCGTCCTGGTTGGCCGGGTCGTTCTTCCTGGACCTTACCATCTTGCCCTCGGCGTTATAAAGCGACACCTTCTCTTCACCGACCTCCATGTAGCAGATGAGTTCTCCGTCAACGTAGAGGTAGGCCTTCTTGTCGTTCGTCTGGATCATCGTTATGTGGCGCTCTTCGTCGAAGTAGTTCTTCTTCTTGCTCTCGAACTTCATGTTTCCGTCAGGCCAGCCGGCGCCGTCGCCCGCTTCGCCCACACCGTATATAGGCAGACCGCCGGTGCTGTTGAGGCCGATGAAAAGTCCGTCGCCGTTCTGGATCGGAATGAGGCCTTCGGGGCTTGTCACGAAGCAGCCTATCATCAGACCGAACCATGCGTAGTCGGCGTTCGCGGGCTGGGTGTGCGCGATCTTGTAGTCAAAGGACAACTCGAACTGCTCGTAATCGTCGAAAGTCTTGTCGCAATACGCGAAGAACGACTGGTGGTTGTTCTCGGGCTCGCCGTACGCGTACGCGAGGCAGAGCTTGCCGTCTATTAATTCGTAGTGGTCTTCGGGCCAGAGCGTGCCGGCGTTTTCGTAAATGTCGCAGTCCTCGTCGTCGAAGTTCTCGAAGTAAAGAACCTCCACGCCCGCCTGGTCCTCAGCGAAGGGCTTGCCTTTGTTCTCGCCGAGCCCGGGCTTGGGTGTGGGAGCCGGCGTGGGCTCGGGCGTCGCGGTCGGAGCTTCTGTCGGCTCAGGAGCCTCTGTGGGGTCTTTGGCCGGATCCGGCGCTTCGGTTGCGGTGTTGTCGGGTTTCGCGGTGGGATTAGGACCGTCCGGTTTCGCGCATCCCGCGACCATCGAGAGCAGCATCGCCGCCACGAGGATCAATATCACAGGGTAAAATCTCTTTTTCATAGCAGTCTCCATCTTATATCAGGAAAATCAAAACGGTTGGCTCTTTGTAAGCTCGTTACTTATTCTACCATTTACGTGCCCCCGGCGCAAGCCGTAAAACAGCCTTCACTTATTCTCTTCCGCCGTCGCAGCGGTCGCTTCAGTGGCGGCAGTTTCGATTTTCTTCACTTTTTTCGCCTTCTTCGGGTGCTTTTCAACGTAAAAAGCCGGCGCCTCGTTGAAATTTCCGTAAATCTCGTTCACGGTCTCCATGTACGCGAACGAACCCGGGTACCTGTGAATAATCTTCTGCAGCTGGACGACCTGGTGGCGGTGCACCACGCAGATGAGCATGTCCTTGTCGCTGTGCGTGAACATTCCCTTCCCGTGAACGAGCGTTGTCGTGTGGTTGAGCTCACTGATAATGTCGCGCGAAATCTCTTCCCCGTGTTCGGTGATGATCTCGAACTTCACCTGCGTCTTAAAGCCCTTCAGGATTATGTCGGTGATTTTCGACGAAATGAAGCAGTAGATAATGCACATGATCACCGGCTCGAACTTGTAGTCGTAAACAAAGAACGAAACCGCGGCCACCACGGTGTTGAGGCCGAATATCATCCACACAAGGCTCACCGTCGGCAGGTGGTGGCGAATGATCACCGCGATGAGGTCCGTTCCGCCGCTCGAGCCGTTCCTTCTAAAAAGAGTACCGTAAATAAGGCCGTTCAGCACGCCGGCAGCCACAGGCGCGAGAATGATGCTCGTGCCGTTCTCGGTGTGGTACACGAGAGACGACAGGTCGATGACCCCGAGGTTAAATAGCAAGAGGCACGCCGAGAAGACCGTGGTGTACACGAACGTCCTGACGCCGATCTCACGGTAGCCGAGCGCGAAAACGGCTATACAGAGCGGTATGTTCAGGATGAGGCTGACGTATCCCACGCTGAAATTGAACACGTGCTGGATCATCGTCGCCAGACCCATCAGGCCCGCAGGCGCGAACGCGTTTTGGAATATAAAGATCTCGTAGTTCACGGCGGTGCACACCGCGGCAGCGACAATCAGTATATACGTGACAGTTTTCGATTTCCAGAATTTCATAAAGAATATCCCCGCGCCGCCCTCTTTTGTCCCGCTGCGGAGGGCGGCGCTCCTTCTCCGCAACACTGTTCCTCTAGAAAGGCCGCAAAACCGCGAGGCCGCAATGCGAAAAAACCGGCCGCGGCATCCGTTTTCCGGCCGCGACCGATTTTAAAGCAGTTTCATTCAATTTGCAAGCGGATTCTGCCGCAGACGGCCGTTTTTTCACGGTTTTTCCAAAAAACACGGTTGTTTCAAATTCCCGAACCGGTTTTAAAACTATCCGTTTTCCTGACGCCCACAAGCGTGTACGCGATCACCAGCGCCGCCATTCCGCCCGCGAACAGGAATTTGATATAGTACGGCAAGTCGAGGGGCGTGAAGAAGCTCTCGATTATCGCGGAAGGGATCAGCAGCAGCACGCAGATCGCCATGATTTTGACCGCCTTCTTGCCCTGCACTATTATCGCGGTCTTGCGGGAGAGCTTCCCGGGGTTGATTATCGCGTAGGCGATCATGAATCCCGCCATTCCGGAGAGCCAGATCGCGAACAGTTCCGTCACGCCGTGGGGCAGTATCAGCGACCAGAAGAACGCCGCGGAGCCCTTCGCGCCGGTGTAGCCTGCCAGCGCCCCGATTAGGATACCGTTCGTGGCCAGCATGTAGATCGTAAAAAGGCCGAGCGTCAGGCCGCCCGCGAACGCCTCGATGCAAACGATTATATTGTTCCCGCCGATGTACATTCCCGAAAGCGTCGACTTCAGCGCCGTGAACGTGTCGTAATTGCCCTCCGGCCTGATGTTCGCCAGCTGATCCGCGGACATGAACGCCAGCGCGTTTTCCGGATTCACCCTGACGTAGATATACGCGACCAGCGCCGGCAGCGCGAAGGCCAGAAAAGAGAAGATGAAGAACGCGATTTCCTTCCTGAACAGCTTCGGGAACCCGGTGGCGATGAATCTGAAGACCTTCCCGAAATTGAAGACGGTCTTGCTGTAGATCGCCGAATGGGCGTCGCCGACCACCGCGTTCAGATACTCCGCCGTCTCTGTCTCGCCCCAGAACGTCCTCACGTACGCGAGGTGGTTCGCGGTGATGTTGTACAGCTCGATATACCTGTCCACGCGTTCCTTTGTGGGCGCGGTCTTCGAAAGAGAGTTCCTCAGCCTCGAACGTCTGCGCGTGAAATATTTGTTTTCGCTCTCAAGCTCCTGCCAGGTCGCTATGTTCCTGCGAATGAATTCCTGCTCGGTCTCCGTCATACGCGCACACCTCCCGGGAAGCCGTAAAGCCACGCGTGATAGCGCGCCACCTCGCTGATAAACGAGTAGACTCTGTTTCTGTCAAGCTTTTTCGGCCTGGGCTGGCCGCTTTTTTCGAAAATGTACTCCGCGAACTTCCTGTCATAGGTCGTTCTGTTGGCGAGCAATTTGCGGGTCTGCAGGTAGTTGACCAGCACCTCCGTCTCGTAGACCGTCAGGTAGCCGCCCTCGGGAATGTAGGAATTCCGCCGGTTTCTGGCGGCGGTCTCCTCCGCGATCCGTGCGTTTTCAAGCGCTTGATCGAGGTCGTCCGCCTCTTTGTTTGCGTTTACAATGCGCCACTCCGGGAATTTAATCACGTTAGCCGGCCTGTCGCCTTCCTCTTCCTGCTCCGCGTTTTTTAGCGCCTCTTCCTCTCTTGTCTTTTCCGTCAGTGCGTGCATCTCGGCAAGGAAGTCGGAAATCTGCTTCTCGCCTGCCCTTCCGAAGCCGTCCTCCGCGTCCTTTTCGGGCTCTTCGCCGGCCTCCGCGTTATTCACGGATTCCTCCGCGACCTTTTTCGCCAGAATCTCGCCCGCGTTTTTGACCCTTCCGACCTTGATGACCATCGTTCCCGCCGCCATGTCGCCCAGCCGCTGCCTTTTCGCCGAGAACAGCGCCGCGACGCCGTCCGCGAACTCGCCGCCGGGAATCAGATGCAGGAACCTCATAACGGTCCGCACCGTGATCTGCGAGAACGACGCCGCCTCGCCGGTCACCGAAACCGCCCTTATTCCGAAGATCCTCTTTCCGGGCGTGTACCCGCTCCAGACGGTCTCGATTATCTCAAAATACACAAGCCTCGACAGCGTTATGCCGAAGTACGCCGCCATTATCGCGTAAACGGCGTTCTCGGCGCCCTCCCAAATGTCTTCCGCGAATTCTATAATGTTCTGTCCGGCGAAGAATATCTCATATATTATGAAGAACACCGTCAGCCAGAAAAGCACGCGGATAGCCAGGTCGATAAGAGACGCGGCGTAGCGGCTTCCGAGCCCTGCCGACTCGTACCTGATCGTCACGTTTTCGTGCGTCGAAATGTCGACGAAATACCTCGGCCTGACGCCGGGTCCCTCTTCAAGCGCGCGAACCGGCTCCGCCGCGGGGTCTTCGTTCCCCGGTTTCGTATATTCGATTTTCTTTGTCAGAATGTCGTCCGCCAAAATAAAATCTCCGTTAACTCCAATATAATACCGCACTTTTGAAAGCGCTAAGTAAATAGCTATTTTTGCGTGCGACCGCACTTTACATTGCGTCCCTCACTTGACGCGAATTTCGCGAATCGCTCGTGCCGCCAATGTAAAGCTGCGGCGACGTTTATAAGGTAGAATCGCGTGCGTCTCGCGCGAGGGCGACTTTTAGCGCCAGCTAAACTGGAGACCAAGCGGAGACGCATGCGGGTCCGCGCAAAGCAAGCGGCGAGCAATTGTCGCCAGACACCTTATTTTAAGAACCTGCGAAACGAACTCAGATTAAAGCTATCCATACCTTTTACGCCTTCCGAACCGCCGCTTGCGTAAAGAGCATTTAATCAGCGCTTTCGTTTACAGAATTCCCTGTTTCTTTATATTTAAGTAAGCCGCCACCGTGCTCAGCGACAGCTTGTCCGGCTCCACGTCGAAGCTCATGATTCCCGCGTTCTTGAGAACCGCCGCTATATTCTGCCTGTCGCGAACGTATTTCAGCGCCGCGGAGCGCATGTACACGTCCGGAGCCGCGTTTTCGCCGCCCTCTCCGTTCCCGGATTCATCGTCAGTTTTGTTCCCGCCTATAGGTGTTCCTTCCGCGATCAGCGCAAGCCTCGGGTCGGTTATCGTGATCGCGCACACGAGGTGGCGGCTGAGATGGGCCTTGACCGCGTTCACGAACCGGACCGCCTCTTCCGCGTTGAACAGCTGCGTGAAGACGAAAATCAGCGACCTGCGCTTGACCGCCGCCGCGAAATTCGAAGCCGCTCTTTCGTAGTCGGCCGCGTTTTCGCTGCTCTCCGCCATGTAGAAAACGTCCGAAATAAGCTCGAACTGGCCCGGACCCTTCGCCGCGGTCACGAATTTCAGCACGTCGGCCGCGAACAGCTGCGCGCCGAAATTGTCACCCCCTTTGAGGCAGTAGTCGGCGAGCAGGAACGAGGCGTTGATCGCGTAGTCCAGCATCTGAATGTTGTTGTACGAGCTGTTCATCACGCGGCTTGCGTCGATCATCGCGTAGATGTACTGGTTCCTCTCGGGCGCGAACGTGTTCACGGTGAGCTCGCCGGTGCGGGCCGTCGCCGCCCAGTTGATCATTTTGTAGTTGTCGCCCTCCGCGTACTGCCTGAGGGTGCTGAACTCGCCGTTTTCCGCGTTGGCGCGCACCTGTTTGATGCCGCTGACCAGAAGATTGCGGGAGAGCGCGGCCATATCGTAGTCGGAGAGGTCGCGGATGTTCGGGTAGACTCGGTATTTCGAGTCCGCTGTCTCGAACGTTTTTTTGCGCCTGATCATCCCGAGAATGCCGGAAAATCTGACCGTGATCGCCGGGAATACGTACTCGCCGCGCTTCTGCGGCTTCAAGGTGTAAGTGAAAACGTGCTCCGAGTGGGCGGGAATTTCCGCCTTTACCGGCAGCTTTCCGTGTTCAAAGTGTTCGGGAACGTCGTCCGTTATCTCCACCGTCAGCGTGTAGTCCGACTTGTTCCTGACGTACAGCTCCGCCGTGTGGGTGTGGTTCAGCGAGAGTCTCGACTCAAGAACGCGCCCCGCCTCGATGCAGTCCGTCTTCGGAGTGGCGACGGAATCGTAAACGACAAGAACCGCAGCGACGACGCCCGTGATCACGAACGCGGCAACGGCAAAGTCTGTTCCGCCGGCAAACCCGGCAAGGGCTGTAATGACGGCGCAAACCGCCGCCACAAGTGCGAGACGCTTAGTAACTCCCATCAGCGCGGAATTTCCACCTTTCTGATAACATTCATGAGCGCGGTGTCGGCGTTGATTCCCGACGCGTGTGTCTCGGGGCGCAGAATGATTCTGTGTCTCAGAACCGGCAGCGCCACGTCCACAACGTCCTCGGGCACCACGAAATCCCTGCCGTTCATCGCGGCGTTCGTTCTCGCCGTCAGCAGAAGCGCGATCGAGGCTCTCGGAGACGCTCCGAGCATAATCTGAAGCGACTGCCTGGTCGCGAAAGTGATTCCCGTAATATAGTGGAGGATGCCCTCGTTGACCTTCACGGCGGCGGCCTCTTCACGCATCTGCCTCAGCTCGGCGCGGGTCAGCACCGTTTTCAGCGCTTCGACTCTCGCGTGCGCGCCCGTATAGTTGCCCTCGTAGCCGCGCAGCATCTCGTCCTCGCCCGCCTGCGGGATGTACCCGACGTAGAGCTTCATCAGGAATCTGTCAAGCTGCGCCTCCGGGAGCGGATAGGTACCCTCGTATTCCACCGGGTTCTGCGTCGCGATAACGAAGAACGGGTCGTCGAGCTTCATCGTCTCGCCGTCAATCGTGACGGACCGCTCCTCCATCGCCTCGAGAAGTGCCGACTGCGTCTTGGGCGGCGTACGGTTGATCTCGTCCGCGAGAAGAATGTTCGTGAACACCGGTCCCTTCTTAAGCCTGAATTCGGCCTCCTTGGCGTTGAAAACGTTCGTGCCTATGATGTCAGCGGGCATAAGGTCCGGCGTGAACTGCACCCTCTTGCAGTCCGCCTCCACCGCCTTCGCCAGCGCCTTGGCCGTGAGCGTCTTTCCGAGTCCGGGAACGCCCTCCATCAGAACGTGCCCGCCGGATATGAAGGCGATAAGCAGATGCCGCAGGAACTCCTCCTGCCCGATTATGACCTTCGAAAGCTCTCCAAGAATCTCGTTAGTTTTTTGTTCAAGTGTCATTGCAGCCTCTCCTTCCGGATGATTTCGGTTTTTTCAATCAGATTGTTGAGCATGCGCGGGGTGATTCTCTCATTCTCCGCGTTGCGGTATATTTCCACCAGCCTGTCGAGCCCGCTCCCCTTGAAGCGGTCCGACGCCAGCGCGTTTTCCATAATTTCGTCGAAGCCTGAAACGTCCTGCATTCCCGTCGCCGCGGCGATGTCGTCGGCAAGCGCTTCCATGTGAATCTTAAATCCGATGCTCCCCGAGCCGGTCCTTCTGTAAAGCTCCGCCAGCGCGGAAACGTTCTCCGTCTCGTTCCTCTTCTCGACCGCCGCGAACTTTTCCGGCGCGCCGAACCGCTGCGCTTTTGAAAGCAGGAATATCACCAGCGCGACCGCCAGCCAGACTAGTCCGAGAATCAGCCCCCAGCCGAGAATGTCAGGCGCGGGGTTCGAGGCGAGACCGCTGTAGCACTCGTCGAAAAGCACCTTCCTGTATCCGGTCGACTCGCACAATTTGTCTAAAAATACGAGAAATCTGCTTCCAACCGAGTTGTCCGACTTGAGGTTTAGGTTAAACATCGACTTGTATTCCGGTCCGGTTGCGAC
This sequence comes from Mageeibacillus sp. UBA1212, assembly GCA_002309655.1. Taxonomy (GTDB): domain Bacteria; phylum Bacillota; class Clostridia; order UBA1212; family UBA1212; genus UBA1212. Next base: position 51,012 of record DBXM01000024.1, read on the forward strand.
GTAAAACGCGCCGTTCCCGCAGCGGAGCACCGTGAATTCTTCAGTGTCGGAAGCGGACATCGGAACGTCCAGGCCTCTCGCGGCCTCCGTCAGCATGTCCGAATAGATTTCCGGATACTCCGAAACGACGACGAACACCGTTCCTTTTTCCGCCGCTCTCACCGCTCCGGTCGCGTCGTCCCCCAGATCCGCGGGTTCGGGAAGTACCGCCACGCTGTCCGCGGGAAGAAATCTCGCAAGCTTCGTGAACCGCTCCACCGTCGCGCCCCTGGTCTCTTTAAGGTACTTCTCCGCCGACAGGAATATGCCCTTGAAGCCCTCGTTCTCGACCCCGTAAGTCGTTCTGGTGTTCCGGAGCTCTTTTTTCGAGGAGATCCGGTCGGCGACGAAAACGAGCAGCGCTATGGCGGCGGCAATGATGAGCAGCGTCACGACGACCCTTTTCGCGCCGCTTTTTTTAGCGGTTTTGGCCTTTTTCGCCCTTTTCGCCATTACGCGCTCACCTCCTTTTCTTCGCCGTCCCCGTTTTCGGGAACGTCTTCGGAGACTGAGTCGATCTTAAAGAGAACGGCCTCCCGCGCGGTGAAGAACGTGTTAAGTTCATCTTCCGTCAGATTTCTGAAGCCGTACCAGACGGTGTCAAAATTGGAGAAGAAAGGCGAAATCTCGCCGTTTTGCACCTTGCCTGACGAAACCGCCTCGCGACGGTACATTCTGTTCGTCTTGTATTTCGCGATCCGCACCACTTCGCGCCGGTTGAACTCGGTCAGCAGATTGATGAAAAGGTATCTGTAAGACATCCTGTAGTCGCCTGCCACGCGGTATTTCTCCGCCAGCTCCAGCGCCAGGTCCGGCGTCTCCGAGAATTCGAGAAGGTCCTCCTCCGTGATGGCGTCACGCTTCGGCTTTTTGTTCTTTACAAGTCTGATGATTATTACGGTCAGCCCGATTACCAGCAGAAGCACGAGCACCGCGATAACAATTGTCGCGGCGATTCTCGCACCGTTCGCGGCGGCACCGAGCCCGGCAAAATTGATTCTCGAGAAGAGCCTCTCGAGCAGCCGCTGCAGCCACTCCATCACCTTTTGGTAAATGTCGGAAATCCACTCCAGAATCGGCCGCAGCCAGGATACGTCGACGCGGGATCCCGATCTATTAAATTCGCTGCCGGACATTATCTCGTCGATTATCTCGCCCGCGCGTTCGATTCCCGCTTCGCTCATAGTTTGCGCTCCTCAAAAAATCTGCCGAGGCCGAATTCGTACTCCCTCAGCTCATTGCCGCCGGAAAGGCGTTCCACGTATGAATAAGTAAGCGCCGCCTGCACCACGTACATCGAGACCGACGCCACAGAGGTGAGCAGCGCGCTCACCAGCGATATGACAAAACTGCTTCCCTCCAGGGAAGGTATCAAAAGAAGCGAATCAAGCGCCACCACCGCGGCGTTCGCGCCTATTCCCAGAAGACCTGCCAGCACAAAGACGCAGATTACGTGCCACGCGCGGCGTTTTGTCGCCTTCCACGACGCTTTCATAGCCGCGAAAATGAACATGTTCTCGCACACCACAAACTGGTAGGTGTAGCCGAATCTCGCGACCAAATATACCACCGCGGCTCCCACGGCGAGTGCTACACCGCCCACCGCAATCATTAACGGGACCGATTCAAGCAACGATTCCGTTCCGGTCTCAAGCAAAAACCAGACCGAGGCAAAACCGGCAAACCAGAAAACCATCGACAGCAGGTATACGGCAGCCGCCCCGATCGCATACAGAAGCATATTCATGCCGAAGAGCTTGAAGCCGCGGCCCAGCGAGTCGGACATCAGCGGTCTGTCGCCGAACACCGTCAGCCGGTATACGTGGTAGATGACCGCGCCGGTAATAACGACCTGCAGGAGCAGCGTGAACACCGTCATCAGCCCCTCGCCGCCCATTATCGCCACAAACACGCCAAGACCTGTCGTAAAGTCGTCGTCGAGATTGTCCAGCAGCAGCGTCAGCACGAACTGACTCGTCAGAAGCTTCCCGAGGAACACGAAAGGCACGTGAAAAATAAGTACGATAGGCAGCAGCGCCCGGTACTCTCTTCCCGCGAACGTAACGGCGTGGTCGACGCAGTCGATCGCCCTTATCCGTTTTTCTTTTTTCTTGCCATCGGAATTCATAAAAAAGCTCCCCGCGTATATTATATACGAAGGAAGCTTGAAAAGCAATTGAAATAATATTTCCCGCGGTTAAGCGGGTTTTCCGGATGGTCTCACTCCAGCCCGAAAAGCACCTTTCTGAAAAGCTCTCCGGTCTTCTCCGCGCCGATTGCCTTTATAAAAGCGTCGGTCGACGGTCCGCCCTTCTCAAGAAGTCCCTCCACGTAAACGGCGGCCTTCTTCTTTTTCGCCTCCACGTCTTGAACTTCCGGCGCCGGCAATCCGATATACGCGTCAAAGTGGTCTTCCGCCAGCGCGTCGACCTCGCCGGACTGTTTCTTCTTTGCCTTCTTCGAGACGCTGGATTTCAGCTTGATGGAGTCGTACCAGTGCTCGCCCGGGTCGCGTTCGGGAATGTTCCCGTACTTCTTCACGACCTCCGTCAGCGCTTCTTCGTCGAATTCGCCGAGCAGCGTGTCGTAAAGCTCGATGATCAGAGTGTCGTTTCCCATGGCGAAAATGCGGTCGTAGGAATAGAGCGGCAGGTCGACGTGAAGCGGGTTCACGATGAGGGTGTCCATCTTCATGAGGCCCATCATGCCCTTTGCGGTCATCACCGAGACACGGCCGAGGCCTTCAGCGTTGAAGGCCTTCACCTCGAATTTCATCCCGCTGGCTTTTACAGTCGCCAAGTCCCCCGCGTCAACCGGCGTCAACTTGTATTTTTCGCCTATTTTTCCGAGAATTCTATCAATCATTCGCTCTCCCCCGTTCCGAGTTTAAGTCCGGCCAGGCCGAATCTGTGAAGCAGCAAAGCGCCCGCCAGGAACGCCCCCTGACCGGCGATGTTCACGCCCTGGGCGATCCAGTTCATCGACGCCTGCGTGAAGTCCCGGGACGACAGGTAGCCCATTCCCACGCAGCAGAAAAACGCGAAAATGAATATCGCCATGACCCAGCCCTTTTTGAGTTTGGCCGAGAGGTAACTGAGACCTACGGTGATCAGGCCCAGACCCCCGCACATGAAGCCCACGAAAATGAACGTTCCCGTGAACACCGGCACGGCCGCGGCAGTCACCGAATATACTTTTTTCGGGGTCTGCCTGTGGCAGATCATCGCCAGAATGCCGACTCCCGCCAGCAGGAATCCTATGGACTGCACCGGGAAGAACATAGCGTTAAGAGGCTCAAAGTCGCACACTCCCGCGGCGTAGAGCAGCTTGTAGAGCGCTTTTAAGGCGCCGGCGCAAACGATGTCAATGGCGCCGGCGGCGAACAACGCGAACGCCCCCTTGCTCATTTTATTGTAAAGATCGCGCATCAGAATCACCGCGGCCACCGCAAAAAGCAGCACGGGGATGAAGTCCACAAGCGCCATCACGACCGAAAAGTCTTTCATAATGTTATCCTCCATATAAAAAAACCGCCGGTCCGGCAGAGCCTTTTCGGGCACAATGGATCGGCGGCATGTCGTAATCAGTTATTCTTTTTCCTCTTTCTTCTCTTTCTTCTTGTTCAGGCTGTAGATCGGCAGCAGCGGGAGGATGATCGGCGTCTTTTTGACGTAGTCCCTGTACTCCTGCTTGTCGCCGTAGCTCGCGTTCTGGCGCTTCTCCATACGCTGCGCACCGTTGAACATGATGTAAACGATGGCGACGTAGGCAATGCACGCCACGATCCACTGCCAGACGTTGGCGTAAGCGGTGATTCCCGCCACAAACACGCCGGTCCAGAACGTGATCTCACCGAAGTAGTTCGGGCAGCGCACCATCTTGTAGAGGCCTTTGGTTGCGACCATGTCGGGCCGCTCCTTCTTCTGATCGCCCTTCTGCTTGTCGGCGACCGATTCGAGCACGAGGCCCGTTATCGAGATCACGAAGCCAACTAGCGGCACGATGAAGTCGGTTTTGGCGTTAACGTAGCGGAAAAGCATCGGGCTCGTCTGCGCGACGTAGAGCGCGGAGACGAAGATCCAGATGAAGATGAGCACGAAGATCGGCATCTTCTTTTCCTTGTTTTTGGAGAGAGATTCCTTCGCGACGTCGGTCTTCTTAAACGACGCGTTTTTGAGCTCGCGGACGAGCAGGAAGCCGGAGAGACGCACGCCGTAGGCGATGAAAAGGAGCATCTGGACAAGCACGATCCAGAACGGAACGGCGGTCGGATTCACGAGGTACATAATGAATATCGCGATGCCGCAGCCCGCCACGGCGAAGCCGTAGCCTATCGAAAGAAAATACACGAACTTGTAAAAGCCCACGCAGCAGAGCACCGCGCTGACCGCGTAAAGTATACCTAAAAGAGCCCAGGGCATGATTTATTCCTCCTTGCCGAAGTATTTTTTCAGATATTCCGCGAAGCTCGCCTCGCCGACTTCGGTGTCGCCCACCAGGTCGTGGCTGAGCGTCCACTTCGAGAACAGAATGATGTCGTGCTTGCCCTCCTTCTTGATTTTGGGAAGGTTCGCGAGCACGCCGAAGAGCCACGCCGGCGCCCACTTGATTTGGGTGGGCTTTCCCGCGGCCTTGAAGCACATGTCGGCCATCTCCTCGTAGGAGTAGGTCTCTTTGCCGCCGACGTTGTAGGTCACGTTGGTGTCGAACATGTGGTCGACGATAAACGCCGCGAAGTCGGGGCAGTCGACAACGTTCGCCTTCACGCCGCCGAAGCCTTTAAGAAGCTGCATCTCGCCCTTGTCCACGTAGGGCTTGAACACCTTCGCGATGTCGTAGAAGTACCCGGTGGGCCTGTAGATTACGTAGTCCATCGGCTTCTGCTTGATGTCCTGCTCGACCATGAATTTCGCGTGGAGCATAGGCACCTTCTCGGCTCCCGGCTCGTCGCAGGAAATGACCGAAATGTAGTTGAATTTCTTCACTCCCGCACGAACGCACTCCGCGTAGAGGTTCATGTTGCCCTGGTAGTCGATGTCGTAGGACGTGAACTTCGTGGAGGCGCCGGTGAGTCCCATCGTGGTGATGACGACTTCCGCTCCCTCGCAGAGGCCCTTGAGCGTCTCGGGGTGAGTGGCGTCGATTTTTACAAACGTATATTTTCCGGCGGTTCCGGCGACTTCGGTCTCGCGAAGATCGGCGGCGACCACTTCATAGTTCCTTGCGCAGAGCACTTTCAAAATTTCCGCGCCCAGATTGCCGAAAGCGCCGGCGAGAATTACTTTCATAATGATATACCCCTCCTAACAATCTATCAAATCTGCAGTTTTAAAACCGGCAAATTGTATATAAAATATACCACCCGGAGGCCGCCTCAGTCAAGTTTTTCTTGAAAAAAAAATGATTATTTGACGTCGCCGGACGGCGTGCGCGGTCCTGTCCGGGAAGGCTGCGAAAAGCGGCGGATAACGGCGCCAAAGGTCCTGTTCGTGTAAAATATTTGTTGGGGTT
>DBXM01000039.1:0-52669 GCA_002309655.1 Mageeibacillus sp. UBA1212
GAGTACGAGACCACGATCGAGAAACTCGAAGACGGCACGTACAAGATCACCAACACGCACGTACCTGAGAAGGTCAACGTTGAAGGTATCAAGGAGTGGGCTGACGCCGAGAACGAAGACGGCATCCGTCCGAGCAAGGTCACCGTTATCCTCAAGGCCGACGGCGCTGACAAGGATACGACCGAAGCGACAGTCGACACCAACTGGGCGTGGGCGTTCAACAACCTGCCGAAGTACAAGTTCACAGTTAACGAAGACGGCTCGATCACGAAGACCGAGATCGTTTACACGGTAGACGAGAGCGCGGTTCCCGAGTACGAGACCACGATCGAGAAACTCGAAGACGGCACGTACAAGATCACCAACACGCACGTTCCTGAGAAGGTCAACGCAAGCGTTAAGAAGGTTTGGGACGACGCGAACAACCAGGACGGCATCCGTCCGGCGACGCTGGTAGTGAAGCTGCTGGCTGACGGCGTTGAAGTGCCTGACAAGACAGTGACGCTCACAGAGGCGGACAACTGGGCTGAGCAGGGCTTCGAGAATCTGCCGAAGTACAAGTTCACGGTTAACGAAGACGGTTCTATCACCAAGACAGAAATCGTTTACACCTGGGAAGAGGAAGCGCTGCCCACGGGCTACGAGCTCACCGACACCTCCGTCGACGGAACGATCACGACGCTCACCAACAAGCACGTTCCCGAAGTCGTTGAAGTCACGGTCAAGAAGATCTGGGACGACGCGAACAACCAGGACGGCAAGAGACCTGCGAAGCTCGTGGTAACTCTCAGCAACGGCATGACCGTAACGCTCAGCGAAGAGAACGGCTGGACCGCTTCGATCAGCGATCTGCCCAAGTTCGAGAACGGTGTTGAAATCGTCTACACCTGGACCGAGGATACGCTCCCGGCCGGCTACACGCTCACTTCCAACAAGGCTGAAGGCTACGTGACAACGCTGACCAACAGCTACACGCCCGAGCTCACCGAGGCGACGATCAGGAAGATCTGGAACGACGCGAACAACGCTCGCAAGCTCCGTCCCGAATCGCTCACGGTTGCGCTCAGCAACGGAATGACGGTAGTCCTTAACGAGGCGAACAAGTGGACGGCGACGATTACCGACCTGCCCAAGTACGAGAACGGCGTGGAGATCGTCTACACCTGGTCCGAAGTCAAGATGCCGGCAGGCTACAAGCTCACGTCTACGGTTGTCGAAGGAACGGTAACTGCTATCACGAACAGCATCCCGATCGATCCTCCGCCGACGTCTGACAGCAACGTTCTGGCTGTTGGCAGCTGCATCGTCCTCGCAATGGCGGCGTTCCTGGTGATCACCGCAAGAAGGAGAAAGGAAGACTGATCCTTCGAAGCCCTTCCAAGGGCAAATGATCCGGAAACGGAAAGGGGGCTTCCGCGTTGGCGGCGGCCTCCGGTTCCCGGACAATAACTAAAACAGGGAAGGCTGAACCCGGCGTCGCAAGGCGCTGCGGAACGGCCTTTTTTGTTTGCGGCGGGAAGCTTTCGCGAAGCGCATTCACGCACATGATTCCCGCGCCGTCCGGCAGTTAAGAAGGTTAAAAGATTTTGAGGCATATATAATTCAAGACACGGAATGCCCGCAAAAGCGCCGCATTCTCCCGCGAAGCGACCCGCATTCTTCCCGCGAAACCGCTTGCAAAAAAAGTTGAAAAAAAAGATTGAAAAACGTTCAAAAACGCTTGACAAAGAAATCAGATGTGGTATAATTCAATCGGAAGCGGGTTGCTTCCGAAAGAGCCGCGCAAGCACCGGGCGGGAACGGAAAGGAGACGGAGATGAGAAGCAAGAATCCTGAAATGATGAAGAAAATTGCGTCCTTTGCGGAATCGTACTATATCGCGAACGGGCGCTCTCCATCGACTTCCGAGATCGCCGCAGAGACGGGAATCGCGCGGGGAACTGTTTACAAGTATCTGGTCGCAATGGACAGGGCGGGAATGGTGAAGTACGACGGCTGCAGCATCGTGACTTCAATTACCGACAAATACGAATCGTCCGTGTCATGCGTTCCGGTCTGCGGCAGTATTCCTTGCGGGTCGCCGATGGAAGAGGAAGAAAACATTGACGTTATTGTGACGCTTCCGCGGAAGATTTTCGGGCCCGGGGAACTGTTCATACTTGCGGCTTCCGGCGACTCCATGACCGGTGCGGGAATCGCGGACGGCGACTATGTGGTGCTGGCGAGGCAGGAGACTGCGGAAGACGGAGACATCGTGGCGGCGCTTGTCGACGGAACGGTGAGCACCCTGAAAACGTACCGCGTCGACCAAACGACCGGAGAGGTGTACCTGAAGCCGGAGAACGAAAAGTATGATGTGATAAGGCCCAAGGACTCGCTTTCTGTCCAGGGCGTGGTACGCAAGATAATCAAGGACCCCGCAAGTCTTGCCGGCAACATGGCGTGAACCGCGGGAATATCAACGGAGGTGACTGCGTTTGGAACTTAATACAATATTCAGCGACAGAACTGTTTTCGCGGAGAATCTGCCGATCAGAGTCTTCGGAACCGGGGACGGCTGTGTGAAAGTCTCTTTCCTCGGCGAGACCGCAGAGGCGTGCTCGTTCGGTGAACGGTGGGAAGTCGAGCTTGCTCCGCGCGAAGCCGGTGGACCTTATGAAATGGAAATCGAGCTTGACGGTGAAAAAAAAGTGCTGTCTGACGTTTACGTCGGGAAGGTTTACCTCATTGCAGGCCAGTCGAATGCGGAGTTTCAGCTCGTAACTTCGAACACTTCGCAGGAGCTTTACAGGGACGACCCGCTGCTCAGAAACTATTTCGTGAGCCGGCCGTGGATCGAAACCGAGGCGCTTTCATCAAAGGACGGATGGCTGCCCGCGAAGAAGGAAACTGTAGGCGTGTGGAGCGCGATCGGGTACCTCGCCGGTGAGTCCGTGAGGAACGCGACCGGAAAAGCAGTGGGTCTGATTTCGTGCTACCAGGGGGCGTCGGTTATTGAGTCGTGGCTGCCGAGCGAGATTGCGGACGGTATAAGACTGCCGGACAGCCAGTGCTACATAGACCACTACTACCCGGACTTCACCCCGTGGAACGGGAACGGAATCATTTACGAGACGATGCTAAAAACTTTTATGCCTTTTGCGGTAAACGGAGTTGTTTGGTACCAGGGCGAGAGCGACACCACGGTTCAGGAGGCCGCGATTTACGACAGGTCTATGGAACTTCTGTTCGCGTGCGTGCGCGATATGCAGCGGAATCCGGAGCTTCCTTTTGTCGCGGTCCAGATAGCGGATTACGACTACAGGAAGGAGTACGACCCTGACGGCTGGAAGGGAATACAGCTTGCGCAGGAGAGAGCGGCGCAAAAGGACGGACTGGTCAAACTGGTGAAATGCGCGGACATCTGCGAGAGCTCCATGATTCACCCGGTCACCAAAAACGCGCTGGCGGAGAGAATCGCGTTCGCGTTGCTATAAGCCGGTTTTAAGCCGCTTTGAAGTTGCTTTGCGATGTTCTAAAGCTGTTCAGAGGGTACTTCGAGGGTGCGGAACCGGATTGAAATAACCTCGCGTCAGTGGTACAATAAAAAGTCAGCCCGCGGAGCGGACAGTTCCGGAAAGGGCGGACGGAAGCCGCCTTAGCGGTACGGTGCCGGTATGCGTTCCCGTTTATTTCCGGACGGGATGCGGCTACCTGATTGGGAGAGAGATATGCTTGAATTCAAAAACGTGACTTACATTACGGAAGACAATTCCAAAATAGTCGACGATGTGAGTTTTAAGATTTCTGAGAGATTCGTCGCGGTGACGGGTCCCAACGGAAGCGGAAAGTCGACGATCGCGAGACTCGTGGCGGGAATCATTAAGCCGACCGAGGGAAAGATACTTCTTGACGGAGAGGACATTACCGGACTGAACGTTACCGAGAGGGCGAACAGAGGCATAAGCTATGCCTTCCAGCAGCCCGTGAAGTTCAAGGGACTCGACGTAAAAGACCTTCTGTCGCTGGCGGCCGGAAAGCGGCTCGGCACCAAGGAGGCCTGCAGGTACCTGTCGATGGTCGGGCTTTGCGCCAAGGACTATATCTACCGCGAAGCGAACGCGAGCCTTTCCGGAGGGGAACTCAAGCGCATTGAAATCGCCATGGTTATTGCCAGAAATACGAAGCTTTCGGTGTTTGACGAGCCGGAGGCGGGAATCGACCTCTGGAGCTTCAACAATCTGATCAATGTGTTTAAAGAACTTCACGAGAGCACGAAGGGAAGCATCGTAATCATTTCGCACCAGGAGAGGATTCTGAAGCTTGCTGACAGAATTATCGTTATCGCCGACGGAACGGTTACCGCGGACGGCACCGGAGAGGAGATCTACGGCGAGCTCGCGTCGCCTTCGGGCTGCAAATTCTACAGGAAGGGGAGGTAGAGTATGGAACTTAAGAGTCTCGACAAAGAACAGCTTGACCTGCTTGAGAGCATTGCGGGCATCAGAGAATTCGACGACTCGTCCGCATTCAACCTTCGCCTGAACGGAAAAGGCGTGGCGAGAAACGTGACCGAGAATATCAAGATCGTTCCCAAGCCGGACGGTTCGGGTATCGAAATCTACGTTAAGAAGGGCACCAAAGGCGAGCAGGTCCACATACCGGTTCTGATCAGTCAGAGCGGGCTGAAGGAGACGGTCTTCAACGACTTTTTCATCGGTGAGAACTCGGACGTCACGGTCATAGCGGGATGCGGAATTCACAACTGCGGAGTCGAGGAGTCGGAGCACAGCGGAATCCACTCGTTCTATATAGGTAAGAACGCAAAGGTAAAATACTTCGAAAAGCACAACGGAAACGGTGACGGCGGAAGACGGATCATGAATCCGACCACGTACGTAGAGCTTGAAGAGGGTGCCTTTATGGAGATGGATACCGTTCAGCTCGGAGGAGTCGACGACACTTCCAGAAAAACGACAGCGGTCGTGGGAGACAGCGCGAAAATCACTGTCAGCGAAAAAATAATGACCAACGGAAGCCAGCACGCGGAGACCGAGTTCTCGGTGGATCTGAACGGAGAGAACTCCGGGGCGCACCTTATTTCCAGATCGGTAGCGAAAGAGAATTCGACTCAGAAGTTCGTTTCCGACATCAGGGGAAACGCGCCTTCCAACGGACATTCGGAGTGCGACGCAATCGTTATGGACAACGCGAAGGTCGTTGCGGAGCCGAGACTTTCGGCGAATAATATAGACGCTGCGCTTATTCACGAGGCCGCGATCGGGAAAATCGCCGGCGAGCAGATAACGAAGCTTATGACGCTCGGACTTACCGAAAAGGAAGCCGAGGAACAGATCATAAACGGTTTTTTGAAATAAAGGAGGCCAAAGAAGATGCTTAAGGTTTACAATGTACTTACCAGGAACAAGGAACCGTTCGTGCCGCTTGACGGAAAGAACGTTAAAATGTACGCCTGCGGTATTACGGCTTCCGGGTCGGCGCATATCGGGCACGCCTATCAGGCCGTCATTTTCGACGTGATAAGGAACTATCTGGAGTACTCCGGATACAACGTGACATACGTGAGAAATTACACCGATGTCGACGACAAGATCATAATCAAGGCGAGGGAACTGGGCGTGAATCCGCTCGAGTACGCCGAAAAGATCATGGCGGAGATCGACGCGCAGTTTGAGCAGCTCGGAGTTTACCCGCCTACGGTTTGCTCCAGGGCCACCGAGTGCATAGGGGATATGATCGCCTTCATACAGGCGCTGATCGACAAAGGGTACGCCTATCCGACCGAATACGGCGACGTGTATTTCAAAGTCGACGCGTTCCCGGAGTACGGGAAGTTTTCGAACAGGACCGCGGGCGAGGAGCTTTTGAGCGGCGTCAGGAACGAGACCGAGCCCGGCAAGGAGAACGACAGGGACTTCGCGCTGTGGAAGCACGCGGGCGACGACGAGATATTCTGGGACAGCCCGTGGGGCCCCGGAAGACCGGGATGGCACATTGAGTGCAGCACGATGAGTATGAAATTCCTCGGTGAGACGCTCGACATTCACGGCGGCGGCAAGGACCTTATATTCCCGCACCACGAGAACGAAATCGCACAAAGCGAGGCGCTCACCGGAAAGCAGTTCGCGAAATACTGGCTCCACAACGGACTCGTAAAAGTGAACGGACAGAAAATGTCGAAGTCGCTCGGCAACGGTATCCTTCTCGGCGACCTTTTGAAAGAGTTCAACGGCGACGTCATTAAAATGACCCTGCTGATGAACAGCTACCGTTCGGATATCAATATAATGGACGGCATTTTCGACAGCAACGAGGAAAAGATCTACGACATCTACAAGCTGTTCGCGAAGATCGACTCGCTCGCGGAAGACGTCAAACCCGCCGAAGGGTGCGAGCTCTCGGCCAGAATCAGAAGAGAATTCACTGAAGCTATGGACAACGACTTCAACACGGCGCTGGCCGTCGCGAACCTGTTCGGCTACGTGAACGAACTGACAAAGCTCGTCAACAAGAACATGATTGCGGAGGCGGTCGACGTCAAGAACACGCTGAAGGAAGTTTACGGTGTGCTGAGGCTTCTCAATATGGACCCCGCGGAAGCCGTGAGAGGGACGAGAGAAAAATACCTGAAGCTTAGCGGCGTCACGAAGGAAGAGGCCGACGCACAGCTGGCAAAGTGGGTCTCACTCAGGAACGCGAAGGACTTTGCGGGAGCGGATCCGGTCAGGAACGCAATGGCTGAAAAGGGAATCGTTTTCGTCACCGAGCGCGGCGGCGGTTCGTACTGGGACGTAAAGATTGGCAAGTAACGCGGTCAAGCCGCTTTAAGAGTTTTTTAAGGATGCGATCATTTTGTTGACAAAACGCGTCCGAAAATGTATCCTTAAAGCGTCGGTCAACCTTTGTAAACATGTGAGGCATTTTGAGGTGCCTGCGCGGGATTTCAGACAGGCGGCGGAAGACAGTATTTACAGGACAAGAGAGCAGAGAAAGATTAGAGAGTATCAGGCAAGGAAGTGGATTTATGGAAGATAAAAACAAGATAACAAAGAACACGACATTCATGGACACAAGCAAACGCGACGAAAACGCGGCTGCGCGCATAATCGATCAGGTGTACGTGTGTCTCAGAGAGAGAGGCTACAACCCGATCAACCAGATTGTCGGCTACATTATGTCTGGCGACCCGACGTATATCACCAACTTCGGCGGAGCGAGAGCTCTTATTACCGAGGTGGCGAGAGACGAGCTTATGGACGAGTTTGTGAGATTCTACCTGGAGCATCTCAAAATTGATGGCGGACGCTGAGGAGACATCGATGTCATCGGCTATAGGGATTGATTACGGCGATTCGAGAATAGGAATTGCCGTCAGCGACCGGTTGGGACTGGTGGCGACGCCGAGGTGCGTTCTCGACGGGAAAAAGTCGCTTAACGAGGTCTGCGAGGCAATCGGGGAAATCTACCGGAAAGAGCAGTGCGACACCGTGGTGATTGGTTATCCGCTCAACATGGACGGCACTTCGGGGAACCGCGTTCACAGAACGGAGAAGTTTATCGGACGCTTTACGGAGATGTTCCCGGAGGCTGAGATCGTTAGATGGGACGAGAGACTTACGACCGTTGCCGCCGACAGGGCGATGCTCTCCATGGGCGTCAAACAGAAGAGGAAAGGCGTCAGCGACATGATTGCCGCTCAGATGATTCTTCAGGGATATCTCGACAGCAAGAGAACCGCAAAGAAGGCGGGCGGAGACACGTGAGCCGCCGCGGGCTGAAAGGAGCGACAGATGGCGAATACCGATAACAACAAGAGCGATTTCCTTCTGACCGACGAAAACGGAAAGGACATCCACGTAAATCTGCTCGGGTTTGCCGACTACGAGGAAAAAGTATACGTTCTCTGCGCGCCCTACAAAAGCGAGGAAGAGGAGGACGCCGGCGCAAAGAAGAAAAGAAAGCCTTTGCGGGTGATCGTTCTGAGACTGACGTACGAGGAGGGCGAGCCGAAGTTTTCGTTTGTAGAGGATGAAGACCTCTGCGCGAGAGTGCTTGACGTCTACTATGACAGGCTTCTCGACGAGGGATTGGGCGGCTGATGCCGGAAAACGTCTGCGCGGAAGACTCACGAATTTAATATTTCATATTATCGCGGGGAGATTCACACCTTATTTACACGCCGCCTGCACGGAATAAAAACAGGCGGCGTGTATTATATTTAAACGCGGGTTTTCGGACCGTAGCGTGAGGGATTTACGGTGCCGTGCAGGTGGTGGCGCCTTAACGGGTGCGGAAACGCGCGCAGAGGCGTTTTAAGGCGTTTTGCGGGCATTTCAGGCTCTAAGGCGGGAAAACATGCTTTCGGGAGGGAACGGGCTTTAAAACGCCTTATAATGGCCGTACGGCGCCCGGTGCGCAAGTATCGGCTTGATTCACGATACGTTGAGTGTTTCTTGTAATTTGTTGCCGGAGACCAAATTAACGGTGGCGGTTTTGCGCGGGGTTTAGTATAATAATACAAAGAGACTGGCCGGTGAAATAACGGGACGGATTGTTACGGAATAACCGGTAAACGGAACAGTAACGGAGGGGTTTATGGTTACACGAATTAATGCCAGCAAAAACAGTATTTCGTTTGTTTGCACGGAAGCGGAAGGCCCTGTGACGGTCAAGATTTACTCCCCGGCAATCGGGGAGAGAGTGCTGCTCGGAGAGGCGGAGGCGGTTGCCGAAAACGGGAGGTTTGAAGTCGACAGGTTCCTGACGGGAAGAGACGGGGCGTTCCTGCGCTACGAGACTTCCCTGGGCGGAGTTGTTTTCTGTTCCGACGTGGAGTCGGAGTTCGACGAGCCATATCCGGAGTCGGTGTCCGTGAAAGGCCTTCAGGTGAGCGATCCGGAAGACGCGGCCGTACTCGGAGTAAGGCACACGGCAATCAACGTCGCGATTAACGATATTATGAGGCAGAGCCCCTGCGAGGGTACGGAGCCTTTCGTTTTCGACGGAAAGACCTATTATATCAACATGGACGTCGTGAAGGAATATGACGCGACGTTCCGGAGGTTCACGGAACTCGGTATCTTCGTCACTCTGATTCTTCTCTGCGGGAAGCACTGGAAGGGCTTCATTCCGGACGACATGAAACCGCTGCTCCTGCACCCGGACTATAACGACGAGGGAATTCTTTCGGCGTTCAACGTGGTGACTGACGAGGGAATGGGCTGGTATCAGGCTTTTCTGTCGTTCCTGGCAGAGAGATATATGAGGCCGGACGGGACGAACGGCCGGGTTCTCGGAATGATCATATCGAACGAAGTCACGTCTCAGTGGATATGGGGGAACGCCGGCGAAAAGACGGTTTCCGAGTACGCGGAGTTGTACACGCAGTCGATGAGAATGGCCTATATCGCTGCGAAAAAGGTGAGTTCGAGCGCGCGCATCTACTGCTCGATGGACCATTTCTGGGGAAAATCCATGGATCCTTCGCAGCCGAAGCGGTTTTACGGCGGACTTGAACTGCTGAACGAAATCAGGAAGACGGCACAAAGAGACGGCGACTTCTATTACAATATCGCGCACCATCCGTATCCGGAGGACCTCACGAAGCCCGACTTCTGGAACGACACGACCGCCACTTTCGAACCCGACACGTATAGAATTACGTTCAAAAACCTTGAAATGCTGGCGGATTTCATCCGGAGAGAAGAAAACTATTTCGAGGGCCGGAGAAGGCGGATTATCCTGTCCGAGCAGGGATTCAATTCGAAGTGGACGCCGGAGTCGGAGATACTGCAGGCGACCGCCTACGGGCGCGCTTACAGGAAAGTGATGGAAATTCCGGAAATCGACGCGTTCATTCTGCACGCTCACAGGGACAACAAGGAGGAGTTCGGGCTCAACCTCGGCGTCTGGAGGCGCAAGAGGGACACGAACGAACTCGACGCGCCCAAACCGATTTATTATCTTATGAAAGTGATCGACACCGTTGACGACACCGGAAAATATGTGTGGGAGAGATTCTGAAGACTAACCGGAACGCGTTTCCGTCCGTTGCGAACCGGCGCGGCGGAGCGCGTGGATGTCAGTTGGAATTCGCTTATGGAGGACTGAAAAATGCTTCGCTTCATCGCGAGAGTGCTAACGGATAAGTTCTTTTCGAGGCCTGACCCCGCTTTCCTGGAAGAGAGGCTCTGCAAAACGCTGCGCCATCTGCGTGAAACGGGGCGCGCGGCAGAGGCCGACAGGTTTTTGACATATGAAGAGGAGATACTGCGGTTGCCGCGCCGTGACCTTACTGTAGAGGCGTTCGACGGCATACGGCTTCACGGGGTACTTTTTCCGGCAGAGAAGGCGAGCCACGTTTATATGGTTACGGTTCACGGGTACAGGAGCAGCGTCGAGAAGGACTTCGCGCTTCAGTTCGACTTCCTGAGGTCGCTCGGGTTCAACATTCTTGCGGTCGACCAGCGCGCTCACGGCGAGAGCGGCGGAGACTTTGTCTGCCTCGGCGTGAAGGAGCGCTATGATCTCGTGTCGTGGCTGAATGCCGTTAAAGACAGCGACCCTGCGGCGGCGTTCGTGCTGTACGGCGTCTCCATGGGAAGCTCGACTGTGCTGGCGTCGCTTGAGATAATCGCGGGCGGGAAGCAAACCGTGAAAATCGAAGACGTTAAGGCGGTCGTGGCAGACTGCGGTTACACGTCTCCCGCAAAGCAGCTCACGTTCATGGCAAGGCGCAGAACGAAGCTCCCGGTGAAGGGTATTCTTGCGGCTTCGAGAAAAGAACTGCTGAGAAAGGCCGGGTTCGACATCGACGCGTTCGACACGGCGAAAATACTGGCGAACATCACTGTTCCGGTGCTTTTTGTGCACGGGAAAAAGGACGGGTTCGTGCCGGTTGAGTTCTCGTACGAGAATTACGAGGCGTGTGCCTCCGGTTACAAGAAGCTTTTGGAAGTGCCTGAAGCATCGCACGCGGGAGCTTACATACGGGCGGAAGAAGATTACAAGGCGGAAATGCTGGCGCTGCTGGCGGCGGCAGGGCTGGCTTGAGATTTGAACGCGGCTTTTGCGCGATTTTTGATGTTGGGATTTTTTTGAAACAAAATAAAAATAGTGCTTGATTCTCCGGCGACCTTGTGATATAATGCTTTTTGCCTCGGAAAATGCCAATGTGGCTCAGGGGTAGAGCAATTCACTCGTAATGAATAGGTCGTGGGTCCGATTCCCACCATTGGCTCCAGAAAGTCCGGAAATCGCCGGGCTTTCTTTTTTGCCTGAAAATAGTCAAATTTCGGATTGCGGCGAAATGAGGAAAACGGGCTCCGGAACAATGCAAGCCGGTTCAAAAAACAACCCGGAACCGGTTTCTATACACCATTCCGTTCGAAAACGCTTGCCGTTTCAAGTTTTTTATACTAAAATGGTTATCGGCCGGGGGGAACCCGGAAAGGCCGCGCGCGAAAGGGCTTTGACAAAGCGGCACGCGCGCAAATTTACAAAACTTTCGAGAGGAGAACTTTGATGGATAATTCATTTTTTCTTAACGATATGCCGGAAAAGGTAGAGGAGATATTTAACGGGGTATGGCCGAGGGCGCTGGCGCTGGTCGCGGGAATCGTCCTGCTGATCTGCCTTGTGATTATTCTGGTAGCGGTCGCGGTAAGGATCGTGGCAAACGTGATGATCTTCAATAAGGCGGGCGAGCGCTGGTGGAAGGCGCTGATTCCCGGGTACAACAGGTACGTGCTGGCGAATATCGTTTACGGCAAAAAGTTCGCTTGGGTGTTCGTTTTCAGCCTGTTTGACAGCCTGAGTCCGTACTACACATCGATAACCGCTTACAACATGGGACTCGCATTCGGCAGGGGAATCATTTTCTGCCTGCTGTCGGTGTTCTTCCCGACGGTTACGAGGCTCATTCTCGCGTTCGGAAAGAGCGAGTACAGGAATCCGGTCTGGGGCGAAAAGTAATTTCCGCGGGGAAAGACGCCAAAAACCGGGATTGTCCGGCAGAAACGCGGAAGCGTGAAAATAATTGCCGGAGACAGGCAAAAAGAGGGGGAAAAACGCGAAAAAGTGGTTGCAAAACCATTTCGTATGTGTTATAATTTCCTTCACTGCTGATTTAAGCAGCCTTAAAAGAGAATTTACCTATTTTGGTGCCAAAAGGAAGGTGACATATAATGAAACAGGGTCTTCATCCAAAGTTTACGGAGGTAACGGCAAAGTGTGCGTGCGGCGAAACGTTCACGACGATGTCCACAAAGGGCGCGCTCAACGTTGAAATCTGCTCCAAGTGCCATCCGTTCTACACAGGGAAGCAGAAGCTGGTCGACACCGGCGGTCGTGTTGACAAGTTCAAGAAGAAATACGGTCTTTGATTCACTATTTATTCGTACCATAAGAGGCCTGCTGGATACGCAGGCCTTCTTTGTGTAACCGGTAAATGAAAAGATAACAGCAGCAGGAGGTTTTTGCCATGAGCGCAAAATACGAAGTTACCGAAAAAAATAAGGTTCTGATCACGGTGGACGTCGAGCCCGAGAAGTTCGAGGCGGCGCTTAACCGTTCTTTTGAGAGAAACCGCAAGAAGTTCAAAATCAGGGGTTTCCGCGACGGAAAGGCTCCGAGAAAAATGGTCGAGCAGGTTTACGGAATCGGCGCTTTCTACGACGGCGCGTTCCAGCATCTCGTTCCCCAGGAGTACGAGGCGGCTGTTAAAGAGCTGAACATCGTTCCGGTTTCCGAGCCCGATTACTCGATCGTTGAGGTCGAGGGAAATTCCAAGCTCGTTTTCACGGCTTCCGTTTTCGTCAAGCCTGAGGTCAAACTCGGCGAGTACAAGGGAATCGAAATCAAACGCATTTCCACCGACGTGACCGATGAGGACGTCGACGCGGAGCTGAAGAGGCTTGCGGAAGAGGATTACAGGCTCGAGCCTGTCGAGGGAAGACCGGCCCAAAACGGAGACACGGTTCTTATAGACTACGCGGGTTCGGTCGACGGCGTGGCGTTTGAAGGCGGCACGGCGGAAGGTCAGAATCTCGAGCTTGGCTCGGGTTCGTTCATTCCCGGGTTTGAGGACCAGATCGTCGGTCACGAGGTCGGCGACGAGTTTGTCGTGAACGTGACGTTCCCCGAAGAGTATCACGCCGAGGAGCTTGCCGGCAAGGCGGCCGAGTTCAAGGTGACGCTCCACGACATCAAGGAGAAGATTATTCCCGAGATCAACGACGATTTCGCTGCTGAAAAGAGCGACTTCGAGACGCTGGCCGAGTACCGCGAGGACCTCAAGAAGAAGCTTGCCGAGAAGAAGGAAAAGGAAGCGAAGAGCTCCACCGAGAATGAACTGATCGCGAAGGCGGCAGAGAACGCCGAGATCGACATTCCCGAGTGCATGTTCGACAACGCGGTCGAGAATATGCTCGAGAACTACCGCAGACAGATCTCCAACTACGGGATCAAATTCGAGGACTACCTCAAGATGACCGGCAACGACATCGAATCGGTCAGAGAGCAGATCAGGCCGAACGCGGAGAGACAGGTCCGCGAGCAGCTCGTTCTCGAGGCGATTGCCGACACCGAGAATCTCAAGGCTACCGACGCGCAGATCGAGGAGCGGCTGAGAGAGATGGCGGCGATGTACAAGGTCGAATACGACGAGATGGTCAAGAACCTCTCCGACGAGAGCAAAGAGTTTGTGGCGTCGGATCTTAAGCCGATGCTCGCGATCGATTTTCTCGTTGAGAACGCGAAGTACGTCGACTGACCGTAAGTGAGAAGCAGTTTATACGCGGTAACTTGAGGATTCCGCCGGAAACGGGCGGGTGATTTGGGGTGCCGCGTATTTGCGGTATTTCCGGGGCCGCAAAAACCGTGGATTCAAGCGCGACATATGACGGTTCAGACGTGAATTGAGACGGTTCTGCCGGAATTTTCGACGGTTCCGTCGCGAAAACAGGTGTTTCAAGGCGTGAAAAAAGCCTTTTTGGCTCTAAAAAAACGGGCAACCGCGCCGGTTTATTGAAAAATGCTTGAGAGGCAAAAAAACTGTTTATAAATTCCCGAAAATATAGTAAAATAGTTTGATAAGGATTTTTATCGAAACGGAGGGTAAAATGGCACTTGTACCTTATGTTATAGAACAGACGAGCAACGGCGGCGAGAGATCCTACGATATCTATTCGCGTCTGCTCAACGACAGGATAATCGTTCTCAGCGACGAGATCAACGACGTGACGGCGAGCCTTTGCGTCGCGCAGCTTCTGTACCTTGAGAGCAGCAATCCGGGCAAGGACATTTCGCTTTATATCAACAGCCCCGGAGGCAGCGTCAGCGCCGGCCTTGCGATCTACGACACGATGAAATTCATCAAGTGCGACGTGTCCACGATCTGCGTAGGCAGGGCTGCCAGCATGGGCGCGTTCCTGCTTTCGTCGGGAACCAAGGGCAAGCGGTTTGCGCTTCCCAACAGTGAAATCATGATCCACCAGCCGCTCGGAGGCACCCGCGGTCAGGCGACCGACATCGAGATCGCGACGAAGCACATATTGAGCGTCCGCGACAACATCAACCGCATTCTCGCCGAGAACACGGGAAGGTCGCTCGAGGAGATCCAGCGCGACACGGACCGCGACAACTACATGACGGCTCAGGAAGCGCTCGACTACGGACTTATCGACGTGGTTTGCGCGAAGAGACCTTGAGCAGCTTGCGAAAGGGCAACCGAACCGGAAACGGATGTTTTTGACCTGTAATTAGCGAAAATGTCCGGACCGGAACGGCCGCATTTACGGCGGCTTTCATGTGATTTGAGTGAGATTTCCGGGAAATTCGGATCTTTCCGGATATTTCCGGAAAATAAGTGAAAAGCAGCTTCCACGCAAAGAGGCAATTTACATGGCTGACAAAGATAAAAACAAATACAGATGCGTACTCTGCGGCAGAGAGCTGAACGGGAGCGTTACCGTTATTGAATCTCCCGGTGCCGCCATCTGCGAAGACTGCGTCCGGTATTGCATGGGTCTTCTTGAAGAAAAGAACCTTTATGAGGCAGAAGGGGACAATCTCCGCAAAACCACGGAGCCGGAACTCTTCCCGCAGGATTTCGTTCTTCCCAAACCGGCTGAGCTCAAAGAAAAGCTGGACGAGTACGTAATCGGCCAGGAGAACGCGAAAAAAGCGCTCTGTGTGGCGGTTTACAACCACTATAAAAGAATTATCGACAACGAAGCGCGTTCGGGCTCCGGCTTCGGCAAAAAGAAGACGCCGAGCTTCGTTAAATCCGCCACAAAACCGGCGCAGGTTTCCCGGGACGTTTCCGACACCGAACTGTCCAAGAGCAACGTGCTCCTTATAGGCCCCACAGGCGTCGGGAAAACGTACCTGGCGCAGACGCTGGCGAAGATTCTCAACGTTCCGTTCGCGATTGCGGACGCCACGGCGCTGACAGAGGCCGGATATGTCGGGGAAGACGTGGAAAACATTCTTCTCAGGCTCATCCAGGCGGCGAATTTTGACATAAAACGCGCGGAGCGGGGCATCATTTTTGTCGATGAAATAGACAAAATCGCGCGCAAGACCGAGAACGTTTCGATTACAAGGGACGTGAGCGGCGAGGGCGTTCAGCAGGCGCTTCTCAAGATTCTGGAGGGAACCGTCGCGCAGGTACCGCCAAACGGCGGCAGAAAGCACCCGCAGATGCAGTTCATCCAGATCGACACGACGAACATTCTGTTCATCTGCTCCGGAGCGTTTGACGGGCTTCCGAGAATCGTCGAGAACAGGCTCGGGAAGTCGACGGTGGGCTTCACAGGCAACCTCGTCACCGAGAACGAACTCGACACCGACGCGCTGCTCGCGCAGGTCGAGCCGCAGGACCTTTTGAGGTTCGGGCTCATCCCCGAGTTCATCGGACGCGTTCCGACAGTGGTGACGCTTGACGCCCTCGACAAAACGGCGCTTGTCAGGATTTTGACAGACCCGAAGAACTCGCTCGTGAAGCAGTATCAGAAGCTTCTTTCGCTCGACGGCGTGGTGCTCGAATTCGACCGTGACGCGCTCGAGGCGGTCGCGGAACTCGCAATGAAGCGGAAGACAGGCGCGCGCGGTTTAAGGGCCATAGTCGAGAGGGCGATGCAGGAAGTGATGTTCTCGGTGCCGTCGAAGGGCGACGTGGAGCGGTGCATCGTAACAAAGGATACGATCCTGAACGGAAGCGAGCCGCTGCTGGTGTTTAAAACCCTGAGGGGACTGGAAGCAATGGACGAGGCGGATTTTTCACAGACCGAGTTCACGGTGGAGCCGTCAGGTGATTGACGGATTGCAGAGCCCCGGTTGATTTGATTAAAAGGTAAACAAACAGAGGATTCCGGGAAAAGAACGCGGCCGCATGAAAACTATGATTAAGAGCGGACGCGGACGCGGAATCCGGCTATCGGAGGTTATAGATATGAGGATTTTTACATCGGAGTCGGTGACAGAGGGTCATCCCGATAAGATTTGCGACAAGATTGCCGACAACATTCTCGACGCGGTGCTCGCGCAGGATCCGTATTCAAGAGTGGCGTGCGAAGTTACGGCTTGCACGGGACTTATTCAGATTATGGGCGAGATCACCACCAAGGCGCAGGTCGACTACGCGGAGATCGCAAGGCAGACGGTGCTCGACATCGGCTACAACAGCTCCGAACTGGGCTTTGACGGCAACACATGCTGCGTCAACAACTGCCTCCACCAGCAGTCGCCCGATATCGCGATGGGTGTGGACAGGGACGGCGCCGGCGACCAGGGAATGGTGTTCGGCTACGCGTCGAACGAGATAACCGAACACGGCGAATACATGCCGGCGCCTATCGCGCTCGCGCACAGGCTCTCGAAGAGGCTTGCCGAGGTCAGGAAGACCGGCCTGCTTAAGTACCTGAGGCCTGACGGCAAGAGCCAGGTCAGTGTCGCCTATGACGACAACGGGAAGCCCGTGAAGGTGACCGCAGTCGTGGTTTCCACGCAGCATTCCGAGGCGGTCTCGACGGCTCAGCTTCGCGCCGACATCGAAAAATACGTCATCAGGGCGGTCATTCCCGCAAACCTGATCGACTCGAACACGCAGTTCTTCATCAACCCGACCGGAAGGTTCGTTATCGGAGGCCCTTACGGCGACTCCGGACTGACCGGCAGGAAAATCATCGTTGACACTTACGGCGGCATGGGAAGACACGGCGGCGGCTCGTTCTCGGGTAAGGACGCCACGAAGGTCGACAGAAGCGGCGCTTACATGGCCAGATACGTTGCCAAGAACGTTGTCGCGGCGGGACTCGCGGACAAGTGCGAAATCGAGATTTCCTACGCAATCGGGGTCGCGCAGCCGGTCTCCGTTTCCGTCGAGACTTTCGGCACCGAGAAGATTCCTGTCGCACAGATCCAGAACCTGATCGTCGAGACCTTCGACCTGACGCCGAAGGGAATCATCGAGACGCTTGAACTGAGACGGCCGATCTACGGGAAGACGACAAACTACGGACACTTCGGCAAGACCGACATGGGCCTGCCGTGGGAGAGAACCGACAAGGCGGCGCAGCTCGGCAGATTCAAGAGATAAGGCTCTTCCGCGTGTCAGTCAAGACATTTAGCAGGACATGCAACAAGACATGTGACATTCGCGGAAGCCGGCGGTTTTAGTGTTTTTTATGGATTTTCACATAGAATACCCGGGACCGGAAGCGGAAAACGCGTTTTATGACGTGTCCGGCCGGAAACAGCCGTTATTTTGACAACAATTTGATTTGAAAGGTCTAAGATTATGAAATACAGATTTGCAGTAGCGGCGATACTTGCCGTTGTGATGACGTTCGCGATTTGCGCGTGCACCGAAAATCCGGGACCGTCCGGCACGAACAAACCGGCCGGAACGGGAACCCCTTCCGAGACCGCGGGCGCAGACGACCCTTCAACGCTTCCTCAGATTGAGGCGTCTGACAAATTCACGAAATTTGACACAACGATTGCGTACAATCCGGCGGAGTGCACCAAAATCAAACTGGCGCAGGACGCGACGACCGTTGAGGGCGACGGCGCAACGGTCGAAGGCAACAAAATCACGATCGGCAAGGCCGGTTCTTATATTGTTACCGGCACGCTTACCAACGGACAGATTCTCGTGAACGTTGAAAAGACCGAAAAAGTCAGGCTCGTTCTGGCGGGCGTTTCGATCACGAACAACTCGCAGGCGGCAATCTACGTGGTTTCCGCCGACAAGGTCGGCATTACGCTCGCATCCGGCACCGAAAACGTGCTCACCGACGGTTCCAAGTACACGGGACTCAACGAGAAGAGCGAACCGACGGCCTGCCTTTTCAGCAAGGACGACCTTACGATCAACGGCTACGGATCGCTCACGGTCAACGGCAATTACAACAACGGTATTGCCAGCAAGAACGACCTCAAGATCGTCAGCGGCAACATCATCGTGACAGCGAAAAACAACGCGATTAAAGGCAAGGACAGCTTCATGATGAACTCCGGAACGCTTGTCGTGAATTCCGACGACGACGGCATCAAGGTCAACGAGGACGAGGACATCTCGAAGGGCTTCATCTGCATCGAGGGTGGAACGATAACCGTTAACGCGGAGGACGACGCGCTTACCGCGGTTTACAGCGTTACGATCACGGGCGGAACCGTTACGACTTACGTCGGCGGAAAGGCCGTCAACTGCACCGGAACCGTGAACATCGCCAGCGGCTGCCTTATCGAGAAATAACCGGAAAATTCACGCAAATCACGCGATTCACGCGAAAAGTTTGCGCTGTTTGTAAAAAAGTGCTTGCATTCGGTGTTCCGTTTGTGGTACAATATACGACGCTGTTTGATAGAATCACTAAGGGAGGTGTGTTGAATGGCAAAATGTGAGATTTGTTCCAAAGATATGATGTTCGGACGTCATATCAGCATTACTCGTTCACAGGTCAGCAGACGTGCGAAGAGAAACTGGAAAGTGAACGTTCGCCGCGTCAAAATTGTTGACGACAAAGGCGTTACCCGTTATGCATATGTTTGTGCATCGTGCCTGAAATCAGGTCTTGTTACGAGAGCCAAGAAAGTACAACCGGAGCAGAGCGCTGTCTGATCAAAGGTTGAACCGGCAAATAATGCTGAACGCGAGACGCGTTCCGATGGAGGGCGGTAATCAGAGCCTTTTCGGAGCAGAGAGCTTGCGGAACAAACACAATTCCGACTGTGGATACGCCGAAAAAACAATTCAGGCGGAGGTCCATAAAAAAAGAGCCTTTCGGGGGCTCTTTTTTTGCGCTTGAAAAGGTTTTGTTTGTTAAAGGGCGAACATACGTCGGGACGCCCGGGCAATCGGGACGTGCGGGAAATCCTTAAGAAGGGAATTGAATTAGAGGGTCACTTCGCGCGCCTTTTCGGTGACGCGGTCGTAGTAGGCGGCGGATTCCGGGTCGTTCCCGTCTGTGAGGGACTTGATTATGTACTTGGCCGCTTCCGACGCGTCGGCGAGGAGTTTGCCGCCTGAGGTGAAGCCTGTAAGTTCTTCCATGGGTCGGCCGGTCTGGGAGGTGCCGAAGAAGTCGCCGGGGCCGCGCAGTTCGAGGTCCTTCTCGGCGATTTTGAAGCCGTCGGAGGTCTCGGTGAGGACTTTCAGACGTTCGGCGTTGGAGTCGCTGACGAGAATGCAGAAGGAGCGGGCGGTGCCTCTGCCGACGCGGCCGCGGAGCTGGTGAATCGTGGAGAGGCCGAAACGGTCGGCGTCCTCGATTATAATAATGTTTGCGTTGGGGACGTCAATTCCTACCTCGATGACGGTGGTCGCAAAGAGAACCTTCGTCTCGCCCGAGGCAAACGACTCCATGACCTCCTTCTTTTCGCTGTCCTTCATCTTGCCGTGAATGAGGCCGGTCTTCACGCCGCGGAAGACGGTTTTGGAGAGCTCTTCGTAGTTCGAGGTGCAGGCGAGCGGGGCGTAGGGGGAGTCGGCTTCGAGGCCGAGTTCGCCGGTGATCTCGCTCTTGTCGATACAGGAGTGAACGATGTAGGCCTGACCGCCCTGGCGGACGAGCTCGAGGGTGCGCGCCATGATGCGGGCGCGGTCTTTTTTCTTGTAAAGATAGGTGGAAACGGGAATCCGGCCCTTGGGCTTTTCGCTGAGCACGGAGATGTCCATGTCGCCGTAGAGAACCAGCGCCAGCGAGCGGGGAATCGGGGTGGCGGTGAGAGAAATCACGTCGGGAACGGTCTCGGAGCCGCGCTTCATTATCGCCGCGCGCTGCAGAACGCCGAAGCGATGCTGCTCGTCGATGACCGCAAGACCGAGCTTCGGGAAGTCAACGCCCTCGCTGATGAGACTGTGGGTACCCACGACGCAGAGGGGCTCGCCGGATTTGACGCGTTCGAGAATTTCGCGCTTTTCGCGGGCGGGCGTTGAGGAGTAGAGAAGGCAGGTTTGGATACCGAGACCGCCGAAGATCTCGCCGAGCTTCTTCATGTGCTGCACGGCCAGAACGGTGGAGGGCACCATGAAGGCGGCCTGGTAACCGTTCATGATGGCGTTGTAAACGGCGGCGAGGGCGATGACGGTTTTGCCCGAGCCGACGTCGCCGTCAATGAGGCGGTTCATCGGGGCGGGGGAAGCCATATCGTCAAGAACGGCGCCGATGACCTTGAGCTGGCCGTCGGTCAGCGTGAAGGGGAGCGCCGCGGTCAGCGGCGCGAGGTCGCAACGTTCGAATTGGATTCCTTTGAGGCTGCTCCCGGCGCGCATCGTTTTGAGGGCGTGAATGCAGAGAGTCGTGTCAAGAAGGTTCCCGAACGTGATCCTGCGGCGGCTGCTTTCGGCCTCGGAGATGTCGCGGGGCGCGTGAATGCCGCGGAACAGACCGTCCAGCGCGGGCATGCTGTACCGTTCACGAACGGCAGCGGGTATCTCGGCGGGCAGCAGCTTATTCTCTTCGGGCGTGAGGAGTTCTTTGCGGGACTCGAACACTTCGACCGCTTCAAGCGCCGCGGTGGCGACGTCTTTTTGCTTGATTCCCGAAGGCAGTCTGTAAACAGGCCGCAGCGTGAGAAAACCGTCGACGGCGCCGCGGTCCCTGACGCTGACAAACTGGGGCTGAACCAGCTGAATGCTTCTGAAAAAGTCGGAATTCACCGCCACGCGGCCGTAAAAACAGTAGACGGCGTCTTCGTGAAGCGATTTTTTGACATATTTATTGTTGAACCATACCGCGTCGATCCGTTCGCCTTTCTCGTCCTCGCAGCTGACCACTATAACGGGAAGCCGCGGGTTGCCGCGCTCGGTCACGCCCAAAACTCTCAGAATCATTGAGGCGCTTATAGCGGGCCTGCCGTCGTCGAGCGCGTCGAAAGCCATTTTCCGGGCTTCGTTGACGGAAACGGGCCGCGTGCGGTCTTCGTATTTAACAGGGAACATCGAGAGCAGGTCGCCGACCGTCGCGACGCCGTTTGTTGCCAGCGCATCCGCGGTCTTGGGGCCGATTCCCTTGAGAACCGTTACCGGGGAAAGAAGGGTGGCCGCGCCGGCTGCGGTTTTTTGTTTCGCCGGCGCGCTTTTCTCCGCCGGCTTCTTTTTTGTCTCTTTGGCGGGTTCTTTTTTCGAAGCCGGCGCCTTTTCAACAGAAGCTGAGGTACCGCCTCTGCCGCCTTGGGTACTTTCCGCGAAAACGACGGATTTGAGGGCGTTTTTGTAGGCGGTGAACCTTGACGCGGCTGCTTCGAACGAGGGGTCGGATTCCGAAACGGTGTCGCCGGCGAGGGTGCCGCAGACGAAGCGGTCCTTCCCGTCGAGGTCGCGAACGACCGTGACCATACCGAACTTCTTGCCCGCGAGCAGCGCCTTCACCATGTTTCCCTGGTCCTCGCCGATCTCGAACATCACCGCCGCGCCAGGATTGCAGACGTTCCGGATACTTTTCGTTATTTTGATATATGGGGTGAGGCCGCCGGCGCCGCCGTCAAGAGCGATGCGCGGCTCGTAATTCCTGACCACTGCGGGAAGGGAGTTGTAGGCTTCAGTTGCGACGTAGGGCGGGTTAGAAAGAATCAGATCGAACCGCTCCGAAGCGGCGTTTTCCGCACCGCCGGTAAAGGGGTCGAGAAAATCCCCGTGAACGTATCTGACGGCGTCTTCGGCGCCGAGAATGTTTTTGGCGTTGGTTCTTGAGACCGAGAGAGCGCCTTGGGAGACGTCGCTCAAAGTGACTTCGGCCGCGGGAAACTCTTTTTTGACCGAGATTCCGATCGCGCCGCTTCCCGAACAAAGGTCCAGAACGCGAAGAGGCGCCCCGCCTTGCTTCACGGAGCGCAAATAAGTAACTGCCATTCTGACGAGAAGCTCGGTTTCCTGGCGGGGTATAAGAACGGAGCCGTTCACCGAAAACCTGTTACCGCAAAAGTAGGAAAAACCGGTCGCGTACTGGATAGGCATTCCTGCCGCAGTCTTCCCGAGGGCGTCCTCAAAGCGGGCATACTCCGGCGAGTTTTCGTCGATCTCAAAATCCGGCTCGGAGAGCAGAAAGTTGCGCGAAAAATTAAAGGCGTACTCGAAAAGCAGCTCAAGCTTGGAGGAATCACCGTCTTCGATACCTCCGCCTGAAAGCCTGTCTTTCGCGTAACGCCTCAAATCTCGTAATTTCACTTTTTGCCTCGTTTTAGGGGATTTTTATAATAACCGGAATGCGCGGGGAAGTCTATTTAAAGAAGTTTCAAGCTTCGTTCCCGCTGCCGTCTTCCGATTCTTCCGCTTCTTCTGATGCTTCTGTTGCTTCGTCCCCGGACTCTTCCGCGACCGGAATCTGGAAGTCGAACTCAAAATCGTCGTCTAAATTTTTGACTGAGCGCAGCGCTTCGACCGGTTCGCTTATTATGCCGGCGGTTTCGCGCACGGCTTCCTCGACTTCGTTCTCTATACTGTCGTGGTTTTCCGGAACGGTTTCCGGAGAGGGTTCGTTGCTGTCGGTTTCCACGGCGTCTGTCTTGTTTTCAGCCTCCCGGCGTGCCTTGTCGGCGAGCATTTCGGCGTAAGTATCTCTTGCCGAGTAGTCGGGTGCGTTTTCGAGGGAGAGCGCTTCGTTGAGGGCGACGATCGCGACTTCTATCATGTCGTCGTCGGGTTCACGGGTGGTGAAGCGCTGCATGAACAGGCCTGGCGCGCGCAGAATCTTGACGAATTTGTTCTCGTGGGAGCCGGCGTAGCGGTTGAACTCGTACGCGATGCCCGCGATTATCGGCAGGGAGGCGAGTCTGGTCAAAATGTTCAGCCAGACGTTCCCGAGGTCGGGAATCAGCGCGTGCACCAGAATACTGATCATCATGACCACGAAAAGGAACGCGGTTCCGCAGCGCGGGTGGTGCTTCGAGTATTTGCGCACGTTCTCGACTGTGAGCTCCTCGAAATGCTCGTAGCAGTGAATGGTTTTGTGCTCGGCGCCGTGGTACATGAACACGCGGCGGATGTCCTTCATCGAGGAAATCGCGGCGAGGTAGCCGAGGAATATCAGCAGGCGGATCACGCCTTCAATGGCGCTCTTGGCGATGTTGGGAAGGTTGACGCCCGGAATCGCCTTGATGCCCGCAACGATAAGCTGCGGCAGAATGAAGAACAGACCGATCGAGATCGCGAGCGCCAGAACGAGCGAGAACGTCATGATAACGTTCATGGCCTTGTCGCCCAGGTGCTTCTCGACCCACAGGTCGAATTTCGACGGCTTGTAGTTGGGGTCGTCCTCGGTAACACTGATCTCGGCGGAGTTGAAAAGTGCTTTTGTGCCTACAATCAGGGAATCCGCGAGCCTTACCGAGCCTCTCACGATGGGAAGGCCGAGGAACTTGTTCTCGGAACCGAACTGGGCCTGCCGCTTTTTGTCGATCGAAAGGGAGCCGTCGGGAGTGCGAACGACCTGCGCGTAACCGTAAGGCGAGCGCATCATAATGCCTTCCATCAGGGCCTCGCCGCCGACGGAGCAGATTCTGGTTTCGCAGGCTTCGCCTTTACTGTTTTTATTCTTTTTGTTTTTGCCGGATTTTTCGGCGGACTTCCCGGCGGACTTTTTGGAGGACGCTTTTGAGGAGGCTGCCGGCGCTTCGGTCTTCTTTACGCCTGCGTCGTTGCCCGCACTATTATCTCCGCCTTCGCGGTCATTTCCGGAGTCGCGCGAAGAAATCTCGACGTTTACACCGTCGTCCGCGTCTTCGATAGGGTCGTACCCGCTTTCCGGCATTATGTGCTCTTCCGGTTCTTCCTGCTCACTGAGAACGCTGCGGAGGTTTTCGGAACTCTCGGCAACCGTCTTCTCAACAGCGTTTTCGTTTTCGTCTCCGGTCAGGGAGTCTGTGTCGTTTGCGTAAAATTCTATGATTTCTCTTCTGCCCATAAATCAAGCCAGCTTTCGGTAGATTTTAGACCTTTATTTTACCACATTTCCTCTCCGCCTTCAATACGGTTCTCTCTCCGGTTCACGCCTGTTTGCGCTTGTTTGAAGCCGGTTCACGCCTCCGTTCACGCGCCGCGCGGCGTTTCGCTTTTTAACTTAAACAAGGCAAAAAACATTATTCGCGAATTTCCGGCTTTTTTCCGGAAAATGCCTGAAAAAGTTGAAAAAAACGGTTGACAAGGGTGTTGCTTTTTTGGTACAATCTTCAAGCTGCCGTCAGAAAAGGCGCATTCCCGTTGCGCGGGCAGCATTCAAAAAGGGCGGTCCTCTGCCATTCATTGCACGAACGCCTACGAGGAGAGGAGAGTGAATATTCATGGATATTATTAAAGCTGTTGAAGCGGATTACCTCAAGAAAGAACCCACAGCGCTCAAGATCGGCGACTACGTCAGAGTTCAGTTCAAGGTTATCGAGGGTACCCGCGAGAGAATCCAGATTTTTGAAGGTACCGTTATCGGAATGCGCGGAGAAGGCCTCAACGAGACGTTCACCGTTCGCAAGATTTCCTACGGCGTCGGCGTCGAGAGAGTTTTCCCCGTCCATTCGCCTAAGATCGCAGGTATCGAGGTCGTAAGACACGGTAAGATCAGAAGAGCGAAGCTCTACTATCTTAGACAGAGAACAGGCAAGGCCGCCAAGATCAAGGAGAAACTTTGATAAAACGGAATATGCCGGCATGAAAAGCATCGTGAAGGTTTTTGCGGTGCTTTTTTGATTCTAAAGATGAGGCGACGCTGCGGGTTGACGGCGGTTGAAAGAACCGAACGCGGGCCGTTCGCGAATAAAAACGAATAAAAACGTTTACAGAGGAAGGGAATTCGTGGTATAATTAAAAAAAAACGGAGGTTAACGCCATTATGAAAACTGTTAAAGATAAATTTCTGCTTGTGGGTGCCGATTTCGCGGGCTATCCGCTCAAGGAGGCGGTCTGCGAACATCTTCGCAAAAAGGGCTGGAAAATCACCGATGTCGGCGTGGTTGCGGGAAGCGACCCGGACAAGGACACCGACCTTATGTTCCACAGAATCGGCTTGCGGATCGGAAGCCTGATTGCGGAGGGCGAATTTGAGAGAGCGCTGGCGTTCTGCGGCACAGGAATGGGAATCCATATCGCGGCGAGCAAGTGCCCGCATGTTCACGCAGGCGTTGTGGAGAGCGTTCCCGCGGCGCTGAGAGCCATTACCGGCAACGGCGTGAACGTTCTGGCGATGGGGGCGTTTTACGTGGCGCCTCAGATGGGCTGCGACATTGCGGACGCTTACCTCGGCGCGTCGCTGGGTTCGGGCTACGAGTGGTGGCACAATTTCTACGAGTTCCACAAGCTCGCGATCGATGAACTCGAGGCGTTCAACTACGAGGAATACAAGGCGAACGGCTTCAAGGTCAAGCACCTGGGCGACTACCCGCTGAAGCTCGAGACCAAGCCGGAGCCGAAAAGGGAAGTCGTGGTCAAACCGGTCGTGAAAAAACCGGGCGACTCAGAGGTTAAGGTTATAAGCTGAGTGAAAAGGTGAGAAAAATGGCTTCCGGAAAGCGAAAAAGATATCCGTTCTCCGCGGAAAAAGTGCGCATCAAGAAGCTGAGGCAGGAAGCGGTCGTTCCGGTATACGCGACGGAATACTCGGCCGGCGCGGACCTTTGCGCCGCGGTTTTAGAGCCGTTTACGGTCGGTCCGCACGAGACCGCGAAGGTTCCGACAGGACTTTCGTTCGAGATCCCTGAGGGACTTGCGGGGCTTGTCTTCGCGCGCTCGGGACTGGCGTCGAGAAGGGGGCTGGCGCCCGCGAACAAGGTGGGCGTGATCGACAGCGACTACCGCGGCGAGGTCTTCGTGACGCTTCACAACCACGGGACCGAGCCGCAGGAAATACTGCCCGGCGAACGCATCGCTCAAATTGCGTTTGTGCCATATATTAAGGCGGAATTTGAGGTTGCGGACGACCTGACGGACACCGTGCGCGGAGACGGCGGGTTCGGGTCGACAGGCAGGGTTTGAGGCATATAGTCAGTGTGGCCCGGCGTTAATGGAATACTATTGTTTGGGTAGAACGAAGCGCCCCGCTTTTCCGGTTTTTTAAGAGCCGGTTAATAAAGCGGGGCGCGGTTTTTTATATTAGCGACTTGCGAGGGGCCGCAGAAACGTGGAACGGTCATTCACGCTTTGTTAAACTAAAAAGATGCTTTCGCTGATTGTGAACGTCTCAGTTTCCGAAGCGGAAAAAGGTACAATGTTTTCGCGGAGACTTTCCCTTATTGAATCCGGAAGCTCGTCGAAACGGGCAGGTCCGGAGGGCTCGTAAATTCTCCGGTAAATGCTTTCAAACGCGTCGTTCGCTACGTAGAGATAAAAGCGTTTTTCCTCGACTTGCTTCATGATGTCGAAAGCCGGCCACCGCTGTCTGTCGACGGCGTGAATTCCAAACAGTTCCATTGCGGCCTGTTCGGCCCTCTCTCGGGACGATTTCACGAATGCGGGAATGTCGCTCTCAAGGCTGCTCCCGACGAGAACGTTCCCGTCCCGGTCCTTCGCGAACCAGATTATGTCAAAGTAGCCCATTGTTACTTCGTTTATTTCCATAGTTTCATCCTACGCGAGCCCGGGAGGGCAGTTTTTGCCTATTTTACGGCAATGAGCCTGGTAGAGTTCCTCGGTTGCGAGCGCCATTTTCGTGACGGAAAAATCGCGTCCCTCGGGGTAAATGTAGCAGGTGTCGGTCAGCGTGTTGAGGTCGACGCAGTCGCCGTGCTTTCCAAGGTAATTGTATTCGATGTGGCAGGAGTAGAGCGAGGAGGGCGGCTTCCGCATCTCAAAATCCCCGCCGTCAAGCCCCTTGCAGCGCAGCAGAAAACCGTCCATGTCGTGGATCAGCGTGCCTTCGCCGAGATGGATGAACTTTTTGGCGTTCGGCAGCGAGTCGACCGTGACTTTCATGACGCCGGTGGAATAGGTGCCGTCCTCGACTTCCTTCCTGACGCACTCCCGCTGCCACTCGTACCAGTCGGGAATGTGACTGAATTCCGTTGCGCCTTCGACGGCTTCGAGCTCGGCCAGTTCGGTCATGTGCCAGCGCTTGCCGCATTCCTCGCAAAACAGGTCCGCGCCCTCCGAATTCATACGGTACTCTCTGCCGCACGCCGGACACTTGTAGAGCACACGGTGAAGCCCCTCGGCGCGCCCTTTGTACTTCGTTCTGATGCCGCGTTCCTTCTGCCACGCAAAATCGTCGTACTGAAAAGCCTCCACCAGCCGCCTGTTGATCTCGTCCGCGGACGTTTCAGCGAGCTCTTCTGGCGTGAACTGCAGAGTCATTTCCGCCTCGGTGGGGCGTATCCCGCGGTCGTGAAGGTTCCAGAACGGGGAATTCACGTGGTGACCGTGGCAGATCAGCGTCACGACAGGCACTTTAAGCAGCTTGCAGAGCTTTCCGAGCGAAGCGGGAAGAATGGCCGTGGTGCCGCACAGGGAATATCTTGCCTCGGGGTAGATAATTGCGACGTCCCCGTTTTTCACGGTGGCGGTGAGCTGGCGGATAAGAGTAATATCGTTCGTGAACTTCCGTTTGCAGATGCAGCCCACGTCGCGCAGCAGATTTTCGCGCCCGATGAAGCCGTCGATTGCCACAACGTAATTCGCGCGGTAAGGGTAGATCGCCTTCGACGCGACCTTGAAATCCATGAAGGCGTTGTGGTTGCAGAGCAGAAGGTAGGGCGGCTTGATTCCGTCCATTCCGATCTTGGTCAGCTTGTTGCGGTGCTTCAGAAGGTCGGGAAGACACAGCACGTTTATAACAGGCCGCAGATACCATTTCGTCCTCCGCGGCGGCTCTGTCATGTCAAATCTTTCAATTTTGTTTTTCATGGTTTCTCCGTTCTTCGGGATGTTGGGAAGATTATACTATTTTTACCATTGCTTTTCAAGGCGTTTGCGGTTGCACGGCGGGAAGTTTGGAACTGCCGATAGTTCGTTGCGCCGGTTTTCAACCACGTTTTTTAACATTTCCCGCGTTGCTTTTGTGGTTTCCGGGAGGCTTTTGTTACAGAAAACATTTTGTTTTTCACTCGTTATTTATGCCCGCGTTTTTTTGAAAATAACCGCATAATAGCGCCGTGCAAAAAGCGTTTTTAGGCAGTTGCATGATTTAGCCGATAAATAGTACTAAACGGAGAAAATGTCAAAATTTTATTCTTCTTTTGAGCCGATATTTCCGGAAAATAATTATTTTTGGAAAATTATTGACGGGAATTAAAACGGGTGGTAGAATACAGTCATCGCAGCGTAAACGAAGCAGAACGGAGGGTGGACTTATGATTTCGAGAATTGTAACATTCGGACTGTCCGGAACGAGGGCTTTCCGCGTGACCGTTGAAACCGATATAACAAGAGGAATTCCTTATTATGATATAGTGGGCCTCGGCAGTGAAGCGGTGAGGGAGTCGCGCAAGCGCATCAGGGCGGCAATTATCAACCAGAAATATGATTTTCCTTCGGGCCATGTGACGCAGAACCTTGCGCCGGCAGACGTCAGAAAAACCGGATCGTCGTTTGACCTTCCGCTCGCGCTCGGGATACTCTGCGCGGGCGGGAACTGGCGGCGGGGTTCTCCGGGAACCGTGAACGAAAGCGGCGGATACTGTGAACCGGATGAGTACGCGGAGTATGGGTCTGCGCGCGTCGAACTCCGCGGCGGGATAGCGGCTGGCGGACCCGGCAGTTTTTCGGGAGGTGAAGGGAACGCAGGCACCACGGGTGTCGTCGGGGAACTGTCACTCGACGGCACGGTAAGACCGGTAAAAGGGGTGCTTCCGGCGGCCGTCTGCTGCCGCGAAGAGGGGATAGGGCGTATTATAGTTCCTTTTGACAACTACGAAGAGGCTTCCCTGTGTCCGGGAATTGAAATATGGCCGGTTAAAACGCTGCGCGAAGCCGCAGATGCTTATTCATGCCCTCAAGAGACATTTTCTGAAGAGAGCCGGAAGGCACGCGAGGCTGCACATGCCGCACTGACCCTGGCAAGGCAGATAATATTATCTAAAAAGGAACCGGTTTCGAATAACGAGCCGGGAACGGACGAAAACGGCGGAACGGATTCTTTATATGAATACTGCGACATGGCGGACGTTTACGGCCAAAGAGGGGCGAAAAGAGCTCTTGAGATTGCCGCCGCGGGCAAGCACAACATTTTGATGGTGGGCAGTCCGGGTTGCGGGAAGAGCATGCTTGCCGTATGCCTGAAAGGGATTCTTCCCGATATGACTTTTGACGAGTTTTTCGAGACGTCGCAGATATACAGCAGCTGCGGAATGGAGAAGGAACTCGGCGGTCGCGACAGAAGACCTTTCAGAGCGGTGCACAGGGGAATAACGCGGACGGCACTTATAGGAGGGGGCAGGCCGCTTGAAATCGGAGAGGTCAGCCTGGCGCATAACGGGGTACTCTTTTTCGACGAACTGTCGGAGATGCCGCGGGGAATCGTCGAATCGCTGCGCCTGCCGCTTGAGGAGAAAAAAGTATTCGTGAACAACTGCGGAATAAAGGAGATGCTGCCGGCGAATTTTCTTTTTGTCGGTGCCGCGAACCCCTGTCCGTGCGGGAACTACTACGAAAAATCAGGCAGGTGCACGTGCTCGTATTCGGCGGTGGCGAACTACGCTTCAAGAATTTCGGGAGCGATACTCGACAGGATGGACATAAGAGTAAATATGAGGAGCGTCGACGCCGAAAGAATCGGGAACCGCGACGCGGAGACCTCGGCGGAAGTCAAAAAGAGAGTTGAAGCGGCCAGAAGACTGCAGTTGGAGCGGTACAGGAACAGACCGTTCACGGCGAACGGCGACATCGACAACATAAGTTACGTCAAAGAGTGCGAACTGAGTCCTTCTATAAGAAAGCTGCTTTCCGGAGCGGTCGAGAATTTCGGTCTCAGCGTGCGGGCGTACGAGAAAATCGTCAAAGTCGCCAGAACGATTGCCGACTTGGACCAAAGGGAGACGATTTCGGAGGACGACATTCTGGAGAGCCTTCAGTACAGGGGCTGTGAACGTCCGGAGGGGGGCGCCGCCGCATGAGTGACACGGAAAAATATACCGCATACTTCTGGGCGTCAAGGCTTTGCAGAGGAAGAAACGACACGTTTGAGACGCTGGTGAACGTTTTCGGTTCGCCTGAGGAGGCGTGGAGACAGGGGGCGAAAGGCGGCGATTCGATTGAGATCCCGCAGGAGGAGAAAAACGCGAAACTGATATCGGAGAGGCTCTCGGACAGGAATCTGCGTGAGGCGGCGGTAAGAGCGGTCGAACGCGCGGAAAAGGCGGGAATTCGCATGATAACGTTCGATGACAAAGACTATCCGGCTCTTCTAAAGACTTTTTCCGGAAAACCGCTTATACTGTTCTACGAGGGGAAAATCGAGAGAATAAACAGCTGCACTGCGAGGCTCGCGGTGGTGGGTTCAAGAAACAGTACCGCGTACGGACGCGACACGACGGACAGACTGATTTCCGGGATATCCGGGTTTGACATATGCGTCGTGAGCGGAATGGCGCGGGGAATCGACTACTGCGCCCACAGGGCGGCGCTGGACAACGGGCTGTTTACGGTGGCGGTGCTGGGCTGCGGAACGAACATAGTATACCCTCCGGAAAATGTCGGGGTATACAAAAGAATCCGGCAGAACGGAGTGATCATAAGTGAGTTTCCGCCTGACACTCAGCCGTTTAAGAGCAACTTTCCGGCAAGGAACAGGATAATCGCGGGTATATCCGAGGCGACCATGGTCGTGGAGGCTGGGCTGACTTCCGGCGCGCTGATTACTGCGGACTATTCGCTCGACGCGGGGCGGGACGTTCTTGCAGTGCCTCACAGAATCGACGTTCCGGGCGGGACAGGCGTGAATTCTCTGATCAAGTGCGGAGCGGTGTGCGTGACTTCGCCGGCGGACATTCTGGCGGTGCTGGGACTGGAGGCTGAAAACGACGCGGAGAACGGTGGGGGCTTTGTGATGGACGACGCGCTTGACGAAAATCAAAAAACGGTGTTGACTTTTATTTCCGAGAACGGAGAGGCGTACGAAGATGACATTTCCGACGCGAAAGGATTGATGCCGCAGGAAGTGAAGAAAGCACTTTCCGCCCTTGAAATAGGCGGATTTGTGAAGCGGAGCAGTGCCGGTTCGTACTCGGTGAGATGACTTCCGAGAGGGGAAATTCTGCCTGTCCGGACAAGGCCTGCGGGCGGTTTTTGCGCGGCGTATTGATGTTAATTATATTATTACTCCGAAAAAATCTCTTGACATTGCCGCCGGTTTTATTTATAACTTACGTATTCCCTTTTCACGGACCGCCCTGAGGCGTACGGAAAGGCCGCTTTTCGAACCTGATTTTCTTCGCAAATGGGATTCGCAGCGTGCGGGAAAACGGAAAATACTACACAGCGGATTGGAAGATCCGTTCCGGAGGATAGATATGGCAATTAAATTGGTTATTTTGGAGTCGCCTGCAAAAGCGGGAACGGTCGGGAGAATTCTGGGCAAGGATTATACGGTTGTTGCGTCGAAGGGACACATTCGCGATCTGCCGGAGTCGATGCTCGGCGTTCAAATCGATAAGGACTTCGAACCGGTTTACGTTAACATCAGAAAGCAGACCTCGATCATTAACGAGCTGAGAGAACTGGCGAGAGAAGCAGAGACGGTTTATCTCGCGTCCGACCCTGACAGGGAGGGAGAGGCGATTGCGTGGCACCTCGCGTATATTCTGAGCGTTACGAATGCGCCGGTGTACAGGGTGACTTTCAACGAAATCACCGAAAAGGGAATCAGAGCAGGAATGGAGCATCCGCGCAAGATCGACCTTGACCTTGTGGACTCGTACCAGGCGAGAAGAGTTCTGGACAGGCTTGTAGGCTATCAGATCAGTCCTGTTCTGTGGAAGAAAATCAAGAAAAACCTGAGTGCGGGAAGAGTGCAGTCGGTTGCCACCAGGCTTATCTGCGACCGTGAAGAGGAAATAGAGAATTTCGTTCCGAAAGAGTACTGGACCGTGACGGCGCTGAACGAGACAAAGACCCCTGAAAAAGAGACGTTCAAGGCGTCGTACTACGGGCGCGGCGGGAAAAAAGAGGAACTGAAGAACGGCTCCGCGGCGGAAGAGGTCGTGAAGGCGATCGAGAAACAGGAGATGACCGTAACGGACGTCAAGAGAACCGACAAAAAGGTCGGACCTTACGCGCCGTTCACGACGAGTACGCTTCAGCAGGACAGCTCGCACAAACTCGGATTCAACCCGGGGAAGACGATGCAGATAGCGCAGCAGCTTTACGAGGGTGTCAATATCGCGGGAGTCGGTTTTACAGGACTTGTCACTTATATAAGAACGGACTCGGTCAGAATTGCTGACGACGCCGCTACGGACGCGAGAAACTATATCAGAAACAAGTTCGGGAACGATTATCTGCCGCCGAAGAAAAGAGTCTTTAAAACGAAGGGCAGCGCGCAGGACGCCCACGAGGCGATCAGACCGACGCATATCGACTTTGCTCCGGACGACGTAAAGAGCAGCCTCACGGGAGACCAGTACAAGCTGTACAAACTCATTTTCGACAGGTTTATCGCGTCGCAGATGAGCGATATGGTTTACGGACAGACTTCGGTGACGCTCGAGTGCAACGGATACACTTTCAAATCTTCCGGAAGCGTTGTCAAGTTTAAGGGCTTCTCGGCGCAGTACAAGGAAGACCCGGCGGCGGTTGCCGCAAAAGACGGCTCCGAAGAAAACGCGAAACTGCCCAGGCTTGAGGCGGGCGATACGGTCTCCGTGAAAAAAGTCGAGTCTCAGCAGCATTTTACGCAGCCGCCGGCAAGATTCACGGAAGCGGCGCTTGTCAAGGCGCTTGAAGAACTGGGAATCGGAAGACCGAGCACTTACGCGACGATTATTTCCACAATCGAGGCGCGCGAATACGTTAAGAACGAGAAAAAGCAGCTTGTGCCCACCGAGATGGGAAAAGTCGTGAACGAGCTCATGAAGAAGAGCTTTCCCGAGATCGTGGACGTCGGCTTTACGGCGGGCATAGAATCGAAACTCGACGAGATTGCCGCGGGAGAGATCGCGTGGAAACAGGTTATCAGAGAGTTTTACGGACCGTTCTCGAAGGAACTTCAAGAGGCGGAAAGCATCGAGCGTGTCGTCATCAAACCGCAGGAGAGCGACCAGGTCTGCGACATCTGCGGAAGACCGCTGGTATACAGGAAGAGCCGGTTCGGCGAGTTCCTCGGGTGCTCGGGCTATCCGGAGTGCAAGTTCATAAAATCGATACAGAAAGAGGTAACGGGCAGGACGTGTCCGGAGTGCGGACGCCAGCTTGTGTACAAGAAGTCCGCGAAAGGCAGGCAGTTTATTTCGTGCTCGGGTTATCCGGAGTGCAAATTCTCGTCGAGCTACGAGCCTACGGGAAAAATGTGCCCGCAGTGCGGCAAGTATCTGGTCTACAAGAGAGGCCGGGGCAACAAGAAGTACATAGCGTGCAGCAACCCCGCGTGCGATTATATGCCTTCTGCGGCCGCTAAAAAGGCTAAGGCTGAGGCCGCTGCCGGTGCGGAGCCGGAGGAGAAGTGACATGCGTACGGTATGCGTAGTCGGAGCGGGCCTTGCGGGTTGCGAAGCGTGCGTGAAACTCGCTGAGAGCGGCATCAACGTGATTCTTTACGAGATGAAGCCGGAGAGGTTCTCGCCCGCGCACAGGAGCGAGGGCTTCGCGGAACTGGTCTGTTCCAATTCCTTTAAGGCGGTCGACATAGCCAACGCTTCCGGGCTTCTTAAAGAAGAGATGAGGGTGCTGGGCTCCGTTTGCGTGGAAGCCGCGTACAGATCGAGAGTTCCCGCGGGGCAGGCGCTTGCGGTTGACAGGAATATCTTCTCGGATTACATCACATCCAAAGTCGAGGCGTATCCGAACGTGACCGTTGTAAGAAAAGAACTGAAGTCGCTGAAGGATATTCCTGAATGCGACGCGGTGGTCGTTGCGACCGGACCGCTAACCTCGGACAGTCTCGCGGCGGATATAAGAGAATTGACGGGAATTGATTCGCTGAGCTTCTTTGACGCGGCGGCGCCTGTCGTGTTCGCCGACTCGATCGACCCTGAGAAGACTTTCAGGGCGGCCAGGTACGGTAAGGGAACCGCGGACTATATCAACTGCCCGATGAACAGGGACGAGTACTACGCGTTCTATGAGGCGCTGATTGGGGCGGAGACCGCCGACGTCGAGGACTTTGATTCGCTGCATCTTTACGAGGGCTGCATGCCGGTGGAGTCGATGGCGATGCGCGGGCGCGATACTTTGAAATTCGGACCGCTGAAACCGGTCGGTCTTAAAACCCCGGACGGAAGAACCCCTTACGCGGTCGTACAGCTCCGGCAGGACGACGAAAAGGGAGAACTATTCAACATTGTCGGATTTCAGACGCGGCTCAAGTTCCCGGAGCAAAGAAGGGTTTTCGGTATGATTCCGGGGCTGGAACACGCGGAGTACGCGCGCTACGGCGTAATGCACAGGAATACATATTTAAAGTCGCCGGGCATTCTTGACGCGACCTATATGCTTAAAGACAGCAAAGGGCTGCCGCCGGTGTTTTTCGCGGGGCAGATCACGGGAGTCGAGGGCTATATGGAGTCGGCGTGTTCGGGAATCGTGGCGGGAATCAACGCTGCGAGAAAGGCTTCGGGACTTGGGCCGGCCGTTTTTCCGGCATCCACGGTGACGGGTGCGCTCGCGGCTTACGTGGCGTATTTTCCGGGAAAAGATTTTCAGCCTATGGGGGCAAATTTCGGGATAGTGGATTCCTCCGGGCTGTTTGAAAAGAAGATCAGGGACAAGACGGAGAAAAAGAGAAGAATCGCGGAGAACGCGCTCAAGGTATTAGCTGATTTCGCGGCTGAGCAAGGCATTTGCGAGGGGATTGTGAGGACAACGTGAACAAGAAGATTTTAATTATACTTTTTGCGGCGCTGGTGTGCGTTGCCTTTGTTTTGGGCATTGTAATATTTGTCGTATCTGTGGGGGAGTCTCACAACACGCCAAAACCGACGGAAGACCCTTATGCGGAGACGCCCGAACCGACCGGCGAACAGGCAACCGCTGAGCCTTCGTTCACGGAAGAGCCTACCGCCACTCCCGATCCCGGACCGCTCGCAGGACTGATCATAGGCATTGATCCGGGTCATCAGAGGCGGGGAAATTCCGAAAAGGAACCGTGCGCACCGTGGGATGCGTCAAAGAACGCTCAGGTCAACAACGGGACGATGAAAGCGAAGACGACTTCCGGAACTTCGGGTAAATTCACGAATGTCGACGAATACGTTGTGACCCTTGATATCAGCCTGAAAATCAAGGCGCACCTCGAGGCACTCGGAGCGACCGTGGTGATGACGAGAGAGACCGCCGACGTGGATCTGTCGAACATCGATCGCGCGGAGATTTGCAACAAAGCGAACTGTCATATAGTGCTGAGGATACACTGCAACGGCGCGGACAATCCGGCGGTGAACGGCGTTGAGGCGTGGATCAGAGGAAACGGAGACGGTTCGGATGAGTACAAGGCGCTCGGAGCGTACGAAAAGAAGCTGGCGGAAGCCCTCCTGACATACTATTGTGAGGCCACCGGCGCCACAAAACGCAACGTAAACACTTCGGACAATTATACCGGCCTTAACTGGTCGACCGTTCCGAGTATTATAATCGAGTGCGGGTTCATGTCCAATGAAGAGGAGGACAACCTTCTCGTATCGCCCGATTATCAGGAGAAAATCGCGACCGGCATTGCGAACTGGGCTGTCGCGTACTCGGGAACGCTTCTCAACAGGTGAGATTTTTAATCCCGGGATTGACTGAGTTTGCTGCCGGGGAGGTATGAAAAGTGACCGGAAGAATTCAAAGAGACACGCTCGGAAGCGCGAATAGGATCGTTATAAAAATCGGAACTACGAGCCTCACCTATGAGAACGGGCGGGTAAACCTCAACAGAATAGGACATCTCACGCGCGTAATTTGCGACCTGATGAACCGGGGCAAGGAAGTGATTCTTGTCTCTTCGGGAGCTATCGGAATCGGTGTTGACAAGCTGAAGCTTAAAGAACGGCCAGCGACGGTTTCGGGTAAGCAGGCGGTGGCGGCTGTCGGGCAGCTCATGCTCATGAATATTTACGAGAGGTTCTTCTCGGAGTTTTCGCAGACAGTCGCGCAGGTGCTTCTTACGAAGGACGTGACTGACGGCGCCGAGACGAAGCAGAACGTTGAGAACACTTTTAACGAGCTTATTCAGATGAAGGTCGTTCCTATCGTCAACGAGAACGACACGGTCGCGGTGGACGAGATTAAGTTCGGTGACAACGATTTTCTGTCGTTCATTGTCGCGGACATTACGCACGCAGACCTGCTTATAATCCTCACCGACATCGACGGTTACTACGACAAAAATCCGAACGAGTACAACGACGCGATTCTCGTACATACAATCACTGATTTGACCGAGAAGATCGAAGAGGCTGCAGGCGGCGTCAACTCAAAACTGGGAACCGGAGGTATGCTGACGAAGGTTCACGCGTCAAGGCTGGCGGCGGAGCGCGGAATTGCGGCAGTTATCGCAAGCGGCGAAAAACCTGAGATCATTTATGACATCCTGGACGGCAGGGAAGTTGGAACGCTTTTTGTGCCGGGAAACGGAAGCGACGGCAATGACTGACAATACCGCATATATAGTTGATATCTGCAGGCGCGCGAAAGAGGCTTCAAAGGTGCTGGCGAGCGTACCGTCTTCCCTCAAGAACAGAGCGCTTCTGGCAGTGGCGGAGAAACTGGTTGCGCGGACGGACATGATTCTTGAAGCCAACGCGGCGGACCTTGCAGCTGCGGCCGAAAACGGGATGAAGACGCACATGCTTGACCGGCTCAGGCTGACGGAGAAGAGAATTCTCGACATGAGCGAGGGCGTCAGGCAGGTGGCGGTGCTGCCGGATCCTGTGGGAGAGACGCTGTGGGAAACCGTCAGACCCAACGGGATGGAGATCGTTAAAAAGCGGGTACCGCTCGGGGTTATCGGAATCATTTACGAATCGAGACCGAATGTGACCTGCGACTGTTCGGCGCTGACGCTCAAGTCCGGAAACGCGGCTGTTTTGCGCGGCGGAAAAGAGGCAGTTAACAGTAACAAGGCGATTGCGGACGTTTTCCGCGAGGGGCTTCTTGAGACAGGGCTGCCTGAGGATTCGGTGGTTTTCGTCGAGAGAACTGACAGGGCGATTGTTAACGAGCTTTTCGGAATGCGGGAATACATTGACGTTCTTATTCCGAGGGGCGGAAAGGGGCTTATTGCGAACGTTGTGGAGAACTCCAAGGTTCCGGTCATCAGAACTGGCGAGGGGAACTGCCACACCTATATAGACGACGTTTTCGACAGGAACATTGCGGTCCCGGTTGTCGTGAACGCCAAAACGCAGAGGCCGTCGGTTTGCAACGCCATGGAGACGTTGCTTGTGTCGAAAAAAGCTGCCCCTGAGATACTGCCGGTTCTGGCGGAAGAGCTCGCATCGAGAGGCGTTGAGCTGAGGACCTGCGAAAAATCCCGGGAGATTCTGAAACGGTGCGCTCCCAGCATTGCGGCCGTTCCTGCAACCAAACTGGATTACGCGACGGAGTACGACGACCTGATTCTTGCCGTGAAGGTGGTCGAAGACGTTGAGGAGGCAATCGAGCATATAAACAGGTACGGAACGGGCCACTCCGAGGCAATCATTACGAACGACTGCGCCCACGCGGAAGAGTTCAGGAAAAGAGTTGACGCGGCTTGCGTTTACGTCAACTGCTCCACGCGGTTCACTGACGGGTTCGAGTTTGGATTCGGAGCGGAGATCGGCATCAGCAATCAAAAGCTTCACGCACGCGGACCTATGGGGCTGAACGAGCTTACGTCATATAAATATATAATTAATGGGAACGGACAGACGCGGGAGTAATTATTATAACCAACATGCCGGCTGTCATTCCTTAATCGGCTGAACTGAATAACAAAACGCCGCCTGCGGCTTTTTCACAACATCGGGCGTTACAGGACACTTCAATTGCGTTTTGAGGTGGCTGTTCCGAAGTTATGAACGGCTGCAGGCGGCGTTTTTATAAACCCTAAGGACGGTTTAGTTGCTGTTGCCGGCCGGCTTGCTTTTGCGCGCCTTGCGGGGCTTCTGCGAGAACTTTTGAGGGTCGGGGAAGACCAGAATCTCGTTCTCGAGGTAGGACATGAACTTCTCGGAGAGAATCTCGAGGGTGGGGGCGTCGTTCAGGAAGACGAAGTCGTAATTGTAATCGGCTACGTTGTCGTCGGAGGCGTTCCCGAGGGAATCGTTGGAGTAGTCGCCGGTATGGCGGTCGACCAGAAGAGTGACGGTCCTGCATTTCTTCGAGGCATCGGATACGAATTTCGCGATTTCGTCGCTCTCGCGGATGTGGACGAAAATGATTGCGCTGTCCGACTTGAGGAATGCATCGAGAGCGTTCAGAACGTAAACGTTGCCGAGGTCGTTGTAGTCGCGAAAGAGCTGCTTCAGGTCGGCGAGAAATTTCCTTGATTTGGGATCCTTTTCGCCGTTCCAGCCGCCGAGTCTGGCAATCTCCTTGATGGGGGTTATGCTGGATACGTTCACGGTAGGATACCTGGAGGCGCAGATGTCACACAGCGTGTCCTTGCCGCAGCCGCCGCGCCCGTTGATAACTATACAGACTTTTTCGGGGAGTTTCTTTGATTTTTCTTCCATTTTGGCAGATTCTCCTGTTCGGAAAGGATGATTGGCGGTGCTTTAA
Source organism: Mageeibacillus sp. UBA1212 (assembly GCA_002309655.1). Lineage (GTDB taxonomy): Bacteria > Bacillota > Clostridia > UBA1212 > UBA1212 > UBA1212. The sequence goes on from DBXM01000039.1 coordinate 39,317, forward strand.
AGTTTAACGCCCGCGGAGTTCAGCGCGTTTGATTTTGCCGCTTATCGTTTTGGGAAGCTCGTCGACAAATTCGACCAGCCTCGGGTATTTGTACGGGGCGGTGTGCTCCTTGACGTAATTCTGAATTTCGGCCTTGAGTTCATCGGTGGGAACGGTTCCTTTTGTGAGGACCACGGTCGCCTTGACGATGTGACCTCTGACCGGGTCGGGAACGCCTGTGACGGCGCATTCCAGCACGTAGGGGAGTTCCATGATGACGCTCTCAATCTCAAAGGGGCCGATTCTGTAGCCTGAAGATTTGATGAGGTCGTCGGTTCTGCCGATGTACCAGTAATATCCGTCTTCGTCGCGCCATGCGGTGTCGCCGGTGTGGTAGAGTCCGTCGTGACGTGCGGCAAGTGTGGCGGCTTCGTTCCCGTAGTAACCTATGAAGAGACCAACAGCGTTTGTGCCGTCGGGAACGCGGAGCACGATCTCGCCAACGTCGCCGGTTTTGACCGGATTTCCGTCAGAGTCGACCACGTCAACGTTGTACATGGGAGAAGGCTTGCCCATTGAGCCGACTTTCGGCGTCATGCCGGAGAGGTTTCCGACCGTGAGGGTGGTTTCGGTCTGGCCGAACGCCTCCATGATTTTGAGACCTGTCAGACGGTAGAACGCGTTGAAAACTTCGGGATTGAGCGCTTCGCCAGCGACCGTCGCGTATTTCAGAGAGGAGAGGTCGTACTTTTCAAGGTCGTCCTTGATAAAGAAACGGTACATCGTCGGAGGCGCGCAGAACGTGGTGATGTTGTATTTTTTGAACATCGGCAGAATCTCTTCGGACTTGAAGCGGTCGAAATCGTAAACGAAGACCGCCGCGCCGCAGAGCCATTGCCCGTAGAGTTTGCCCCAGAGCGCCTTGCCCCAGCCGGTGTCCGAAATCGTGAAGTGGAGTCCGTCGGGGTCGACGTTGTGCCAGTAACGCGCTGTGATGAAGTGACCGAGCGCGTACGTGTGCGCGTGCATGGCAATCTTCGGGTAGCCGGTAGTGCCGGACGTGAAGAACATCACGGCGGGTTCAAAGCCCTGCGGACGTGAAGCCGGGTCGGGCTCGAAGTGAGAACTGAAGAGTTCGATCGAAGAGTTGAAGTCGAGCCAGCCCTCGCGGGGAGTGCCAACGACGATTTTGGTTTTGAGCGTGGGGGAGGCGGGTTCCGCAAGCTCGACTTCGCGGGCGACGTTGCCGTCCGAGGTGGCGATGATCGCATTGATCTCGCCGGTGTTGAAGCGGTATTCAAAGTCGTGCTTCAGCAGCTGGTTAGTTGCCGGAACCGCAATCGCGCCCAATTTGTGGAGTGCGATGATCGAGAACCAGAACTGATAGTGGCGCTTTAAAACGAGCATCACTCGGTCGCCTTTTTTGATGCCGAGCGACTTGAGATAGTTCGCGGTTTTGTTGGTGTACTTCTTGATTTCGCCGAAGGTGAACGTTCTAGCGCTGCCGTCTCCGCTGACGTGGAGCATCGCAAGCCTGTCGGGTTCGCGCTCCGCAATGCGGTCGACGACGTCGAAACCGAAGTTGAACTTTTCGGGATTCTTGAAGGATATATTAACGAGGTTGCCGTTTTCGTCCTCTGCGGGGGCGATGAAGTCCTCGTAGATGTACGCGGGGTAGCGGTAGCCGGCGGACTTGACCGGGGCTTCCTCCTCCGCGGGAACGACTTCGTTCTGGGCAGGCTGTTCGTAAAAGAGAGCGTTGCCGTTGTCGTCGGTGAGGATTGCGAGGAATTCGCAGGGCTCGCCGTTGGTGGCGATCATTCCGTGCGGGGTTTCGCTGTTATAGTAGACGCTGTCGCCGCGGTTGAGAATCTCGATGTGGCCGCCGATGTTGACTTTCAGAGTTCCGTTCAGAACGTAGTCGAACTCGACGCCGCGGTGCGACGATAGCGGGATGGGCTTGTCCTGGTCCTCTTCACGGTAAGGGGCCGTTACGAGGAAGGGTTCGGTCTGCTTGTCTTTGAAATTGACAGCCAGGTGGTTGTAGCTAAAACCTTTACGACGCGCGAGGGGGAACCCGGAACCGTTGCGAACCAGCTGGTAGGTGGTCAGTTTCGGGTTTTCGCCGGTGAGAAGATCGTAGACGTCAACGTCGAAAATCTTCGCGCACTTATATAAGAAAGTGAACGAAAAGTCGGCGTCGCCGCGCTCGTATTCCTCGTACTGCGCCGGCGTGATACCTATGATTTCTGCCATCTCGGCGAAAGATTTGCCTGCGATGAGACGGCCTTCGCGGATACGCTCCGCTATGATCTTAATCTGGTTTTCCATAGGAGTCCTTTCAAACGGGGTCGAAGTTTTGGTATGGGGCAAGAAACAAAGCGATCAGCCTGCCTGCGTGTGACAGGCCGGCGTCTTTTGTCAGCGTTTTTCGTCGACGGTAGTGTTGGCGATAAGAAGGTCGACGGCTTTTTCGGCGAGGATCGCGTTGCACACGTTCTCGATGCCGACCATGGAGATCAGCGAATCGCCGCTTTCGTAGCCGTACTGTTCGGCAAGGGAGGCGGCCTCGGTGTTCAGCTCTTCGCGCGTGACGGTCATTTTCTCGCCCTGGACGACCGCAGCGACGATACCGCGGGTGCACACCTGGAAGCGTGCGAGTTCGTCGTATTCCTCCTGGGTTGTGATGCCGCCGTACGCGTAATAAAGGTAAACGTCCGTGGAGACTCCGTATCCCGCGGCGGTTTCTTCGACGCTCTTTTTGAAGTTGTCGATTTCGGTCTGGGGAACGTTCGAGAACTCGCTTCCGGAGTAGAGCGCGTACATGATGTGGCCTTCGAGGTTGGACTGGAAGTTGAGGTCGGCCTCGGTGCGGAGCTGTTCTTTAACGTACTCAACGTACTCGGCGGCTGTGGAGTACTGGGGAACAAAAGTTTTCGATTCGTCGGTCTTTGTCTCGTCGAAGACGGTCTCTTCGTACTCTGAAAGGACCGCGACGGATGCGTCGGAGATGGCCGGAATGATGTAATGAACGAAAATGGTGAAGCAGACCTCTTTGTTTTCGAGGTCGGTGTTCTGGGGGTAGGACTCCGGGAACGTGACGAAAATGTCGAATTCCGTTCCGGTTTCGTGGCCGATGATCGACTCCTCGAAGCCGGGAATGAAGTAGCCCGCGCCGAGAATCGCAGTCGTGTACTGCGCCGTTCCGCCTTCAAGTGGTTCGCCGTCGAGTTGGCCCGCATAGTCGAAGCAGACGATGTCGCCTTCCTCGGTGACCGTTCTGCCGCCTGTGCATGCGACCAGCTTTTCGAAAATCGGGTCGACAGTCGGTTCGTCTGCTGTGAAATCGCAGCGGGCCATAATGTTCTCGACTGCCTCGAGGTAGCTGTCGCGGACTTCATCATCGGAGACGGTGAGGTCGTTGGTGACGGTGATGTTCTTGTAGTCCGCGAGCTTCGTGATGTACGAGATATCGTATGTGGCGTAGGTCGAAATGCCCTCAAGAACGTTGTCGGAATCTCCCTTTTTGCAGGATGGGAGAATGAACGCGACGAGAAGGGTGACAACAATTATCACTGCGGAAACTGCTATTTTGCGGGAGGTGGTTTTTGATTTTTTCATGGCTGGTCCTTTTTGCGGGAATGTAATTGTGGTGTCAGTTCGCGAAGAGGTTTTGCGCCGCCGGGTTCTTACTTTTTGATATCGTCGAGCGCGAGGCCCTTGTTCTTTTCAAGCGTCCACTCGATGCCCCATTCGTTTTCGAAAAGAAGCACGAACGAGCCGTCGGTGTCGGTCGTGATGAGAGTGGTGCTTGTCAGCGTCAGCGTGCGCGGATCTTTAACGTCGGACGCGATCCAGCGGGCGAAGCGGTGCGGAAGAATCGACATTTTGATCGGGCAGCCGTATTCGTTCTTGAGCCGGTGCTCCAGCACTTCGAACTGAAGAACGCCGACCGCGCCGATTATCAAAGACTCGACGCCGATGTCAAGCTGCTTGAAGACCTGGATGGCGCCCTCCTGCGAGAGCTGCTCGATGCCTTTCTGGAACTGTTTGCGCTTCATTGAGTCGGCAAACGTGACCCTGGCGAAATGCTCGGAGGGGAACGTCGGAATGTCGTCATACCGGAGCTTAGGGTCCGTCTCGGAAATCGTGTCGCCGATGTGGAAGACGCCCTGGTCGAAAAGACCGATAATGTCGCCGGCGTACGCCTCCTCGATGATGGTGCGTTCCTGTGCCATGAACTGGGTGGGTTGGGAGAGCTTTACCTTGTGGTCGCCAGCGCCGTGATACGCCTCGATACCCTTCTCGAAACGTCCCGAGCAGATCCTCATGAACGCGAGACGGTCTCTGTGTGCGGGGTTCATGTTGGCCTGAATTTTAAATATGAAACCGCTGAAGGGGGTCTCGACCGGGTCGACGATAGTGTCGCCGGCGAGGCGCTCCTCCGGGCAGGGGGCCATTCTGATGAACTCCTCAAGGAAGGGGAGAACGCCGAAGTTGGTCATCGCTGAACCGAAGAATACGGGGGTCAGCGACCCTTTGAGAACGCGTTCGTAGTCGAATTCGTCGCCCGCCATGTCGAGAAGTTCGATTTCTTCAACGAGACGGTCGTGGTAGTAGGGACCGAGAAGGTTCGCGAATTCCTCGTCGTCGACGCCACCGGTTTTGGACGTGACGAATGACATACCGTGGTTGCCGCCTTCGAAGAGCTCGATTTTGGAACTCTTGCGGTCGTAAATGCCCTTGAAGTCGCCGTCTGTGCCTATAGGCCAGTTCATCGGGTAGGAAGCTATTCCGAGAACGTCTTCGATCTCTTTGAGAAGGTCGAAGGGGTTCTTGGAGGCGCGGTCCATTTTGTTGACGAACGTGAAAATCGGTATGCCGCGCATTTTGCACACGTGGAAGAGCTTAATGGTCTGCGCCTCGACGCCCTTTGCGCCGTCTATAAGCATGACTGCGGAGTCTGCGGCCATCAGAGTTCTGTATGTGTCCTCGGAGAAGTCCTGGTGGCCCGGGGTGTCGAGAATATTGATGCAGTAGCCCTCGTATTCGAACTGCAGCACGGAGGAAGTGACGGAAATGCCTCTCTGCTTTTCGATGTCCATCCAGTCGGAAACGGCGTGGCGCGCGGTCTTGCGGGCCTTAACCGAGCCGGCGAGACGTATAGCTCCGCCGTAGAGAAGCAGCTTCTCGGTCATGGTCGTTTTGCCGGCGTCCGGGTGAGAGATGATGGCAAATGTTCTTCTGCGCGTAACTTCGCGCCTGATTTCGTCGTAATTCATGAAATGTATCTCCGCGTTGGTTCGGTGTGAGGTGATGTGGGTGGGCGCGCTGCAGGCGCCGGGTTTAGATGCTTTTTGTCAGCGGCCTGTTTGACGCCCTGGTCGGGCGGAAACCGCGACCGCACAATCTATTATTATATTATATCCGCAACGTCAATTCAAGATTTGTTTTCCGGGAGGGATTCGTCGTAAAATATGGTGCGGATTCTGCGGTAATTGTATTGCAGGAGGTCCGCGGCGCGCCGGCGCCGGTTGAATAATGGGCATTGTCGGAGAATGAAATGGCGGGAAAAATAAAAAACGCCGGAACGGCGGGGGAAGACCCGGGAGCGGATTTAATTAACCGCGGCGGGGAAACTGCCGACAGTTTAATTACATACTATCTTTCCGAGGAAACCGCGCTTCGCGAGATTTCCTATCTGACCGTGCGCGATTTTGCCGAGAGTCGGATGACAGAGAAAAAGTCGGTGTTCATAGCTTCGATGGCGCACGTTACGACAGAGGCGGAGGCGCAGGCGTTTGTCGGGAAAATCAGAGCGGAGTATCCGGACGCGAGGCATAACGTTTACGCCTATAGTCTTTATAACGGAGGCGTTCCTGTCAGGCGGTTTTCGGACGACGGGGAGCCGAAGGGGACGGCGGGAATGCCGGTTTTGGACGCAATCGAAAAGGCCGGGGTGACTGACGCGGCGGTGGTCGTCACGAGGTACTTCGGGGGAATTCTGCTCGGGGCTTCGGGCCTGACGCGAGCGTATTCCAACTCGGCGACGGACGTTATCAGAGAGTCGGGGACCGTGAAGATGGTCATGGCGAGGAAGTTCGTTCTAAGCTTCGGGTATGAGATGTACGGGAAACTGAATATGCTTCTGGATGACAGAAAGATAATAAAAGAGCCGCCCGTTTTCGGGTCGGACGTAACGCTTACGGTTGCGGTTCCGGAGGCCGATGCGGGGCGGCTGATCAGGGATATTAACGACGCGACGTCAGCGCTTTGTCACATTGTACCTGGCGAAAAGGGCTTTTGTAACATAGAATGACACCAGGGAAGTGACGGCGGCGAGAACGATTCCGCCGATAATGTCGGTGGGGTAGTGAACGAAGACGAACATTCTCGAGAACGCAATCATGGCGGCGCCGAAAAGGGCGAGGGCGCCCCAGCCTTTTCTGTTATAGAAGAGGCAGAGCGCGCAGTTGAAAGACGCCAGCGTATGGCCGGACGGGAAAGAGTAGTCGGACGGCTGCTTGATGAGAAGATCCGCCGCAGTGATAAGCGCGTTCGGGCGGGTGTAGGGACGCGGTCTGGCGACCGCGTTTTTTATTATCAGATTCCCGATAAGCACGCCGAGAAGCATCGCAAAACCCATCTGGAGCGCAATCTTGCGAGTCCGGTTCGGGAACACCATCGCGGCGATCATCACGATAAAGCAGATCGGGTCGCCCAGAAGCGTGAAGTATCTGAAGAACGTGTCGGTCACGGGGTTGCTGAGCCAAACCTGTATTCCGTTTAAAAAATCAATTTCCCAGGGCATTTGTAACTCCGTTCAAAAGGGCGTCTGTCAAAACAAATTAAATAAATTCAACAAGCCGCACCGCCGCTTCGCGAAACGCAAAATTATACCTATTTACAGGCAAAATCAAAGAGCAGTGAAGCGGCGTATACAGCGTTCAATGAGAGACGTCAAAGCGTCTCTTTTCTCTTTCTCATAAAGAGTGCAACGGGAACCGCGACCAGAACGGGAATAACCGATGTAAACACGCTGCCGCAGCCTTTTTTGCCGGCGGGTTCAGCGGTGGGAGCGGGTTCGGCCGTAACTTCAGGAACATCGGTGGGCTCTTCGGTCGGGTCGGGCTGAGGCTTCACGTAGGAGAGGATGATCGAGTTGACGACCGTTCTGATCTGGCCCGGGGTGCCGTCGTCCTTCTTGTCGGAGGGATGGTTGACGAGTTCGTAGTTGCCGGTCTCGGCGTTGTAGTTGGCCATCGTGGCGCTGCCGCCGCCGTCGAGGAGGAAGCAGTTTTCGTAACCGAGAGCTACGCAGAACTTAGGCATGTCCTGAATCATCAGACCCTGCGCGTAGCCGGGCTGGCGGCCGTCGGAGGTCACGAACATGATCTTGCCGTCGGCGGTGTTGCCGATAATCGAGGTGGGGTACTTGGTCGCGTCGCCGTTGCCGAGAGCCTTGCCGTTTCTGACGAGAATGATGTGACCGCCGACGATGTTGGTGACTTCCTGCCAGATGTCGTTGTCGGTTTTCGTGCCTTTGAGCTCAAACGAGAACTCGAGCTCGTCGCCGATCTTGTAATCGGCAACCTTGGCAACGTACCTGTCGCCGCGGGCGGTGAGGATCAGGCGGTTGGGCTGCATTTTCGGGTTTTCGTCGCCTTCCTTGCAGATTGCGGTGATCTTGCCCTTGATGACGGCGCCCTGCTTGATGCAGTAGTCGTAGTCGCAGTCGATGACGATCTCGTAGGCGTCATCGAGAGCCGCGTTGTCTTCAGGTCCCTTGTCGGAGTAGAGCATTATCGCCTTGTTGGCGGGAAGCCTGTTGAGACCGGTCAGCTTGACTTCCGCGCCGCCCTGGGTCAGGTTCTTGCAGTTGATTTTGAGGGTGGGGGTGCCGAGAACTGTTCTGCCGTCGGGTGTGATGCCGAACGCGTCGAAAGCGCCTTCATAAGGGGTCTCTGCCGAGGTGTGCGGGCTGGAAATGATTTCGCCGTCGTACATGTCGAGTCCGCGCGGAACCGTGAGGGAATGGGTGACGACCTCGTCCTTGCAGCCGCCGTAGGAGGTTCCCGAACCGACAACTCTCGCGTGTGCGTAGGTGACCATCCAGAGGTCGCCGTTGATGGCGGAAATGGGCTGGAGGCCTGGGTTGGCGTCCGCGTAGTTGCTCATGGTTTTGACGGTAGTTACCAGCTTGTTGCTGTAGGCGCCGCCGCCGGTGACGGTAACCTTGAGGTCGGCTCTGGTCGGGTCGAACTCAACGACCCAGATTTCCTGCTGGCCGTACTTGGAGTCGGGGCCGAGGGTAATGTGGGTGCAGGTGACGCCTTTGTAAAGTTCTTCCGTCGTTCTCGCGACTTCGCCGTCAAAGGTTTTGTCGGTAATCGCGAAGGCGGAAATGATGCCGCAGGCGGCGAAAACGCCCAGGCAGATGATGAGACAGATAATTTTCTTCATTGTAAAAACTCCGTTTCGTAAATAAAATGAAAGCTCTGTTTCAAAGAGTGTTGAAAACGCGGCAGGCCGGGGTTCGCGCCGGAAAATTCCCGGTTCAATAATATGTTGCGGAAAGCCCGTTGAAAACCCGCCGATTTTGTTAAGGGTATTTTACCACGGTTTCAGGCGGTTGTAAACATTTAAAACTTTTGGTTGCGCGCAATAAAACTATTTAAGAACCGGATGGTGTGCGGATATTTCCGCTTTTTCCGGGACTTAAAAAAGGTTTAAAATGGGTTTCAAACTACGCAACACGGTTGAAAAAACGGCGGAACGGTGGTAGAATAAAAACGATGAAGCGGCACCGCCAAAAACCGGCGCCGGAATTTACGGAGGACAGAAATGATTATAAACCCGACCATTTTCGAAAACGACGGACTTAAAGAACGCGGATACGATCCGTTCTCGAGGATTCTGAAAGACAGAGTCGTGCTCATTTTCAACGACATCAATGACGATTTGGCGTGCACGGTCATCGCGCAGCTGCTCTACCTGCAGGCGCTCGACCCGGCAAAAGAGATTACGATATATATCAACAGCTACGGCGGATCGGTTTCCGCGGGGCTTGCAATCTACGACACAATCAAAATGCTCTCCTGCGACGTGAAGACGATCTGCGTCGGTATGGCGGCGAGCATGGGCGCGGTTCTTCTGGCAGCTGGCACCAGGGGAAAGAGGTTCGCGCTCGAGAACAGCCAGGTGATGATCCACCAGGTGCTCGGAGGCGTTGAAGGGCAGGCGACCGACATGGAGATCGAGGCCGCGCAGATCCTCAGGATCAGGGAAAGAATCAACGGACTTCTGGCCAAGGACACGGGAACCGACATCGAGATAATCTCCCACGACACGCTCCGCAACAAGTGGCTGTTCGCAGACGAGGCGGTCCGGTACGGGCTTGTCGATTTCATCATCCCGAACGCAAGGTAAAATATCATATAGCGGATAAACAGGAAGCGCCCGCCCCCTCGAAAGTTAAGACCAGGAGGGGCGGGCGCCTTCATTTTACCTAAATTCAGGCAAATACTCAATAAAGCAAATAGAATAATTACTTCGTGCCGAAGAGCCTGTCGCCGGCGTCGCCGAGACCCGGAACGATGTAGGCGCGTTCATTGAGGTGGTCGTCGAGGGCAGCGCAGTAAATCGGAATGTCGGGGTGGGCTTCCTGAACCTTCCTGACGCCTTCGGGAGCGGCGACCAGGCACATCAGTTTGATGCTGGTGGCGCCTCTTCTCTTAAGAAGGTCGATGGCGTCGCAGGAGCTTCCGCCGGTCGCGAGCATCGGGTCGCATAGAATTACAAGACGGTCGCCGATGTCGTCGGGCAGCTTGCAGTAGTAGGGAACCGGCTTGTGGGTGTTGGGGTCGCGGTAGAGACCGATGTGGCCGACCTTCGCGACGGGGAGGAGGTTGAGAAGACCGTCGACCATTCCGAGACCCGCGCGGAGAATCGGAACGATTGCGAGCTTCTTGCCCTCGACCATTTTACCGGTCGTTTTGCAGAGAGGAGTTTCGATCTCGACGTCGCAGAGCGGAATGTCGCGCGTGATCTCGTAGCCCATAAGAAGCGAAATCTCTTCGAGAAGTTCTCTGAAATCCTTGGACCCGGTCTCGATTTTTCTCATAATCGTGAGCTTGTGCTGAATCAGAGGATGGTCGATAATGTGAAGTGTGTTTTCCATAATATGCTCCTTTCGGGCTACGCCGGCTTCATGATATGCGTCTGCCCTCGGAACATAATGATACAACATCGCAACGTTTTTTTCAACCGCTAACAGAGCGAAAACCGGGAAAATTTCACGCAGGAACAAGCGGGAATATTCAAGAACGTGCAGGAACATGCGGAAGCGTGCAAAAACGGGTCAAAACGGTGGAAAATTGAACAGCCCGGGAAAAAAGGCAACCAACCGGGAAATATAATAATGCGCGTTAACGCGCGTTAAACTCACGATATTCACGATATTCGCGATATTCGCAATTAAGATTCCCGATAACCCGCGAAACCGGTTGAAAAAACGCGCGCGCAGTGGTAGAATGAAGTTACCAAATATTCAACTCATAGAAAGGACCATGAGCAATGAAAAAACGTATAATTTCGTTTTTGATCGTTATCGCGCTGCTGGTGACATGCGCCGCGGCGTGCACGAAACCGGACGGCCCGGACGCTGTTCCAACTCAGGCGCCCGCCGCTACCGACGCCCCGAAGGACACTGAGGCGCCGGAAAAACCGACCGACGCTCCCGCAGCGGAGCCGACGGAAGTTCCCACGGAGGAACCGACAAAGGAACCGAAACCGGAGCTCGACATCGGCGATCTCGACTGCATTCTCTTCGATCTCGAGGACGAATCAAGTATGACGACGCTCGCGTGCCTTTTTGAGACGGGCGTTGAGGACATCTGGCTCGACATCGAAACCGATATAGGCGACAACTACGTCGTTTTCAATTTCGAGGAGCCGTTCTCCGGTGAGACATATAAATACATCGCTTTCAAGTACAGGCTCGGCTTCGCTCAGAGCATCCGCAACACGAACCATTTCTATTCAGTGAATACGGAGAGCGGCGGACCGTCGGCTACCGAAGGACTTTGGGGCGACATCGAGTGGATCTCCGACCAGGACTGGCACACCGGAATTCTGAACCTTGCCGAGATGTTCCCGGCCGCGGCAGGCGACTGGACCGCTATAAGATTCCCGTCGGTAGACGCGAAGGGCGGCATCTATTCCATCGCATGGCTCGGAGCTTTCAAGAGCGAAGAGGATATTCAAAAATACGACGACGCGTTTAACAAGGTTTACGGCGAAAAGCTTGTGAAGGCAGAGGCGCCGGCAGAGCAGGACAAGGATGAGGAGATTCCGGACCTCGAGGACGAGTTCGACGAGACGCTCCTGGATTTCGAGGAGTTCGACGATGACGAGCGTTTCACTCCCGGCAATTTTGATCCGTACGAGTTTAAAACGGGCGCAAATCAGTCCAGGGCCTTGATTACCGACAATAATGCGTATGCATGCCTCGCTTTCGATGCGCTCTACTACAACGGACTGATCAAGTCAGAAAAGGGCTACACCGCGACGTTCAGGTTCAGAAACAACGGCGACGCTCACAACTTCGGCGGATTCGTGTTCAACTGGGGCGACGAGAACAACACCAGCCGCGACTTCTTCGAGAACAACGGTCTCGAGGGCGACGGAATGGGATCGCTCGTGTCAAACAGCGGATGCGGACTGTTCTTCCAGGGCGGCGGCAAGGTGAAGATCTACGTTCCTTACTGGGATGTCGACAACAACAAGAAGACCTACGCGACAGCCACGATAGATTCCGAGATCAACTTCAGTGAGGGCTTCGTGGACTTCGAGGTGACCGATGACGGAACGGGAAGCGTTACGGTCAAGGCGAACGGAAATGTTTTCGTGGTGCTCGAGTACTCCAACCCCGGTGTTATCAACAAGGCGTTCGGCTACAACGAGGGCTACTACCGCAACGTGAAGCTTGTCGACGGCGCGGGCAACGAGCTGTTCTCCGCCGAAAACGCGCTCTTCTCGAAGTATAAGAGCTTCGCGTGGGCGGGACGCGCGCACGAGGTCTACGTCGACGACATTAAGATTACCAACAAAAAATAGTATTCATAATTGCTTAAACGGGAAACCGTTATGAAAGACTGACGGAGTCGGGACGGACGGAAATTTCACAAATATGGCCGCCCCGGCTCCTTGTTTGCAATTATTGGGCTCTTTGGGGCTGTTTTTGAGCCTTTTCAGGCTGTTTACAGGCGGCTTTCAGGCTGATTTCAGGCAAAAAGCGGGGAATGAATAAAATGAACGAAAGACTGAGCGACGTACTTAACGGGCGGGAAGACAACTATCTGCTGCCTTTTTACTGGCTTCACGGCGACCATCACGACACGATTCCGGAAGAGGTGGAGCGCATTTACAGGAGCGGCTGCAGGGCGTTCTGCGTGGAGTCGAGAACCCACCGCGACTTCTGCGGAGAGGGCTGGTGGAGCGACATGGACCTCATTCTGGAAGAGGCCGAAAAGCGCGGCATGAAGGTGTGGTTTTTCGACGACGACCACTATCCCACGGGGCACGCCGCCGGCGCGGTCGCCAAGCATCCGGAACTCAGGAAATGGCAGCTCGGTGAACGGCACGTGGACGTGGCGGGACCTCTCGAAGGGGCACTGCTGACGGCGGAACCGACCGACGCCGACCACATACTTCTTGGCGTTTTCGCCTACCCGCGGGCGGAGGAAGACGAGGACCTGCTCCCCGAGCCTGTCGACCTCACCGGAGGCGTCAAAAACGGGTTCCTCGGGTTTTCACTTCCGAAGGGCGTCTTCAGGGTGTTTTTCCTATACAAAACGAGAAGAGGCGCCGCGCAGGGCAACTATATCGACATGCTCGACGAGCGCGGCGCCAAGCTGCTTCTCGACACGGTCTACGAGCCGCAGTACGAGAGGTACGGGGACAGGTTCGGGACGACGATCGCGGGCTTTTTCTCCGACGAGCCCAGCTTNNCGGAGCCGCAGATCGGGAACGGCTGGTACGGGCCCCACACGGTCGACCTGGGAGGCTATAACCACAGACTCGGAATGCCGGGCCTCGCGCTTCCGTGGAATGACAGGATTTTGCCTATGATGAGGGAAAAACTGGGCTTCGACCCGCTGCCGTATCTTCCCGCGCTCTGGTTCGGAATGGACGGTATGGGCGGAATGAACGGCATGGCCGGAATGGACGGCATGGACGGTAAAATAACGGGCCGAATGAGGGTCGCGTATATGGACGCGGTCACGATACTTCACAGGGATAACTTTACGCGCGTTCTGGGCGACTGGTGCGAGAACCATGGAGTTATGTACATCGGGCACGTAATCGAGGACA